>CAVQCA010000024.1:0-57868 GCA_963710815.1 uncultured Gammaproteobacteria bacterium | reverse complement strand
GCCTCGTCAGCAGAATCTATGGGTGAAGTTCGGTTCGGGTAGCGCGCCAAGTGCGTGATACAAGGCGATTTCCATTGCATGATAGGTCCGGAAACCGAAGGCTTTTCTGGTAGTCAGTTTTGCTTTGTTGTTGAAGCCCTCGACAACGGCACTGGAGAGCTGTCCTTTGGCGCGGAACCAGTTCAGCAACAGTGGCCGGTGACGCCTGAGCATCTTGGCCACCTTCTTCATCGGTTCGATCTTCGAGCGCATGGTCTTGGTGCACCAGGCATCCAGGAACCGTCCCGCCCAGTAGGGCGAGGTATACGACCAGAGCAACTGAAACTCCTCCTTGAGAAGATAGCTTCGGATCGATTTCAAATTGTATTGCACCAGATCCGCCAGTCGGCTTTCCTGCTTTTCGGTCAGATGTTCCGGGCGTTTGAGCAATAGCCAGCGCGTTTTGCTCAGTATGGGCTCGTAGCCTTTCTCCTTCAATTCTTTCGCCTCCTGTGCACGGACCTCGTCAATCGCCTTGGAGAGATGCGCCATGATGTGAAAGCGGTCCAGAATGTGCACAGCCTGGCTGGCCTTCCTGGCAATCACTTTCAGGTACGGCTTCCACATGTCCGAGCAGATAAAATCCAGCGTCTGGGCGCGCTCCTGGCCGAACCAGCGAAAGAACTGCAACAGAGTCTTGACCGTGCGCTTCTCGCCAATCCATAACAGGCGCTTGCAGTGGCTGTCAATCTGATAGACCAGCGTCAGGTAGTTGTGTCCTTTCCAGACCGCAATCTCATCGACACCCAGCGCCTTGACGCCCGAGAGATCCTGGTGCGCACGCCCCCATTCCACAGCACGCTCCACTGCCCGGAAAACCTGTTCCCAGCTCGTGTGGAACGCCTCGGCCACCTCTTTCCAGCTCAGCCGCTTCGCCCAGCCGGACAAAAACCACGCGTAGGCCTCGGTCAGCTGCCGCTTGCCCGACGCCCACGGCATCCTCTCCACCCGCACACCGCACCGCGGGCAATCCACCCGCCGCGGAGCATAACGAAAATAGACCCGAATGCCCCACAGGGGCACGAACTCAAAGCGTCGTTCCGCAAGTCGATCGTATCCCGGCGCTTCACCGCCGCAGCTCGAACAGCACGCCCGGGCGTTGGTTCGCGGGCGAAGCTCGGCCTCGATGGCAGGCTCTCCGTGCGGCCCGTCAACCCAGCGCACGGCCGCATACACAAACGATTTGAATTTCTGGACCCGATTCAGGATAGTCTTGAGCTGCATCCTGTTCCTTTTTCTCTGACAGATGGTGGCTTCGCAACTTCCATCTTCTCAGAGTCGGGGACAGGATGCGCTATCCTGGCTGCTTCGCCCTTTGCATCGGTTGCCCAGAACCCGCTTTCAGACCATAGTTACCCACAAATTCTGCTGAAGACCCAAGTTTTTTTACTTTTCCGTGGATTCCGTGGCCATTATGTTTTTCCTCCCTTCTCCCTTCTCACCCTTCACTTCTCACCTCTCACTTCATTACTTCTCACCCGCCGTTATCAGCGCAGATCGACCTTGGGTACCGCGGTCTCGGTCTCCGGTACCTCGAAATAGGTCGCCTCGCGGAAGGCGAACATGCCGGCCACAATATTGGAGGGAAAGGACTGCACGGCGTTGTTGAGTGCCATGACGCTGTCGTTGTAGAACTGGCGGGAGAAGGAAATCTTGTTCTCGGTGGCGCTCAGTTCCTCCATCAGGCGCGCGACATTCTCGTTGGCCTTGAGGTCCGGGTAGTTTTCCATCAGGGCGAACAGCTTGCCCAGCGCCCCGCCCAGCACGCCCTCGGCGGCGATCGCCTCTTCGGGGTTATGCGCGCTGACGGCCTGGTTACGCGCCTGGATCACCTTCTGGAGGGTCTCCTGCTCGTAGGACATATAGTCCTTGACGACCTCAACCAGGTTGGGAATCAGGTCGTGACGGCGCTTCAGCTGCACATCGATCTGCCGCCAGGCATTCTTCACCTGGTTGTTGAGCCCCACCAACCGGTTGTAGAACACGATCCCCAGCACGGGAACCCCGAGAATGATCGCCACCAGCACCCAGCCGAATATTTCCATCCCTATCTCCTTTATAACCAGTGATGGCCACTGAACCCATGAGTAAAAAGTAAGAAGTGAAAGGTGAGAAGAAAATCTGGATGGCCACGGAATCACACGGAAAACACGGAATGATTTCAACAAATTAAAAAATTAGAAGTAGAGAAGTAAGAAGTGAAAGGCCTTTGGGTATTCCTGTGTCCACGGTGGATGTTGGTTGAGATTTTAAAATAATTCCGTGTTTTCCGTGGATTCCGTGGCCATTATGTTTTTCCCCACTTCTCCCTTCTCACCCTCACTTCTCACCTCTCACTTCATTACTTCTCACTTCCCCCCTTTCTCCCGCGCCACCGCCCGATACCCGATGTCCCTGCGGTAATACATCCCGGGCCAGCGGATCCCGCCGATGCAGCGGTAGGCCTGCTGTTGAGCCTCGGCGACCGTCTCGCCCAGTGCGCAGACGCACAGCACGCGACCGCCGGCGGTCACGACCTGACCATCCCGCTCCTGCGTGCCGGCGTGAAAGACCTTGCAGTGCTTATCGTCAGGCGCCCCGATACCTTCAATGACATCGCCCTTGCGGTAGTCGTCCGGATAGCCGCCGGCGGCCAGCACCACCCCGATCGAGGCGCGCTCGTCCCATACCGCGTCCACTTCATCGAGCCTGCCCTCCAGCGCCGCCAGGCACAGTTCCACCAGGTCGGACCGGAGACGCAGCATGATCGGCTGGGTTTCCGGATCGCCGAAGCGCACGTTGAATTCCAGCACTTTAGGCGTACCGTCCGCGGCGATCATGAGCCCGGCGTACAGGAACCCGGTGAAGGGGTGGCCCTCCCCGGCCATGCCGCGCACCGTGGGCCGGATCACCTCGTCCATGATGCGCCGGTGAATCTCCGGGGTGACCACCGGCGCCGGTGAATAGGCGCCCATGCCGCCGGTGTTGGGTCCGCTATCCCCGTCATCGCGCGCCTTGTGGTCCTGCGAGGTCGCGAGCGGCAGTATGTGTGCACCGTCCGCCATGACGATAAAGCTGGCCTCTTCGCCCTCCAGGAATTCCTCGATGACGACCCGGTGACCGGCACTGCCGTAGACATTGCCGCGCAGCATGTCCTCCACCGCCGCGATGGCCTGCGCCTCGGTGGCGGCGAGGATGACGCCCTTCCCGGCCGCCAGGCCGTCGGCCTTGACCACCAGGGGTGCGCCATGCGCATGAATATAGTCGACCGCCGCGGGGATATCGGTGAACACCGCGTAGTGCGCTGTCGGTATCCGGTGGCGCGCCAGGAAATCCTTGCTGAACGATTTCGATCCCTCCAGTTGCGCCGCGGCCCGCACCGGTCCGAAGCAGCGCAGACCCGCCGCCGTGAAACGATCCACCACGCCGGCGACCAGCGGCACCTCGGGCCCGACGATCGTCAGGCCGATGGCGTTCTCTTTGGCAAAGGCCACCAGCGCCTCGATATCGCCGGCATCAACGGCGACATTCCTGACACCGGGTTCCTGCGCCGTGCCGGCATTGCCCGGCGCCACGAACACCGTCTCCGCCCGCGGCGACTGCGCCGCCTTCCACGCCAGGGCATGTTCACGACCGCCACCGCCAATGATCAGAATGTTCATTGCTCTATTTTATGTCCAGGGGAAATTGAGAAGTGAGAAAAAAACCTAATGGCCACGGAATCACACGGAAACACACGGAAAAATGATTAAGTAAGAAGTGATGGGTGAGAGGTGAGAACCGGGGGCGTTTGTGCATGGATAGACATGATGGCCAAAGGATCTACAAATGCCTACGGAAAACAATTACCGTCACTCACAGGATGCGTCGTGCGCACCCCGAATGGGAATTTGAATTCTTTCCGTGTGTTTCCGTGTGATTCTGTGGCATTAAGTTTCCTTCCCCTCACTCTTCTCTCCTCTTTCTTTCCGTGGTTTTTCTTACTTTTTCCGTGTGATTCCGTGGCTATTAAGTTTTTCCTCACTTCTCACCCTTCACCCCTTACTTTTTACTTCTTACCTCTTACTTCTCACTTCTCACTTTCCTTCACAAAAATCAATGCCGGAAATGCCGCATGCCGGTGAACACCATCGCCATGCCGTGTTCGTCGGCGGCGGCGATGACCTCTCATCGCGCACGGAGCCGCCCGGCTGGATGACCGCGACGATGCCGGCCCCGGCCGCCTGGTCGATGCCGTCGCGGAAGGGGAAGAAGGCATCCGAGGCCATCACCGAGCCGCGCACCTCAAGACCCTCGTCCTGCGCCTTGAGCGCGGCGATGCGGGCGCTGTAGACGCGGCTCATCTGGCCGGCGCCGACGCCGATGGTCATGCCGTCCCGGCAGTAGACGATGGCATTGGACTTGACGAACTTGCCGACCCGCCAGGCAAACAGCAGGTCCCGCGTCTCCTCCGGTGTGGGCGCACGCCGGGTCACGACCTTGAGATCGCCCGCGCTCACCCGGCCCAGATCGCGGTCCTGCACCAGCAGGCCGCCGTTGACGCGCTTGAAATCCAGCCCGTCAACCGGCTCGCCTTCCCAGGGGCCGCACTCCAGCACACGCACGTTCTTCTTGGCGGCGATGACCTGCAATGCGTCCGCATCGACAGCCGGCGCGATGATCAGCTCGACGAACTGCGTTCGGTGATCTCCGCGGCGGTTGCCGCATCCAGTTCGGCGGTTGAAGGCGATGATGCCGCCGAACGCCGAGGTGCTGTCCGTCGCATAGGCCAGCTTGTACGCATTCAGGGTGTCGGCGATTGCCACGCCGCAGGGGTTGGCATGCTTGACGATCACGCAGGCCGGCCTGGTGAAAGTCTTGACCAGTTCCATGCCGCATCGGCATCGCCATGTTGTTGTAGGACAGTTCCTTGCCCTGCAACTGGGCGCGGTCGCCACCGAGCCCGGCGGGCGCCGGCTCGACATAGAACGCGGCGCGCTGGTGCGGGTTCTCGCCGTAGCGCATCGTCTGGGTCCGGCGGAACTGGAAGTTCAGGGTGCGCGGGAAAGGGTCACGCTCCCCGGCGGGGTTGATGCCGCCCAGGTAATTCGCGATGGCCCCGTCATAGCGGGCCGTGTGTTCGAAGGCCTTGACCGCGAGCGCAAAGCGGGTGGCATCCGGCACGCCGCCGCCCTGCCGGCGCAGCTCCGCCAGCACCGGCCCGTAGTCGGCGCTGTCGACCAGCACGGTGACGGCGGCATGGTTCTTGGCCGCGGCGCGCAGCAGGGTGGGCCCGCCGATATCGATGTTCTCGATCGCCATCGCCAGGTCGCAGTCCGCGCGCGCCACGGTCTGCTCGAAGGGGTACAGATTGACCACGACCATGTCGATCGGCGCAATACCGTTTTCCGCCATCACCGCCTCGTCGAGCCCGCGGCGGGCAAGGATGCCGCCATGCACCTTCGGGTGCAGCGTCTTGACGCGCCCGTCCATCATCTCCGGGAAGCCGGTGAAGTCGGAGACCTCGACCACCGGGATACCGGCATCGGCGAGCAGGCGCGCCGTGCCGCCGGTGGACAGGATCTCGATGCCCAGCGCCGCAAGCCCCTGCGCGAATTCGCCGACGCCGCTCTTGTCTGAAACGCTGATCAGCGCGCGTTGTATTTTGTACATTAGTGCTTATCCATGAAGAAAATGAAAAAGAATCACCGCAGAGTCGCATAGAACGCATATCTTAATTGTTTTTAATTAAAGATTTTCTCTGCGTCCTTTGCGCCTTTGCGGTGAAAGAGTTCCTCTCGCTCCTAGGGGTTGAGGTTACAGTTCCAGCTCGTACAGCTTGAGTTTCTTGCGCAGGGTGGCGCGGGTGATGCCCAGCATTTCCGCCGCCTGTGACTGGTTCCCCTCCACGTGCTGCATGACGACGTTCAGCAACGCCGGCTCGACCTCTCCCAGGACCATGTGATACAGGTCATTGACATGGTGTCCGTTGAGATCATCCAGGTAGAGTTCGATCGCGGATTGTACGCTGCGGCGGATCGGCTGCTTGCGCCGCTCGTGTCTTGCCGCCGTTGTCATCATGCGGCCAGCGCCTTCTGTTCGGTCAGTATGGCGAAATAATCCCTGATATGACACAGCTGCTCCTCGGCCGATTCGGCCTGATTGATATGCCGGCGGAAGCTGTTTCCGCCGGGCTGCCCCCTGGTGTACCAGGCGATGTGCTTGCGCGCGACCCGTACCCCGATATATTCCCCGTAAAACCCGTAGAGATTGTTGAGATGCCCGATGAGAATGCGCCCGATTTCGGCGGGTGGCGGCGCGGGCAGCACCTCCCCCGTTGACATGAAATGCGTGATCTCGCGAAACACCCACGGCCGGCCCTGCGCGGCGCGCCCGATCATCAGGGCGTCGGCCCCGGTATAACGCAGCACCTCGACAGCCCGCTGCGGCGAGCTGATGTCGCCGTTGGCGATCACCGGAATCGACACCGCGGACTTGATCGCGCGCACCGTCTCATGCTCCGCCTCGCCCCGGTAGGCGCAGGCCCGGGTGCGTCCGTGCACGGCCAGCGCCTGTACGCCGGCCTGTTCGGCGATGGCGGCGATGCGCAGGGCATTGCGGTGTGCCGGGTCCGTGCCGGTGCGGATCTTCAGCGTCACCGGGACATCGACGGCCGCGACGACGGCATCGAGGATGCGACCGACCAGCGCCTCGTCCTGCAACAGGGCGGAACCCGCCATGGCGTTGCAGACCTTCTTTGCCGGGCACCCCATGTTGATGTCGATGATCTGTGCGCCATGCGCGACGTTGAAACGGGCGGCGTCCGCCATCATGCGCGGATCGGCCCCGGCGATCTGCACGGAAACGGGTTCGTCTTCACCGGCATGGTCCATGCGGCGCCGCGTCTTCTCACTGCCCCACAGGAGCGCGTTTGAGGAAACCATCTCCGACACGGCGAGGCCGGCCCCCAGCGAACGGCATAGCTGCCGGAACGGCCGATCGGTGACGCCTGCCATGGGGGCAAGGATCACATTACTGGCGAGTGTATAAGGTCCTAGTCGCACCGGATTATGTCTGTTCTTGAGTATTCCGGGAGTGAAGGACGGAGAATAATACTCGCAACCCGGGCGCGGATAAAGTGGTGAAAATCACCGCACGGAAGGGTTTGAAAATCAGAGAAAATCGAACTGGAAGGAAACCGCCTCCTCGCCCGGGTCCTCGATTTCCAGCTTGATCGGCACCGGCTTGTCGGGCGGCATGCCCGCCTCGACATCGACCTGCTTGCCGAGGTATTCGGCGGGTTTGAAACGCCGCGCGGCGATCGGCGTACCGGTTGAATTCGAGAATGTCACCGCAAGGATCGGATACGGCTGGGTAAAACCGGCGTGATTGACGAGGGTGGCGTTGATCAGCAGCGCCCCTGCGACCTGCGGATGTTTCCGGACATCGCGGTTGATCAGTTCGATGCGGGAGAGGTCGACCCGCAGGGGCAGCGTGCAATGCAGCAGGGAGCAGAGCCCTTCCAGTCCGGGGCGCCAGTCATTGTCCGCCGCCAGTTCGGCGCGATTGAAATACACCCACTGCAGGGCGAACAGCAGCAGCAGCGCACCGATGAGCACGCCATAGCCGGCATTGCGCGAGAAATTCGATTTCTTCCCCCACACACCGGCGTGCGCCGACTCCATCAGGACGGCGGCATCCTTATCAATAGCGAACACGTCATCCTCATCCCTATCGGCGCCGCCCTGCCCCGTCCGCCACCCGTCCATAATGTACGGGTCGATATAGGGGTCTGGTTTCGGCGCGTGGTAATCGGCCTGTGCCGCCTGCGCCGTCTCCAGTTCCTCATAGACGAAATCATAGGCACGAAAAACCTGCCCGCACTCCCCGCAACGCACCCGCCCATCCGCCGCCAGCAGCTGCTCGGCCTTGATGGTGAATATCGTCGAACATGTCGGACAGAAAGTGTACATGGCGGCTAGTCTACACTTTCGCTATGTGAAAGGTAAAAAGTGAGAGGTAAGAAGTGAAGAGAAAAACCGTAATGGCCACGGAATCACACGGAAAAACACGGAATTATTTCAAAATCCTTACCCACATCCTACCGGTGCGCACCGGAATACCGAAAGGCTTCTGCACTCCTTACTTTTTACTTTTTTCCTTTGTTGAATTTATTTTTCCGCGTATTTCCGAGGATTCCGTGGCCATTATTCTTTTCCTTCTTTTACTTCTCACTTCTCTTTTTCACTTCTTACCTCATTCACCTTGACATTTGATCCCCTCCAGCAGCACCCACCCCTCCCGCTGCACCGGGTCGCGAAAATCGAACCAGCGCCGATAGGCCTCCATGACGTCGCCGGCCTGCTCGTCGAGAATTCCGCTCAGGACGATACGCCCCGCCGGGCTCACCTGGCTGGCCAGAGTTTCCGCCAGCTCGATCAACGGGTTGGCAAGGATATTGGCGATCAGCAGACCGGCCGGCCGCGCATCCAGCGCCCCGGGGAACATCACGCTCAATTCCTCATCCACCCCGTTGCGCCGGGCATTTTCCCGCGTCGCCTGCAACGCCTGCGGATCGATATCCACCGCGCGCACCCGACGTGCGCCCAGCCTGGCGGCCGCGATGGCGAGTATCCCCGACCCGCAGCCATAATCGATGACTTCCAGCCCCACCGGCGGATTCGCATCCAGCCATTCCAGGCATAACGCCGTCGTGGCATGGGTCCCGGTGCCAAAGGCGAGCCCGGGGTCCATACGGACGACGACGGCATCGGCCCCGGCGGAAGACTCATCGCTGGGAACCACCCACAGTCGCGCACCGAAGCGCATGGCATGGAAGCTGTCCCGCCAGGTGCCGGACCAGTCACGGTCTTCCAGCCGTTCGACCCGCACCTCGATCGCCGCGTCATGCAGCGCCGCCCGCAGTCGTTGCCTGATGCCGCTGGCATCGCAGTCCTCCGGAAACAGCGCCACCACACGCGTAGCCGACCACACCGGATGCTCCCCCAACCCCGGCTCCAGGATCGGCTCATCCGCCGCGTCCTCATACGTCACCGACAACGCCCCGGCATCGCTCAGGGTTTCAGCGGCAACCTCCACCCGATCACCGGACACTTCAACGAATAGCTGCAACCAGGCCATGGGAGGAGTGAGAAGTGAGGGGTAAGAGGTGAGAGGTGAAAAGAATAATGGCCACGGAATCCACGGAAAAACACGGAATTATTTCAAAAATCCAACCATAGTGTCCACCGTACACACCGGAAATACCAAAAGGCTTTTTCACTTCTAACTTCTCACTTCTAACTTTTTTTACTTTGATTTTTTCCGTGTGTTTCCGTGTGATTCCGTGGCCATTAAGGTTTTTTTACTTCTTACTTCTCACCCCTCACTTTTCACCTATTCAAAGCCCCAGCTTCTTCTCCAGGTAATGAATATCCGTGCCGCCCTGCAGGAAGGCATAATCCGTGACGATATCGAGCTGCAGCGGCACGTTGGACTTGATGCCGTCGATCACGATCTCGTTGAGCGCCACGCGCATGCGGGCCAACGCGGATTGACGGGTCTCGCCATAGGCGATCAGCTTGCCGATCATGGAATCGTAGTACGGCGGCACCCGGTAGCCGTTGTAGATATGGGTGTCCATGCGGATGCCGGGGCCGCCCGGGGCATGGTACATCTCGATCCGGCCCGGTGAGGGCATGAAGTTCTTCGGGTCCTCGGCGTTGATGCGGCATTCGATGGCATGGCCGCGGATGCGGATGTCCTCCTGGCGGTAGGAGATCCCTTCCCCGGCGGCGATGCGGAGCTGCTCCTTGACGATATCCACGCCGGTGACCATCTCCGTGACCGGGTGCTCCACCTGGATGCGCGTGTTCATCTCGATGAAGTAGAACTCGCCGTCCTGGTAGAGAAACTCGAAGGTGCCGGCGCCGCGGTAGTGCAGCGTTTGCAGGCCTCGACACAGCGCTGACCCATCTCCTGGCGCTGTTCCGCGGTAATCCCCGGCGCCGGCGCCTCCTCGATCACCTTCTGGTGGCGGCGCTGCATGGAGCAGTCGCGCTCGCCCAGGTGGATGGCATCGCCCTCCCCGTCGCCCAGCACCTGGAACTCGATGTGGCGTGGCCGGTCGAGGTACTTCTCCATGTAGACGACGTCGTTGTTGAAGGCATTCTTGGCCTCGGTGCGGGTCAGCGAAATCGCGGCCAGCAGCGCGGCCTCGGCGTGCACCACGCGCATGCCGCGCCCGCCGCCGCCGCCCGCGGCCTTGATGATGATCGGGTAGCCGATCTTGCGCGCCATGGCGAGATTGGCCTTGTCATCCTCGCCCAGCGGCCCGTCCGACCCCGGCACGCAGGGCACGCCGGCGTCTGCATGGCGCGGATCGCGGCCACCTTGTCGCCCATGGTGCGGATCGTTTCCGGGCGCGGGCCGATGAAGACGAAACCGCTGCGCTCGACACTGTTCGGCAAAATCGTCGTTCTCGGACAGAAACCCGTAACCGGGATGGATGGCGTCCGCGTCGGTCACTTCGGCGGCGCTGATGATGGCGGGGATATTAAGGTAACTGGCGCTGGAAGACGCCGGACCGATGCAGACGCTCTCGTCGGCCAGCAGCACATGCTTCAGGTCGCGATCGGCCACGGAATGCACCGCCACCGTGCTGATACCGAGCTCCTGGCACGCGCGCAGGATACGCAGGGCGATCTCGCCCCGGTTGGCGATGACGACCTTTTCCAGCATCAGCTGATCACGAACAGTGCCTGGCCGAACTCGACCGGCTGGCCGTTCTCGACCAGCCGGGAGGCGATCTTGCCCGACTTGTCGGCCTCGATCTGGTTGAGCATCTTCATGGCCTCGATGATGCAGAGGGTGTCACCGACGTTGACGTGCTGGCCCACCTCGACAAACGGCTTGGCGCCGGGCGACGGGGACTCGTAGAACGTCCCGACCATCGGGGAGGTGACCACATGGCCCAGAGGCGCAGCTTTTTCGACCGGCTGCGCGGGATCCTGACCGGTCGCGGGTGCAGAAGACGGCGCGGCCGCGTACATCCCCGGCGCATACGCCGGCATGAAGGCAGGCGCCTGCGGGGCCTCCCCCTTGCGACTGATCCGGACCGACTCCTCCCCCTCGTGGATCTCGATCTCCGTGATGTTGGATTCCTCCAGCAACTCGATCAGCTTCTTGACTTTGCGTATGTCCATTTCAAAACCCGTCAAAGTAGGGTGCGCCACGCGCACCATTGAAGCCCCAGCCCCTCACACTTCACTTCTCACTTCTTACTTCTTACTTCTTGACTTTTCCGTGTAATTCCGTGTGCTTCCGTGGCCATTATAGAGATTCTTACCCCCGCTCCTCCAGATACCGCACCGCCGCCCGCAAGGCCAGCTCATACCCGATCGGCCCCAACCCCGAAATCACCCCCACGGCCACATCCGAGAAATAGGAATGCTTCCGGAATTCCTCGCGGGCATGGATATTCGAAAGATGAACTTCGATGAAGGGAATCCTGACGGCCAGCAGGGCATCCCTCAGAGCAACACTTGTATGGGTGAATGCCGCCGGGTTGATGATGATGAAATCGATGCCTTCTTTCGGGGCCGCATGCACCCGCTCGATCAACTCATGCTCGGCGTTGCTCTGGAAGCTTGTCAGTTCCGCCCCTTCGACGCTCGGCCAATTCGCTAACGCTTTCGATGATTCCTCAAGCGTGTGACACCATAATGATCGGGTTCCCGAGCTCCCAGGAGGTTCAGATTGGGTCCATTGAGTACAAGTAGCTTCGACATTAATATTAAAGTAGCAATGCGAGTAGGTAATTTGAATCATCAATCAGCGTAATTATCTGATTTCAGTAGATTTACATTTATAAAATTGGAGCTAATTATGCATCACTTTGCAAATTTGTCCAATAATTGATCTTAAGCGATCACGCGGGAAGACTTAGAAAAACGCTTTGGCTCATAACAGGGTGTCCATCATTGGTGGGCAGGATCATCAGAAATCTGTTTCTCGAAAAACATGTCCACTGATGCCGCTTAATAAACAAGGCACAATTTACTGGCCTGCTCAGTATCTGTTGCGAAATGGAAGAAAAGCGTCCCATCTAGATAACCGGTCGTCGTTAAAAAATTCCATCATCCATTCGCGATCGACTTTCGGCATCTCCGTTCTCCAGTCCTTAGCACTAGGCCTGACATGACTCAATCCTATTCGAATATCTTGCGGAGATAATCCAAGATATGCGGAAAGGGTGTAAACGAGCTCTTCAGACTTGTTAATCAAGTCATCATAGTGCACAACCACAAAATCCTGTTTTTTCAAGTTCATTAGCTTTGCATTTAAAAACTCAAGGAAGCTAGCGAGGAGCATAGCGTGACTACGCAACTCCATCCCATTGGGGATGGGAAAACGCCATTGCAATTGGGTCTCGATACAATGCCACGTAATGCACGCTTGCATAGGGTCTAAGCAGTTCGGCCATTTCTACAATGTCCCATTGACTGGAAGACATATGACGCATATTTCCTGATGGAAAAGAATTATCTTCAATAACAAATAGTGTGCTCTTTTCAACTCGTGCGCGATTGCCTAGAGATTTAACCAGTGCTCTGAGATGCTCTACGTGACGTCTTGCGCTGTATTCGGGTAGAATTAGGTACATACCAGAGTTCACTGAAAGCCTGCCTAATAGGTAGCCATCGTGTATAAATTTGGGAGTTCCGGTGTTGATCAGGTTGATTCCGTTTGAAATTGAGAACCGCTGATTCTATAACCGGGAAAAGGCCATGATGACCGCAGCCTTCGACTCCAATTATGTAGATAAACTTTACAACGTAACTATTAGGTGTCATATCCGCAACATCTATCTAAGTGCCTTTCCGTTCCGAGTTAGTCGTTATCTTACATAGACTTCCACGGCACTATGTTACGCGCGAGTATATATCGACATAAATGATGAAGCATACGATTATCACTATCAACCATGAACGGCGCTAGCAGTCCATTTACATGGACAATCGCTCGGAGGGCGACCTGTATTAGTTCCCTGCGTCGTCGGTCGGTCCAGTAGGTTTGTGGATATACTATGAAAACATCTAAATAAATCGGAACTACATTAATCATTACACTTCAAATCTGATTCAGTGACTCCTTACTTTATTTTAAATTCGTCAAAATCAAGAATACATTCACGTAGCCGACCATACATTTTCTTCAACATGCGCTGAACCGGAATCGATAATTCCTGCCAATCACTGCCGCGCTGCTCCTGCTGTGGAAATCTTTTTAGATCAAACTTACTAACACCCAGAAAGTGGAAAGTCTCAGGCAAATAATTCCAAAATGTCTCATATTTTAGAAACAGTATTGGGTACGGGCGACGGACCGTCGTCCACCTCTCGAAGTGATCTTCTAGACCAAGCAAGTCTTTCCCATTATGGAGATAATCTTCCAAACCCCATACTGGATCTGAAATTCCGCCAGTCTCCCTCTATATTTCTGCAATGTTTTACCACCCAGTACATATCCGGGTAAGCATATGCTTGGTTGTCAAATCCATGCAGTCTACTGCGAAACTGGCGCCGATTAAAAAAGGAGAGAACCGCGTTATACGGATCCCCAAAAATATATACAACCCTAGTGCCATCCTCTGCAATAACTGGTGGATTTCTGAAATGACTGTGAATGCATTGCCAAGACACGCCAATGCTGGAAGTCACCACGCCCTTTAGAAAGGCCTTGGACGCTACGCCACCAAAGGAATTTACAAGCAGTTTCATTTTTAGAAATTAAATTAACGATTATGCAGAAACAAATGTGGCTGATATAGTAGATTGGCTCCAAGTAGTTTATAGCTTTCTGGACTCCATTCCTTTAGATGAAGAATCGTCGTTGAAACATTGGAATGGCCCAGTCCCAGGAAGTAATCACATCGAGATGCAAGATAAACGTCTTCGATGACTTCAATACCGATATTTCGCCTGCATGCGTGATCTTGATAATGGACTCCTACATTACTTTCAGTTCGAAAACAGTTGGTGAATATTAGCCTGTCGCCGTATTTTTCGAAATATTCCTTGAGGACAGAAGTGCTGTCAGTCAACAGAAATATCATGATGTTTGGATGATTTTTTATAATTCCTTGTATTATGGGTTCATAGCACTTATGTAGTTCCAGCAATTTACTACTCTCATGAATTTTGTCGCTTCCGCGAACATGTACAGAGAGTATTTTACGTCCTTCCATGCGGTTAGACCAAGTTTTTTCGATTTTTTCCTCGATGTCTGTCGCCAGTTTTAAGTATTTCTTAAAGAGGTATCGATAGATATTTTCTGCATCATATCCGTACAAGGGAGAATCTTTATTGATCCAGGGTACCAGATCGAACACATATGTGTGAAAATCGCTTACAACTACTTCCTCGGTACGGTTCAAGAAGTACAGCCCTGCCATTCTGGAATAAGCTCCATCCCATTTATTTATCTCGGGCAATAGCAAGTTCTGTGCATTCCATTTCGGTGGATAATACTGGAAAGAGTCCGAGACCAAATCACCAATGCGATACTGAGAAACAGGATCAAAGTACAATTCAAAAGCATTATCGCAATCACCATCGCTGAACAGACTGTTCGCGCCCCAGTGAACAATAGGTGAGCGCCCTGTCAATTCTGCAATAAGCAACTGACCGAGCACGTGATCAATATCGGACCAGAATCCGTTTCCCCAAGATTTTATAAGTAAATAACGAGGGCGAAGTTCACGACCTCGCTTGGAGACCTGAGCGATATTTTTAGATCGTGCAATGTAGGATCTCCTCCGTTTCTTGGCCAGTACCAAGCTTTTTCTTGCTGTTTCCAGAGTTGAATCGATATTCACGGCACGCTGGAAATACTCTAATGCATTTGTCCACATCTCTATCGACAGGGCCACCTTCCCAAGAAGATTATATGCTAGTGGCAATTCCTTACCTATCGACAGGAGATATCGTGCAAGTGCATCTGCCTGAGGCAGATTTCCCTTTTGGTAATGCGCTTCCGCATCTTGCATATGCTGACCAAATTCATTCAAATTAAATTCCCTCGATTTCAATGAATCTTGCAACAAGACTTTAAAAAATATTACACTTTTAACGCCTAATGTAGGGGTCTATATGCTTGGAATTTTCACGCCACTGGCATGGAATTGTGGCGTCGGTGGAAATTAAAAGGCATTATCACGCACATCGACCGCGGCAGCCAGTTATGCTGGAAGAATTATCGGTCACGAATACTGCGATACACACTGCTGTGCAGCATAAGCGCTAAGAGTAATTGTTATGATAATGTGGTTGCCAAGAGCTTCTTTCAACCCTCGAAGGTGGATCTTATTCTACAGCGAACGATTCCCGTCCCGTGCGATCATGTGGAAAACCGTATTCGGGTACTTTGAAGTATGACTACAATCATACCCGCTGACACCGTACCAACGGCAACCTTAGCCCAGAAGCGATTGGAGCACAACAAGTCACTTATCAGCGTGTCCATTATTGATGAGTAGGTTTACCCCATGCAGTAGTTTCAAAAATTTTGTTTGGTACATACTGATGATGTTATTTCACGGAATACGCACTAGCACGGATTCTCATAATAAATCGATGGCGAACAAGACAAGCATTCTAATTCGAACAAAAAAGAAACGAGCCCAGGCTTTGTTTGAATCCGGGCAACTCGCAGAAGCCGAGGCTCTGCTGAAGCAGATCATAGACACAGCAAAGCTTGATTTTGAAGCCTGGAAAATGTTGGGTTCCATTAGTTTGACATTTGGTCGCTTTGAGGAGGCAGAACGGCATAGCCGTAGGGCAATTGATATCTGTCCAAGCGATCATAAGTGCATATTTCAGCTTGGTTTCTCACTACTGAATCAGCATCGTCAGGAAGAAGCAATTGAATGCTTTCAGCGGGCGTTTCAGATAAGACCAGACTATGTTGACGCCTTAGTTATATGGGGATTGCCTGCGCCTCGTTGGGAAGAATCGAAGATGCAGAAGTAAGTTTCAGTAAGGCAATGAAAATTGCCCCAAATCGCTCCGATGCCTATAGTAATATGGGTAATATTCTTTTGGAACAAGGACGAGCCGAAGAGGCATACAAATGCTGGACTCAGGCATTAACGCTAATGCCAAGTTCAGCCGCCATTCATTCGAACGCACTCTTATGCCTGAACTACGATAATATCGCGACCTCGGGTGAAGTGTTTAAGGCACATCTGGAATGGGCAGCGCGTCAGGCGGTGCCCTCTCTTGGTCATCGGCTGTATCCTAATAAACGCGATCCTAAAAGGCGCCTGCTTATCGGGTACGTCACACCGGATCTACGTGACCATTCAGTAGCCTATTTCCTTGATCCACTTCTGAGAAATCATAATCGAGAAGAATATCTGATCTATTGCTATTCGGATGTACACGCTCCTGACGATATGACCATCAGACTGCGGGCGCTAATTGATGTATATCGTAGCACCAAGGGCCTATCTGACGATCAGTTTGATCTCATGGTGCACGAGGATCGGATCGATATACTCGTGGATCTTTCCGGCCATACGGCAGACAACCGGCTACTGGTATTTGCACGCGAGCCTGCGCCGATCCAGGTAACATATTTGGGGTATCCAAATACCACTGGCATGGCAGCAGTGGATTATCGCCTTACTGATGCATGGGCTGATCCTCCGGGAGAAAACGATAAATACTATACAGAAAAACTTTACCGCCTACCCCGTGGATTCCTCTGTTATTCGCCACCAGTTGAAGCACCTTACATTGAGCCTCTCCCATTGGAGTCAAATGGCCATATAACATTCGGATCGTTCAATTTTCCTGGGAAGATTACCCCCAAGGTCATTGCGACGTGGGCATGCATTCTTAATCAGGTACCGGGAGCGCGACTCATTCTGAAATACCGTTCGTTCATTGATACGAGCACGTGCGAGCGCTATTATCAGATATTCGAAAACCAGCATATAGAACGACATCGCATCGAATTTATCGGTTTAACTCCTTCTAAAGCTGAACATCTATCGACCTACAGTAGAGTCGATATTGCCCTGGATACATTTCCCTATAACGGCACTACCACAACGTGTGATTCACTATGGATGGGCGTGCCGGTAATTGTGCTTGCCGGTAAACGACACGCGGGGAGGGTCGGTGTAAGTCTGCTTACGCAGATCGGGCTAGATGAATTGATTGCGGATAGCCTAGAGGACTATATTACCCTTGCCATTAAATTAGCAAGCAATAGAGATCAACTCCGTTTATACCGCCAAACGTTGCGGGAGATGCTAGCGAAGTCCCATCTATGCGACGGCAAGTCATTTACACTTGAAGTAGAGGAAGCTTTCCGTAATATGTGGTCGATCTGGTGCAGCGGCTAAACTCTGTGTTTAACGATATGGGTATAATCTAAGCTCTATGGAATCACACATCAGTGCCCAGACTGCGGTGGACAGCTGCGCGCCATAGGCGAGGATGCATCCGAAGTACTGGAAAATGTTCCGGCCCGCTTCAAGGTGATCCGCCATTTGTGTAGCAGCTAAAACCTTGCACTAAAGTGCATAGTTTTGACTAGCGGTTTGGGGCAATAAAAACGGGCATCTAGTTTCCCAGATGCCCGCCTAAGTCTTGTTGAAACTAATGGCTCAGACCATTGATAAACTTATATAATAGTCTTGGCTTTTTTGCGGCGCGCCACGCCAACCAATCCAAGAAGACCACTGCCGAACAGCCATACAGCCGCCGGAACCGGCACTGCTGCTGGAGCGAGAGTACCTACGCCCTCAAGATGCCAGTCCGCAACTGAACCTCCAAAAAGCGAGTTCTCAGCTGATGTAATTGTGTGAGACCAATCTAGTGTGTAATAAAACTGGTCAGCACCCAAACTACCTGCACCAAGTGCACTTGCAGATACTTTTAACGCCTGTTGAACACTATCAGGGAACAGCGGAAACTGTGCATTGAATAGTTTGTAAAAACCGCCGAAATCGTTCAAATTTATAGTAAGCGTACCAGCGTTGTAAGTAGCTGCCAACCCTGTTGGCGATGTCGGTGTGCATGGTTTGGATGCACCACAAGAATTCGGCTGGAACGTATATAGTGCGGTTGTACCCCCATATAAAAAGCTTGTGGAAACAGCCGTTTGATTTGTTCCATTTATAATACCTGGAGGACTAGTAAAGTTAAATGTCGTAGGTGAAGAACTGTTTGATCCATCCGGAATTTGCGCTTCTGTTGAAAAATAGAATACACCCCCACCCGTACCAGCCGCGGATGTTCCCAGACCACTGGAAGCAGTACCGATCTCCTCAATTGACATACTAGCAACTGAATCAGCACTTGCGTTGCTAGCAGCAACCCCAATAACAGCGGCAATAGCGCTTGAAATAAGCAGTTTCTTGAATTTCATTTATTTGTCTCCTCATAGTTCATTGAAGTAACAATGTGGTTAATTACTGTTGTCGTCAAAGAAATTTTTGTTTAACGATTAGCATGCATCCGCAAAAAAACTTAAGCATTGTTCATGCCGGATATATATTTTTAATTCAAATACAAGCAGTTACGTCAATTACAGGAAAATCTACTTTGATGAGTAATAAAACACTGTAAATCATTTCGACACATATAAAGGCTATTTCAAGTAGTTTAATTATTAGAAATCTGGTCTATGTGGTTGTGGATTATATTGATTTTACCTCAATGACAATCGACTGCATTTGATACAAAGTTATGTCGATATTTTTTACTAATTTGCTTTAGAACCAATCTCATCCATAGTTGCCCCTATATGCCAAGCCCCCGGTCGATGGCATCGAGAAGGTAGAGATTGCAGTCAACCATCCTGACTTTGCATGAGATTAGGTAGCCTACCCCTCAGCCCGGGTAAAGCTAGGGAATCACTGGAAGTTTTCCGCAATCGTTACGACGATATCCGACCTCACTGAACGTTGCCCCCTCCGAGGGAGGAGATCCGGTGACCCTGACCGATGCTTACATTCATGGACAAGTCGTCCAGTTGGCGAAGTGGTCGAGTTGGGCTAAAGCGGCCCGCAAGGGCCTGCAAGAAACTGGAATACATGGTTGCCGATGCGCATTCCCCATTGCCTCTGGCGAGGCGGCCGACACGGCAGTTACCTGAGCCAGGTGAAGACTCTTAATTACAAAATCAGGTCGGGTTTGTATACTATTAACCCGGCAATAAACAACATCTGTTAAGCAGCATAGCGAATTTTCTCATGCTTAAAATATTTCGCGACACGGTGTGGCTTTTTCTGCAACATGCGCATATGTGATATCGCCTTCTTCTTGAGCTGCACTTTGTTCCTCGCCGGCTTGCCGCTGTGCACACCCGCCTTGAGATCGCAGTTGAGATACTCATCCGGATTCAACTCCGGTGAGTAAGACGGCAAATAAAATATCTCGATCTCATCCTCATGTATTGTCAGCCACGCTTTAAACACCTTGGCGTGATGCACTCGCAGATTGTCCAGTACCAGAAAGACCTTGCGCCCCGCTGATTTGATCAGCCGCTGGCAGAAATCAATCAAAATATCCGCGTTCATACTGCCATCAAACACCCGAAAGCGTACTTTGCCCTGGTTGGTAACGGCTGAAATCATGTTCGCGGACGCCCGATTTGCATTCAGCCTGATAACCGGCGTCTTCCCCTTGGGCGCATAGCCCCGCTCATGCTGGCTGTCATTGCGAAGTCCTGTCTCGTCGCCCCAATAAATCTCGGCTTTTTCCAGCTTGGCCCGCGCCTTGATCGCAGGATACTCGTTATTCAGCCAACGTTGGACGACCTTGGGATTCTGTTCATAGGCGCGCTTCATCGGCTTTTGTGGCGTAAACCCCCAGCGCTTCAGGTATTCACCCACCGTGCGAATCGGCATATCAATACCTGTTTCCTGCTTGATCAGTTCTATCACTGCCTTGCGCGTCCAGAGCACATAGTCCAATTTCAACTGATCCGGCTGCTTGTCAGTAATCAAGCGTCGAACATACTTTTCCTGGTCTGCATTCAGATGACGTCCGTCACCCGATTTGCGTCCACCCCGGTTTACCTTGAATTGCTTCGGGGAGAGTTTCAGCCAACGACCCACTGTATCCGCGTGAACGCCCACTATCTCGCCAATCTCCGCTCGGGTCATTCCGCGTTCCCTCAGTCGATGCGCCTGTCGGCGTTTCTCCTTAAGCACTTCCCGTGGTAGTTTTCTTGCATCGATCCCTTCTTCCATGAAATGGGATTATATCAGATATATTTTATTGCCGGGTTAATAATAAAGTGTTTGTGAGCAATCCTTATAACAGCTTGGAGCGTCCAGGACTTTTCTACTCCTCGTTTATGGGGCACAGCGAAGCCGCCCATTCAGCCAACGCGCGGCGGTCCCGCTTGAACGCGCCAAATTGCCGCTGCTCGATGCGCACTCGTTCCGTCCGGCTCCTCAAGCAACGCACAGGCGGTGATTTGCGCCTGATGCACGTCAAGGCCAATCACCCGTTTGTACAGGGCCACCAGTTCCATAACACCTCCCGTCGATTTACACTCCAAGGTGGAAGGTGGCGGGTGCCGGAACTGAATCTGCCTGAAGGCGACCAATCGCCAATGGCCTGTTTAGCGTGCGCTCTCTCAAGGAGGCAATCCGGGGTGCGAGTCAGTCCGGCGGGTCACGTTAGGTGCGGGGTCGAGCCGCCAAAAATATTTCACGACCTCAACACCGCCATCTTCCACCCCGTAGTCTCTTTCATTTTCAGGGGGGCGCTATCCACCATGATCGTTAGGGCGATCATTGACAGATAGCCGCGGCGCTTAAGATCTATATTTTGAGATAGGCAGTGGACAGTTCTCAACTGAAAAGAATTCAGGAAGTTTATTAAAGCTTTGATCTGCCGTTTTATACTGAGTACGATTGGTGGCTTTAACAATGCCGTAAATAGATCGGCGGTACTTGCCAATTCGCTGGCGCCAGCGAAATCCATATGTTTGAACTATCTGTAGCAGTAGTATGAGGTACTTTAAGCGTCTACTTTTTGAGGCGGTGGCTGGTCATATTCTAAATGCGCTATATGTCCTAACATGCGGCATGGCCAAGTGTGGTTGGTTATGAGAAATCGTTAAAGGGTTTTGGATTTTCTCACGTCGCCTTCATTTTATAAAACTGAAAAATTCGATATTTGTTCCGCGTGGCCTGATTTCTCAAACATAACCTCGTTTACGATGAAAAATCAACGACTCGTAGTGTCTCTTGCATTTTACGGGGACCAAACAAAATCTCCAGAATTTTCTAAAGCGCCTCCCCTGGTCTTCCTTGATCCATCGGCGCTGCCGTACAAGACTCTGATTCTAATGGCCTTTTCTTAGGACATTTTGTAGAACCTCATTATGGCCATTTATTGACTGAGGGTATAGCCAGGTACTGGTATCTTCTCGAACACGGGGTGTGGTGACAAAAAAGATTCTTGAACGGAATAATCCCTTTGGCGCACAACAGATATTTAAGGCAGCTATTGCGACCTCATGGCGAGCATTGGAAGACCCTAATTGAGCGCGACGGGGGTGACGGTAGAGATACTTCCTTGTAACCAGGAAGCCACTTCGAATGGCAGAAATAACAGTCCCCGAGGCCTCTTGGTACGAAAGAAACAGTATCCACCCAGTGCACCTGCAGGTAACCAGGCACCTCGCGTCACGAGTATGGCTGGTGGCCTATCGTTCGAATCAGACGCGAACCCGGTATATCTTGTCCAGGACAGCACTAAGGAAATCCAACTGGACGTACTCACATGAAGAGGAGGTAGAAAATTACTGTAAGGAAAATGGCTGCACAGGTCGTGCATCCGGAAAAGCTCTCGCTGTTGGAGCAGATAGAGTTGTTTAATAGGCATGATGTCTTTATTGGGTGTGAGGGGTCTGCTTTTCATTCTGCACTATTACGATATACGGATCGGCCGTTATCGCTAATATATCTTGTCTCGACAGGGGCCAGTGCCGAATTTCGAACTTATCGATGAAGCTATGGGTAATAAGGCGCATTACATTCGCTGTTACTATCGAAGAAAAGGTGAGAAGGAGCTTCAATGCAATCCTGTGGAGGCGATCAGCGCTTTGGCCCCATTGATAGGTCAGTCGAAACAATAACCTCCCATAGGCTTGGTCGTCCGTTGTCATCGTGAAATATACGTCTGCATACTCAATGCTCATGGCTTAAAATAACATACATTCACGTCTCATTGAGGATGGCAGCGACCAGGGGCAAAGTATTTGGAAGTGAGTGTGCGCAGTCCACGTGATTCGGCCACGGGTTCCACGATGATTCAGCCGTGGCAGTAGAAGCGAAGCGATGCAGGAGCGGCATTGTTAAGCGCTGCTGGTATTGTGTGTCAACTTCGCCTTGCGTTTTCACATTGATTCGCCCTTGAAGGTTATGCGGCAGGCATTGTGCATGAGGCGGTCGAGGATGGTGCCGGCCAGGGTGGGATCAGCGCTCGCCTCTCGACCCCGAAAATCAACAACGCTATTCTTTCCCATAAGTGGAGTATCTCCTCAGGTTGTTTGTCTATCTCGCAACAACAAATCAACCAGATACGCCGACTTCTCTCACCCATCAAACAAGAGGTTCGTTTATATCAACTATTGTATAGTATTGATGCTATAGTTTAATCTATTGTATTCATTAATATTTTATTTATATTGGAATACAGTATAGAATTTACTATACCAACCTCGCAAGACCATGCTGTCCACGCCGATAACTATTTAATGTTGCACGGCTAAGCCACAAGAGCTGATCTCGCGCAGTGAGACCCAATGATCGAACAAGGAAACCCTTGAACATGCAGCACGATGGATACCACATAAATACCACGATTCTGAGGCACATAGCCAATGCGTGACATCGCCGTATTAGCCTTTCTTGTCGGCTGCATTGGCGCCACACTCTGGCGACCCTGGCTGGGTGTGCTTTGCCTTGCGGTATTCAGTTACCTCAACCCGCACACGTATGCCTGGGGTTTCATGACAACCTTTCCTGTCTATCTGGTGATGTTTATTGTTGCATTTTTCGCCATGCTCACGACCAAGGATCGACAGGCCATCCCCAGGGACTGGCGCATCTATGTCTTTTACATCCTTTGGTTCTACTTCCTGCTGACCACACTGAATGCCCAGGTCCCCTGGGCGGCCTGGCCAAAACTGATTGAAGTATCGAAAATATATCTCCCGTTCATATTGACCCTGATGCTGATTAACACCCGCGAGAAGCTCTACTATCTGATCATCACCATTGCCGGCTCAATTGGGCTGGTTGCTGTCAAAGGAGGGATATGGGCAATTATGACCGGATTCAGCAACCGCGTTTATGGCCCGCCCTATACGCAGTTCTACGGGAATAATGAATTTGCTATCGCCACCCTGATGATTATACCTCTATTGATATTCTGGCGCAGGGAAACAAGAAACCGATGGATCAATTACGGATTGATGGCTGCGATCCCCCTGTGCTTTGCTGCTGCCCTGTCATCCTGGTCCCGCGGAGCCTTATTGACCATTGCGGCGCTGGCTGTTGTCCTTATATGGGAAAGCAAACGCAAATACCTGGCAATACCACTCATGATGCTGGGCATCTATCTGGCACTGGGTGCACTGCCCGAGCAGTGGTTCGGTCGCATGGATACAATCGAGACCTATGAAGCAGACACCTCTGCGATGGAACGTATCCAGGCTTGGAGAGATGGCTTTCACTATGCGCTTGATCACCCCTTGCTTGGTGCAGGTTTTGAGGGCTGGCGCTATGTTACACAAAGGGACTGGCACAGTTCCTATATCGAAATCCTGGCAGAGCATGGATTTATTGCATTCGCCATGTGGTTCTCGCTTCTCTTCGGCACACTCATCAGCCTCACCAGGCTCAACATCACAACCCGTCGGTTCCCGGAAATGGCCTGGGTGAAAAATTACACAACCATGCTGCGCGCCTCCTTGATTGCCTATGCCACGGGGACTATTTTTCTTGGCTTGTCCTACTGGGATATCTTCTATCACCTTGTATTTATCTCGGTTCTGGTGAAAAAGTTTGCACAGGAGGAAATGGCCGAGCGCGGGTTGCTCAAGAAAATGCCGCCAACACAATATCCGGCAAACACCATGTCATAGACCGGAAGCGGATCCTGGTCAAAGAACCACGTTAGCAGAGATTCAGCTCGCCATCTGGATAACCCATCCGCCCGGCAATCAATCCCAGTGATGGCAGGACTTTCTCGAGGCGTTCCCTGTTCCTGCCCTGGCGCCATTTATCCAGCCTGATTTCCGAGAAGGCATTATAGGGATTAGCCAGAACGGATTCACAATGCCGCAGCAGAGTCAGGCGTGAATGTAATACTGCATTTCTCAAAGGCCGATCTGAAACTGTTCACCGGGTCGGCCAGCAGGTCTTCATAACGGATATCAATCCACTGCCGTTCCGGTACCAGTGACTTTGCCTCGAGTATTGCCTCGTTCATGGCCTGGTACTGGAATGCACAGACCTCCTCCAGCGTACTGTCAAGGTACGTTCGCCAGCCAGTCGGGCAGAAAGAAGCACCAGCGGGTAATCTCGCCCTCCATCGATACGGACCTCTCCGGGCAAATCACGGGACCAGGTTGCATATTCATCCGGCCGTCGCCAGCCCTCTATCAGGGAGTTGATGTTATCTCCGGGATTTCGCCTGACGTAGACGAAACAGGCATCCGGAAACAGGGCATGGAGGTAGGGAATGCTCAGGCCATTCTGGTTATTCTTATCCACAAAGCGACGCTTGCCGGTATGAGAAAAGAAATAGCGTGCCACGGATAAACGGTCCGATTCACGGGCATCTTTTGCAAGCAAGGCATGACTTTCCCATTGACGTTCCTCGATGGGGTGCAACCCCGACCAGAAATCATGGGTCTCTTTCTGCAAACTGCCAAGCTCGTGCGATTCAGAGAAGGTCTTGTAGACCAGCGTGGTACCGGCCCGGCTGCAGCCTACGATAAAGACTGGCGCCAAAGGCATCGGTTTTACCACATCCCACCAAAGCCCCCGCAAAAAGACCAGCCACTGGCGAGCGTAATAGCGCAGTGTCTTGGCTACCTTGGATAAAAATTCAGCCATATAAAACCATTCCGGAAGCACATATTATTCAACGAACCATTGCAGGGTGCGCCGTGCGCACCATGAATCAACAGATCTTTCGGCGCGCACGGTGCACCCTACAGACAGTGCGATACCTGATCTGACTGTGCACACCATTGCGGTTTTTGCCGAGCCTGCAATGCGTTAATGTATACTAATCGTATGCGCCAGGGCCATAGCGGGACGGTACAAACAATATGCCGGCCATGGTGAAATTGACAATCAATCATGCAGCAATAGTTCAGAACCTGGCAAATGAGTAGCATTTACGGATTCATCGCCCCCCGGAATATGGCCAAACAGGGCAGCACTGACCTGCTTGACGTAATGCGGGACAGGCTTGGGCATTCTTCGGGGGACTGCCTGCACTCAGGCACCAGGACGCCTGGATGTGCGCTGGGCTGTCACAGGCATTCAGGCACCCTGTTCTCAGGCGAAGACCTCCAGGTGGCTGTGACAGGACGACCTTGGTGGACTGAAAGATCTTTTCAATCAATCGCCAGCGAGAAGGGGCATGCGCAGGCGGCCGCTGAAGCCTACCGCCGCTTGGGCAGCGGGTTGCTGCAACACCTGCATGGCGCTTTCGCACTCGCCATCTTTGAACCAGGCAGCGGGCATGCATTGATTGCGGTGGATCGCATGGGCACCCAGCCCCTCGCTTTCTCGGCTGTCGACGGCACCCTGGTTATCGCTTCACGTGCCGATGCGATTCTGGCACATCCCGACGTATCAAAGGTACTTGATCCACAGGGTCTGTTCAACTATCTGTATTTTCACATGGTCCCCAGCCCCGGCAGCATCTACCGGGGCATGGAAAAACTCCTCCCCGGAGAATACCTGACGTACGACAACGGCATGGTAACCCGCTCATTTTACTGGCGGCTTGAATACCAGGAATCCGATGAACAGGAGGACCAACTCTCCAGTGAACTGCTTTCGTTGCTTGAAAAGTCCGTCGGCAATTGCCTTACAGATGAGGCGACAGGCACTTTCCTGAGCGGTGGCCTGGACAGCAGCACGGTCACCGGCATGTTCGCGAAACTCTCCAATAAGAGGGTTGATGCCTATGGGATCGGCTTCCAGGCAGAAGGCTATGATGAAATGGAGTTTGCCCGCGCCACGGCACGCCACTTCAACGTCAAGCTGCATGAATATTATGTGACCCCGCAGGATGTCATCGATGCGCATACCGAAAATTGCCGCCGCCTATGATGAACCGTTCGGTAATGCCTCGGCCATCCCGGCATATTATTGTGCCATGCTGGCGCTACAGGATGGTAAGTCATGCCTGCTGGCCGGTGATGGTGGCGATGAAATCTTTGCAGGCAACGAGCGCTATGCAAAACAGTTGCTGTTTGGTGCCTACGCGCATTTACCTGCGCTGCTGCGACAGCGTGTGATCGAACCAATCTTCCTCGGCATCCCATTCATGAAACGAATACCGCTAGCGGGTAAGGTCTGCAGCTATATCGAGCAGGCACGGCAGCCGATGCCGGACCGTATGGAGGCCTATAACTTTCTGCACAGGACCCCTCTCGAGGATATCTTTGCGGCGGACTTTCTTTCAGACATTGATACCGATGCCCCGTTGAAGAATCTCAGAGAGGCATACGAAAGCGCTGCTACAGATTCCATGCTTAAGCGCATGTTGCACATGGACCTGAAGATAACCCTGGCCGACAATGATCTGCGCAAGGTCAGCCGTATGTGCGAACTCGCCGGTATCGAGGTGCGTTACCCGATGCTGGATGAGGAACTGGTAGCGTTCTCGGCCAGGGTACCCTCACGCATGCTTATCCGCCGCATGGAATTGCGCTCGTTCTACCGCAGCGCTGTAAGGGATTTCCTGGCGCCCGAAACCCTGGATAAAAACAAGCATGGATTCGGCCTGCCGTTTGGTGTCTGGTTGACTGAACATTCCGGACTGCGAGAACTGGCCTATGACAGCCTGGCTGATTTTAGAAGCCGGGGTTATCTCAGGGAACGCTATATTGACCAGATCGTCAGGGAACATCAGGGCAGTCATGCCGGATACTATGGCGTCATGATCTGGGTCATCATGATGCTGGAGCAGTGGCTCGTAGCGCATGGGCAATGATTATTGGGGATTGCGAACTTAATGACAATGCATGATTTTTTTGTCTGCATCGAATAGCCACGGAAGCACAGCGAAAGACACAGAATGATCTTGTTGCATTGATTTTATGTGTTTCCGTCACCATAGTGGCAAGATTGCAAAACGGGGCGGGCCACGGCATTAATTGTCCACAGCAGACTCCGACCTATGCATCGAGGACGGGATGAGCAGATTCGAACCGCTGGCGATCGATGGCGAAGGCGAGGCTGAGAGAATCAGCCAGATCTTGAGGGACCAGATAACGGTTGACCTTCGGCGCCGCGGCGCAGTGGTGGGTGTCTCCGGCGGCGTGGACAGCGCGGTGTGTCTTGCGCTCGCTGTTCGCGCACTCGGACCGGAGCGGGTGGTGGCCCTGTTGATGCCGGAGCGGGATTCGTCCGACGATTCGCTTCGTCTCGGACGAATGGTGGCCTCGAGGTTCGGCGCCACCACATGCATCGAGCCGGTCGGCGGCACCCTCGAGGCGGTCGGATGCTACGCCCGCCAGACTGAGGCGATTCGATCCGTGTTTCCCGAATACTCGGAGGGATGGAGGTGTAAGCTTGTGCTTCCGCCCCTGGAGGCCGGCCCGCGGCTGAATGTGTTCCGGTTGGTGGTCGCCGATCCCGACGGCCAGGAGCGGTCCGCCCGGCTCCCGGCCGAGAGCTATCGCCAGCTCGTCGCCGCGACGAACTTCAAGCAACGCATCCGCAAGATGGTGGAGTACTACCACGCCGACAGGCTCGGATATGCGGTCGTCGGATCACCGAACCGGCTCGAGTACGCCCTCGGCTTCTTCGTGAAAAAGGGGACGGCGCCGCGGACATGAAGCCCATCGCCCACCTGTACAAGAGCCAGGTGTACGACGCTGGCGCGAGCGCTGGGCGTGCCCGAGGAGATCCGCCGCCGGCCACGCCCACGACCGACACGTTCTCGATGCCGCAGACGCAGGAGGAGTTCTACTTCGCGCTGCCCTTCGACAAGATGGACCTCTGCCTGTACGGCCTCGAACAACGGCGTGCCGATCGACCGAGGTGGCCGAGGCGCTCGGACGCTCACCCGGACCAGGTCGAGGCCGCGTGGCGGGACATCGAGGCCCGAAGCGGCGCACCGACCCGCTACCTGCACCTCGCTCCCATTGCTCGCGGACGGGGGTGGCTGACATGTGCGGAATCGCGGGGATCGTCGACCTGCACCGCCGCGCCGCCGCCGGTTCGACGCGCTGAGCCGGATGGTCGGCGCGCTCCGCCATCGCGGCCCGGACGAGTTCGGCGTCTATCGCGACCACGGTCGCCGGGCTGGGCCACGCCCGCCTGTCGATCATCGACCTGGCGACGGCCAGCAGCCGCTCGAGCAGCGCGACGGCACGCTGTGGGTGGTCTTCAACGGCGAGATCTTCAACTACCTCGAGCTGCGCGACGAGCTCGCGGCGCGCGGTCACCGGTTCCGGACCCGCAGCGACACCGAGGTCATCGCTCCACGCCTACGAGCAGTGGGGCGACGACGCGTTTCGTCGCTTCAACGGCCAGTGGGCGCTGGCCATCTGGGACACCCGACGCCGGCGGCTGATCCTGTCTCGCGACCGCTTCGGAATCCTCCCCCTTCACCTGGCGGTGCACGGCCCCCGGCTGTACTTCGCCAGCGAGGTCAAGGCACTCTTCGCCGCAGCCCCGGATCTTCCGCGCGCGTTCGATCCCCGCGGGCTCGAGGAGACCTTCACCTTCTGGAGCGTGGTGCCACCCCAGAGCGTGTACCTGGGGATCGAGGAGCTTCGGCCCGGCCACCTCCGCGAGTATTTCGACGGGCAGGTGCGCGACGAGGCATGGCCCCCGACTCGAGCCAGCACGAAGTTCGAAGGCTCGCGAGACGACGCGGTGGCCGCGGTCCGCACCGCGCTCGAGGACGCCAGCGCGCTACGGCTGGTGCGCGCCGACGTCCCGGTCGGAAGCTACCTCTCCGGGGGGATCGACAGCTCGCTCGTCGCCGCCCTCGCCGCCCGCCGAACGGGTCGACGCTTCCATACCTTCTCACTGCGATTCGAGGACGACGAGTTCGACGAGACCCGGTTCCAGCGGCTGATGGCCTCGAGGCTCGAGTCCGAGCACCACGAGCTGAGCGTCTCGAGATCGGACATCGCTCGAGTCTTTCCCGACGTCATCCACCACACGGAGCGTCCCATCCTTCGTACGGCGCCGGCGCCGCTTTTTCTTCTCTCGCGGCTGGTCCACCAGTCGGGCCTGCGGGTGGTGCTGACCGGTGAAGGGTCGGACGAGGTCTTCGCCGGCTATGACCTGTTCCGCGAGGGGGCGATCCGCCGGTTCTGGGCGCGCCAGCCCGGCTCCGAGGTCCGACCACGGCTCCTCGAGCGCCTCTACCCCTATCTACCCGAGGTCTCCGGTCGCCCAGCAGACACTCGCCAGACAGTTCTTCGGTCAGGATCTGGCCAGCTGGCGGCTGCCCGGGTTCGCCCACCAGACCCGGTGGAGGACAACTCGAGCTCTTCGGCGTCTCTTCCGGTCGGAGCTACAGGCCGATCATGGCGTCGTCGATGCCCTGCTGGCGGACCTACCCGGTGACTTCGAGCGATGGTCATATCTGGCTCGAGACCAGTACCTTGAGGTGCGCACCCTGCTCGCCGGATACCTGCTGTCGTCACAGGGGGACCGGATGCTGATGGCGCATTCGGTCGAGGGGCGGTTCCCGTTCCTGGATCCACAGGTCGCGGCCCTGGCTGAGTCCCTCCCCGACAAATACCGTCTGATGGGGCTCGACGAGAAGCATGTGATCAAACGCGCCGCGGCCGACATCGTCCCGCGAGAGATCCGGGAGCGGACCAAGCAGCCCTACCGGGCGCCCGACGCCGTCTGCTTCATCAGTGAGGAAGCGCGCGAATGGGTTGAAGAGATCCTTTCGCCGGCGTCGATCGCGGCAGCAGGTGTGTTTGATGCCGGAGCGGTGACCCGGCTGTGGCGGAAGTGTCTGGCTCGAGGCGCACACGCGCCGCTGTCCAACACTGACAACATGGCCCTCGTTGGCGTCATCTCTACCCAGCTCGTGCACCGTCAGCTGATCGCGCGGACACCGTCGGTAGAGACACCCGCTTCGATCGGAACGTTGATCGATCGGGTGACACCTCCCTCCGGCGCCGCTCACTGTTTGACCGCTCCACCCTGAATCAAGAGGCGAGATGCGGGTATGAACCACGCCGCCAAGGACGCCCCCCTGCTCCACGATGCCCTGGATGAAGCCGCGCGCCTGCGCCCGGACCACGTCGGGCTGGTGTGTGACGGCCAGCGTCTGACCTGGGCCGAGCTCAATCAACGGTCGAATGCGCTCGCCAACACCCTGGAGCAGAGGGGTGTGGTCCGAGGCGACCGGGTGATGATCTTCGGCGACAACGTCGTCGAGACCGTGATCGCGTTCTGGGGTGGCCTGAAGGCGAACGCCGTCGTCTCGGTGGTCAACCCTCAGACGCGTGCCGGCAAGATCGAGTACCTCCTCGGCGACGCCCGTCCGAGCGCATTGATCTCCGAGGCGCGGCTTCATCCCCACTTCGCGGAGCCGGCCAGGACCTGTCCACACCTCCGGACGACGCTCGTATCGGGTAACCTGGAGTCCGTGGACCTCGAGCGTCTGCCAGGGGGGCTGGCCTTCGAGACGGCGATCGCGGCCGGCAACCCGGAGGCCCCACCACGCAGACGGTGTATCGACATCGATCTCGCTTCGATCATCTACACCTCGGGGTCGACCGGGGAACCGAAGGGGGTGATGCACACCCACCGAAGCATGCGGGTCGCTGCAGCATCGATCACCACATACCTCGAGAATGATCCATCGGATGTCATCCTGGGTGTCCTGCCATTATCATTTGACTATGGGTTGTACCAGATGATTATGGCTGCCTGGATCGGCGGGAGGCTGGTACTCGAGCGGTCATTCGCCTACCCGGCGCAGATCTTCGACCGGATCGAGGAGGAGCGGGTCACCGGGTTTCCAGGCGTTCCCACGATGTTCGCGATGATGGCGGACATGCCGGGACTGGCCTCGAGGGATCTCCGCTCGATCCGATACTTTACCAGCACTGCCGCCGCGTTATCGGTCAAACACATCGATCACCTGCGGCGGCTGTGTCCGGACGCGCGGGTCTATTCGATGTACGGCCTTACCGAGTGCAAGCGGGTGTCGTACCTTCCGCCTGAGGACCTCGAGCGGAAGCCAACGAGCGTCGGAATCCCCATCCCGAACACGGAGGTGTGGGTGGTGGATGAAGAAGGCAGGCGATTACCGGCAGGACAGGTGGGGCAGTTGGTGGTCCGTGGCGGAACCGTTATGCTAGGGTACTGGGAGAAACCGGAGGCGACCGACAGGAAGCTCAAGCCGGGCCTGCTTCCCGGGGAACGGGTGCTCTACACCGGGGATTACGCGTGGATCGACGAAGAGGGCTACCTGTACTTCGTCGGGAGGATGGACGACATCATCAAGTGCCGGGGCGAGAAGGTCGCCCCACGAGAAGTCGAGGACGTCCTCGAGCGGCTGCCCGGGATTCGCGAAGCCGCGGTGGTTGGCGTGCCTGACCCGGTGCTGGGCCAGGCCGTGAAGGCGTTCGTGGTACCGAATGATGGGGTCACCCTGGAGCCCCGGGCGATTCAGCGTGCCTGCATGCGTTACCTCGAGAGCTACAGCGTGCCGAAGGAAATTGTTGTCGTAGACGACCTCCCCAGGACGATCACCGGCAAAATCAAGAAGACGGAGCTCCGTTGACATGGAGGACGTGCGACAGACAGTCACCCGCTTTATTTATCAGAACTTCTATGTCGCCGACGGTCAGCAAATCGGAGGCGCGGAGTCGCTGCTGGAGCGGGGCATCATCGATTCGACGGGGGTCCTCGAGGTCATCGGGTTCCTCGAAGAACGCTTCGGCATCACAGTTGACGACTCGGATATGCTACCGGAGAATCTGGACACGATCGACGGAATCGTTGCATTCGTGGCACGAAAAACCGTTGAGCGATGAGTCGTTTCGAACGATTTCAGGCCGGAATCCGCCGCTACGAGGCCACGGACGTCGACCGGCTGATCGAGTTCCAGCGGCGCGTGTACCCGGAGGACGCTCCGCTCCTGCGTCCCGGACAGTTTGCGTGGAAATACCTTGAGCACCCGCGACGGAACACCGAGGGTCCGTGGTTCTGGATATGCGAGCGTGACAGACAGATCGTCGGCCAGCAGGGGGCCCTCCCCTTCTCCCTTCGCGCTGCCGGTCAGACCATCGACGCGGCCTGGGCGGTAGACTTGATGGTAGATCCGGCCTGGCGTCTCCGCGGTGTCGGGCCAGGGCTGAATAGCTTCCTCGTGGATCAGCTCGAGGTCGCCGGAGGGCTTGATCTCTCCGATCAGGCATACAAAGCCTTCCTGCGCGCGGGCTGGACCGACCTCGGTGTCCTGCCCCTCTACGTGCGTCCCCTCCGACCGGCGAAGCTACTGGCGGCTCGAGGCAGTGGCTCCCTCGCCCGGCTCGCCAGCGGGCTGATGGCGCCAGCCGTGGCCGGCAGCGCACGTGCCCTCGCCGCGGCCTCGAAGCTCCCTGGCGTAAAAGTCGAGGAGGTCGCTCGCTTCGACCGGCGACTCGACACGCTGTGGGAGGACGTCTCCCCCCGCTATCCTGTCATCGCCCTGCGCGATCTGTCGACGGTGGGATGGCGCTACGACCGTTGTCCAGAGCGGGACCGGTATCGCCGCGTCATATTGACACGGAATGAACAGCTCCTCGGTTATGCGGTGCTCAGCCCGGGCAGCTGGCACGACGAGCCGGTCATGTGGCTGCTGGACTTCCTGTGCCGGCCGCGACGGTTGCTGACTCTGTTCGCAGTCTGTGCCGGCCTCGCTATCCGGACTGACGCCATCGCCGTCCTCTGTGATGCGAGGATCCCTGCGGCCGCCCCGTGGTTGACGGGTGCAGGCTTTATCCGGCTCGACTCGCCGATCCGGTTCATGGTTCACCTGGGCCAGACCGACCATCTGCACCGGGCCCTGATCTCCGATCCCGAGCAGTGGTTCATCACCGCCTTCGATGCCGACCTCGGCCAGCAGCTCGAACCAACGGGAAATGCATGAGGCATCGGCATACCCGGACGACTGACCCTTGCAGCCCAGCTGCTTCCATATCGCCCCGGATAGTCGTTTTTATTCATGGAACGAATGGCACTTATCTTAAGGGATAGCGTTCTTAATATTAAACCAATGGCCACGGAATCCACGGAATATTAACAGATAATTTCTGTGTCTTCCGTGGATTCCGTGGCTATTTATTACGACTTCGACTTAAGCGCCATTCATTCATGGAACCATTTAATCCGGGGTCCTAAGCTTAGATCCGACAATAAGCCTTCGCGCAGCAACTTTTTGACCCTCATTTCATGACGAAGGCCGCGCTGCCTGACCTGATAGAGATGACCCTTTCCCTGCTGGGGTGAGCCTGGTTTTTCACCCTGCGCCAGCCGTTGCATCAGCTCCGCATACACCTTCGCGCTTTCTTGCACGCTGCGCCAGAACAGCACCAGTTCATCATCATCCGGCCTGATCTCGGGACTCACATGCGCAATCAGACGGCCGGTATCGATCCCGGCGTCGATGTAATGCAGCGTGCAGCCGATTTTCTCCGGTTCGCCGTTGTACAGGGCCCAGAAGGTGCAATCGGCGCCGCGGTATTCCGGTGAGAGCCCGCCGTGCAGATTGACCATGCCGAGCCGACCTTTTTGCAGCAGTTCACCCCGAATCAGCGAGGTGCCAAATACCGCGATCAGGTCAGGCTCGAGTTCATCGGCCAGCCGCACCACCTCCGGGTGATTGATATGCGGCACCTCCTTGACCAGTTCGGGGTGATCCAGCCGCGGGGCATCCGACCCGAAAAAGAACCGGGCCTCGGGATTGCCGTAATAGCGCCGGCGGTCCCGCAGCCAGCGCCACACCTTGCGGAAGAAAGTGTCCGGCCGCAGCAGCCTGAGCACCTTGCGCAGGCTCCATTCGCTACCGCTTTCCTGCACGATGGCCAGCACGTCTGCCGCCTCGCAGAGGGCATTGGCCACATACAGGTGGCGTGGCGAGCGCCCGCACAGGATCATGATCCGGAGCCTATCCAACGGCGCGCGCCCTCTCAAACTGCGGCACCGGCGGCACCACGGAATCGGTCAGATCCATCAGCAAGGCATCGGCGAAGAACTTTGCCGCCCAGTTGGGATACTCGAAGCGTGAATAGTCACCCCAGATGGGTGAGGAGCCGGCAATGCCGCCGCGCACCACCGGGTCTCTGGCATCCAGCTTCTGCGTCGTCTTGAGCCAGGCCAGACCCGCCCGTGCGTGATCGCGGAATCCCTGATCACCGGTTATCTGGGCGAGCCTGGTCCAGTTGAGGCTCATCTGTGCCAGCCCCGTAAGACAACAGTAGCCGGCAGCCGTGACCCAGTCATCCCGGTAGGTCCCCGCCAGCCAGCCGTCCTGGCGCTGGACCTTCGCCATGCCCTGCCCGGCCACCACAGCGGCCTGCAGGTAACGGTCCTCATCGAGCAATACCCCGGATTCAAGCAAGCCGCGGATGGCATAGGCGATGGTATGGGTGAATGGCGCGCGTTCCGGCACAAAGGCGTTGTTTGCAAACCAGCCGCAGGGCGTTTGCTGGCTCAATGCCCAGTCCAGGTTGCGTCGTGCGGCGGCAACCAGATCCGCCTCCGCGGCCAGCAGGCCGGTGGCCAGCAGCGCCCAGGTGGCGCGGGTGTTGTACACATGGGGAACCTGGTTGTGTTCGTATTGACGCCAGCAACCGTCGTCGTCCTGCTGTCGTACCAGCCAGCGCCCGGCGCGGATCGCGGCCTCCAGGCAATCGGCGCGGCCGAGCTGGCTGTAGCCGGCGATCAGACCGTGCATGATCTGGCCGGTATTGAAGATCACCGGCCGGCTGCCGGCTTCTCCGAAGTGTCCCGGGAAGGCGCCATCGGGCAGTTGAATGGAAAGCTCCCAGTCGATCATGCGGCCGGCGCGTTCGACCAGCTCCGGCTGCTTGAGAACCCTGGCCGCACTCAGAAAGGTTTCGATGATATAGCCGGTGGTCTCGGGGTAGCCGGGCAGCCAGCCATCCTCAAAACTCCAGCCGGCGGAGACGCTGCCGGCATCGGATTTACCGTCCCGGACATCCTGGGCCCGGCACAGCCAGTCGATGGCGCCCCGCAAATGAACGTCATGTGGCCTCTGCTCGCCGGAGGCGGGCTTCAGCAGATCCGCCATAATAAGCCGGGCATGACGGGGGCGCCAGGGACGGTAGCGGAACGGCAGGGAGGCAAGTTTTACAATATCCATGTTTCAATGTATTCAATTGGACAGACCGTGGCCTGCCACTTCAGTGCCATTCCGATAACGGGACATGGCTGACCACGTAACGGTGCTTGCCGGACGCCTCGGGAGGGATGGCATCGACCAGGCGGATCGCGATGCGGACATCGTTGCCGAGGCGCTGATGCAGACCGGACTCGATTGCCGCGCGGGCACCCTCTTCCCAGTGGGCATTGGGCACTACCTGGACCTCGAGATCCTGTACGCTGTGCTGTACGATCTTGAACTCCCCTACCCCGGGTACCGCACGCAGTACATAGATCACCGCCAGGGCATGCATGATGGCGCCGTCGGTCCGCACGACAAAGTCGGTGGTCCGGCCCACCACCTCGGAAATCACATGCAGCCCGCGTCCGGCACGGCAGGTTTCGTCAGCCAGCCGTACCACATCACCGGTTCGGTAGCGAATAAAGGGCTGCGCAAAGGATTCCAGGGCGGTCATCACCGCCTCGCCGGTCTCTCCGGGCGCCACCGGCTGCCCCTGCTCATCCAGCACCTCCAGGATGATGCTCTCGCTCATCAGCAGCAGCTGGCCTTGCGGTGTTTCATGGGCCGTGAAGCCGATATCGCGGCTGCCGAATTCGTTCGCCACCGGTGCACCGAAGGCCTCTCCGATCAGCTGCCGTTGATGGTCGAACAGCGGCTCGCCGGTGGTGCACACCACCTTCAACCGGGGCAGGCGCAGCTTGATGTTCCGGTCCAGGACATGGGCGGCCAGCAGTGCCACCGAACTGGCATAGCCATAGATACAGCGTGGCTGGAAGGACTGGATGGCCCGGGCATAGTCCTCCATATGTGCGGGTGACATGTCAAAGGCGTTCAGTACCAGCTGGTTCAGCAGGCGATCACGCAGCGTCTTGATGCGGTCGGTCTTGTCGAGTTCCACCGGCGCACCCCAGAGGTAGACCTCCGGGTCACCGGGTTCCACGCCCCACCAGCGCCGTGCCCGCATCCGGCCTGCGGCATCCGATGCCTGGCGCCGGCGACCGTAGTAGAAGATCAGCGGCTGGCCGCTGGATCCACCGGTATTGTATTGAAAGATTCCACCGGGCACCCCGCGCCAGACCATGCGCTCGCCATGGGCAACGGCGTCCTGCTTGTCCATGGTGGGCAAGCGGCGCAGATCCGCGAGCGATACCCGCCCATCGGGGGCAATACCGGCTGCCATCAGCCGTTCCCGGTGCCAGGGACAATGTTGATAGGCACATTTGAGCAACTCGGCCAGTTTCTTCTCCTGCAGCTGTTCCATCCCCTCCCGCGACAGCCACTGGCTCTGTTCCAGCTCCGCCAGGTAGTCAAAGGTCGGCCGCTTCAGGAGGCGCTCGTGCAGCGGGTAGATCAGGCGCCGGGCGAGGACAGGCTGGATCATTTCGAATCGGCCACCTGATCAGTGCTTGCATATGCCACAGCCACCTTGCCACCGAGCGATGAGAACCGTCTTTTGCGGATATCAGCGGGCATTCTGCTGCTCGGGATGATCATTCACTGTACTCGCTAATACCGAGTCATAAACAGCGAACAACTGCTCCCGCACCCTGGGCCAGGTATAGTCATGAATCTCATCATATCCGGCCTTGGCCAGGCTGTCGCCCAGGGCCGGATTCCTGAGCAGTGAAAGCACTGCCTCCGCCATTGCCTGGTCATCCCGCGGAGAGACCAGCAAGGCAGTTTTATTATGGGTCACAAGGTAAGGCACGCCGCCAACATTGGTACTCACCACTGGCACACCGCAAGCCAGGGCTTCCAGGATGGATATGGGCATGTTGTCAGCCAGACTCGGGTTTATCATGACATCAGCCGTCTGATACAGTTCCGCCACCCTGTCATTCTCCAGACGGCCGGTAAATGTTACCGCGCTACTGACCCCCAGTTCTCTGGCCAGTGCCTGAAGCCTCTCCTCTCTCGGGACCAGACCCGCATACCGTCAGTCGCGCACCCGGGCAGGTTTGATGGATGCGCCGGAACGCACGCAATGCGGTGCCGATATCATAGATGGCTTCCAGATTGCGGGTAACCAGGAGATGCGGGGCATTCGACTGTTGCTGCGGCGGTGGGCTCGCCGATAAGAAACGCTGCATATCAACGATATTCTTCACTATGTGCACATCAATATCCCGCCTGCGGAATACCTCGGCGAGGAAGCCGGAAGGCACAACGACCGCGGCAACCCGCTTGAGACTAGGCCGCACCCAGCGGAATGATTTCTGAAAAAATCCCTCTGCTTCCCCGCCCCGGTAGTTCACGACTACCGGGATACGCCGCAACCAGCCAATCCAGATGGCGGGGGCCGCAAACAAGTGCCAGGACCAACCCGAATTGGCCATCACATGAAACAAGTCAACCCGCCCGGCAGTTCTCCACAGCTGCCATAAATAAGGCAGCAGGCGAAACAAGCGCTCTGATACCGTGCAACTTTCCCACCCAATAAGGCTTGTAGCACGCATTTGTCTGTACCAACTCGACATCGAGGCCCTCTGACCGTAGCAAATGCGCAAGTTGCCGCGTCTGGTTCGCCATCCCGCCAGGGGGCGGCGGCAAGGGACCGATCAGTCCAATACGAATCGCAGGCATGCCTAGTCACCCCCGCCAAGCGCGGCGGCATAGACATCCCGGTAGCGGGTCACGCTCGCCGCCCAGGTGCGTTCCCTTTCCACAAACCGGCGGCCGGCCTCGCGCTGTGCCTGCCAGGCGGCACGATCCCGCAGCATGGCCAGCACTGCCCGTTGCAGGTCTTCCATGCTGCCGGCATGAAACAGCTGACCGGTCTCGCCCGGTCGGATCAGCTCGCGGTGCCCGCCCACATCGGAGGCCAGCACCAGCCGTCCCTGGGCCATTGCCTCCAGCGGCTTCAGTGGCGTAACCAGCTCCGTCAGCCGCATCGACAGGCGCGGGTAGACAAAGATGTCAACCAGATTGTAGTACTCCGATATCTCGTCATGGGGAACGCGACCGGTGAAGATAACGCTGTCCTGCAGGCCCGAGGCCGCGGTGATTTGCTTCAGGCGCTGCGCTTCCGGCCCACCGCCAACCAGCAGCAGGCGTACCTCCGGTGCCGCCTGCAGAATCCCCGGCATGGCCTGCAGCAGAAGGGCCAGGCCTTCATAGGCATAAAAGGAACCGATAAAGCCCAGCACCGTTTTGCCCTCCAGACCAAGCCGCTGCTGCAATCCCGGATCCGGCTGCCGGTCCATCAAGAACCGCTCGATATCCACGGCATTGGGGATGACGGTGACCTTTCGCCCGGGGATGCCGCGCGCCACGATATCGCCTCGCAGGCCTTCACAGATCGTCGTCACCGCGCTTGCATGTTTCAGCACATGGGTTTCCAGTGCGCGGGTCAGGCGATAGCGCAGCCCGCCCTCGCGGCTGGTCCCGTGGTCTACCGCCGCATCTTCCCAGAAGGCGCGCACCTCGTAAACGAGCGGTATTCCGGAGCGTCTGGCGGCGCGCAGTGCCGCCAGCCCGTTCAGCGCCGGTGAATGGGCATGCAGCAGGTCCGGCTTCACCTCAGGGATCACCTCGGCCAGTCGCCTTTCAAGCCCGGTCACCACCGCCAGCTGGTTGATGACCGGCAAGCGGTCCATGCTTCCCGAAGGCGGCTGCGTCCGGTAGAAAGTCAGTTCGCCAACCTGCTCAACCGCGGCCCCGGTCTTGCCCTGCTTGGTGCTGGTCAACTGGAACGTTTCCCAGCCTAACGCGCGTTGCTGCTCGAGGATCGCACGGGTGCGAAAGGTATAGCCGCTGTGCAGGGGGACGGAATGGTCAAGGATATGCAGCACGCGCATCGTGGCCAGCCCCGTTATGATCCTGCAGCTTGCGCAGGAAGGCCTCGAACATCAGCAGGGTCCAGATGGGGGCGCTGAAATCCCTGCGCCCGGACTGGTGCTGCTCCACCACCTGCCGCAGGAAGCCGCTGTCGAAGATGCCGCTATCCAGCATTTCGGGACCCAGCAACGCCTTTCTGACCCGCTCCCGGAGCGGACCCCGGAACCAGCTGGCCAGCGGCACCGCAAAGCCCATCTTGGGTCGGTACAGGATCTCATCCGGGAGACGGGACTCCATGGACTTCTTTAACAGGTACTTGCCCTCCCGGCCGCGCAATTTGAACTCCGGCGGCAGTCCTGCCATCCATTCGACGAGCTTGTGATCCAGTATGGGGACCCGCACCTCGAGGGAATGGGCCATGCTGGCGCGGTCCACCTTGGTCAGAATGTCGCCCACCAGATAGGTCTTCAGGTCCAGGTACTGGACCCGCGACAGGGGGTGCTCGGGGGCGTGTGCGGCATGCGCGCGAAGCACCTCGACCGCCTGGTAGCCCTGCAGCTCGCGGCGGAATGCGCCGCTGAACAGCCGCGCGCGTAGGCGCATCACCCAGGATCGAGACACTGTGGAAATAGCCCTCCACGGCATCCCTGGCCAGGGCCTCGAAGGTCGACTTGGCGCGCAGCACCTTCGGCGCCCAGTCCGCCTTCGGATATATCCGGCCAGGGTGCCGAACAGCGGCCGGCGCAGCGCTAGGGCAGCATGGCCCGCATGCGTTCTTCATACAGGTGCCAGCGGTAGCGCCGGTAGCCGGCAAGATTTTCGTCGCCGCCGTCGCCGGACAGCGCCACCGTCACGTGCTTGCGCGCCAGTTCACAGACCCGGTAAGTCGGCATGGCCGAGCTGTCGGCGAACGGCTCGTCGTAGATGCCCGACGAGTCGGTCTATCAGGTCGAAATCGTCCGGGCTCCACCTGCTCCACGTGGTGATGGGTCTGCGTAGCGCTCGCGCCACCATGGCGGCGATAGTGGCCTCATTGAAGTCAGGATCGCCGAAGGAGATGGAACAGGTATTGACGGGCTCGCTGTTCAGACCCGCCATCATGGCCACCACGGCGCTGGAATCCACACCGCCGGACAGGAAGGCGCCCAGCGGCACATCGGCGATCAGGCGCATCCTCACCGCCTCCTCGCAGCCGCTCGATCAGTTGCTCACGCGCCTCGCGTTCATCGGTGCATGCCGTTCGGGATCAGAAGTCCACGTCCCAGTACTGCCGCGGCTGCGAGCCTGGCCTCACCGCGCCGTACGGTCAGGGTATGACCGGGAGGCAGCTTGAAGACATCCGCTAAAGATGGTCTGTGGCTCCGGGACATAGCCGTAGGCGAAATAGTCCTCCACCGAACGCGGGTCTGTCTTTCTTGGCAGCCCGTCGGATGAACGAGCAGGGACTTGAGCTCCGAGCCGAACAGCAGCCGCCCGTCTGGCAGCAGGGCGTAATACAGGGGCTTGATGCCCAGGCGGTCGCGGGCCAGGAACAGGGTGTCGCCGGTTGCGGTCCCAGATGGCAAAGGCAAACATGCCCCGAAACGGGTCGACGCACTCCTCACCCCACTCCTCCCAGGCATGGACAATGACCTCGGTATCGCAGTGGGTTCTGAAGTGATGGCCGGCCGCGAGTAACTCCGTGGTGAGCTCAGGAAAGTTGTAAATCTCGCCGTTGTAAACCACCACCACCGAACCGTCTTCATTGAATAGCGGCTGGTGCCCGCCGGACAGGTCGATAATCGACAGGCGGCGGTGCGCCAGGCCGACCCCTGGCTCCACGTGTAGCCCGCCATCATCCGGCCCGCGATGAATCTGGGACTGGTTCATGCGTTCCAGCAGTCCTTCATCGATGGGACGCTGTTCTCGGGTATCAAATATTCCAGCGATGCCGCACATGTGCTACTTCAGACATTCCAGTGCCAGATTAATAGGTAGACCTGCTCAAAAGGGTTGTTTTCCTGTTCGAATACAATAGTCTGTCATAAAGATCATGATATTGTTGTACCATCTTATCAATGCTGAACCCTTCTTCGATACGTCTGCGCGCCAGGGCGCCATGTCGTCGTCGCATCCCCGGATCCCTGAAGTACCGGTGGATAGCCGCCGCCAATGACGCCGGATCTCTGCGTGGCACCAGTAATCCGGTCACATCCTCGTCTACAATCTCACTGTTACCACCGACCCGGGTCGCGACTACCGGCAAGCCGCTGGCCATTGCCTCCAGGATCGTATTCGATATGCCTTCCACCAGAGAGGAAAGTACAAACACATCCATGGTCTGAAGCAATATAGACACGTCATCACGCTCTCCGGGCAGCCAGGTCAGCTCCGTTACATCAGCCTGAGCGAGCAATGCTTTGACCGGTTCCAGCAGAACACCATCACCAATCATGACCAGTCTTAGATTCTGGCGGGCCTGCGGGTACTCATTCAGCAATTGAATGAATGCTTTTGCCAGCGTCACTGGATCTTTCTCCGGCTCCATGCGACCGACCGTGCCGATGATAAATATATCTTTGCCGTTGAACCCGTCCGGCAGGAGCGTTTTTGGCTTTTCTCTGGCCTGCGTGAAGTGTTCAGTATCCACACCGTTACATATATGCGAAATTTTATGTCCTGAAACCCCCACCTGCCCCTGCAGGTACTCGCGCAGGTCAAACGACAGCGCAATATAGTGAGTTATCAGAGGCCTGAATATTTTGCGGAGGTATTGGTATTTCGTATTCTTTCCGTCGATATCCCTGGAATCTCGCCCGTGTTCACCATGGACACGAAGGGGCACACCGGCAAGCAGTGCCGGCAACTGCGCTTCCAGTGTGGCAATATTACGGGTATGGACGACATCAGGTTTAAGCCGTCGGAACAGACGCCAAAGGTCCAGATAGACCTTCAAGCCCTTGCCAGGGCGCTTGTGCAGTGCGTATACCTCGACATCCGGTTTCTTGATCCGTTCCTTGAAGTCCGAATAATCCGTCATGCAGACAATCGCATGCCGGTACGCATTTTGCGGGAGTCGATTGACAAGATTGACGAGTCCGTTCTCAAGCCCGCCGACGCTCAAATGATGCACGACATGCACGATGAGCGGCAATGTGCCAGAATCGTTAGCGTCTGCCTCCTTACCGCCGCCTGTATCTCTCGAATGATTTTTAGCGGACGCCGCAGTCGCACCCGCATTTCTACCTTTACCCCGCCCCCTGAGCCAGTCAGTCGCACCGGCCAATACGGCATTGAAATACGCAGACGATATTTTATTGTCGAGATACAGATAGCCCGCATCCTTGCGACCAAGACACATGAGACTGGAAGTGTGTGAGTTATTGGAAAATCGGGTCGTTACCGCATATTCAAACCCAAGTGATTCGGCTATTGAAACTACATTATTCGAGTAATCTCCCGAGGGATACGCCAGCCCCCTGCATTGTCTTGCCGTTTCTTTTTCGATTTTCACCTTTGCGTCTTCAATCTCCTGGCGAATTTCCGCCGAACCCAGCGTACTCAACAAGGGGTGATTCACAGTATGGTTGGCGACCTCGAACAGGTCAGACATCTCTCTGATGTTATCCCAGCTCAACATCAACTGCGTCCGCGGCCCCGACTCGCAAGCCATTCCCCGGATTAATCCGACAAAACGGTCACGCTCCGCTACCGGCATATGAGCAAAGGCATGCCGGATTTGCGCCTCGATATGCTCCGTTCTGTTCTCTGGCAATTGTGAAATATAATCAAGCGCACGCTTGAAATCTTCGGAATGCCCTTCGCCCGGCATAATTGAACCAATCCTGCCCGATCTGCAGAAATAATCCACTTCATCCCACCAGAGGTAATGTTGCGGATTATCGATTACGCCGGTGGTAACGAACAGGGTGGCCGGGATATCGTACGACTTGAGCAATGGGATACGCTCTCTGATAGACATCGTAGTAGCCATCATCGAAGGTAATTGCCACAGTACCTGGTTCGAATTTGCGCCCCGCCTTGATGTTTTGTACCGCATCTGCGAGGGATACGGGACGACAATAGCAACGAATTGCCTTGAGGGTCGACTCAAACTGGGCTTCCGTGATCAGCATCGGCTTGTTCAGACTTTGCGCCCTTTCTTCTTCTGTCACAACCCGGTGAAATACAAGTATGGTCAGATTGCCACTGAACCGCCCGAGTATAGGCAGCAGCCCCGTCCAGTACAGGCCATTTGCAGAAACCCTCTTGAGGGTGTTCTTCAACATCCCTGATCCTTAACTCCCGGGTCCTCAACCCCCGATTGTGCAGATTTCAAAAGGACTTTCATATCGGTATGTTTCACACACATGGAAGCGTCAGCTCAATACCACTAGGTGCCTGGCAGGCGATCATACGCCATGTTCACTACTTGTCTCAGAAATGCCTGTTCGTTGTTTGAAAGTTCATTCGATTCCTTGTCAAAGATAACCATGATAATGGCGCCATTGTTGTGTCGATGCATCAGTGCATCAAAAACTGTCGCCAGCTTCGCAAGTTTCGGATCGATGATATTTCTGCCATTGATATCGTACGAGAAGAACACGGTAACGTTCCTGTCGCCAGTCCGTACGCGGTTCCTCTTCATGGATATTGCCGGGTGAGATGGCAACTCAACGGGCTCGGCGCCATCTTGAAGCCAGTTGTAGCGATAGTCGATCAATTCCGCCTGCTGGTTCTGCGAAGGGAAATACCCGATATAAACCCTGGCAGTCTCATTGGCCTGATTAATATAACTGGCAATGAGTTCATCAGGCGCCAGGCCTGTATAGAACGGTTTTTCAAGCCCGTCTATTGGCTTGCCCTGAAAGCCTGCAATTGTCATAGGAAAGCCGGAGAATCCGCCTTGCAAATTAACGGCCTCGGCTTTCCACGTATTCAGGTAAACGGCGGTTATCAAGAAAACAAGCAGGGCAACGACCGATGCACGCACAATACTCCTGTCAGCAGACCGCGCTGCAACCTTACCGGAGGAGATTCCCTGGTCGCCAGTGCTGGCTCGAGCATCCGTCTTGTCAGCGATGGCCAGTGCCACAGCCAGGGTAATGAAAACACCGACCAGGAAAATGAAGGGCATCTTATAGATGTCATACGGCCCGTGAATCACCTCCTTGGCCGAGGCATAGTTCCAGGTCGCAATCAGAAAGACCCGGATCCAGTTCATGACAAGACCAAGCATCAGGGAAAATAAAATGATGGCAATCCGTTTCCACCATTTATTCAGGATCGTAAAGGCGATCGGTATCCCCAGCGCGATGGATGAGATTATTTGGTTAAGGCCACTGCAGGAATCCGCAACCTCGATGGTAATATGCGGAAGCTGTAGAAATGACCCGTCGCGATAAACAGCATAACCCGCCATTTGAAGTGCATTCGCAGCGACTGTTGCAGCGATCAGTTTTAACGGGTGTCGGAGCGTGCCCAGCAGCCCGGAAGTCACCGATAACATCAGCACGAGGTAGATCAGCGGCCAGAAAAGAGCCCTGACATGCTTGGTACCAAAGAGCAGAAAAACGAGACCAAAAATATTGATGACGATTGATATTTCACGCAGGCTTTGCGTGCTGCTGAGCTGACCGACAATCAATAACGCGCATCCGGTTAACAGCAATAGCAAACCTGGCAGAATGCTCGGCGCTCTAGGCAATCCGGCATAGAGATCCTTGCGATCCCAGAGCATGTATACAAAGGCAATCGGGACAAGAAACTGCCAGTTCATGCCCTCGATCCAGTAGTACCAGAGTTGCCTGAAGGTATCCAGATAGGCAAAAGCGAACAGCCCTGCAAGGCACAGGTACAGGAAACCCTGCAAGCTCAACAGTGAGCCCGCATACCTCGTCAGAATCGGTGTGTGTGAAGGCGGCATTTAAACACCCTGGAGCTTGAAACAAATCAAACAGTTTTCATGCCGCTGCTGGCCCTTAAACTCCCTCTCCCTTCGGGAGAGGGTTGGGGTGAGGGCATCAAATGGAGAAAAGACGCATTGTTTGTCTTTGGTGATTGGACACCATGCCCAATACATTACTGAAACCCTCGATATATTCATGCAATAGCCTTTAGCTCGAATTGCCGGCTCCCGAACAGCTCCTGTAACTTTTCAAGGTTGCGCTCCCAGTCATATCGCTGGCAAACCCAGTGCCGCGAGTTCATGACCTGGGGGGAAGCAGGTGATCTCAGTAGTGCAATAATTTCTTCCGCAAATTCATGCCTGTCATCGGCGACCTTGAGGCCGTCTTCGCCTGCGATATCAATGCCTTCGACGGCAACCCGGGTTGCCACCACCGGCCTCGCCATGGCCATGGCCTCCAGGACCTTGTTCTGCACACCACGCGCGATACGCAACGGCGCTACGGTCGCCCGTGCATGAGCCAGATAGGGTCGAATATCCTTTACGGCGCCCGTGACCATCACTCCGGGGATCGACGCCAGTGCCCGCACTTCACCGGACGGTCGCGCGCCGACAATGGCGAACCGGGCGGTTTCAACTGCGTTCCGGATCTGAGGAAAGACCTCCTGCGCAAACCATTTGACGGCATCGATGTTTGCCCAGTAATCCATGGCACCGGTAAACACCAGCACCTCACGACAACCGGCATAAGGATCCTCATAACCGGCGTCTGGTGTGAAGTAATCATGATCGACACCATTCTCCAGGTAGTCGATAGTATCCGCGGCCTCCGGGACCAGCCGCCGGAACAAGGTGGCTTCTTCGGCCGAAACAAAAAGACTGGCATCAAACTCCCGGGCTATCTCCCGTTCGAACCTCAGCAGGGTCTCCCCTTCCCTCCGGTATAACCAGCTGAACGGCCAGGACTTGCGCTCGGCATACTGCCGCCACTTGTCCGAATCAACGTCCACGAAATCAATCACACGCCGCAGTTCCGGTGAGTTTGAACTCAGTACATACTGGGCCATCGGCGAGGAAAACACGAAGACCTTTTGCATCCCGGGACGCACCAGCGTCGTATTGACCCAACGCTGCATGCGTCGATCCCGGAAATAGGAAAGACTCAGCGCCGTGCCACGGAACAGCCCACCCAGACTGCTCAACTTCGCAGCAGTCGGCTGCAAAGGTAACAGGCAGGTCGATGCGCACAATTCCTCAATCTTGTCTCGATAGCGCCAGTCACCCGGGTCATCGACAAAGGCACCGAGGTGAACACGGTAAGAACGCGCCAGGTGCTTGAGGATATGCCAGGAACGAATCTTGTCCCCCTTGTTGGGTGGGTAGGGGATGCGATGCGCAAGAAACAGCAATTCCTTCATTGTCTCAGCCCAGGTTACGTGCCAGCAGGGGACCAATGAGCCGGGTTGCCGGCAGGGGAAGGCGCTTCCAGGCGTTAATAAACATACCGTATTTCGGGTTCATCGGGCTGATGTCCGGCATCTGCCTGGCCTTGACCAGATAGTACTCGTAGTAGAGCGGGCTGGGCTCGAACCCCCAGTTCTTCTTGAAGCTCCAGGAACCCGACCCCTGTTTGCTGCGCCCGTAATCAAAAAGACGTATCCCGCGTTCGCCGCTGCGCCGCATCAGTTCCCAGTACATGAAATCGTTGCCCTTGAGCTGGCGCGCGCGCGCCGTGCCCCCGCCGTAGTAAGGCAGGACCTCGTCGCGAAAGTAGAAGCTCAGCACACTGCCGACCAGCTCACCCCGATGCGTGACCGTCAGGATATCGCTGCAGTCGCTGAAGGCTTCCCGCAGCAGTTCGAAATAGGCGCGGGAAAATACCGGCGTGCCGAGACTGCGCACACTCTCGGAATAGGCGGAATAGAGCCGATCAGCCGTTTGATCAAACTCGCTTTCGAGACCCGCCTCGATGCCCTTGCGTACCATGGCGCGCTGCTTGCGCGGGATGGCCAGGAGATTCTTCTCCGGGTCGGGATCGATGGCCTTGCGAAACGTGACATAGAGTTCTTTGGTCGGCCAGTCCGCACGGCAGGGCTGCCGATTGCGCATTTCCAGGTAATCCACCCCGAGTTCACGGGCCAGTTCACAGGCGGCGGTTTCCAGCAGCCCGTGCGCTTCCCTGTCTTCGGTAGCGATCCCGCCGTAGACACAGAAAGGGGTTGAGATCAGTGCATTGCCAAACAGGCGGCTCTTGATGTGGCCAAGCGGCAGCACCCCGGTAATCGCCCCACGGGATTCGGAGTAGAGGTAATAGGTGCGGTGGCGGAAGGCGCCCTCAATGACTTTTTTCCATCCGGCCCGATGAAAAAACGTGGCCTGCGGACAGGCCTCCACGTACTCATCCCACTGCTGTTCTTTTTCCGGCGAAAGCAGCTGTACCCGATGCGTTGCAGTCTGCACGGACGGGGTTTGATTCAACATCGCACTCCCGCTCCGGCTCATCCGCTCGCCTCCCCGCGGAGAAAAACACTGTCCATGCGGTCCCACAAAAAATCGCTCAGAAGCCGCTGCAGCCTGGAGCTCATGCGGTCGAGATTCAGATAGTGCCGAAATCGGGTTTTCCAGCGGATGCCGGCCTGCCTTGGCTGATCGGGGTCGATTTCCCAGGGATGGAAGTAGAACACACACGGCTGAGCGTCCTTCTGATTGACATGCCGCATGGCCCAGCGGGAGATCGCATAGGGAAGCAAACGAAAGTAACCTCCACCACCACAGGGGAAGTTGCCCCCCAGCAGGGATACCGTGGTGATGGGTATCTCCAGCAGACCCTGCTCCCGGTTCCGGAAGGGAAACCGCGGCGCCCCGGGTATCCCGTAGAGATCATGACGGATGGGGTAGATGCTGGAACTGTACTGGTATCCCGCCTCATGGAGCTGGTCATGCGCCCAGAGAGTGCTGGTGACGATTGAATAGCTGGCGGCCCGGTAACCTCGCACCGCACAACCGGCGGTGTCCTCAAGCAATGCTTTTGACCGGAGAATATCCTGTCTGAATTCCTCGGGTGACTGCTGCGTCACACGAACATGCGAAAGCCCATGGCTGGCCAGCTCATGTCCGGAATCGACAATCCGCCGCACCAGCTGCGGGCAGCGTTCCGCCACCCACCCCAGGGTAAAGAAGGTCGCATGGACGTCATGTTCGGCAAACAGTTCGAGAATCCGGTCCGTATTGTATTCGACCCGGCGGGGTATGTTATCCCAGTCACGGCGGTCGATCACATCCTCGAATGCCGAGACCTGGAAATAATCCTCTACGTCAACCGTCATCGCATTTACGGTAGGCGATTTGTTATTCAACAGTGTTGGCACGACTATGCAGTCTCCCTGCAAAACCGGATAGCAAGGCCATCCGTAGATTCACGTTATTATGTACGCAACTATTAACTAGAGTTCATCCATGAACGCCGTATTCACCGCAGAGACGCAAAGGACGCAGAGATATTCTTTAATGAAAACAATCAGAAACACTTTGCGTTCTTTGCGCCTTTGCGGTGAAGTTTATTTCTTCATGGAGGACACTGCCTGGTCTCACGGTATCACCGTCATTGCGGTCGAATTGACAATCCAGGTATGAATAGCACTAAGTTAAACCTAATCACACCCCTATGGCCACGGAAGCACACGGAAAAACACAGAATACAGGCCTTATTTCCGTGCCTTCCGTGTGCTTCCGTGGCTATTTATCGGGCTTGAGCACTTAATTAGTGCCATTCCATCCAGGCATAACTTCAAGTCCCGTTAATTCGCCAACTCACGTCTCTCCTGCCGCTGATACAACCACTCATTCAATATGTGTTTGATACGATCGGCAGCCTTGCCATCCCAGAGTTCCGGCGTCCTGCCGCGTTTGCCACCATTCTCGAGGACATCGCCAACCACAGTCATGATCTTTCCCCTGTCCGTACCGACAACGGTGTTGGTGCCCTGATCCACGGTCACCGGGCGCTCCGTATTTTTCCGCAAGGTAATGCAGGGCACACCGACCACCGTGGTCTCTTCCTGGAGACCGCCGGAGTCGGTCATCACCAGACGTGCAGCGGAGATCAGACCCAGCATTTCCAGATAGCCCAATGGCCGCAGGCAGGCAATACGCGGCGTTTCAAGCAGTGCCTGCAAACCCAGTGACTCGATCCGTTTGCGGGTGCGGGGGTGCACGGGGAAGACCACGGGGATCTTTTCACTCACGAGTCGCACCGTTTCAAGCAGGTGTTTGAATAATCGCGGATCATCGACATTGGAAGGCCGGTGCAGGGTCAGCACGCAATAACCCGATTCATCGACCGTGAAGCCCGCCTTGCCGGATATTCCGGCGAGTGTCACTGAAGCAGGAACCGCTTGTGACAGACTGTGACGCAGGGTATCGATCATGACATTACCGACATGGAAAATGCGTTGCTCGTCGATGCCTTCCCGCAGCAGGTTTGCACGTGCGGAGGCTTCGGTGATGAACAGCAGATCGGAGAGCTGGTCGGTCAGCACCCGGTTGATTTCCTCCGGCATGGTTCGATCAAAGCTGCGCAGGCCGGCTTCGACATGAACCACCGGGATATGTTTCTTCGCTGCCACCAGTGCACAGGCAATGGTTGAATTCACATCCCCCACGACCAGGACCGCCGCCGGCAATTCCGATTCGATGGCCGCCTCAAAACGCTTCATGATTTCGGCCGTCTGCACTGCGTGGCTGGCAGATCCCACCTCCAGCTCAATATCCGGCGGTGGTATCCGGAGCTGGGTAAAGAAGGCATCGTTCATTTCCTGATCATAGTGTTGCCCGGTATGTACGAGCTTCGCTGGAATAGCACCGGGCTCAGAACGCAGCGCCCTGATAATCGGCGCAATCTTCATGTAGTTCGGGCGGGCGCCGACCACACAAAAGACCGCGCCGGCTGGAGTCCCTGATGGAGGTATTATCATTCTTTTCAAATCCGTTACCTTGCGTATTCCGCCGTCGATCGGTCAACTGACGTAATCTGAATCACTGCTGTCTCGTTAGTGTCCGTCCATAAACACCGCTACCACCGCAAAGACGCAAAGGACGCAGAGAAATTCTTTAATGAAAACAATTAAACACTTTGCGTTCTTTGCGCCTTTGCGGTGAGTTTGTTTGTTTATGGACAGACACTCGTTAATTCCCTCTCCCTCCCGGTGTGGGCTGGGAAGTTGTTTGCGGAAAATCCGTATCCCCCTCATTTGTATCCGGGGCCAGCATCATCAGCATTCGCTGAAAACGCATGCGGTCATCGTGTACCGTCTTTTCCAGCATCACCACCCTTTTTTCCAGTGACAGCAACCGGCGTTCTTCATTACTGATCGTATTCTCCGGGTGTGGGGAACTGCGGTGATTCTGACAGGAGTCTTCCTGTACATCATTTACCGCCATGTGAAGTTCCTGCTTTTCTTCCTCTATGACGGCAATTGCCGCCTCCGCGCTGAGCGTATGCAATTGTTCTACGCAGCCATACAGAAACAAGCGATTACAAAGCTTGTTGATCCTGCGCGGTATCCCCGAGGTGTGGTCATGGATCCGTTCAAATGCATCATCCATGATCTTCGGGTTCTCCTGCCATCCGCACAGCCGCAATCGGTGATAGATATAGTCGCGCGTTTCCTCAGTGCTCAATGCCTCCAGGTGGTAGGAGGCGATGATTCGCTGGCGAAACTGTTCCATCTCCGGGGATTGCAGCTGGCGCCGGAATCCTTCCTGACCGAGCAGAAAGCTCTGCAACAGCGCCCTCTCACCGACTTGCAGATTGGAGAGCATGCGCAGCTCCTCCAGTGCGTCAGTCGCAAGGTTCTGGACCTCGTCAACCACCAGGAGTACCCGCTTGCGCTCACGCGCCCTGGCCATGAGAAAATTTTCGATATTTCTCAACAAGCCTGATTTGGGTAATTGCTGGTATGCAAGACCGAGCGACGCTGCCACCAGGCGTAACATGCCCCCGGATTCGAGTGGTGATGCCGCCAGGTCGATCGCGATAATCCTTGATCTGTCGACGCCAGCCAGGATATACCGGGCCAGCGTAGTCTTGCCCGTGCCTGCGTTACCGGTGATGGCAACAAGGCCCTCACCGGACTGCAAGCCATACTTCAGGTAGGCCAGCGCCTTGGCATGGGTTTGACTGCGAAACAGAAGGCGGGAATCCGGACTGAGTCGGAAAGGATTTGCGCTCAGATTGTAGAAAGTTGCATACATGTCAAAAGGTCCTGGTCACACGTGCATAGATCAGGTTTTCGGTATAGTCACTCTGATCGTTGCCTGAGTTCTGTTCTGTATGTCGCAATTCGAGTGAACCCTGGGTTTTGGGGGTAATACGTCGCACCAGCTGCGCCTGGACATACCACAAATCCTGATCACTATTGTTCACATTTTGATCATACGTAATCCGCTGCCATGAGGTGGTAAGGACTGAATTGGTTCGTGGCGCCACCCTGTGATTCCATGTCCCACTGATACCGAGGGTTTTTTCGTTGTTAAGTGTTTCCTGACCCTCGCGTCGCTCGTCCCATACCGTAAATAGCAGGCCGCTTTTTCCTGTCTTCATACCAACCGAACCACTGGCACGTTTACGCTTGATGACTTCATTGGTCAGGGACGTAACTTCAGTAGGCAGCTCGACAACCAGATCGCCAGGTTGCGGGTTCGGGTTGACCTCTCCGGTAATCGGATCGACTCCCAGGAAGGTCACTTCCGTCTGTGATGTCAGTTGTTGCTGTGTCGTGATCTCCTCGGTATATCGCGCATTCCACGTCGTTCGGCGAGTGTGGTGATTGAATGAACCCGTCCAGGTCTTTCCTAAGGGGTAACCCGACTTGCTGATCGCGATAGGTCACGAGCAATGAGGTACGCTGTGTCGGATACAGCCCTATGGTCGCCGTGGTCAGATTGTTGCCTGTCAATGCCTGCAGCGAATAAAAACGGCTGGGTCGCCAGTCGCCGCCAAGCGCCCAGTAGGCGCCGTTATTGATTTCATTGCTGGTCTGGTAGTTATTGTCAGCATAACCCGCCTGCCCGACCAGGCTGAACGATTTGCTGAGCCTGTAGCGCGCCTCGCCATTGGCATTTTTATAGGTGCCATCTCCGTTCCCTGTGGAGGCATTATCGGATGAATTATCATTGTTTTGCTTTAAATAGCTGTAGTTCCCGGACCACGTCAGCTCTTTGAAAAGGCGGCCACGACCACTGGCAAGATCTGCATTGAAGGCGTTGATTGTTGCATTAGAGGCACCGTTGCCATCATACAGGACTTGACTGTATCGATAGCGAAGGCTGGCATCGGCATAGCCGCCAAGATGGCTCTTCATATAGGGACTTACGCTGTAGGTAAAGAAATTCGAGGTGTTATTGCTGGTATTCAGATTGCCGACGGGGATAGAGCGATTGGCATTGATGACGGCCTGGCCTGCGTTCGCTGATGCATCTACAAACAACAGGTTCTTTGACAATTCAGCGGTGGCATTGGAGTTCAGCTGGTTATAAACACTATACGAGTTATCATTCTTTTCCGAAATCATTACATTCTGCATTTGATAGTCCAGGTTTGCCTTAACCCTCCCGCCTGTACCATGAATGCTGATTCCCGGCGTTACCTCTCCAACCGCGCCACCATTGCCATTCGATTTAAGTTCGACATTATCACTGTAACCGGCCCCCAACGTGAGCCGTGGCGTGATATCCCATTCGCCTGCTTCTACGGCAGCGGCGCCTGACAAAAAAAAACACAGGGTAATACCCTGCACGCAGATTCGCCGAGTCATGCCCGTCATATCAGCCGATAAATCCTGGATTCCATGCTAACAATTTTAATTACCATAACCACGGTAATAGCCGTAACCATGGTAACCACCGTAGTAATATGCCGATTTGTCATGCATACCCTTGTTCAAGACAATCCCGACAATTTCATTGGTACTCAGCAATTCGACTGCCTCCTTCACAACATGCTGCTGAGTCCTGGACTCCTCAACGACAACGACCACCTGCCCCATCAGGCTGGCAAGTACGCGGGCCTCGTTGGTCAGCAATAACGGGGGGGAATCGAAGATTACGATCCGGTCGTGGTAGCGGGTGGATATCTCCAGCACCAACTGGCGCATACGTTCACTGGCGAGCAATTCGGTTGCATGTACATGTTTTCTGCCTGACGGCAACAGTGTCAATTTGGGAACATCAGTTCTCAGCAGGACATCCTGCAGCGTCAGCCCCTCGTCAAGCAACACATCGATCAGTCCTGTCTCGGCCTGTACCCCCAGCCGGGATGTCACGTCAGGCTTGGCCACATCCGCATCGACGAGCAACACCGTCTTGTCCATTTCCATGGCAATACTCATGGCCAGATTGATCGAGGTAAAGGTCTTTCCTTCACCGGCAAGCGAGCTGGTCACCATGATCATATTGGCGTTATCGACGATGGATGCGCCCTCGCCCCTGACATTCATTAACAAGGGACGCTTGATGCGTCGAAACTGTTCCACTGTCCGGTTGGTTTTATCGGCAAGGGGGTGAACCAGGCCGGCCGCCTTCAAACGTTCGAAATCAAGTTTGACTTGTCTGCCTGGCGCGTCTCCCGGCAGTGAAGACATATCCACTGAACCGGATATCGATGATTCCACATCCTCATCGTCTGCGACCGGTTCCTCATTGAGAAGTGATTCGAACTCCTCATCGTTGATGATATCCCTGTCCTCCAGACGGTCATCCATGGGGCCGACGAACTCGTCCTTCTGTTGCGAGTCGGACTTGCTGCCGGATTTCTCGAAGGCTTTCTCAATAATGCTCATCAGCCACGTCCGGTAAGCAAGCCGGGTATTGCCGCAAGCTCAATGTTCATGCCGGCCATGGTCATCATGGCGACATACAGGACAAGCAAGCCTGCGCCGGCGACGCTAAAGGCAATCAGCGCATGCTGGCGTTTTCTGCCCCAGGCTTCATCATAGATCAGGGAGATCGCGCCGAGTACCGGCCTGCCCAGGGACTCGATAACTGCCTGCGGGCTATCGAATGTGGGACGCAGAAGGTAGAGCAGGAATGCCAGTGCAACACCGGCAGCAAGACTGAAAACCAGCACCCCGCTCATCAGGAGCGGGCGGTTGGGCGACGATGGGGTGAGCGGCACACGCGGTGGATCCACTACCCGAAACTGGACCTGGTCGCCGCTCATCTCCATCTGTTCTCCGATGCTCGCCTGCTCGCGACGCGCCAGGAGTTGCTGATAATTGGCTTTCTGCACGCCATAATCCCGGTTGAGTTGAGTGAATTCCGCTTCAATTTTCGGGATGGTATCCACCATCTTCTGCAGTTGATTTACCGTTTCCTGGTATTGATCGACCCGTGTTTTCAGCGCAGCGACATTGGCATCGGCCTGTGCCATCTGTATTTTTATCTGCTGGTAGACAGGATCCCCGGCGGGTCCCATATCCAGATCATCCATCGTGGCACGTTCTTCTTTTTTTCTTTCTTCCAGGACGGCGATCATGTTTTTAATACCGATCACATCCGGATGTTTTTCTGTGTATCTGATCAGCAAGTCATCCAGCTGTTGCTGGAGATTCTGGATGCGCATATCCAGTGCCGAACCAGCCTGGGGTACAACGTCCGTGTACGCGAGATAGGAGTCCTTGTCATCCTCCATTTGTTGTTTCATCTGGTCCCGTTGATTCTGTGCCTCGCGCAACGCCAGTTGCGCTTGCTGCAATGAATCCTGTGCGGATTCCAGCTTGCCGTAATAGTCATTCTGGGAACCCGGCATCATGCCCACGTGCGTTCGTTTGAAATCGGCCAGCCTTTTTTCCGCGGCTTCAAGTTTGGCTTCATATTCCTTTATCTGCTGTGTCAGGAATTGCTGGGCGTTATCGCTATCTTTACGACTTCCTCCCAGCGCACTCTCGACGAAGGTGGTGAGTAATGACTGCACCACCCGTTTCGCAAGAGCCGGATCACTATCGGAATAGGACACACTATAGATATCCCGTTCACGGGAATCTGTTCCGATATGGATATCCTTACCCAGATCATCAAGCAGTTTTTCCTTTTCAAGGGGAGTCGTTGCCAGCAGGTCGAGATCAGTCATGCGCGCCAGCTTTTCAAGATTGGGGCGGCTTAACAGGGTGCGGGTCATCAGCTTGACCCGTTGGTCGGTGTTTGTACTGATGGCCAGACCCCTCAGCAGTGGCTGGAGTATGGTCTGGGTATCGACATGTATCCGTGCCGACGCCTCGTACTGGTCTGGCATTTGCTGGATGTAACCCCATCCCACGATACACCCCACCCAGGCAACCAGCATCATGTACCAGCGATAGCGCCAGCTGCCTCGAATATAGGTGATTATTTGTTGATAAAGCTCATGCATAAACGCTTCACTCAGTTCCCGACGACTACAGTAGGCAATTCCAGGTTATTGTTATCGGCTGACGGTAGCCATTCTCGACAGAGGCGCAGCTGACCACCCAAATCCGTTACAAGCTACTCTTAATTTGAGAGGTGTATATTGTGGATAATACGTATACACCCTCGGGTTAATCTGCATTCTCAGCCGGACTGATATTTTTCATTACCACCACAGGCTCTCCGGACAAGCATGGCCAAACCGCAAACTTCAGAACCACGACTCAGGGATAATCAGAATGTCGCCTGGCAACATGTAGGTATTGGCAGAGATATCGGCGCCATTGATGAGATCGTCAATACGCACGCCGAACTCCTGCCAGTTACCATCAACGACACGCACCACTTTTGCGTTATTGCCATCGGCGTATTCCGTTAATCCTCCGACAGCAATCATCAGGTCAAGCAACGTCATTTGATCTTTATAGGGTAGTGACTGGGGTTTGGCGGCTTGTCCGACAACACGGATCTGCTGATTGTAGGGACCGACAAAGCCATTGACCATGACCGTGACGACCGGATTCTTCACGTAGACCTCCAACTCCTTTTCCATGTCCCTGGCCAGCTGGGTGGGTGTCTTGCCGCTGGCGGGGACATCTTCAATCAACGGGGTCGTGATCTTTCCATCCGGCCTGACCGTTACCGAGGCCGACAATTCCGGGTTACGCCAGACAAAGATATTCACATTGTCACCGGCACCAATCAGATAATCCGGTGTTGCCAGGGCGGGTGGAGGTCCACCTTCAAGCGGAGGATAGTTTTTCGTACAGGCCGATAACGTCAACAACAGCAATGATAAGGCCCCCACCACGGTGAAGCTGGCAGAATAATGCTGAAACTTCATGACTAAACCCCTTTTTGAATAAAAAGCACTGTTCTCCCTGACGGCGTAGTGCTCTTGATTATCCGCTCAACCTGATCTTTCAGGTACTTACGTGTCAAATATTAGTCACCTAGTTCGATCAATATATAATCTTATCTAAGGTATGTCACTAGTTCGTGTCCATTCCATAAAGAAACTAACTCACCGCAAAGACGCAAAGGGCGCAGAGAAATCCTTTTAAGGATGAGAGCCATCTATATATACCAAATATAGATTATTCTTATCATTGCTATATTGAATTCTTATTAACATTCCAATACGCGGATAACGCTGAATTTATTACATAATTCTCTTCAGAATCGTTGGGGAATCTGTGTTCGAATTAAAATAATCCACACAGGATGAAAAATATGACCTCTTGACATCAACACCAACGCCCTTCCATGGAATGGGTAAGAGCTGCCGATAGACCATGTCGACATTCTCTCCGTGAAATCATCTCTATTCAAATTGGCAGCACGACGAATAACAATCGGCTGTAAACCACACCACCTTTACAGGTGGTGAGAGGTCTATCGTTATGATGTAACATGTGCCCTTATTTGCCAGTTACCAATCATAATCCCGGAGGGTGATTCACGTCCGATGCCCCGACGGACAAGACATCTCGACAGATATTAATGAACATCATTGGATCCGGGAATCATAGACGAGCGCCTGTTCTTGCTGCGCTAACTGCTGCATGCATATTAGTCTTTCAGTGCAACGCACAGGCCGGCTATGCCGTCAGGTCGGCGCCTTCGCAAAGCCCGCCAATGCAGAACGCCTTTCCTCGCACCTGCGGAAACTCGGGTTTCCCGCAGTTACAAAATCTGCATGTGGTCCAGACTCCTTAACATGCGTCATGGTTGGATCCTATCCCGACCAGGCGCAGGCGGCCGCCATCCAGGCAAAACTCAGGGACAGAGGCCAGGCGGGGTATATCATTCACACATCGACACAGGGCCGGGACCGCGACCTACCACCGCTCAGCGTGCCACCGCAGACAACGGACCATGAATCACAGACGCCCGTGTTGCGCCAGAGCGCCAATGAGACACCGGATCCAGCAGACGAGCCCGCTAGCATGGATGACCTGTTTCAGACCACCCCGGACGACGAACCTGATTCGGCAGACTCGTCTCCTGGCGGTGAGGCTGCTCCACTCTCCGCGAACGCATTATTCGAGACCGGTGAAACAGCATCCAAATATCCCCTGGAGGGATTCTTCCAGTCGAAGTT
>CAVQCA010000023.1:0-7514 GCA_963710815.1 uncultured Gammaproteobacteria bacterium | reverse complement strand
GTAATTTACAAGATCAGGCGTAAATCCAAGTTTATCTGGATAATCTCGATCGTAGTCAGATCCAGCAGAGACTGAATGCCTTGACAGTTCACATAATAAAGGAGTTACAGCTGAAAAAGATCCTGTGATTACTTGACTCGACTGACAGCCACCGCTTCTGTGGTGGCTGTCAGTTTGCATCGGACATCCGAGGTTTCGATTTGTCCCTGAGCTCAATGAGAAATCGGTTGAGTGGAGACAACGAAGTTGTCGAAATACATATACTGGTTTTCCCTTGCACCCCATTCAGAGGTGTTACCACCGTACCACCAGATGAAACTGATGTGATCCACTTTCAGGGAATTGTTGATTCGATAGGTCCAGTCGTTCGCACTGTATACCTTCACGCCGTCCACCCAGGCCTCGTAGATACCATTGGGCTTGACGCCCACGCCCGTCGTGGACGTCGCCGTGTTGAGCACCACGTGCTGCTCGACTCTGGCCCATCTCCCAGGGATCAGTTTTGTCGCCCCACTCCATGAATCATTCAGGTTCGGATTATATCGTCTCGGTACGGTATGCCCGTCATAGGTATAGGTGCTTGCGGAAAGCACGCCGTTACCGATGTTCTGGTACCCTACCGTATCACCATCCTGTCGTTCTGAGACTATTCCCTGGCGAACTGCAAAGCCACTGACCCCATCGGTCGACTTTACGCCCGAGGCGGCGCCCAGATCGCCGCCGAAAAGACCGGGAATCTTAAACCCAGGGGCCAGTTAAAACCGGCAGGGACGTAGATATCATAGGCAAAGTAATATTCGTCACGCGCGGGAATCTTGGTCTGCCATGCCGCTCCGCTGGCGCTGTTGCCGTACTGCCCCTTGGGGAAGAACACCCGCAGCACATTGCCACGGCCGCTGCCGGCCGGATCAGCGACGGCAGTCACACCCTGAGAAGCATTATTTGCGATGCCTGAGGTGATAGAGGAAAATTCGTCCTTGATCTGCTGAGTCGTCAGAACTGTGCCGGACACAAGATTATTGAGGTCAGAGGAAAATACCGAGGATTGCAGATCGGATGTCAACGATGCAGTAGTAGTGCTATTGCCGGTAAGGCTAATGCTGTACGGAGTATTTACGGCATCCCCATCAATAGCCAGTGATCCGGATACTGTCCCGGCTACGACAGGAACAAACTGGATACTGATGGAGCAGCTACCTCCGACGGCGAGGTAATTGCTGCAGTTGTTTGTCTCGAGAAATCCGTCGGAAAGCGTCATGCCTGAAATATTAAGAGGCGCTGCCGCTGTTGGTCATGATTAGAGTATGTATATTACTAGTGGAACCAATAGTCACGGTTCCGAAATCAATATTATTAGTAGAAAGCGCCACCCTGGGCTCCATGGCATTCGAAGTGGTGAATGTCGCACTGACGACCTCGGATCCACCCGCAGACAGACTGATCAATGCACTGATCGTGTGTGTTCCATTGGTAGTGTCGCGGAATCAAATGGGTTGGCGAGATCGTTGCTCATTGTTCCGGCGAAATCGTAAGGAGCATTATTTTCGGTCTGACGAGGGGAATCGCTCATGGTTGGGTCATCCAGGAAGAACTGAACCTGGGTGACGCCTGACTCGGGACTGGAAAATATATAGACATTTCCGGACAGTGACTGTCCGTTCAGGGGGGCCGCACCGGAACGGTCTGGAGAGGTGCTTACCAGCAGGTCGTGGACTGTAGTGTCGATAACAGTGGTTGTGTCCGTAACCGGGGCTGTGGTTGTGTCCGTAACCGGGGTTGTGGTTGTGTCCGTAACCGGGGCCGTGGTTGTGTCCGTAACCGGGGTTGTGGTTGTGTCCGTAACCGGGGCCGTGGTTGTGTCCGTAACCGGGTTGTGGTTGTGTCCGTAACCGGGGCTGTGGTTGTGGTCAGAGCTGACTGGTTGTCAAGCAGGTGTGGTGCTTACCAGAATAGTCGGGCCGTTACTCGTAGCCATTGGAATACGTTCATCCTCCATCAGACTCACAGTATCTTTGACTTGATAGCTGGTATTCGGTATGGAAAGCCCCAGAGGGTCCTGCGCAAGTATTGCCGGATCGATCCCACCTATGATTTTTCCATTGGCCGCATTATCTATAATGCCGTCACTCTGCAAGTCCAACGCCAGTTTGTCGATAATGGTATCGGTGTCTACATTGCCATCCGACAAAAATGTCTGGTAAACCTTGGCGGCGAAGGCTTCTATAGATGCGCGGTGATAGACGGCTTCTTCCTGCTCGGCAAGCGTGTCCGTAGTACTATCGAATACCAGAGGAGAGTTGAATATATCTATCGGATGATCCTGGTCAATAGCGAAAATTCGGGTCACTTCTGTGGCGGCATTGTATAAATTCTGGACAAAGGTATCCGCATTCGTTGTGGCGGTGCTGCTATCACGGGCCATGTCGAAGGCCAGCGTCGTAAGTGGCGTCGCATATATCTGGTCGGTTGCCTGTCAGCATGTCCTTGGTAACCACTGTAACGAGAGTGGAAATGACTGGTGGCTTGCCGGTATCCAGGTCGATGGCCTGGGCTCCACCTATGGTCATGATATATGGGGGCTTGATTCTACGGGGGACCGTAAGTCCAGCTATCTGGGCATACTGGTCAGTCATCGCCGTGGCTATCGGTGAGGTTTTGTCGTAGAAATCTGGTAACGATGGATCAAGGGCAAATACCTTTGTGTCGGCAAACGCGAGCGGTCCCTTGATACCGGCACCGGAGATTTGTACCGTCTCACTGGCAGGCTGGACAGTACCGGAAGTGCTGGTATTGCTATCGGATGATGAATTTGAGTCAAAGCCGCAGCCTGTCAAGAGTGAAACAACAAATACTGCTGTGAGATACGCGAGGCCAGTTGCTTTCATAAGTTATCCCCTAAATTGCTACTTCATTAATGGGGATGAATCGGCCAAGTGAGCAATTGGCTTAGTGTGTCTTAGTGAATGCGGTCACATAATGTGGAGATACCCTTGTCATATGACCTGTTGCGTGAATCTCGAATCTCCGCCAATGGGAATTTGTATAAATAAAGAAGGAGCCACAGGCGTGACTGTTATGCGCAGAGCCAGGAATCACAGTATGCCTTAGAGATTGCTACTGGCTGGCGCAGGCTCTTTTGAGCGCGGGGATTTCTGTACAGCTATGTACCCGGTGGCCGGATCAATAGCTCTCCAGGACACCGCATTGTCCGAAGCAAGTGATGATCTTGGAATGGAGCCTGATCAGGACATGCCGTTCAGTCGATGAAAATCCGGATTTTCATTTCACCACCCGATTTTACTTTCATACAACCTATTGTTTTTTATTAACAAAGAAATGCACGAATCCTGGTGTAGGGTATACACGACCAATAAAGACGCTAAAAAACATTAACATATCGATAAATCATGATATAGGCGTCTCCAAATGGAGACAGATTTCTGTGGGGTGATGCCGAATAGACAAGAAAACCTTCTTAGGAAGACACGATAACATTCCCCTAATATCGAATAAAGATCAGTTTTATTGAATACTGGCATGGGTATTGCCTTGCTTGTGGGATCTTTTCGATGAAACCACATTTCAGGAATGCATATGCCACCCAGGACTTCTGCAATTACCGCCCTTCTTCGCTTATTGCCTTTCATGTTTCTGGGTTTAACGGCCTGTGGTGGGGGGGGGAGTAGTTCGAGGTGACCATGCCGAGCAGTCGCAATCAACCCCCGAGCTGTTTATATCCGGAGCCGGGATCAAAGGCCCGCTGGCCTATGCCACGGTGGAGCTCTATTCGCTCGATGCACAGTTCGACGGGCTCTACGACCCGCAAAAACCGTTGGCGGTTGCCACCACGAACGCCTATGCGGAAATTTCCGGGCTTAAGGTACCTGATGTTCCACCACCTTATGTTCTGGTTATTGATGGCAGCAACGCTATCGACCGTAACACCGGTGTTGCGCCAGTTATAACAAAACTGGTGACGATCATAACCCCGGAGGCATTGCAGGCCGGTCAAAGTGTCTACGCTACACCCTACACAACGCTTGCCTACCATATGCTGCGGAAAGGTTTGCAGGCTGGAAGTGTACACGCTAGTACAGCAACGATTGGTTCACAGGATTCTTACCCGGATCTTGTGGCTGATCTAGCCCAATTTAATTATGGTATTAGCAGGGCGCTGGGTTTTGGCATGCCTGACAGTGTCGATATCTTCACTACGCCTCCGATTATCACGGAGGCTACCACGACGGTTGCGCAACAGGACCTGGTGGTTAATTATCGCGCTGCCATCGAGGCATTGTCTTCGATGGTATACCAGATGTCGCAAAGTTCTGCGCAGGGTCTTTCAACCGACACATTGCTGGAACGTATTGCCCTTGATCTGTATAGCGATGGTGTTGTCGATAATTCGAACAATGGCCAACCGATCGGGGGAGTCGATACGACCATCCTGTCACAGGATCCAATGCCGATAGCTATTTCGAACACTAATTACCGTGTACGGGATATTGCTCTCACTAATGGACGATGAAAGAGCGCTGGTCGGGAGCAGCGCGAACGTACCATTCTATAAGGATAAACTTACTGTAAGTCTCAGACCTGCACTGCTGGATTCAACGATCAACTATCCTCAGGATTCCCAGCCCATGAACAATACTGGAAGCGCGCTGCTATTAACGGGGTTGGTGACAACAAGCCCAGTAGGCGGCGATGTTATTTTTTCCTCTGGTCTCGATAATCTTGCGTCCGGCACTGTTATGACGACGCAGCAGATCAGGAACGAATTCACCTCTGGCACCTGCTGTATCGCAAATAATGCTTCTCCTGGATGTGACTGTCGTCTCAGATCCAGCCAGTAGCGGCCGTGGCAATGTACTGCGGGTGTTTTTTCCAAAGGGAAAGTACGGCAACAGCGCCAGCGGAGCGGCATGGCAGACCAAGATTCCCGCACGAGACGAATATTACTTTGCCTATGATATCTACGTCCCCGCCGGTTTTAACTGGCCCCTGGATTTTAAGATCCCCGGTCTTTTTGGCGGTGATCTTGGCGCCGCCTCGGGTGTAAAGTCGACCGATGGGTCAGTGGCTTTGCTGTTCGCCAGGGAATATTTCAGAACGACAGGATGGTGATACGGTAGGGTATCAGAACATTGGCGACGGGGTGCTTGCGCAAGCACCTATACCTATGACGGGCATACCGTACCGAGACGGTATAACCCGACTGAATGATTCATGGACGGGGCGACAAAACTGATCCCGGGAAATGGGCAGATTTGAGCAGCATGTGGTGCTCAACACGGCGACGTCGACGACGGGCGTGGGCGTCAAGCCCGATGGTGTCTACGAGGCCTGGGTGGATGGCGTGAAGGTATACAGCGCGAACAACTGGACCTATCGAATCAACAGTTCCCTGAAAGTGGACCATATCAGTTTTATCTGGTGGTACGGTGGTAACGCCACGAATGGGGCGCAAGGGAAAACCAGTATATTATTTCGACAACTTCGTTGTCTCCACTCAACCGATTTCTCATTGAGCTCAGGGACAAATCGAAACCTCGGATGTCTGATGCAAATTTATAGCCACCGCCTCGCCGGTAAACTCACCGCCCAAACCACCAGGCGTTATCTGGTTTTCACCTCTGCTGGGGACCGCGCAAATCTTCCGAGCGATGGTTGAACCCTTCACGCAGCTTCGACCTCTGGGTCACCTATTACGGCGACAAAGGAGATCGTTACCGGGACGTCGCGGACATCTATACCGCACATAAAGGCGGCAAGTTCCCGAATCTTCTGAATGCCTACCGGACAAACCCGGAGATCACTCAACACTACGATGCGATCATGGTCATGGATGACGATGTCATCATCAGCGGCGAGAACATCGACAGGTTGTTCCGCTTGCGTGAGGAACTTGACCTCTGGGTCTTGCAGCCGGCATTCAGCCCCAGGGGCCGAATAAACTTCCCCATTACACAAGTCAATCGAACCTGCCGGCTTCGCTATATAAGTTTCGTGGAAATGACCTGCCCACTCTTCCGGCGGGACAAGCTGGACAACTTCATGAAAGTGTACGATCCCGTGCTGGTGGGTTACGGATGCGATTGGTGGTTTATCGACAGTATGGGAGATGACATCGCCGGGAAGATTGCCGTAGTGGACGAGGTGACCTGCGTAAATCCTTGGATCTTAATGAAGAAAGGCAATGGGCGTGAAATCGATCGGCTTCGTCGCTACAAAAGCGCAAGGAGATTTGGGCCGAAGTCGTAAGGAAATACAACATTAGCAGCGTAAATCGTGGAATCGTGCAATATTCCGTAGTGCGCAAGACCGGTTGGGCCCTCTGTGGTTGGCTATATCGCCTCGTTACTGGAATACATGTTGCTTGTGAAACCCATGCGGTTTTACATCAAGCTCAAGACTTGGCTCAGAAAGGGCTGAAGAAACTTCCGGGCACTCCGGGAGAAAGGCTCCCCTACCCACCTATGGGGTGATGACGCGCCTGTGCCGGCAACGTTGGAGCGCCCGGAACAGGAGGCGCGCAAGCGCCCCATCATCCAGATCGGCGGGCAGCGGCCAGGAAAGTCCTGCTGCCTTGGCCCGGCGCAGGTACTCATCGACCGCCGGACGCGAGATGCCGCAGCTCCTGGCGGTCTTTCGTTTGCTCAGGCCATGGTCCCAGCACAGCCGTAAAACCTCTTTTATCTTCCGCATTGACAACCATGAGCAGTAACCGTTCAAACCCAGACGTCCTTCCCGTGATTTGAAGCGATTGATAACGTGGGTCCATTGTGGATGTAAAGGAGACCCAAGGAGATCGAAGACGATAAGCCGGAACAACCGCCGTAGCCGTGAGGAGTGGGAACGGCTGATAGTCGAGTACGAAGCCCGGGACGTGAGCCAGCGTGTGTTTTGCGCCCAACACGGCCTGGCCTAAAGCAGCTTTGGCTACTGGCGCAAACGACTGCGAGCTGGTTCACGGTTCAGAAGCCCAGATCGAAATGTATCTGGCCGGTGTGTCGGTGCACCGGGTAGAGGACATCACCGAGGCGCTGTGGGGCACGAAGGTCAGTCCTTCGACGATCAGCGAGCTGAACAAGAAAGCCTACCAACACATTGAGGCCTGGCGGAACCGGCAGTTGTACCAGCGTCCCTACAACGACTCTGCAGACCTTAACTTGAGATTTCAGATCGCGCACTTCGTGAAACGCATCCCAGCCAAGCTGGTCCACTCGGGCCAGCCCCTCACCCGTCTGACTGACGCTAAGCTTGGTGCCGAACTCGACCGGCTTGTCCAGCCTGCCCCTGACGATCGGTCGTACCTGCGGCTGACTGATGCTAACAATGCGGTCATCAAAACGGCGGCTTCTGCTCCGGTACATCTCCCACTGCTGTGCATAGACATGCTGGATCACCCAGTAGCGGGATAGCAGCCAACGGGACAAGGGCAGTGGTGTCCCTTCCGGTCAGCGTGCCAGTAATCGCTCAATGTGGCCCAGATTGCGGTGTAAATACTGCAG
>CAVQCA010000022.1:0-78786 GCA_963710815.1 uncultured Gammaproteobacteria bacterium | reverse complement strand
TTTTTTGACACCGGAAGAAGGATCCGGGTACAGTAGTGATATAGCACGACGTTCATCTGAAGGCATATTGGACAATCTCTACTTTAGTGAGCGGTATCACTTCCTGGATGCGCATGACCAAAGATACAAGACATATCCACAGTTATTACTCACCCAATGACCTGTATAACAGGATCATTGCCGGGCTGAGTGAAATTGGCAAGGAATTGACAGAGATAACGCTCGAGGATCTTCATCCGGTGGATGAATTCCATATTCGTGGTACCGTTGCAACGAAAGAGCTGATTCAGCTCTCTGATTTCACATCCGACATGCATATTCTGGATGTCGGTTGTGGTGTGGGTGGCTCCACACGGAGGCTGGCACATGAAACAGGTTGTTGTGTCACCGGTATTGATTTAAGCGCTGAATATATCGATGCCGCACAAAGATTGACACAGCTGCTTGGTATGCAGGGGCGTGTAAACTTTCATACTGCGAGTGCGCTTGACCTGCCGTTTGAAGACAATAGTTTTGACGGTGTCTGGTCAATCCAGATGAATATGAATGTCGAAGACAAATTGTCCTGGTTGAAAGAACTGCATCGTGTAGTCAAACCAAAAGGACGTTTGGTGCTGTATGAAGTTTGTGCAAACAAGAACACGCCGGTTTATTTTCCCGTTCCCTGGGCACATGACAGTTCAATAAGCTATCTGGTGGAACCGGATGTGTTACGCGAGGCAATAACCTCCGCCGGCTTTGAAGTTGATGTCTGGCACGATAAGACCGATCTGGCACAAAAGGCCTTTGCGAATGTGGCAAAGCCCGTGGGTGACCCAGAGCTGCCGGAGCTCGGTGTACACCTTCTGGTTGGAAACGACATCCTGACCAAGGCGTATAACCTGCATCGCAATCTGGATGAAGAGCGCGTCAGTCTGATCGAAACTGTTGCGGTAAAACCATAAAGACGTGGGCACTTGAAATTACGGCGCATGGCGGCTAGCGAACTACCGAGCAGGGTCGCTTCAAGGTGTACAGGAATCCCGCAGTCGGTAAGTCCATGGAAATTGTAACCGGTTATATTGACCGCGATTTCAGCAATCAGAAGATGAGTCGTATGAAATGGCCGGTCCAGGCTGGGCTGAGGGCATGAGCGAGTTCTTCTTGTGTAACAAAGTCTAACACCTAGGCAGCCAACCGCCACCGTTGAAGGCCGGTACTAATCAGGGCGACTCCCAGAACCATCCCGAGCAGAATGGCGGAGCCTGTGCCTCCCAAAACGATTAGCAGCGCACCAAGTACGATGATCGACCATAGTTCGATCTTGCGAAGTACGGGCGGATTGACCACTGCCGAATCGCGGAGGGCCGTCAGGCCGGTGATCCCACTCAGGACAAGACCACCTCCAAGAATGACAGCCACCATCCACAAGGCCAGTCCCGGCCAGATCAGAATTACCACGCCGGTGATCACTTGTACCCAGGGGGCCAGGATACTGACAGGAATTCCCTCCTTGCGTGCGGCATTGACGTAGAGCAGCGCCACGATACCGCTGGCCAGCATCACGCCGCCGAGCAACATCACCGCGAAGGTGCCAACAAGGTAAGGCAGAATGATCGCCGCTACGCCAAGCAGGATGCTAGTGACTGCACTGAATTTCGTCGAACTCACGGGGCGACTCCTCTTCCCATACTTCTGGCAGGATGCTTGTATTGTCAAATGGCACGGGTACAGAACATTTCTGCACATGCACCATGATCTTTATTCCCTCAGAGAGTTGCTAGCGTTGGCGATTGCCAAGCCTGCGGCTGCTTAACATTCAAGTTCAGCGGCAACCCAACAGGGGCTAACTATATTTTTCAACGGAGTCTGTGCGTTAGCGAGTACGTCCGCTGGAAGGAATTGAGACATTTTTTGCCACTAGCATTTTAGTGGCCCCTTTCTGGAATTCATAGCCCACCTCGACCAGGAATACTCTTATGCCGCTTTCTTCCAGCGCAGCCATAACCGGCCCAAGATGTGGAGGCTCCAGATTGTTACCAATGGATAGAAGCGGATAGACCAGCCAGGCGGACCTGGTCCCTGCGATCTCTGGTCTTGCTGGTGTCGTGACAGGTGTATTGCACACAGGAAGGCGTGGGTGGAGACGCCGCCACGGCCTTTCATAGAAAAGCTGGTTAATATCCACGTCTCAGAAAATCAGAAAATAAATCTGTCCCCTTTTCACTATGGCAGTTTTTCCAACGCAGGATGACTTTGCCTATTGGGGTGTTTCACTCTCCGACGGTCGTCGAAACATGGTGACGACTTCATAGAGCAATCCGGAAAATGCATTGAAACGCGTGACGCGAAACACCAGCTGGCGTGGTGACATCTGCCGACGCGGCATTTTCACCTCCTGCAGCCTCGGCAGGAATGTCAGGGCAACCAGCCCGCGCAGCAGCGCCGAAATGGCGAACACCGCGAGCAGAATGCTGTCCCAGTGCCACGTCCAGCCGTACACCGTGATGTCTAGTGGCAGGATACGGGTGAGTAGTGCACCGAGCATGCCGCCCATGAACACCGCCATTGCGGTGAACACGTTGTGAAACGCCATGTAGGAAGAACGTCGTTCGCCGGAGACCAGCTCGTAGAGGAAATTGCCGCCGCTGAGACTGAATCCGGCCCAGTTCAGACCGGAGATCACCTGCACTGCCAACAGGTACCAGAAATTGTCCGAGATCAGCCACAGCGCCGGTAACAGAGGGATCATGCTGCCGGTGGTCACCAGTATGAGCCGGTTGCCGAAGATGTCGCTGATGCGACCCCAGGTGTTGAGGGTAAGGAACTGCACCAGTACTGCCATGCCCGTATTGGCCATGAATTGCAGGTAGGAGAAATGCAGATCGCGCAGCATATAGACGGCGAAGAAGGGGGCTGCTACGGCCACTGCTCCCTGCATACAGGCGATGTAGAGCGTGAAGCGCCAGGCAGCTGATTCTCGCAGACGCCCCAGCCAGCCTGCAGGCAACGGTTCCGGTGCCGCACCCATGGACGGCTCATGCATGCGACTCAGATGATAGACCGAGACGACGCGAGCGATGCCGGCACTGATAAACAGCGCAATGAAACCGAACACCGTCCAGCCGTTATGCGTCGAACACTTGCAGCACAATGCCGCCGATAACCAGCGCCACGAACGCCGTCATGGTTGCCAAACGGGTTCGGCGTCCGAAATAGCGTCCGCGTTTGCGTTCCGGTACCAGATCCCCCATCAAACTGATCCATAACGGCACCGCAAAATTTCCCGAGGCATGATACAGCGTCGCACATACAACCAGCAGCAGGATCGCCTGTTTCGGATAGAGCAGCGGCAAAAGCAGCAGCGGAAGCCAGACCAGCGCCTGCAGCGACGCGCCGGCAAGGATCAATCGCTTGCGCTGCCGCAGTCGTCGCACCAGCCAGGCGGAGAGCAGTTGCGCCAGCGAACCCAACAGCGGCGGTAATGTGGCGATCAACGCAACCTGTGGGGCTGCTCGCCTTCAGAAACAGCGCAAAGGCGGAGAGGTAAGTCTCACCGCCACCCGACATGACGGAATAGGCCACACCGTCGCGAACGGAATGGCGCAAAGTATGATCGACTTGAGGATCTTTGGAGTAGCGTACGGACATACCTTGATTTGGTGGCACTGGCCGTAATGACGACGCGGCACAGTATACGCCGTGCCACTACCCATGCCTGTGGTTCTGCCACAGTCACTGCCACAATCGTTTTCCGCATAACCCCATTGCGATCCAGGGCCGGTTGCACGAGATTCTGAATTTGAATGGAAGAGGAGAGTAAATGAAGCAACTGACTGTTCATATTGATGCCGTGGTAATCGTCGCGCTGGTCTTCCTCGCCTCGCTTGGGATAAATGCCTGGCAATTCCTGAACAACAGGGAGTTGATGCAGAAATATGTCGACTCGGAATGGGAACTGGGGAACACGAGGGCGAACGTGGTTTACACCCGCAGGCTCCTCAAGGCCTGCAACCCTGACAAGCATGAGGATCTTGACGTCAAACCGTAAGCACTTCGTGTAACGTCCATGACACACGGCTGGCCGGCGAACTTCCTGCTGACTGGTCGCCCTGGTAACTCGTGGAGCACATGACCTGATGACTGGGAGGCCCGGGTTAAATATTTCATCCCCGATGCCCGGATTTCTCCTCCACCACCTTACTCCGCACTTCCAGCAAAATTACCGGCACGGGGCCGGTTGTATAAGACATTGAACGGAAATGGCGGCTACGGGTGGACTTGAACCACCGACGCCAGCATTATGATAGCCAGGTTCCTGAATTCAGGATCAACCATTTTCAGCCCTGATTCCAGGCATGGAGGACGCCAGGGATGCAGATCCGGGCCCCGCAATGACTTTTGGGGTAATTTTGTCGCAAACAACTGCAATTCGGATGTCGGTTTATTTTATCGTCAGGAACATTGGCCATAAGCCGGTTAAATATTAATGAAATCCACAACATCCAACGATTCTGCAGGGATTGAATCTCATTTCCGTCAACTTTACGAAGAAGCCCCCCTCCCCTATCAGTCCCTGGACGCAGAAGGACGGTTGCTTGAAGTCAATCAGACCTGGGAGGACACCTTCGGCTATACACGCGAAGAGGTACTCGGAAGATTCATTGGAGATTTTCATGCACCCGGCCAGGAAGAAAAGCTTCGGCAGGGATTTATTGGCTTCAAACGGCAGGATTCAGTAGACGCAATTGAATTTGAATACAACTGCAAGGATGGAACGCGCAAGCTTATGGCCGTGAGCGGCCGCATAGCACGCGACAGACAGGGTCAGTTCCGGCGCACTCACTGTATCCTCAGTGATATTACCGAGCGCAGAGTAATAGAAAAGGCATTAGAGGAGAGCGAGCTAAAGTACCGCCTTGCCATGCAAGCTACTCAGGACGGTTTGTGGGACTGGGATATCACCACTGGACATGTGTATTACAGCCCGAGCTGGAGTGACATCCTCGGCGAAGACAATAGCCCGGATAGCTATTCAACCTGGGAAGACAGGATCCATCCCGAGGACAAGCCCCACACTTTAAAGACATTGCGGTCACATCTGGCTGGCGAGACAGCGACATGGAACAAGGAGCACCGTTTACGCAGGATCGATGGCACCTGGGTATGGGTCCTTGGTCGCGGTCAAGTGGTCACGCGCGATCGACACGGCAACCCTCTGCGCATGGTCGGAACTACGACCGACATCAACGCACGCAAACGAGCGGAACAATCGTTGCGTACGAGTCAGGAGAGATTGAAGGCATTGATAAATGCGGCAACCGACGATGTGGTCGTGCTGCTGGATTCCAATTTCAATATGGAAATAGTCAATGAACGAGCGGCGCGCGGATTTAACAGCACCGTTGAGGATGCGACAGGCAAGCCGCTTGTATCATTTATGCCGCTCTCGGTCGCAAGCAAGCGGCTGAAACATGCACAGGAGGTAATCAACAGCGGAAAGGCGGTTCGATTCGAGGATTATCGTGCGGGACGCTGGTTTGACAACAACTTTTGCCCGGTATTTGATGAGCAAGGAAACCCGCACGCGGTTGCGATCTTTGCTCGTGACATCACCGAACGAAAGAACCTGGTACAGACGCTGGCTAAAGCAAAGCAGATCGCCGATGAAGCCAATATATCAAAGACACGGTTTCTTGCTGCGGCCAGCCATGATATGAGACAACCCCTGCAGGCGATAACTGCGCACGCCGATTTTCTGGCATTAAGCAACACGGACCCGGTGCTAGCGAAATCCATCAAGCAACTGATTGAATCAACCCGAGCCATGCAAGAGATTCTGGAGGGTTTGCTTGGCCTCAGCCAGCTGGATACCGGAACTATCACACCCGGGATGAAAGCTTTCCCTATAGATACATTGCTCAGTCAACTCGAAGATCAGTACCAGCCGGGTGCGATGGAGAAAGGGCTGACATTTAACGTCATGCCATGCACCGCAGTAGTACAAAGTGATCCCACACTGCTGCGGGTAATACTTCAGAATCTTATCAGTAACGCCATCAAATACACCCAGCGGGGAAGCGTTGTCATTGGGTGCGAGCGCCGCGGTGATCTTCTAGGAATTGAAGTACGCGATACCGGTATTGGTATACCCGATGCCATGAAGGAGATCATCTTCGAGGAGTTTTATCAGCTCGACAACCAGGCCCGTGATCGCAGCAGAGGAACAGGTATTGGACTGGCTATCGTCAAACGCATTGCAGACCTCCTGAACCACCCGATCCACATGAACTCTGTCGAGGGCAAGGGTAGCGGCTTCACAATCCACGTACCCCTCGTTGACGTCAGCCTTGAGGAGATACATCCTGAACCGCCATTAACAGTCGAGATGAATAGTACGCCAGCTGGCGGCAGTATTCTGCTCATCGAGGACGATGCTGTTGTCCTTGACGCTAATCGCATTCTGCTGACAACTCTGGGCTATAAAGTAATTTCCGCCTCGGACGCGGAAACCGCCATGCCGCTCATCGAACCTCAATCGCCAAAGCCTGACCTGATCATTGCCGATTACCGCTTGCCTGGTGAATGCATGGGCACGGACCTGGTCCAGCAACTTCGGACCAAGGCGGGCAGTTTAATTCCCGCGATTATATTTACTGGCGACATAACGTTGCCTGGCGATACGAACGCCTTGCCGGACAACAGCTTGCTGTTACAAAAGCCGGCACGTGCCGAAGAGCTGGTGCAGACCATCAACCGGTTACTGGAAAGCAGGACCCATACGAAGCGGGACGAGACTGCTGCGGAATAGCCCTGAGCAAGACGATCGATGCCAGGATCAACTCGCTAACCTCTCCGTCTAACCCAACCCTCCGCACTTACCCCGCACGTTCAACGAAAAAACCGGCACAGAGCCGGTTATATAAATCATTGAATTTGAATGGTGGCTACGGGTGGACTTGAACCACCGACCCCAGCATTATGAGTGCTGTGCTCTAACCAGCTGAGCTACGTAGCCATGAAGGGGCGCTAGATTACCCGATGTTGGCGTCCCGGGACAAGTTCTGTTGCGACTTCAAGCGGATGCGAGTGGCGCAGGCGCCTTTCTGACGGCGGGATATGCGCGGTCGGAATCGCCCCTGCACAGTCGCGCGTGGAAGTGGAGAAGATGTTCGCGGCCGGAGCCTGCCGGCAGGCCGGTTACACGTTGAAACGGAAGTGCATGACGTCGCCGTCCCTGACGATGTAGTCCTTGCCTTCCAGGCGCAGCTTGCCGGCCTCCTTCGCGCCGTGCTCGCCGTGGCAGACGATGAAGTCCTCGTAGGAAACCACTTCGGCACGGATGAAGCCCTTCTCGAAATCGGTGTGAATGGCGCCCGCGGCCTGCGGGGCGGTGGCGCCGATTTTCACCGTCCAGGCGCGCACCTCCTTGGGGCCAACGGTGAAATAGGTCTGCAGGCCGAGTAATTTGTAGCCAGCACGGATCACGCGGTTGAGACCCGGCTCCGAGATGCCCAGTTCGTCGAGATAGTCCTTGCGTTCGGCGGCCTCCAGTTCGACCAGTTCGGCCTCGATGGAGGCGCACACGGTGACCGTCTCGGACCCCTGTTCGCGCGCGATGCCGCGCACCGCTTTCAGGTAGGGGTTGTTCTCGAATCCGTCCTCCCGGACATTGGCGACATACATCACCGGCTTCGCGGTCAACAGGTGCAGGTCGAAAATGCCCTGCTGCTGTTCCTCGTCCAGGCCCATGCTGATGACCATGTGCCCGGTGTCGAGATGCGCGCGCACGGCTTCGAGCAGATTCAGCCGGGCGCGTGCTTCCTTATCCCCGCTCTTCGCGGCTTTTGCGGTACGGTTGATGCCCTTCTCCACGGTCTCCAGGTCGGCCAGCGCCAGCTCGGTGTTGATGACCTCGATGTCGCGCACCGGGTCGATGCCCCCGCTCACATGTACCACGTTTTCGTCTTCGAAGCAGCGCACCACATGGCAGATGGCATCGGTCTCGCGAATGTTGGCGAGGAACTTGTTGCCCAGACCCTCACCCTTCGAGGCCCCGGCCACCAGCCCGGCGATGTCGACGAATTCCATTGTAGTGTGCAGAACCTTCTGTGGCTTCGCGATCTCCGCCAGCTGGTCGAGGCGCGTGTCCGGCACCGGCACGATGCCGACATTGGGGTCGATGGTGCAGAACGGGTAGTTCTCCGCCTGGATGCCCGCCTCGGTGAGGGCGTTGAACAGGGTGGACTTGCCGACGTTGGGCAGGCCGACGATGCCGCATTTGACGCTCATAGTTATCCCGTAGGGTGCGCCATGCGCACCAGGAGGTTTTTAAACATTCACGGTGCGCACGGCGCACCTTATCTAGTGGCCATCCATAAAGAAATAAACTCACCGCAAAGCCGCAAAGAGCGCAAAGTGTTTAATTGTTTTCGTTAAAGAATTTCTCTGCGTCCTTTGCGTCTTTGCGGTGAAAACGGTGTTTATGGACAGACACTATCTAGCGGTATGCAGCACCTTCATGGCGGCTTCCAGGTTGCCGGTAATGACAGCGGGCAACACCCCGAGCGCCGCCTCGATGGCCGCCTCGATGGCCGCCTGCTCTTCCCGCGTGGCGGGTCTGAGCACGTAGCCGATCACGTCGTCACGATGACCGGGATGCCCGATGCCGATACGCAGCCGCAGGAAATCATTGCCGCCGAGACTGGGAATCAGGTCACGCAGGCCATTGTGTCCGCCGTGACCACCGTCCTGCTTGAGTCGCACCGTACCGGGAGGCAGGTCGAGATCATCGTGCACCACGAGAATGGCGGGACGCGGAATGCGGTAAAACGCGGCGAGCGCAGCCACCGGCCGACCGCTGCGGTTCATGAAATCCTGCGGTTTCTGCAGGCGGCATTCCTGTCCGTCGATCTGGCAGCTGGCCACCTCGCTCGCAAAGCGGGATTCGGTGCGAAACCGGACCGCATAGCGGCGCGCGACCTCGTCCACGAACCAGAACCCGGCGTTATGCCGGGTCTGTTGGTACTTTGTCCCGGGGTTTCCCAGCCCGGCGACGAGCCGGATCGCCGTCAAGGCTTGGCCGAGCCTGAACCTTCGGCGGATGATCCGTCCTCGGCGACGGGGGCGGCGACCTCATCCTCACCGCCGCCACGACGGGCGTGGATCGACACCACGGCGAGGTCATGGTCCGGGCCACGGGCCAGCTCGACCAGCGTCATACCCTGCGGAACCTTCAAATTCGAAAGGTGCAGTGCGTCGCCCACTTCGAGTGTGGAGATATCCACCTCGATGTATTCCGGCAGATCCTGGGGCAGACACTCGATTTCCACTTCGACGAGTTCGTGCATGACCATACCGCCGCCGAGCTTGATGCCCGGTGCAATGTCCTCACCGATGATGTGCAGGGGCACATGCATGCGCAGTTTCTCCATCGCGCTGATGCGCTGCAGGTCGACATGCAGGATGGTCGGTTTGCTGGGATGGCGCTGCACGTCGCGTAGTACCGCATGCGTACCCGTACCACCCATGTTGACGGTGAGAATGTGGGAATAGAACGCCTCGTGCTCCAGATTGCGCAGCAACTGGTTGTGAATCAGGGTAATCGCCCGGGGTTCATCATTGCCACCATACAGGATGGCGGGCACCATGCCGGCACGACGCAGGCGGCGGCTCGCACCCTTACCCATGTCGTTACGCGGCTCCGCATTGAGTTCAAAGCTGACTGCCATGTTTCATCTCCGGAAAAAAACGCCTTGCGGCGCGGGTTTCGTCTTCACCCGCGACCAGGCGAAGACAGGGTACGGACGCGTCCCGGGGCCTGACGAGCCGCCGGGATGCGTCCGTGTTTAACCATGCGTCAATCCATATACATCGAGCTGACGGACTCTTCCATGCTGACGCGGCGCATGGTCTCCGCGAGCATCGCGGCAATACTCAGCTGGCGGATGCGCCCGCAGGCCTGCGCGCTCTCCGACAAGGGTATGGTGTCGGTCACCACCAGCTCATCGAGTACCGATTCCTCGATATTCCGCACCGCCCTGCCGGAGAGTACGGGATGGGTGCAATAGGCAAGCACCCGTTTCGCTCCCTCGTGTTTCAGCGCCTCGGCGGCCCGGCACAGGGTGCCGGCGGTATCGACCAGATCGTCGATCATGACGCAACTGCGCCCTTCAACCTCGCCGATGATGTTCATCACCTTGGACACGTTCGGCTTGGGCCGGCGCTTGTCGATGATCGCCAGATCGGCGTCATCCAGCCGCTTGGCCAGCGCGCGCGCTCTGACTACACCGCCGACGTCGGGCGAGACCACTACCAGATCCGGGTGTTTCTGCCGCCAGATATCGCCCAGCAGGATCGGCGAGGCGTACACATTATCCACCGGGATATCGAAAAATCCCTGAAGCTGTTCGGAATGCAGGTCCACCGTCAACACCCGGTCGGCCTTCACGGTGCTGATCATCTGCGCCACCACCTTGGCGGTGATCGGCACCCGCGCCGAGCGCGGGCGGCGGTCCTGGCGCGCGTAACCGAAGTACGGGACCACGGCGGTGATACGCCAGGCCGAGGCCCTCCGCAGGGCATCGATGATCACCAGCAGCTCCATCAGGTTGTCATTGGTCGGCGCGCAGGTCGGCTGGACGATAAAGACGTCCCGGCCGCGCACGTTTTCCATGATCTCGACGTGGACCTCACCGTCGCTGAATCGTTCGATAACCGCGTTGCCCAGATTCAGGCGCAGCTGGTTCACGATGTCCTGCGCCAGTTTGCGGTTGGCGTTGCCGGTGAACACCATCATCCGCCCATCATCAACCGCCACAGGCAACCCCTTCATAATCCACTCTGTTTCGCAGTCAACGAAATCGGTTAGTGTTACCGGCCATCACCGCGTCCGCGGCGCTGGTCGTGCTGGCCGGGACGGCAGGATTACTCGGGCCTGCGCCCCTCGCCCCTGCGGGGCCGGCGTCCGCTTCGCTCCCGCCGTTCTCTCGCGCTGCGCGCTCGAGTCGAACCTTGAGGTTCTCATCCCGCCGTCCGCCTGTTTCAAACCAGCGCCTGCGGCGCTGGTCGTGCTGGCTGGGACGGCAGGATTCGAACCTGCGAATGCGGGGATCAAAACCCCGTGCCTTACCACTTGGCGACGTCCCAATAATCTCTCAATGCGACGCTCGCGTGATGCCGACGCGATCCCTCTCCGCCACCTCGTGCAGGGGCGAGCGGTTGAGCCCGCGGGCGACAAAAACGGTCCATCCGGCGGGTACCCTCCGCTCGACCGCCTGTGCCTGTGCCTGCGAGGCGAAGGCCGCAAACACACAGGCCCCGGTGCCGGTCATACGCGCCGGTGAAGCCCGGTTCAACCAATCGAGCGCCGCCGCGACGGCGGGATACCTGCGCCTGACAACGGCTTCGCAGTCATTATGTCCACCGCTCGAAGGAAAGTCGCGTATTGTCATCCGTGAACTGTCCCGTGTCAATTCAGGATCTGAGAATACAGCGGCCGTTGAGACGCTTACCTCCGGGTTGACCACCACGTACCAGGGCCGCGGCGGATCAACCGGGGTCAGCAGTTCACCCACACCTTCCGCCCAGGCCGCCCGTCCGAAGAGAAACACCGGCACGTCGGCGCCCAGACGCAGTCCAAGATCGGCCAGCTGAGCCGGTTCCAGTCCGGCACCCCACAACCGGTTCAGCACCCACAGGGTGGTGGCCGCGTCGGAACTTCCCCCGCCCAGACCACCGCCGACGGGAAGTCGTTTTTCATTATAGATATCAACACCCTTTCCGATACCCGCCGCCTCCTGCAGGAGGCGGGCGGCGCGCACGCAAAGGTCTTTCTCGACAGGCATCCCGGGCGGGCCGCCGAAGCAGTGAATCGCGTTGTCGGAGCGAAGGGAAAAGGATAACTGGTCGGCATGGTCCAGAAACTGGAAAACCGTCTGCAGGGTGTGATAACCGTCATCACGCCGCCCGGTGATATGAAGGAACAGGTTGAGCTTGGCCGGCGCCGGCCAGGGTCCCAGCGCACCGGCCGGGATCACCGGCCTGCTCATGTTGGTGGAGGACCGGACACCGCCTTCGGCGATGCCTCATGCGGTACATCGCCCAGTGTCCATTCATCGACCACGAGGCGCACTCTGATATCTTTCGTGGTCATGCTCATGCGGGTTGGCCAGGCACGTCCGCCCTGATCCTCGAAGCGCTCATAGGTGATGTCCCAGCCGGATTGCACCAGGCGAACCAGCCGTCCATTACTGTCGGTGGTGATCATCGCCACTTTCCCGGGTACCGGGACACCCCGCACCCAGTAGCGGATACCCGCCACGGGGAACCGCCAGCCCGTCACCGATTGCACCAGGGTGTCCACATCCTGCGCGACGTACTCGCGCCCGTCAGCCGTCTGCAGCCTGACGCCCGCGCTGTCGCCCTCGACGCGCACTGCGCCCTGTCCCAGCGGGCCGCTCAGGTCCAGACGATAGTGCCCCGCATCCTCACGCCAGTCGAGGCTGGCATGCCATCCCTGCTTGTCCTTGCTCAGCGACACCCGACCCTTGATCTGCCAGTGGGCATACTGTGGTGAAGCGAGGTCGAGGGCCGTGGGCGCTGCCTCACGCGCTTGCTGGGTTGCACAACCCGCCAGTGTCAGCAACAGGGAAAGCGCCAGGCTCCTAACCCGCATTTCTCACGGCTTGAAGCGGTTGATGGTTTTCTTGAGAACCGGATCATCGGGTGCCGCCTTGAGGGACTCTTGCCACACCCGGCGCGCGCCCGCATGGTCTCCCAGCATCCACAGGACCTCACCGAGATGCGCGCCGATTTCCGCGTCGCCGGTCTTGTCATAGGCCTTCTGCAAGTAGCGCCGCGCCTCCTGGAGGTGGCCAAGCCGATACTGCAGCCAACCCATGCTGTCGATGATGGCCGGATCGTCGGGTTTCTTCGCATAGGCCTTCTCGATATACTTCTGCGCCTCGGCGTAACGGTTGGTGCGGTCGGCCAGGGTATAGCCGAGGGCGTTGAGCGTCTTTACGTTGTCCGGATCCTGCTTGAGAATCTGCCGCATGTATTTCTCGGCGACACTGACGCGACCGAGCTGTTCGGCGGTCAGCGCCTGCGCGTAGAGCAGGTCCTCATCCCGGGGGTTGCCCTCCAGCGCCTCGGCGTAAAGGTCGAAGGCCTCCTGGTACTTCGCCAGGTCGGACAATACCTGCCCCTCGACCAGGTAATATTCGACGGCATTTTCCGGATTGTCCCGACGCAGCGCCTGCATCTCCTTGCGCACCTCATCGAGCTTCCCCTCCCCGGCGAGGATTTTCGCCATGCGCAGTCGGGACTGGGTCCAGTATTCGCTATCCTCATCGACCTTGCCAAACCACTTTATCGCTGCGCTGTTATCGCCTTTTTCCTGCGCCGCGTAGCCGAGGTAGTAATAGGCGCTTTGACGCTTGTCTTCCACGCCAAGCAGCTGTTTCAGGTGCCGTTCGGCGGAGTCCAGCTGACGGGTTTCCAGTTCCAGCAACGCCAGTGAATAAATCGCGTCGGTATTGCCGGGCGCGAGCTTCACCACGAGACGGAACTGTTCCCTGGCGCCTTTCACGTTATCGGCATCGAGCAGCATCCGCCCATAGGCGAGATGCAGGTCGGCGCTCCGCGGGTGTTGGGCGACCGCCTCCTCGAGCACCTTCATGGCCTGCGGCTTCCTGTCCTGGCTGATCAGGATCTGCGCCTTGAGAATCAGAGCCTGCGGATCACCCGGCCGCATCTGCAGCGCCTGATCGATCGCTGTCTGCGCCCGACCCATGTCCTGCGCCAGGATGGCGATCCGGCAGACCGCGAGCCGGGCATCGACGCTGTCGGGAAAACGTGCAGCGAGCTTTTCCATGGCCCCCAGGGCGATCTTCTTGTCCGTATTCTGGGCCAGAATGACCGTCGCGAGGTGGAAGCCCTGCTGGCGGTCGTTTGATGCCGTGATGATATGATCCAGTTGCTCGACCACCTCGTCCATGTCGCCGACCTTCAGAGCCAGCGCGGTAACCACCTTGCGCGCCTCGACATTGCCGCTGTCGAGCGCCAGCCAGCGGCGCGCCGCCTTCAGGGCGATTTCGTACTGCCTGGCGAATGTGGCAATCTGTACTGCGCGCTCGGCGATCAGGGGGTCGTTCGAATTCATCGCGGCCTGCAGATAATGCGTGGCCGACACGTCGAGCCGTCCCCGCTGGGCGGCGATTTCACCCATCAGAATGTCGAACAGTGTTTGATCGGTCAGTGATTCCGGATTGGCGGCCGGCGACTTGGCGTGGGCGGCGGGCACCTGGGGCTCAGGACGCACGGCGCCCTTGCCACCGGGATGGGCACAGGCCGTCAGGATCGAGACAGTCAGAATCAGCAGCCAGGCGCGCGGTCGTGAACCGGGCCCGAGTATTTCATCTAGATACATGCGCGGCATTCTAGCAGTTTGTCCAATAAATTAGTTGTAATTTCATCAGGCCAGGTTGGGTGCAATTGAGATCAAAACGGGGCGCCGCTTGTATTAAGTCACCTCACCATGCAGAATTTTAAGATTCTTCGACATTTTTTATTTAACCATTATGCACCTGCTGGTCCTCGGCATTAATCACCGGACGGCTCCCGTGGAAATTCGCGGGCAGGTGGCGTTTCCGGCCGAGCAGCTTCCGCGCGCCCTGAACGAACTGAGAGCGGTGGAGAACGTGAGCGAGGCGGCCATCCTGTCGACCTGCAACCGCACCGAGCTGTACTGCGCCAAACAGGATGGGGGGCTGGATAAAGTGACGGAGTGGCTGAGCCGGTTTCACGGGCTGGATAAGGGTGCGCTGGAACCCCATCTGTACGCCTATTCGGGGGCTGACGCCGTGCGCCACATACTCCGTGTGGCGGCCGGCCTGGACTCGATGATCCTCGGGGAACCCCAGATCCTGGGGCAGATGAAAACCACCTATCAGATGGCAACCAAAGCAGGCACCCTGAATGCCCTGGGAAACCGCCTGTTCCAGCATACCTTCTCGGTCGCCAAGCAAATCCGCACCGATACGGCCATCGGCGCAAGCCCGGTCTCGGTCGCCTTCGCGGCCGTCAGCCTGGCCCGGCAGATCTTCGGGGCATTCGAGAAACAGACGGCACTGCTGATCGGCGCCGGCGAGACCATCGAACTCGCCGCCCGCCACCTGCATGAACACGGCATCGGCCAGATGATCATCGCCAACCGCACGGTCGAACGTGCGCTCGATCTGGCGACTCTATTCGACGGCTTCGGGATCGCGCTATCCCAGATCGCCGCGCACCTGGACCAGGCCGATATCGTGATCTCCTCCACCGGCAGCCCGGACTATATCCTCGACAGGGACATGGTGTGCGACGCCATACGCGGGCGCAAACACCGTCCGATTTTCATGGTCGACATCGCCGTCCCCCCCGACATCGACCCACGGGTAGATGAACTCAACGACGTGTACCTCTACACCATCGACAACCTCAAGGAGGTCATCGAGGGAAACCTCAAGTCGCGCCGGGAGGCGGCCGAACAGGCCGAAGAGATCATCGATGCGCAGGTCGACCGGTTCATGATCTGGCTGAACTCGCTGGATGCCGTCCCCGCCATCCGCGCCTACCGCGACCATGCCCAGGCCGTCGGCGAGGTCGAGTTGAAAAAGGCGCGCCAGCGTCTTGTCAACGGAGAGGACCCCCGGCAGGTGGTCGAACTGCTCGCCCATAACCTCATCAACAAACTCGCCCATGACCCCAGCGTCAACCTGCGTTCGGCCGTCGAGCAGGGTCAGACCTTCCTGCTCGAAACCGTCCGTACACTGTTCCGGCTGAAGGATGGCGATTGAATCGCCGCACGCTGGCATCCCATGAAGCCATCGATACTCAGCAAGCTCGAAAACCTCGAGGAACGCCACACGGAAGTCAGCGCCCTGCTATCCGATGCGCAGACGATCCGGAATCAGGAAAAATACCGGCAATTGTCGATGGAATACGCGCAGCTCACCCCGCTGGTAAGCTGCTACCGTGCCTTCCGCAAGGCGCAGGATGACCTCGCCTCCGCCGGGGAGATGCTGAAGGACCCGGATCCCGGCATGCAGGAGATGGCCGCGGAGGAGATCGCGTCCGCCGATGTCCGCCTCGGTTCACTGGAAGGCGAGATACAAAAACTGCTGCTGCCGGCGGACCCGCACGACAACAGCAATATCTTCCTGGAAGTGCGCGCCGGCACGGGCGGCGACGAGGCGGCGATCTTCGCCGGGGATCTGTTCCGCATGTATACACGCTACGCGGAAATCCGCAGATGGCAGATCGAGATCCTCAGCGAGAGCCCGGGAGAACACGGCGGCTACAAGGAAATCATTGCGCGCATCATCGGCCATGGCGCCTATTCCCGCCTCAAATTCGAGTCCGGGGCGCACCGCGTGCAGCGGGTGCCCGAAACAGAATCCCAGGGCCGCATCCACACCTCGGCCGCCACGGTGGCGATCCTGCCCGAGGCGGATGAAGTCGACCCGATCGAGATCAACCCCGCCGACCTCAAGGTGGACACCTATCGCGCCTCCGGGGCGGGCGGACAGCATGTCAACAAGACCGATTCGGCGATCCGCCTGACCCATCTGCCCAGCGGTATCGTGGTCGAATGCCAGGATGAGCGCTCCCAGCACAAGAACCGTGCCCGGGCGATGTCGCTGCTGGCGGCGCGGCTGCTGAATGCCCAACAGGAAAAGCAGAAAGCCGAGGAAACCGAGGCGCGCCGCTCCCTGGTCGGCAGCGGTGACCGCTCCGAGCGCATCCGTACCTATAATTTCCCGCAGGGGCGCGTGACCGAGCATCGCATCAATCTCACGCTCTACAAGCTCGACGAGATCATGGCCGGCAACCTCGATCCCCTGATCGACCCGCTCATCAGCGAACACCAGGCGGACCAGCTGGCGGCACTGGAGCAGGACAGGTAGCCCCGCAGGCGCCGTTTTGAACGACCCCACCCATTCCATCGGTGCCCTGCTGGCGCAGGCCGCCGGGCTCCTCGGTACGGATGCCGCCCGGCTGGAGGCCGAAATCCTGCTGGCCGCCTGCCTCGACCGGCCGCGCAGCCACCTGTACGCCTGGCCGGAACGGCAGGTCGAACCCCGGCGGCAGGAACGGTTTGCCACCCTGGTCAGCCGCCGCGCGCGCGGTGAACCCATCGCCTATCTGCTCGGGCAGCGTGAATTCTGGTCGCTTCCGCTGACGGTGACGCCGGACACACTGATCCCTCGCCCCGAGACCGAAACCCTCGTGGCCCTGGCGCTCGAAAAAATGCCGGTGGACCATCAACCGCGCGTCGCCGACCTCGGCGCCGGTGCGGGCACCATCGCGCTCGCGATTGCACGGGAGCGCCCGCGCAGCGAGGTCATCGCCACCGATATTTCATTGGCCGCACTGTCGGTGGCAAGGCATAACGCCGCGCGACTCGGTCTGGATAACGTGCGGTTCGTCTGCGGATCATGGTGCCGGGCATTCCCCGCCGACGTATTTGACTTCATCCTGAGCAACCCTCCTTATGTGGCCGAAACCGACCCGCACCTTCGGGAAGGCGATCCGCGATTCGAGCCGCGCACGGCCCTCGCCGCCGGTCCCGAGGGCCTGGATGCGTTGCGTCGGGTCATTACCGGCGCCCATGATCGCCTGCGCCCCGGCGGCTGGCTGATCCTGGAACACGGTTACGACCAGGGATACAAGGTGATGCAGATGATGAGGACGCAGGGTTTTCGCAAGATCAGCGACCACCCCGATGCCAGCGGCCTCAGCCGTGTCACCCTGGGCCGGCGCTGATCCGCTCGTGAGACTACCGTTGCCTGATTACCGGGATTCCATTCAGCCCGCCCGGGAATGGCCACGGAAGCACACGGAAAAATAAGTAGAAGTAAGAAGTGAAAAACCTTCAGGCACTGGCTGGTGCATTGATGTCGAGAGTTCATTGCCCATGCAGTGCATCGAAATACTGCACGCGATATCTCCTGCAGGGTATAACTCTCTGTAGCATCAGTGGACTGCAGGTTTTTTTCACTTTTTCACCTTTCACTTTTTTACTTTCCGTGTGCTTCCGTGTGCTTCCGTGGCCATTTATTATTTTTAATCAGGAAAATCAGGGACGAGGCGCAGGCGGAGGTTGCTATTTACGCCCATCGGGCTAGGATAAAAACGTGAGCGAAAAACTGAAACACAGGACCATACGTCTGAGTCGGGATGAACCGGACCCCAACATCACCGAGTCCGTCGCCGAGTTGCTGCATGACGTGAAGGGGGTGGTTCGCGTCCAGGTCCTGGGTCCAGGCCGCATCAGGGTCAGCTACAACGTCCGCCAGATCACCATGCAGATCATCGAGGCCCTGCTAAGGGAACTGGGCTACCATCTGCAAACCAATTTCTACTGCCGCTTCATGCGTGGCCTCTGTTATTACCTCGAGGACATCGAGTGCACCGAGAGCATGCACGATCAGGCGGAATACACGCGCGATGCATTCATCGCACGCTATCTGCACCGCCCGCACGGCTGCCGCGATCATCGCCCGGAATACCTGCGGCGTTACCTCTAAGGAATCCAGGCAGTATCCGTCGATAAACACCCTCATTCACCGCAGAGACGCAAAGCACGCAGAGGTAATTAATTGCTTTTTTATCAGGGGATTCTCTGCGCTCTTTGCGTCTCTGCGGTGAGTTCATTTGTTTGTGGATGGACCTGTAACTGCGATGGATGACAGCCAGTTATTGCGCTACAGCCGGCAGATCCTGTTGCCGCAGGTCGATGTCGCGGGTCAGGACACCCTGCTCGGCTCACGCGCGCTGCTGATCGGCGCCGGCGGCCTGGGCTCTCCGGCCGCCATCTACCTGGCCGCGGCCGGGGTCGGGCAGATCGTCATCACCGACCCGGACCGGGTGGAACTGTCCAACCTGCAGCGCCAGATCCTGCATCACCAGAGCGACATCGGACGGCCAAAGGTCGCCTCGGCGTCCGACACACTGGCGATGATCAACCCCGACGTTCGCGTCACCCCGATCACAGAATGCCTGCAGGGGTACCGACTTGAAGAGGAAGTCGCGAGTGCGGATGTGGTGCTGGACTGCAGCGATAACTTTGAAACCCGCTTCGCGGTGAATGCCGCCTGCGTCGCACATCACACGCCGCTGGTTTCGGGTGCGGCCGTGCGCCTCGAAGGCCAGATCGCCGTGTTTCTTCCGGGGCGGGATGACAGCCCCTGCTACGCCTGCCTGTACCACGCGGGTGAACAGGAAGACCAGACCTGCAGCGAAAACGGGGTGCTTGCGCCGATCGTGGGCATTATCGGCAGCCTGCAGGCCCTCGAGGCGCTCAAGGTACTGCTTGGACTGGGTGAAACACTGTGCGGGCGCCTGGTCGTCTTCGACGGCGCCGTCCATGAATGGCGCACGCTGAAGCTGCGACGTGACCCGCACTGCCCGGTCTGCGGCGATCACGCCGCGTCAAACATAGTATTCATCCATAACACCGCTTTCACCGCAAAGACGCGAAGGACGCAGAGAAATTCTTTAACGAAAACAATTAAAGACTTTGCGCTCTTTGCGTCTTTGCGGTGAGATTATTTCTGCAGGCGCCCTACCGTAGAGATTCAAGTATCCGGGGCGCTGTCGTCGAGCACATTGAAGCCGATGCCCCGCAGTAGATTCTCCAACGCATCGTCGGTGCCATCGACGACTGCGGTCGTGACGGCGAATTCGCGGCGCTGCGGATAGTCCTTGCGCAAGCGGTCGAAAACGGCGGGTTGTTCCTCCGGCGTCAGCATCAGCAGGCCGCGCAGGCGGGCATCATCCGCGCGGACGTCGTAGATGCGGAACACCGCTTCGCGCAACCGCTCGATTGCATCAACGCCGGTGCCGCCTCTCAAGTCCAGCGATTCCGCGGCGGGGAGCACGTCCGCGGCATTCCAGCGCGGCGTATAACCGAAATAGTCGCAGGCAGCGCGGTAAATCATCTCCGTGCCGCGCAGCTTGCCGTCCAGGCTGTAACCGGCGATGTGCGCCGTCCCCAGGTCGACCTTCTCGAGCAGGGCCATGCTGATCGACGGCTCCCCCTCCCATACATCCAGCACCACGGAGAGGTCCGGGCGTGTCGTCAGCAGGGCATCCAGTGCCGCATTGTCGACCACGGCGCCGCGCGAGGTGTTGATCAGCACGGCGCCCGGCTTGAGCCGCCGCAGTAGCGCGGCATCGAAGAGATGCCAGGTGGGATGCCGCCCCGCCTTCTTCAGCGGCACGTGGAGGCTGATGATATCCGCCTGCAGGACGGCATCCAGCCCGACAAACCCGCCGTGTCCGGCACGCTCCTGAAGCGGCGGGTCATTAATGAGGCATTGACATCCCAGCGCCGTCAGCCGGTCGCGCACCCGGGAGCCGACATTGCCGCAACCGACAATACCGACGGTGCGCCCGGCCAGCCTGAACCCCTCTCGTTCGCCCAGCGCGAGCAGCGCGCTGACCACGTATTCCGCCGCCGAGGTGGCATTGCTGCCGGGCGCCGTGGCGAAGCCGATCGCCCGCGACTGCAGGTAGTCCCGGTCGACATGATCGAAACCGATGGTCGCCGAACCGATGAAGCGCACCCGGGAGCCCTCGAGCAACTCCCGGTCGACGCGTGTGACCGAACGCACCAGCAGGACATCGGCCGCGCGCACGTCCTCTGCGCGAAGGCCCCGTCCGGGGAGCAGCGTCACCTCCCCCAGCGTCCCGAAGGCCTGCGCCACGGCGGGTATGTTCTCATCAGCAATGATTTTCATCGTAGGTAGTGGCTATCCATAAAGAAATTGACTCACCGCAAAGACGCAAAGAACGCAAAGCCATTATGTGTTTATGTTAATGACCTTCTTTGCGAACTTTGCGTCTTTGCGGTGAAAACGATGTTTATGAACGAACACTGGATAGCCATGGTCGAGAGTGGACACGCCTGCCCGGCCACATGCAGAACCAATGGTAAAACTTAGCCGCCGATGAGTTTCTTCAGCAACTCGTTGACCTGGGCGGGATTGGCCTTGCCCTGCGTGGCCTTCATGACCTGGCCGACGAAAAAGCCGAGCAGCTTTTCCTGGCCGCCGCGGTATTGCTCAAGCTGCTTCGGGTGCTTCTCCAGAATGTCCCGGATGACCCCTTCGATGGCGGAGGTGTCAGTGATCTGCCGGAGCCCCTGCTGTTCAATCACCTCATCGGCGCTCCCCGCGCCGCTCCACATCGCCTCGAACACCTGCTTGGCGAGTTTGCCGGAAAGGGTACCGTCCTCGATGCGCCGCAACAGGCCGGCCAGTGCCGCCGCGGCGAGCGGGCTGTCGCCGATTTCCCGGCCCGCCCGGTTCAACGCGCCGGCCAGTTCCCCGGTCACCCAGTTGGCGGCCAGTTTGCCCGGTACGCCCGCGGCGGCCACGGTAGCCTCGAAATAATCCGCCAGTTCCCGCGTCGCGGTGAGCACACCGGCGTCGTAGGCCGACAGGCCATAGTCCCCCAGGAACCGCTGGCGTTTGGCGTCGGGTAGTTCCGGTAACGTGGCCGCCACCGTCTCGAGAAACGCCGCGTCGATCTCCACCGGCAGCAAGTCCGGATCCGGAAAATAGCGGTAATCGTTGGCCTCTTCCTTGGTGCGCATCGGCCGGGTTTCCTGCCTGGCGGGATCGAACAACCGGGTCTCCTGCACCACCTGCCCTCCCCCCTCGATCAGGGCGATCTGGCGCTCGACCTCGTAGTTGATGGCCTGCTCCACGAAGCGAAAGGAATTGATGTTCTTGAGTTCAGCGCGCGTGCCGAAGGCCGCCTGCCCCTGCGGGCGCACGGAGACATTGGCGTCGCAGCGAAATGAGCCTTCCTGCATGTTGCCGTCGCAGATCTCCAGGTAGCGCACCAGCGCATGGATCTTCTTCATGTAGGCGACCGCCTCCTTCGCCGAACGCAGGTCCGGTTCCGAGACGATTTCCAGCAGCGGCGTGCCGGCGCGGTTGAGGTCGATCCCGGTCATGCCGTGAAAATCCTCGTGCAGCGACTTGCCGGCGTCCTCCTCGAGGTGGGCGCGGGTGATGCCGATGCGCCGGCTGGACTGTTCGTCCGGCTCGATGTCGATGTAGCCGTCATGCACGATGGGCAGCTCGTACTGGCTGATCTGGTAGCCCTTGGGCAGGTCGGGATAGAAATAGTTCTTGCGCGCGAACACGCAGCGCGGCGCCACGGTGGCATGGATGGCAAGACCGAAACTGGCAGCCATGCGCACCACCTCTTCGTTCAGCACCGGCAGCACACCCGGCAGGCCGAGGTCCACGGCGCAGGCCTGCGTGTTGGGCGCCGCACCGTAGCGGGTGGCGGCGCCGGAGAAGATCTTGCTGCGGGTGGCGAGCTGGGCGTGAATCTCCAGCCCGATTACCGTTTCCCAGTCCATATCAGTCACCGGCTCCGTCATTTCATCCCGTTGCGGGGCTCACTCGAAACCCTGCGGGCAGCGCGCGTGCCAGTCCGTGACCTGCTGGTACTGGTGCGCGACAGCAAGCAGACGCCCCTCGTCGAAGTAGTTGCCGATGAGCTGCAGCCCCACCGGCAGGCCGTCGGCGAAGCCGGCCGGAATGGACATGCCGGGCAGCCCGGCGAGATTGACGGCGATGGTGTAGATGTCGGACAGGTACATGGTCACCGGGTCGTCGGCCTTCTCGCCCAGCCGGAAGGCCACGCCGGGCGAGGTCGGTCCCATGATGACGTCGACCTGCTCGAAGGCGCGCAGGAAATCCTCGCGGATCAGACGACGCACCTGCTGCGCCTTGAGATAGTAGGCATCGTAGTAACCGGCCGACAACGCGTAGGTGCCGATCATGATGCGGCGCTTGACCTCGGCGCCGAATCCCTCGCCGCGCGAGCGCTTGTACAGGTCCTCCAGGTCGTGCGGATTTTCCGCCCGGTAGCCGTAGCGCACACCGTCGAAACGCGACAGGTTGGATGAACATTCGGCCGGCGCGACCACGTAATAGGCCGGTACCGACAGTGCGCTGTTGGGCAGGCTGATGTCGACCACGGTCGCGCCCAGCCCTTGATACTGGGCCAGGGCGGACTCGACCGCTGCCGCCACGGCGCCATCCAGCCCCTCTCCGAAAAATTCCTTCGGCAGGCCGATGCGCAGGCCCCGCAGGGAGGCGCCCAGGCCCGCCCGGTAGTCATCGACCGGCCGGTCCACGCTGGTGGAATCGCGCGGATCGAAGCCGGCCATCGTGCCCAGCAGTACCGCCGCGTCCTCGGCGGTGCGCGCGAACGGCCCGCCCTGATCGAGGCTGGAGGCGAACGCGATCATGCCGTAGCGCGACACGCGCCCGTAGGTCGGTTTCAGGCCGGTGATGCCGCACAGGGCGGCCGGCTGGCGGATCGAACCGCCGGTGTCCGTACCGGTGGCGGCGGGAACCAGCCGCGCGGCCACCGCCGCGGCCGACCCGCCGGAGGATCCGCCAGGGACCGTAGCCGTGTCCCAGGGGTTTTTCACCGGGCCGTAGAAGCTGGTCTCGTTGGACGAACCCATGGCGAACTCATCCATATTGGTCTTGCCGATCATCACCGCCCCGGCGGCCTTCAGTTTCTGCGTCACGGTGGCGTCGTACGGGGCCACGAAGTTATCCAGCATGCGCGAGCCGCAACTGGTGCGAACACCCTCGGTGCAGAAGATGTCCTTGTGGGCGAACGGGATGCCGGTGAGCGGCCCCGCCTCGCCGGCCCGCAGGCGTGCATCCGCCGCACGCGCCTGCGCGAGCGCCTGTTCCCCGGTCACGGTGATGAAACTATTGAGCTGCCCGTCCAGCGCCCCGATCCGCGCCAGGCAGGCGCGGGTGAGTTCTTCGCTGGAGAACTCGCCGCGCCCGAGGGCGGCGGACAACTCAACTAGGCTTTTCCGGTGCATAAATGGATTCTGAGTCGAAGGACACTGACGAAATCCAGGCCTCTGTCAATTGCCACGGAAATACACTCACCGCAAAGGCGCAAAGAACGCAAAGCGATCAATTGTTTTCATTAAAGAATTTCTCTGCGTCCTTTGCGTCTTTGCGGTGAAAGAGGTATTTGTGAATGGATACTAAACCGACCATCTCTCTGAAGTCACTCGATCACCCTGGGGACCAGGTACAGGCCGCCCTCGGTCAGGGGAGCGCATCGCTGGAATTTCTCCCGTTCATCCGGCTCGGTCACCGCGTCGGGACGCAGCCGCTGCGTGGCCTCCAGCGGGTGGGCAAGGGGCTCCACCCCGGTCGTATCCATGCTGTTCAACTGCTCGACAAACGCGAGGATGCTCGACAGGTTGCGTGCGTAGCCGGGGATGTCATCCGCATCGATGCCCAGACGAGCAAGGTGAGCGATCTTTTCGACTTGCGAGGCTTCAAGCGCCATACAGGACTCCGGCAACGGTACGAGTGGTTCTTGACAGGGCCGCAAAGGTAGCACAATTGACTCCTTGCCCAAAGCGCCCCCCGTTGATAGATTACCCCACTTTATGGTCAGCCGCCCTGCGCGGACAAGGACTCCATGGTGCTCAAAAGTTTATTCGGCCTGTTCTCTAACGACCTGTCTATCGACCTGGGTACCGCCAATACCCTGATTTACGTGCGCGGTCAGGGCATTGTCCTCGACGAGCCTTCGGTGGTCGCGATACGTCAGGACCGCGGTCCCGGCGGCCCGAAGAGCATCGCCGCTGTGGGTGCGGAGGCCAAGCTGATGCTGGGCCGCACCCCCGGCAACATCACCGCCATCCGTCCGCTGAAAGACGGCGTGATCGCGGATTTCACCATCACCGAGAAGATGCTGCAGCACTTCATCCACAAGGTGCACGAGGCGCGTTTCTTCAAGCCAAGCCCGCGCGTCCTGATCTGTGTGCCCTGCGGCTCGACCCAGGTGGAGCGCCGCGCCATCCGTGAATCGGCGTCCGGGGCCGGCGCGCGCGAGGTCTACCTGATCGAGGAGCCGATGGCTGCGGCCATCGGCGCCGGCATGCCGGTCGATGAGGCGCGCGGCTCCATGGTGCTGGACATCGGCGGCGGGACCTCGGAAGTCGCGGTCATCTCCCTGAACGGCATCGTTTACTCATCATCGGTGCGCATCGGCGGCGACCGCTTCGATGACGCCATCATCAACTACGTGCGACGCAACTACGGCACCCTGATCGGCGAGTCGACCGCAGAGCGCATCAAGCACGAAATCGGCTCCGCCTACCCCGGCAAGGAGGTCAGGGAGATCGAGGTGAAGGGGCGCAATCTCTCCCAGGGAATCCCCCGCCCCTTCACATTGAACAGCAACGAGATCCTGGAATCACTGCAGGAGCCGCTGGCCGGCATCGTCGGCGCCGTAAAGACGGCGCTCGAGCAGACGCCGCCCGAACTCGGCTCCGATGTCGCCGAACGCGGCATCGTGCTCACCGGCGGCGGGGCGCTGCTGCGCGACATCGACCGCCTGCTGATGGAGGAAACCGGGCTGCCGGTGGTCGTGGCCGACGACCCGCTCACCTGCGTTGCGCGCGGCGGCGGACGCGCCCTGGAAATGTTCGACGAGCGGGGAGGAGACGTCTTCACCGTGGAATAACCGCGGCAACGCCATGCCACCCTGACGGGGCAAGTTAGCTGGAATTGCAGGCCAACCGTCGCAAGGCATCCTTCGCTTGCGGACCGGCGCCACTTTACCAAGAGGTGATCCCATGAAGCTGATTTTCACACAGGGTCCCTCGATTACCGCGCGACTGGTCGTGTTCGTCATCCTGTCGGTCGTGCTGATGACGATGGACCACCGCCAGCAGCACATCGAGTCGTTGCGCGCCAGCCTGTCGGTGGTGGTCTACCCGCTGCAGATGATCGTGGAGCTGCCCGTTTCGGTCTACGGGTGGTTCAGCGAATCCCTGGCCACGCGCCGCAAGCTGCAGGAGGAGAACGCCAGCCTGCGCACCCAGATCCTGATGCTCAAGGCCCAGACGCTGAAACTGCAGTCGCTGGAGGTCGAGAACATCCGCCTGCGCGAGCTGCTCGACTCATCCTTCCAGGTCGGCAAGAAAATCCTGGTGGCGGAGCTTCTGTCAGTCAATCTCGACCCCTATCAGCACCAGGTCGTCATCAACAAGGGTGAACTGGACAACATCTACCAGGGCCAGCCGCTGCTCGATGCCAATGGCGTGATGGGCCAGGTGATCCATGTCGGGCCCTACACCTCTACCGCCCTGCTGATCACCGATACCTCGCACGCCATCCCGGTGCAGGTCAACCGCAACGGCATGCGGACCATCGCCATAGGCAGCGGGACCATCAACCGGCTGGATCTGCCCTACATTGCGAACAACGCCGACATACGGCCCGGTGACCTGCTGACCACTTCAGGCCTGGGCGGCAAGTTCCCGCCCGGCTACCCGGTGGCCATCGTGGAATCCGTCACGCATGACCCCGGACAATCCTTCGCGCAGGTCACGGCAACACCCACCGCACGCCTGGACCGCAGTCGCGAAGTCCTGCTGGTATGGCCGGGAGAAACCCATGTCCTGAAGCCTGCCATCGCCCCGGCGGGGAACAAGCCCCCCGGAAAAGCGGCGGCGCACGGAGCGGACGCCCCCGCCACCGCGACAGAGAAGACGCAGTGACCCTTGCCCGGCATCATGGCGGCGGCGTGATCGTAGCGACGTTCGTGATAGCCCTGCTGCTCACCATTATCCCCCTGCCGGATTGGCTGCGTTACAGCAGGCCCGACTGGGTCGGACTGGTGCTGATCTACTGGTGTCTGGCAGTGCCGGAGCGGGTCGGCGTCATCACCGGCTGGTTTATGGGTCTGCTGGTTGATCTGCTGACCGGCACCCTGCTGGGCCAGCACGCCATGGCGCTCACCATCGTCGCCTTTCTGACATTGCGCTTCCATCAGCGCGTCCGGCTGTTCCCGATCTGGCAACAGGCGCTTACGGTGCTGGTATTGCTGGTGCTTCATCAGCTGCTGGCATTATGGGTCAGTCGCTTCATCGGCCGTCCACCCCCCCCCTGGTATTACTGGACCCCCTCCTTCACCAGCATGATGTTGTGGCCGCTGGTCTATGTCACCCTGCGATCACTGCGGCGGGGCTTCCGCGTCAGTTAGGGATGCACTCTCATCGACCGTGATGCTGCGACAACTGACGCTCAAGGACCATTTTCTCGAATATCGCCTGTTCACCAACCGGGCGATCATCCTGCTTGTGTTCTGCGGGGTGCTGCTGGCGGCACTGTTCAGCCGGCTCTTCTACCTGCAGATCATCGCGCATGCACACTTCACGACGCTCTCGGAAGACAATCGCGTGAAGCTGCAGGCCATTCCGCCCAACCGCGGCCTGATCTATGACCGCAACGGCATCCTGCTCGCCGACAACCTGCCCTCCTACCGTCTCGAAATCACCGCGGAACAGGTCGATGACATGGACAAGACCCTCGCGGAACTCGCGAAGATCATCGACATCCGCGATGTCGACCGCATCCGGTTCGAGAGACTCCTGCGCAACAAGCCGCGCTTCGAGGCCGTGCCGCTGCGCTTTCACCTGAGCGATGAAGAGGTCGGACGCTTTTCCGTCAACCGGTACCGTTTTCCAGGCGTCGATATCCAGGCCGGCCTGGCCCGGCATTATCCGCTGGGCAAGCTGGCGGCGCACGCACTGGGGTATGTCGGGCGGATCGATGAATACGCCCTGAAGCATCTGGATCCGTCCAATTACAATGGCACGACGCACGTCGGCAAGATCGGCATCGAGAAAACCTATGAGGACGTGCTGCACGGCAAGGTCGGCGTGCAGCAGGTGGAAACCACCGCCCAGGGGCGCGTGCTGCGGGTGCTGCAGCGCACCCCGCCCGTCGCGGGCAGAAATCTCTACCTGACACTGGATTCACGCCTGCAGGACGCGGCGGAGAAGGCCTTTGGCGACTATACGGGCACCGCGGTCGCGATGGATCCCCGCAACGGCGACATCCTTGCCCTGGTCAGCATGCCGACCTATGACCCGAATCTCTTCGTGAACGGGATCGAGCAGGCCGACTACGAGGCGCTCAGGAATGACGGCAACCAGCCCCTGTTCAACCGCGCCCTGCGCGGACAGTACGCGCCGGGCTCCACCATCAAACCGTTCATGGGGCTGGCCGGGCTGGAACTCGGCGTCACCACCGCCCGATCGACCACCTATTGCCCGGGATTTTTCACATTGCCGGGCAGCACGCACAGATACCGCGACTGGAAACATGGCGGTCACGGCACGGTCAACCTCGTCACGGCGATAACCCAGTCCTGCGACGTGTACTTCTATGACCTCGCCATGTCGCTGGGCATCGACCGGATACATGACTATCTCTCGCACTTCGGCTTCGGCAAGCTCACCAACATCGACATCCAGGGAGAATTGCCGGGACTGCTGCCGTCGGCGCAGTGGAAACGTAAACACCGCAACCAGCCATGGTTTCCCGGCGAGACCCTCATCACCGGCATCGGCCAGGGCTTTTTCCTGACCACACCCCTGCAGCTGGTGACGGCCACGGCGACACTGGCGAACCACGGCCTGCGCGTCAGACCATCCATCGTTCATGCGGAGCAGGAGGCCGGCAGCAGTGCCCTGCTGCCGCATCCGGTTCAGATCGAGGAAACCGTCCCGGTGAATGACCCGAATAACTGGGACACGGTCATCAATGCCATGATCGATGTCGTGAACAGCGCCCATGGCACCGCACGGCGCATCGGCATCGGCGCTCGCTACAAGATCGCCGGCAAGACCGGAACGGCGCAGGTCTTTGGCCTCAAGCAGGAGGAAAAATACGATGCGAAGCATCTTGAGGAAAAACTGCGCGATAATGCCCTGTTCATCGCCTTCGCGCCGGCGGACGACCCGAAGATCGTCGTGGCCGTCATCGTCGAACACGGCGGTGCCGGCAGCTCCGTGGCAGCGCCCATTGCCCGCGCCATCATGGACAGTTATCTACTGGGGGGACCGTCATGAACGCCGTGATCTCAACCAGCCGCGATGACGCCAGCCAGCGTGGCTGGCAGTACAGGCTGCACATCGATGTGCCGCTGCTGATCGCGTTGATCGGACTCTCGGCCATCGGGTTGCTGGTGCTCTACAGCGCCGGCGGCAGGGACATGGACCTGGTCGGCCGCCAGATACTGCGCCTGTGCATCGCCTATGCCGTGATGATCACGATGGCTCAGGTCACGCCCCGCCTGCTGCAACGTATCACGCCATGGGTCTACGCGGCCGGCATCCTGTTGCTGCTCGCGGTTCTGATCAGGGGCGAGATCAGCGGCGGAGCGCAACGCTGGCTGGACCTCTATATCGTGCGTTTCCAGCCCTCCGAGATGATGAAGCTGGCCGTTCCCATGATGATTGCCTGGTTCCTGGCCGATGTCTCCCTGCCTCCGAACCGCATGCAGCTGCTCACCAGCCTTGTGATGATCGTCGTGCCCACGCTGATGATCGTCAAGCAGCCTGATCTCGGCACCGCGCTGCTCATCGCCAGCGCCGGGTTCTTCGTCCTTTTTCTTGCCGGTCTGCAATGGCGCCTGCTGGCCATACTCTCCGTACTCGCCGCCGCTGCCGCCCCGATCCTGTGGCATTTCATGCACGATTACCAGCGCCAGCGCGTGATCACCTTTCTCAATCCGCAGGTCGACCCGCTGGGGAGCGGCTACCATATCATTCAGTCCGAGATCGCCATCGGATCCGGTGGCCTGTTCGGCAAGGGATGGCTGAACGGAACCCAGTCGCAGCTGGATTTCCTTCCGGAGCGATCGACCGATTTCATCTTTGCCGTACTCGGCGAGGAATTCGGCCTCATCGGGATCACCGTGCTGTTCATGTTTTACGTTGTCATCGTGGTCCGCTGCCTCCTCATCGCCATCCAGGCGCAGGACACCTTCACGCGGCTGCTTGCCGGGAGCCTGGCGATGACGTTTTTCGTCTATGTGATCGTCAACACCGGTATGGTGTCCGGCATACTGCCGGTGGTCGGCCTGCCGCTGCCGATGATCAGCTACGGTGGCACATCGATCGTCACGTTGATGGCAGCGTTTGGCATCCTGATGTCGATACAAACGCATCGCAAGCTGTTGCCGACGTGAAGTGATAATATCGCTTGCGCCACCATAACGAGGGAAGTTCAACCATGCCGAAAGGGTTTCTGAAATTCGTCATCACCGCCACCATCCTGCTCGGCGCGCTCCAGGCCTGCACTACCACGGCGTCCGTGCCGCAATCCGATGGTTATGCATCCAATCCGAAAGTGCAGGTATTCATCAATGAGATGGTCTCAAAGCACGGATTCAGCAAGGCAGAGCTGGAGAAAGTCTTCAGCCAGGCCCATCGCAGCGACGATATCCTGGCGTTGATGAGCAAACCGGCCGAGAAAAAACTCGCCTGGTATGAATACCGGAATATCTTCCTGACCCGGAGCCGCATCGATGGGGGGGTGCAGTTCTGGAACCGGAATGCGGCGGTGCTCGCGCAGGCAGAAAAGGTCTACGGTGTGGCGCCACAGATCATCGTGGCCATTATCGGTGTGGAGACCCGCTACGGCGGGAATACGGGAAAGTACGCCGTGCTGGATGCGCTCTCGACGCTGGCGTTCGACTACCCGCCGAGGGCAAAATTCTTTCGCAGCGAACTCGAACAATACCTGCTGCTGGCGCGCGAGGAACACATCGACCTGCTGAACACCAAGGGCTCCTATGCCGGCGCCATGGGGTATGGACAGTTCATACCCAGCAGCTATCAGCGCTATGCCGTCGATTTCGACCAGGACGGAAAACGCGACCTCTGGGACAGCCCCATGGACATCATCGGCAGCGTGGCGAACTACCTGCATGTCAATGGCTGGAAACCGGGCGCGAAGGTAACGGACCGGGCCAGTGTCACCGGGAACCGTTTCAAGAGCGTCATCGAAAAGGGGCTGAAACCGGAAATGACGGTGAAACAGCTGAAATCGGCGGGCATCACGCCGGTAAATCCCCTTCCGGACGATATGCTGGCCGCGCTGATATCACTCGATCAGAAAAGCAGCCCGGAATACTGGCTGGGGTTGAACAATTTCTACGTCATTACCCGTTACAACCACAGCCCGCTTTACGCGATGGCGGTATATCAGTTGAGCGAGGAAATCCGGCAGGCGCGCGCGCGCAGTCAATAGACCTCACGGGGGGAGTGGGAGGCCATGCAAAACCGGTCGGCGTCAGTCACGCCACTTCCGCCGCGGCGGGCCGTCCGCACCCGTCCGGTTAACGCCAGGTTCCCCTGTTGCACCAATACCCTGCCGTCCGCGGCGGTGCTCGCCGCCGCCATATTGATCACCGCGCTGTTTGCCGGGTGCAGTTCACATGTCACCCGGGATACCGGAGACCACGCCCCACGGGAGCCGGTCGACATTTCCGGCATTCCGGATGCCGTACCCCGCAATGAGCCCCTCAGCCGCTACGGCAACCCCGTCTCCTACGTCGTCTTTGGTCATCGCTACTACACGCTGAAGAGCCGCACCGGTTACCACGAGCGCGGCATTGCCTCGTGGTACGGAACCAAGTTCCATGGCCAGCGCACCTCGAGTGGCGAAGTCTACGACCTCTACAAGATGACGGCTGCCCACAAGACCCTGCCGTTACCGACCTATGCACGGGTGACCAATCTCAAGAACGGTCGATCCATCGTCGTCAAGATCAATGACCGGGGTCCGTTTCATCCCAACCGCATCATCGACCTGTCCTATGCCGCCGCCGCCAAGCTCGGCATACTCGCCACCGGCACCGGTCTGGTCGAGGTAGTGGCGATCGACCCCTCGAAGCCGCCGGAACCGCCACGCACCGCCCCCAGGCCCGTCTTGCACCAGGCATCCTCACTGTTTCTCCAGGTGGGCGCCTTCAGGAACAGGGACAATGCCACTCGTCTCAGCGGGAAATTACAAAAAATCAACATCGGCACCATCCACATCGTGGAGGCCGCCAGTGCCTCCGGCCCCATCTACCGCGTCAGGATCGGGCCGCTCCAATCCGTCGACGAGGCCGATCGCATCAGCAGCAGTTTGATATCACAGGGTTTCGGCGATACCACGGTCGTCATCAACTGACCCGCACCCGACCGGGCGCCGAACCGTTGCAAATCGTCCGTGACATGCGGACAATGCTCGGTGTTCCTACCCCCGCAACCTGAACTGGAAAATCATGCCCTATCGACTCACGCGTTTGTTAGCCCTCGTTCTGCTGCTGTTCGCCGTCTCCGGCCTCCGGGCCGAGCCTCTGCCGGTTCCCAAACCCCCGTCGATCGGGGCCAAGGCCTATATCCTGCAGGATTTTGACAGTGGACGAATCATCGCAGAAAAGGACGCAGACAAGCGAGTCGAACCCGCCAGCATCACCAAGCTGATGACCGCCTATGTCATCTTCAAGGAGATGCACGCAGGTAAAATCTCACTCAGCGACATGGTAACGATAAGCGAGAAGGCGTGGCGCACTCCCGGCTCACGCATGTTCGTCGAGGTCGGCAAGCAGGTAAGCGTCGAGGACCTGATGCAAGGCATGATCGTCCAGTCCGGTAATGACGCCACGGTGGCGCTGGCCGAATATGTCGCCGGCACCGAGGACAGCTTCGCCGCACTGATGAACCGGTACGCCGCCACGCTGGGACTGGAGGGCAGCCACTTTGTGAATTCCACCGGCCTGCCGGACCCCCAGCATTACATGACGGCGCATGATATCGCGGTGGTGGCGGCGGCCATCATCCGGGAGTTCCCCGAATACTTCCATTGGTATTCCCAGAAGAAGTTCACCTTCGACGGCATCACGCAATACAATCGAAACAAGCTGCTGTGGCGTAATGAGTCGGTGGATGGCATGAAGACAGGCCATACCGAATCCGCAGGTTACTGCCTGGTGTCCACCGCAAAAAGGGACAATATGCGCCTTATCAGCGTCGTTCTCGGCACCGAGAGCGAAAATGCACGCGCCGATACCAGTCAGGCCCTGCTTAACTACGGATTCCGCTTTTTCGAGACGCACAAACTCTACGATGCGGGCAAACAGCTCGCGAGCGCACGTGTCTGGAAGGGGCAGGCCAAAACGGTGGCGCTGGGCCTGCTCAAGCCGCTTTATGCAACCGTTCCACGCGGCCGGTACAAGTCGCTGAGCGCCTCCATGACCATCAATAACCGCATCATGGCACCGGTCAGCAAGGATCAGACGCTGGGCATGGTGCAGGTCCACCTGGATGATTCGGTCATTGCCGAAGAGAACCTGGTTGCCTTGCAGGGGGTAAATACCGGCTCCATCTGGCGGCGCGTCGTGGATGATGCCCTGCTCTACTTCGAATAGGACCGAACATCCCGCTCCCCTTGCACCACGATCCTGCAATCGGTATGTCCACCGCCTACCTGAACGGTGTCTTCCTGCCGCTCGATCAGGCGCAAATCCCGGTACTGGACCGGGGCTTTCTGTTCGGTGACGGCGTCTATGAGGTCATTCCCGTCTATGGAGGTAAACTCTTCCGCCTCGAGCACCACCTGAGGCGCCTGCAGAACAGCCTGGATGCAGTTCGCATCGGCAATCCCCTCGCGGATGCGGAGTGGAAAGCCATGCTGTCGGAACTGGTCAACGCGCCACAGGAGCAGGACCGGAGCATCTACCTGCAGGTCACCCGCGGTGTTGCCCCACAGCGTGACCACGCCTTCCCGGTCGCCACCCCGCCGACGGTATTCGCCATGTGCACGCCGGGACAGCCCGCACGCGAGATCGACAGTGAACCAGGTATCGCCGCCATCACCCTGACCGACATCCGCTGGCAGTACTGCAACATCAAAGCCATCACCCTGCTGCCCAATATCCTGCTGCGCCAGCAGGCCATTGAAGCGAATGCCGCCGAGGCCATCCTGATCAGGGACGGCTGCGCGGTCGAGGGCGCCGCCAGCAACGTCTTTGCCGTGAGAGACGGCGTGGTGACGACGCCGCCCAACAGTGCCGCCCTGCTGCCGGGCGTGACCCGCGACCTCGTACTGGAACTGGCGCAGGCCAACGACACCCCCTGCCGGGAGGCCGATATCCCCGTGGAAGACCTTTTCCGCGCCGATGAAGTCTGGCTTACCAGTTCCAGCAGGGAAATCTCCCCGGTCATCCGTCTCGACGATCGTACCGTCGGAGACGGCAAACCGGGACCCGTGTGGCGGCGCATGATCCGGTATTACCAGGACTACAAGCAAGCGGTACGCCGGGGCGAAGCAAGCTGATACCCCAGGCCGTTTACCCGGGGAATCCCGCCTTAAACCGAATGGCGCCTACTTAAGGGATATCGTCATTATAAAAAAATAAATGGCCACGGAAGCACACGGAAAAACACGGAATATTCATCAGATAATTTCTGTGTTTTTCCGTGGATTCCGTAGCTATTTATCACGATTTGGACTTAAGTAAGCGCCATTCGCCTTAAACCGCAGACACCCATATAGGTGGAGCGGTGGTGGTGGCTGCGGTGTGGATACCTCCCTGTACGCTCGTCGACAGCATGACCCAGACCAGCTTCTCGACCGGTTCCCGGTCTTGCTGTCGACGGTCACGCTGCGCAGTCCGCACAGCCACTGGAGGCGTTTCCAGGCGGCTTAGGGGCCAGGATCGCAAGACCATCTGCCGCACCGGCCGGCCTACAGGGATGGCAGCTATCGATCAGGGCGCCGCATCAAGGAGACAAGGACAACAGATGGTACCGAGATCGTCTATTCGAAGACGACCGTGCGGTTTTCATAGACCAGCAGGTTATGCCGCAGGTGATGCCACACGGCGCGCGCCAGCACGATCTTCTCCAGATCGCGTCCCTTGCGCACCATGTCATCGACCGTATCCTTGTGGCTGACCCGCACCACGTCCTGCCCGATGATGGGTCCGGCATCCAGTTCCGCGGTCACGTAATGGCTGGTGGCACCGATGATCTTGACGCCGCGGTCATGGGCCGAATGATAAGGGCGCGCTCCGGGGAATGCCGGCAGAAAGGAGTGATGGATATTGATGATCCGTTGCGGGTAGCGCGTGATGAAATCCTCCCCGAGTATTTGCATGTAACGGGCCAGCACGATGAAATCAATGCGGTACTGCTCCAGCAGGACGAACTGCCGCTGCTCCTGCGCCTGTCGGTTCTCCGCGGTGATCGGCAGGTGCACGAAATCGATCCCGAGTCGCTCCGCCGCCGGCTGCATATCGGGGTGGTTGCTGATGATCAGCGGGATCTCGACCAGCCATTCACCGGCCTCGTAACGAGCCAGGAGGTCATAGAAGCAATGCGGCTGCCTTGACACGAACAGCGCCATGCGCGGCACCTCGTTCGAGAAGTGCAGGCGCCATCGCATGGAAAAACGACCGGCCACCAGCGTATCGAAATACTCGCCGATCTTTTCCTTCGCGATGGCGAAACCGGCCAGATCCCATTCGACGCGCATGAAGAAAATCTCACGCTCCGCATCGACATGCTGGTCGAGATAGAGAATGTTACCGCCGTTCTTGAAGATGAACTCGGTGATGGAGATGACGATCCCCCTCTGGTCGGGACAGTCGATCAGCAATATGGCGGAATTCGATGCGGTGATGCTCACGTGATTTTCCCTGTTGGACAAGACCTTTCCGTGCAGGTCATTGCAAAGGTCATGGTATCAGAACATTCGCCGGTTTTTCCGATGCACACCCCTTCCTTCGGAATAATTCCGGCTCCTCTTGCGAGCGGGTGCATAACATCGCGATCCAACCACCCGGCATCCTTACACTGTCCCCCTGCGCAGGATGCCGGCCGCCAAACCCTCTATGACCAGCGGCTGCCTGCGCAGATCAATCCTGATCGGACCGTAGTCCGGATTCTCGGACAGCAGGTGTACGAACGCGCCCCGCCGGCGAAACCGTTTCACCGCCACCTCATCGCCGATACGCGCCACGACGATCCGACCATTTACGGCATAGGGTGTGCGATGCACCGCCAGCAGGTCACCATCGAGGATACCGGCATCCTTCATGCTGTCCCCGCGCACCCGCAGCAGGTAATCGGCGCGCGGATGGAAAACGGCCGGATCGACCGGGCAGTAGTCTTCGATATTCTGTTCGGCGAGCAGGGGCTCACCCGCCGCCACGCGCCCCACCACCGGCAGTCCGGACACGGCATCGACGAGACGAATACCGCGCGATGCGCCGGGCACCAGTTCGATAACGCCCTTGCGCGCCAGCGCGCGCAGGTGATCCTCCGCCGCGTTCGCCGAACGGAATCCGAGACGCCGTGCAATCTCGGCACGCGTAGGGGGGCATCCGTCCGCGGCAATGCAATTGCGGACCAGCTCCAGAATCTCGGATTGGCGGGGGGTAAGCGTGTCCCTGACCATGGCGGCGACTGCCTGTATATCCAGTCACCGGAATCATATACGGCAGGTTTGGTTATGCAAGCGGCGGTGTTCCTTCCATTAGCATCGCTGGACACCGGGAAGAATGCCGGCCTCCGGCAGGAGGAAACATAATAAAGACCATTAAATCAAAAAGATTCCGCATTACCCGACGGCTCGACATGTCGCCATGGACCGGAGCCCCCCACCCTGTGAGGAGGATATGCCGCAAGACGACCGCTGTCACCGATACACACAACCCCTGGCCTGTGCCCGCGGCGGAAATCGATTATCATGGGGGGGCGCTGATCGTGGCGGGTGGGTTGCTCGCCTTCTGGCCGCCGCCAGGCAGCCGCCCGAACCGACCGCACCGGGACCAGCCGAAGCGCCGGGTGACACCGCAGGCAATCCAGACACACTCATTCATACATGTCCGAACCCGCCACCTCCAGCAAAATCCGCCGCAGCATCGCCGTGCGCGTCGGCAATGTGACCCTCGGCGGCGGCGCACCGGTCGTGGTGCAGTCGATGACCAATACCGACACCGCCGACGTCGCCGCCACGACGCAACAGGTCATCGAACTCTCGCGGGCCGGTTCGGAACTGGTGCGCATCACCGTCAACTCGGACGAGGCCGCACGGGCCGTACCCTTTATCCACGAGAACCTGCTTCAGCGCGGCGAGCACGTACCGCTGATTGGCGACTTTCATTTCAACGGGCACAAGCTGCTGGCGAACCATCCGCCATGCGCGCAGGCACTCGCCAAATACCGGATCAATCCGGGCAACGTCGGACGCGGCCGGAAACGCGATGAGCAATTCGCCACCATGATCGAAACAGCCTGCCGCTACGACAAACCGGTACGCATCGGCGTCAACTGGGGCAGCCTCGATCAGGCGCTTGTGGCCCGAATCATGGATGAAAACGCAAGGCGCGGCGACCCCCTGGACTCGCGCCGGATCATCCACGAGATTATGGTCACCTCGGCCCTGGAAAACGCCACCCGTGCCGAGGCACTCGGTCTTGCGCGTGATCACATCGTCCTGTCGGCCAAGATGAGCGGGGTCCAGGACCTGATCTCCGTGTACCGTGAACTGGCGGCACGCTCTGACCATGCCCTGCACCTGGGACTCACCGAAGCCGGCATGGGGTCGAAAGGCATCGTGGCATCAACGGCCGCGCTCGCCGTGCTGCTGCAGGAGGGCATCGGCGACACCATCCGCATCTCCCTCACTCCGGAACCGGGCGGTGAACGCACCCGGGAGGTCCTCGTCGCGCAGGAATTGCTGCAGGCTATGCAACTGCGGCATTTCACCCCGGCGGTCGTCGCCTGTCCGGGATGCGGACGCACGACCAGCCATTACTTCCAGCAGCTCGCCCGTGACATCCAGGACCATTTGCGCCGGCAGATGCCGCTCTGGCGCATGCGCTATCCCGGCGTAGAGGAAATGACCGTCGCCGTCATGGGCTGCGTAGTCAACGGTCCCGGCGAAAGCAAGCACGCCAATATCGGCATCAGCCTGCCGGGCACCGGCGAGATACCGGTCGCACCGGTCTATGTGGACGGGGAAAAGACCGTCACACTCAAGGGTGAGACGATCGCCACAGACTTCCAGCAACTGGTGGATGATTACGTGCAGCGCCGCTACGCCCGGCAATCTCCGGATTGACGGGAATACCGTGGTCGTCGACTGAGCGGAGGAGCCTATGGGATTGGGCCAGGGTATGGGCCACGGCCCATTTCCGACCCGCATCCGTCGAGGGGAACGCCATTGTGCTCAGGAAAGCAAACACAAACACCACGATGGTGATGAAACCGAAAGAATTGAACATTTTCCTCCAGGGTGTGATACGCACTTCTGTCAGACCTCGATAAGTTGCCGGAATACACGCGTTCAACGGAAAAAGGCGTTTGATAACGGCCTTATCGACCGGACAGCGATGATTCAAAGAACCCGCAAGCAGAAATGTGACGGTCATCATGGAAGTTCAGAAAAACCCCGGCTGGAGCATCCATCCCGAGCACGCCGCACGGGGACCACACCCGCGGAACCGGTGTATCCCGTCACTGACGACCCGGAGGCTGCCGTATAACCGGTAAAAATTACCGCTTTCAACAGAGGATTTCTCATGCTATTGCTATAGTTGAATTCAAGGACTGGGCCAAATCAGCCGATAACCCGTCGAGCCAGTCCCGGTGTCTCGCTGCGCAGTGGGGGGTAAGTCATGAGAAATCTAAAAGAAAGGCGGCATTCCCATTCCATTGTCACGTTCCCGCTGGAAGACAGCGCACATGACTATGTAACTATGGATCGACGCAAAACAAGAGATCGCCGTCTGGGCAACCTGGAGGAAGAAGAACGCCAGCTGCTGTTATCGGAAATGCCCTGGTTGACATTCTACAAGCTCACCTGAGAGCGCGCCTGCCTTGCGACACAAGCGATAATCAGATCGCTTGATTTTGTACGTTTTCCCGAGTCACATACAAAATCCCCGGACATCCCGGCATGCGGCATACCCTGGCGGGTTTGTGTTCTGAAGGCATCGCCGGGGAAGCGATCCGCCGACGGGAGATATAGAATTTCTTGATATGGATCAAGGCAAAAGCAATCGATACTGTAATCATGGACTATAATATGTAAAAATATTTGTATTCAATAACAAACAATGAGGAGCGTATCGAGCCGGGGTACGTAATGCCATAATGAAAGAAAGAAGGCATCAAGAGAGACGCGATCTGGGTCGCGCGCAGACATTTGCCGCCCTGGACACGAAGGTCGGGACAAAGCCGGTGGATCGCCGCAGAATCCCTGACAGGCGTCTGAATAGCATCCAGGTGGAGTTCATTCCCCTCGATGTTTATTACAACTCCAGCATTGAGTAGGCCTTAACAGGAATGGCACTTAGTTAAGACCCAAGCCCGATAAATAGCCACGGAAAAGACACGGAAAGAAGAGCCTGTATTCCGTGTTTTTCCGTGTGTTCCGTGGCCATAGGGGTGTGATCAGGCTTAACTTAGTGCTATTCGCCTTAACAGGATTCCTTAACGCCTGCCGAGAGGTTTTTGTACCGCATCGCGCGGAAAGCGGTGCGCCAGTCGCCGCAACCGGGCAATGTGACGTCCCGGGTCAGTCGTCGGCCAGCCGTAACGCAACACGATAAACAAATCCGTAATCCGTCTCACCTGAGGTGCGAGGTCGGGACGCGCCGATATGATGCGGCGCGAGAAATCCAGCGGGCCTTCACCACACTGGCGCTGAATGCCAAGGCGAGCCACACGTGTGCAAAACATCCTGTAGGCAAGCAGTACGGGGTCGGACGCTGACGGTGTTTTCACCAGCATCCACCCGGCTATGCCGGTCAGCAGGACACTGACGAGAATGACCAGCACCAGGGTCATATCCTTCCAGGAAGGTTGGCCAAACCCGAATCTCGTGAGCACCTCTCGTTGCAGTTCAGGCCCATAGGACAGAACCCATTGGTCCCAGTTGCTGTTGATGGCGTCCAGCGAATAGCGCAGTCGCCGCCAGCCACGGGATAACAGGCTGTTTTCGTTCGCCCGAAAGAGAACCGGGGCGCCCGAGAGCTGGATACCCGGATCAAGCGCATGCTCGATGCGCTCGGGCGCCACGGCGGCGGTCGGATCGACGCGCTTCCATCCCGTCCCGGCCAGCCATATCTCCGCCCAGGCATGAGCATCGGATTGGCGAATCAGCCAGTAATCCCCCACCGGGTTGTATTCTCCACCCTGATAACCGGTGACGACACGGGCAGGTATGCCGGCACTGCGCATCAATACGACAAACGCGGCGGCGTAATGCTCGCAGAATCCCCGGCGTGAGGAAAACAGGAATTCATCCAGCGGGTCCTGGCCGAGCAGCGGCGGGGTCAGGGTATAGACGAACGGCTCGTTATGGAAATATTCGAGCGCCCGCTGCATCACCTCACTGTCTGTAGCGGCGCCGTTGCGCCAGCTGCGCGCCAGCGCCCTGATACGCTTGCTGAGTTTATCGGGTAGCTGTAATGCGGCCTCCCTCAACCCGGGATCGAGCTTCCCTGTCTGCAGGCGCAGGTACGAGGTCACTTCATAACGGGTGCGTTCGCGAAGCGTCCTCTTCGACAGCCACTGGAAACCGGCGGTATGAACTGCCGGGATCGATACCTCTACCGGCACATCCAGACCGACCAGCCAGCGGGTGTCCTGGCCCTCCAGTGTAATTGTCTGATGCACGGCTTTACCCACGGTCTGCATGCCTTGATTCGTCACAGGACGCCGCAGAGCTGCCGTCCGGCCGGCCGACCAGGTCCGGCCATCGGTATGCCACAGCACCGGCCCGCGCCAGTAGCGCTCCCGCGCCGGTGGGACGGCGCCTGAAAATGACACCCGGAATGCCGGCGCCCCGGATTGCACCAGCTGACTGATACTTCCGGGGCTCATACTGTCACTCAAACCCGTTACTCCGGAATACGCGTCCTTTGGCAACCCCCAGATCGGACCGGTGACGCGCGGAAAAAAGACGAACAGCACCAGCATGAGAGGCACTGCCTGGGCCATCAATGTCGCGGCGAATCGCAACTCGCCGGTAACCCGGTGTATGGGCCGTGATTGTGTGGCAACCGCAAGGGATGCCGTGATGACCAGCGTGGCCAGCATCATGTAGATTGCAATGAACGGCGTCTGCGTAAACAGGAAGTTGGTGATAACGAGGAAATAGCCGAGGAAGATTACCAGCAGAACATCTCTCGAGCGCTGCTGTTCGAGCAGTTTGAGTGCCAGCATGACAACCAGCAGCGCCACACCGGCGTTCTTCCCCAGCAGGGTACCATATTGCAGATACACTCCGGCGGCGCCCGCCAGCGTGGCGGCTGAAACCAGCAGGCGTGGTGTCTTCCCGCCGGATGACCGCAGTTGCAATAAACGCATGGCGAGGATGCCGGATACGAACAGCAGGATCCACCACGGCAGTCGCGTGGCGTGCGGCAGCATCACCAGCGTCAGCGAGGTGAGCATCCACAGTTGCGCCCGTGCACTCAGGGGTGTACCGGAATTTCGCAAGTATTCATTCAAAGCGCGCCAGCGCCTCAAGGCAACGCTGTTGATGGACATCCCCGCTGGCGACGGGAATTTCCGTACCGGGCAGGCGAAGTCCATAGCATTGCCGGTTATGCTCCGCATCAAGCACCCAACGGCACAACTGGCTGAGGCGGGTCTCGGTGTCCAGACCCTCCAGGTCATGCCAGTCCAGCCAGAGCTCGTCTTCCCGGTCGCCGCTGAATTGCTTGACGAGCAGGGCCTGTTCACGAGCCGCCGCCTTCCAGAACAAACGGCGCGGCGAATCGCCGGGCCGGTAAGGACGGAAGCCTGCAAAATCATCCACTCCCCTGCCCTTGTCGCCGGACAGGCTGGGCTTGTAGGCCACGCGTTGCGATAGCCGGCGCGGCGGGCCGGGTCGCGGATAGACCAGGCATTGCATGTGCAGCTCCACATAAGCCCAGGCCCTGAACAGCCCCAGCGGGTAACACGATGAAACCCTGCAGCGCCCCAAAGCCAGCACACCACGCCTGGCGGTATCACGGTACAGCGTGATCGGGATTGTCTCCTGCGGCCCCGGATCGATGTTGACGGGTGGCTGGTCCGCGACCTCCAGACTGATTCCGGCGCGTGGAAATGCACCGGGATTGGCCACCAGGATTTCGTAACCGGCGCGTTCGCCGGCGAATACCGGTCGGGCCCTGCCAACGGCAAAACCCAGCATGGCCAGGTTGCGGTAGGTATGGAGTATGGAGACCGTTACCATGCTGCCGAGCAGGAAGGTAAACATGTGTCCAAGGCTGTTGTTGTAGTTGATCGAGCCGAACAGCATCACGAGCAGCATGACGAAGAATGCCAACCCGCTGCCGGTGGGCAGGATGAAGACACGGGAACGGTCCAGACTGATCGGGCCGTCCTCGGGCCCCAGGCCACGTGTAAAACGTACCAGCTTGAATCGTTGGCGTAATGTCAGCGTCCGCATAAAGTATCACCGGTATTGCACCCGGTAATATGCCGGGTGCAACAGCTGCATATCCACAGGACGAGCAACGGCGTCAGGGAATCGGGACCGACGCCAGAAACAGGCGCAGCCGCTCCGGCACAGACAGGGACTCGGATTGCTCCGTCGCGGGTTGCAGGCGGTGTCCGATTACCGCCGGCAGCACGGCCTGCAGGTCTTCGGGCAACACCAGATCACGGCCTTCGAGGAAGGCCCAGGCCCTGGCGCTGTGCAGCAAAGCCAGCCCGGCGCGTGGCGACAGACCGTTCTGGTAGTGCGGCGCACGACGGCTGAAGCCAAGCAGTGCCTGCAGGTAATCCAGCAGGGCATCCGAGGCGTGGACCCTGTCAACCAGCGATTGCAGTTCCTGCAGTCGTTCCGTGGACAAGACCGGGGTGATCTCCTGAAGGAGTTTGCGGCGATCCTCGCCCTGCAGCAGGATGCGTTCGGACTGATCGTCGGGATACCCGAGTTCGATCCGCATCAGGAAACGGTCCAGCTGCGATTCCGGCAGCTGGAAGGTGCCGATCTGGTAGAGCGGATTCTGCGTGGCGATGACGAAAAACGGCTGCGGCAGTCGACGGGTCTCCCCTTCCACGGTTACCTGATGCTCCTCCATGGCCTCGAGCAGCGCACTTTGCGTCTTGGGCGTGGCGCGGTTGATTTCATCCGCCAGAACGAGTTGCGAAAAGACCGGGCCAGGGTGAAACTGGAAGCTCCCGTTTTCACGGTTATAGATGGAAACGCCGAGGATATCGGCAGGCAGCAGGTCGCTGGTGAACTGGATACGCTGGTATTGCAGGCCGAGTGTCGTGGCGAGTGCGTGTGCCAGCATGGTCTTGCCCACACCGGGCAGATCCTCGATCAGCAGGTGCCCGCGGGCCAGCAGACAGGCAAGCGCAAGGCGCAGTTGGTGACGCTTGCCCAGAATGATGGTGCCAACCTGCGAGATGATATCGTCGATTTCCGAACTCATGTAACAATCCTGGGGGTAGCGCAGCGCGCATGTCAACGTGATGGGCTAGAATTGACGAAAGACCGGCCACCACCCGCCTGAAACGCCATTTGCAGAATGTATAACCGCGCATGATACCGAAACGCCCGCTGCTCCTGCTGGTCATGGTAGCCATACTGGCGCTGACAGGCAGTCAATGTGTGTTTGTCGCCAGCTCAGGCAACAACAATTCCTGCAAGTCAGCAAACAACGATTCATGCGATGCGAAGCAAAACAACGGTTCCGGTACGGTCGTCGTCGTCAAAACCGGCCAGCTGATCGATGCACCCGTACAGGGAGTACGCTATGTATCGGGGTCGGTTTCCGGAGTTACCGGCGCCAGCTGGTGAATTCCAGTACGAGGAAGGCGGCACCATTCGTTTCTACATCGGCGAAATCGCCCTGGGGAATGCAGTCAGTGGGAAAGCGGTGATTACCCCGCTTGACCTGATAAGCGGCGGGACGATAGATACACCAGCCGTCATCAATATCGCCAGGTTGCTGCAGTCCCTGGACGCAATACCCGGTGACCACGTGATAACCATACCCGCGGCATTACACACCATGACGATCCAGTCGAACGCGACCGTATCAACGGCAATTCAGTATCTGGATTTTTCCGACAACACGGCTTTTGTGAATGCCGCCACACAATTGGTCAGTACGCTCACGGCATCCTATCCGTTTACCGCTGTTCTGGTGGATGCAGCCAGCGCACGCAATCACCTTGCCAGCTCACTCGGCGAATTGGGTAAGACCACAGCCCCCTGACAGGAAACAGCCATGCCGGGAAACGCCGCAACGACTCCGGGTTTCTCAGTTTTTATTGAATACGCGGCGGGTGATCTCGAAGACACGATGCGTCAGGGGGTGGGAATGCACCAGCCCCATGGGCACCCACTCGACCGAAATGTTGTTAAGCCGACGATCCGGAAAACGACTACGTCCGCAAACCTCCGAGGGCGGCTTGCCATAGCCACGCCTGTCCTTCTGCTTTCTGCGATCTCTCATTTCCTCAAGTCCCGTTCCCGACCAGTCTTGTGCAACTCCAGTCTTGTACAACTGACAAATATTTTCTACTGAACGAAAGTCGTATTCCCGTTCCTGGCGCATTTAAAGACCACAAGACGGGCCCCCCCTGCCAACACGTGGATTTCATGGTATCCACCGGACATCGCTTCACGGGAAAGTCCCGGGCGATCCTCGGGATCAAACGCAGCAGGCTTGCAACATGCGTTACGGCCAGCTACACACCCAAACGAACGCAAAGTATATCACACCCCGCCCCATGCAGCACCGCGTTGGCGGTCGATCCAAGCAGGGTGGCCACACCGTGCCGGCCATGGGAGCCGATCACGATCAGGTCGCAACCGCGTCTCTCGGCAAAACGCAGGATTTCATGTTTCACTGACCCAACCTCGACGACCCGCTCAACATCGGAGATGTTCATTTCTCCGGCGAGTGACTCGAGATACCCCTTTGCCCGTTGCAAAAGCGTATCCTCGATCTCGACAGGCATCGCAGGCGCCAGTTCGTAGTCCCCGCCAAGCAGTATGGGCTCCACGACATGAATGAGGCTGAGCACGGCCCCATAAGACTTCCTGAGTTCACAGGCGCGACCAACCACTGCCTTCGCCTCGGGGGACAAATCCACCGCCACCAGAATATTGCTGTATGCCGCCATGTGTTCAACCAATCAGTGATCGACCGTTCCCCGGGGTATTCAACCTCCCCATGCCATTCATGCCATGGATGATTTTATAATGATCACCCATTGTCGCACCTGCGGTCCTGCGCCGGCGGGGTAGACCCGCCCGGCCGGCCTCAGGGCCTGAAAATCCACACGTCCTTCAACCCGAGCGCTTCCTTGACCGGGCCGGCGTCATCACTGGCCTGCCTTGCCGTCTGAAAGCCGGTTAACTGCACGCGGTAGCGCATTCTGCCTTTCAGCATAACACTGCTCTGCTCAACCGGGATGCCCTGTTTCCTGGCTCTTTCTGTGAACCGGTCCGCCTCGCTCTTGCTCGGGGATGACAGCAGGTTGATTACCCAGGGACCGCGTTCTTCAGCGGCATGACCGTTCGTCTTTGCCTGACCGGTCTCCCGTTCATCGGGCGTTGCGGGCGCCATGGTGAGAGAATCAACGTTTTCTTCCTCGTGGCTTAGTCCGGCCGCAGGAGCTCCGCCCGTCTCTTCGGTAACGGGTATGCCCGCCGTCACACCCGGGAGGATGGGTTCAGATACGCCCACCTGTGTCGGTGTATCCACCGTGCCTTCCTGCTCCGGCGCGGATTCGGATTCGATTCGGCCGATATCAGCGGTATTTCGCTATCATTGGAAATGCCACCCGTCCCGCCATCGGAGCCGGGTTGAGACTGAATTCCGGAACGGGGCGGTTCGCGGTCGTAGCCAGAGCCAGGCGCTTCCAGCCCGTTTACGCCTTTACCCAGGCCCGAGGTGCCAAGATAACCCGCCGTGATGATGCCAATGGCCATCACCAGGGTAAGCAGACCGAGATAATAGTAACGGTGACTGCCGGTATCCACCGGAGGTTGTTCCGTGTCGGCGTGCCCTGAAAAAACGGGAGCGGGACTCGTTACCACCGCCTCAGGCCGGACAGGCTCCGGCGCCATTTCTTGATGCACCATGCTCGCATCCGGATCCCGGGGTTTGTCGATGCGATAGGTTTCGATCAGATTGACGAGCTGCTCATCCGGATGGGTGAACATCACACCGATGCCGTTGGCGTCCACGTGCCTGACGATGGCCGAAATGGACAAATATTTCGTTCCATCAGGCCGCTGGAACAACAGATGGACGTCGACTGAATCACCATCCCGGAACGTCAGGATACGGCCATCCGCATCGCATGTCAGGAGCATGCCCTGGTCGCTGACATTTCGCACCTTGCATCCCTTGGGAACCGTTTTCTCACCGATCAGGACGGCATTGAGGTGTACCGGAATTCTGGCGTGGCCTACGCGTTCCATAGTCTATCCACAGGTTTCTGTTGCAAATCCTTGTTATCGACCGACGGTGGTCCCCCGACCAGGGTTCCGCCAGCGGTGCATCTCATGTGCGCAGAATATACGTGATTGAAGCGGATGATCACAATACGTAAAAACATCATGAAGGAGCCCGGCTGACCATCTCCGGGTTGTACATCGAGATGGCGTGCCGACCGGTACACATTCCCTGACCTTTTCCGGAAACAATCGACCCGGGGCAAGGCAATGCCCGGTCGCCCGTGGGGCGTTGTTATCGAATCAGGAGGGCAAAGTCCACCACCCGATGGTACCAAAGTCTGATGCACCTGAGGCCAATATACCCGCGGGTGACAGTGGCCTATTCTGATGACCAGTGGCAAACCCAACCCTCCAATAAAAGCAGTCCCATAACGCCACGCTACCTAACGCCCCGCCCAGGGGCGTTTTTTATGGATAACCATTGTTCCGATATAGTAAGGTGTCGCGGTCGGCCACTTGAGACAGCTGTCCGCAGCCCGGGATTCACTGCCGGAACCATTCGTCGCATCAATCATTGTTCCGATGTCCCTGCGGAGCGATAAACGGATGAACACAGGGCGGCCGGTCACGGTCGTTGAAGCAACGACCCTCAGCGCGTTCTTCGCATCCCGGCGGCGGTTAAATCCATGACGAGGAGTTGATCATGACAGAAACCACCACGGACAGCGGATTGCGCTACGAGGACATTAAAGCCGGTACCGGCGAGACGGCCACGGGGAAAGGCCAGACCGTGATCGTACACTACACCGGCTGGCTGGAAGACAACACCAGGTTCGATTCCAGCCGGGATCGCAATGAACCATTCAGCTTTCCCCTGGATTGCCGGTTCGTCATCCCTGGCTGGGATGAAGGCGTGAAGGGCATGCGGGTTGGCGGAATCCGCCGTCTCGTGATCCCCCCCGAACTGGCCTACGGTCCCCGGGGCGCCGGCGGCATCATCCCCCCCGATGCGACCCTGGTATTCGAAATCGAACTGCTGGAGATCTCGACCTGAATGCTGCTTGAGGTTCTTGAAGCGCCGATGCTGCACAGCGTGCGCGAGGCATTGGCCGAGGACATCGGCACGGGCGATATCACGGCGGCATTGATCCCGCCAGAGGTGATGGCTGACGCAATCGTCATCAGCCGCGAGCCAGCCATACTCTGTGGCATGGCGTGGTTCAGCGCCGTGTTTGCCGAACTGGATACCCGGATCACAGTAGACTGGGCAATCAGGGACGGTGAGGCGATATTGGCCGATCAGACCCTCTGCAGGCTTCATGGCCCGGCGGCGCGCATTCTCACCGGTGAGCGCACCGCGCTGAATTTTCTGCAGACCCTTTCGGGAACAGCCACCCTCGCACGCCGCTATGCCGATGCAGTAAGAGGACTGTCGGTCAAGGTGCTGGATACCCGCAAGACCATTCCCGGCCTGCGCCAGGCGCAAAAATATGCCGTACGCGTCGGGGGCTGCCACAACCACCGCATGGGCTTGTACGATGGCATCCTGATCAAGGAAAACCATATTGCCTCCGCCGGCTCCATCAAACACGCCGTGCAGGTCGCACGCCAGGCCGGTCCGGGATTTCCGGTCGAGGTGGAGGTGGAAAATGAAGCTCAGATCACCGCAGCCCTGGCGGCCGGCGCGGATATCCTGTTGCTGGACAATTTCACCCTTGAGGAACTCATGAAGGCCGTGCGGCTGGTCGACGGACGCGCCCGGCTGGAGGCCTCCGGCGGCGTGACGCTGGAGAATATCCGCGAAATCGCCCAAGCCGGGGTCGACTTCATATCCACAGGCGCTCTGACAAAAGACCTGCATTCCATTGATTTATCAATGAGGTTCCACATATAGCCCGCACTCGACGCCGGCGATGCAACAAGGCAAGCCGATTCCGGTAACGACAGACATATAGAAAGCGACTCGACTGTCGATAACGACTTTGGTGGACATCCAGGAGCTCGACGGACTCCCCACTCTGCCAATCAATCGCCAATCATCATTACCGGACGAGCGCAATGACAAACAGAAACTGCAGGGGCTTTACGCTAGCCGAGCTGCTTATTACGCTGGGCATTACCGCCATCGTTCTCACCACCGCCGTACCGGGCGTAAGCACCACGATCAAGGACAACCGCCTGGCAACTCAGGTCAACAACATGATCGCGGATATCCATTTCGCACGCAGCGAGGCGGCCAAGCGGGATGTGCGGGTCATCCTTTGCAGAAGCGAGAATCCCAATGCAGGCACACCGAAATGCGGTATCGACGGGATAAACGATTACATCTGGACCCAGGGATACCTGATCTTCGCAGATGACGGCAATGCCACGAACAACACCTATGAGTCGGGCAGCGACATCCTGTTACGCCGTGGGCAGCCCGCCCCGTCCGGCGTCAATATACACACCAATAAGGCTTGGAACAAAAACCTGGAATTCAACTCGAATGGCTCCCTCCATGAGAGTGACATTGCCATGATGTCGCTCTGTGACGACCGCGGGAAAGACAAGGGCAGACAGATCGTAGTGTCACTCAGCGGCATCCCCAGCATGTACAGCGACAATATCTCGACCTGCACTCCGATCCTCCATAGACAAATGATTTCACCACAGATGAGGTCTCGCTCAGCGACATCCCCAAGATGTGCAGTGACAATTTCTCGACCTGCACACCGGCTTCTCCATAAACTCTCGCGCACACCGTACAATAATCATATTCACCAAAACAAATTAACTCACCGCGGAGACGCAAAGTACGGCAGGGAATTTAGTTGTTTTTGGGGGGTAATTCTCTGAGTACTTTGCGCTCTTCTGCGGTGAATCATGGGGTTTATGTCTGCCCGCACTCAGGCCGAGACGATGCGTGACGTCCGCTTGCGGTCCTGTTCCAGAAGTTGCTTTCTTGCGCAGCCGGATATGATGCGGCGTCACCTCCACAAGTTCATCCTCGTCGATGAATTCCAGCGCCTGCTCCAGGCTCATGCGTATGGGCGGCGTCAGCAGGATGTTCTCATCCGAACCCGCCGCACGAATATTGGTCAGCTGTTTCGCCTTTAACGGATTGACCACCAGGTCATTGCCGCGGGAATGGATGCCGATGATGCCCCCCTCGTAGACCTCGTCGCCGTGTCCGATGAAGAGCCGCCCCCGTTCCTGCAGATTAAACAGGGCGTAACCCAGGGCCTTGCCGGTACCATTGGAAATCAGGACACCATTGATGCGCTGCCCGTATTCACCCGGTTTGATCGGCCCGTAGTGGGAGAATATGCTGTAGAGCAGTCCGCTGCCCTGTGTCGCGGTGAGAAACTCGGTGCGAAAACCGATCAAGCCCCGGGAGGGCATGAGGTAGTCCAGCCGCACCCGTCCCCTGCCATCCGGCATCATATCCGTGAGTTCACCGCCGCGCTCGCCCAGCCTTTCCATGACGGCGCCCTGGTGCGTCTCTTCGACATCCACGGTGACCTGTTCATAGGGTTCCTGCTTCATGCCATCGATTTCCCGGATGATGACTTCGGGTCGTGAGACACCGAGTTCATAGCCTTCACGACGCATGTTCTCGATAAGGATGGCCAGATGCAGTTCGCCCCGCCCGGACACCCGGAACTTGTCCGGATCCCCGGTGCTCTCCACGCGCAAGGCAACGTTGTGTATCAATTCGCGCTCAAGCCGTTCCTGGATGTTTCTCGAGGTGATGTACTTGCCGTCACGCCCGGCAAAGGGTGAATTGTTCACCTGGAAGGTCATGCTGACGGTGGGTTCATCGACGACCAGCGGCGGCAAGGCCTCCACGCTGGACGGATCACACAGGGTGTCCGATATCTTCAGCCCGTCGATACCGGTGAAGGCGATGATGTCACCGGCCTGGGCCTCCGGCGCAACCACCCGCTCCAGCCCCAGAAAACCGAGAATCTGCAGCATACGGGCATTACGGCGCTTGCCATCCCGGTCCACCACGGTAACCGGCATGTTGGTCCTTGCGCTGCCCCGGCTGATGCGCCCGATGCCGATCACGCCTACATAGCTGCTGTAATCCAGGGAGGTCACCTGCATCCGGAACGGGCCATCGAGGTCCACGGGCGGGGGGTCGACATGCCTGACAATGGTTTCGAACAGCGGTGTCATGTCGTGACTCAGGTGGTCCACATCCGTGCCCGCATGCCCCTTCAGGGCAGAGGTGTACACGACGGGAAAATCGAGTTGTTCGTCGGTGGCGCCGAGGCGGTCGAAAAGCTCGAAGGTCTGGTCGAGCACCCAGTGCGGGCGCGCGCCCGGCCGGTCTATCTTGTTGATCACGACGATGGGTTTCAGTCCCTGCGCAAAGGCCTTGCTGGTAACAAAGCGCGTCTGCGGCATGGGGCCATCCACGGCATCCACCAGCAACAGCACAGAATCGACCATCGACAGCACGCGCTCCACCTCGCCGCCGAAATCGGCGTGGCCCGGAGTGTCGACGATATTGATCCGGTACTCACCCCACCGGATGGCGGTATTTTTTGCCAGGATAGTGATGCCGCGCTCCCGTTCCAGTTCGTTGGAATCCATCACGCGGTCGGGAATCACGGCCCGTGCGTCGAACGTTCCGGACTGGCGCAGCAACTGGTCGACGAGGGTGGTTTTGCCATGGTCGACATGGGCGATAATGGCGATATTTCGAAGATTTCTGATCATGCTCTGGTCGTACCCGGATCGTTACACATCAAAAAAACCCGCGAGTGGCGGGCTTGACTGGATATTCCTGATTTTAGTGCCGAAGAGAAGAAAGGACTCTCCTGCCTGCTGCCGGGAAGAAACCACTTCACCGCCTGCGGTGCAGCCCGTCAGCCGGATTGACGACCCGGTATCATGGCCGTGACCCAAATTTCACCGCGGGGTTGGAGACAGCCGGAAAATCCGTCGGACCACTATACAGGCTTTGCGACCCGGTTGCAGCCTGAACGTCTGGAAAGCGCGGCTCGGTCGTTTGCCTGCCGCTGAAGCGCCCGCGAATTCCGCCGTTGAGACATCACCACGGCGACAGGTGCCTCGCGTTACGTTTACCGGCTCCCGGGAAGCCGGCATTGCCGGAGACCCGGGCACATCTCATGAATTCAGGCCGATAACCAGGAGAAAGGATTCTGACAGCTCACGGCGGCCGGCCTTGTCGAGAAGTTCCTGCACCGTGCGTGCCACCTCGGACAGGGGGCCACTGAAAAACACCATCCCGAGCTGCAGGGTCACCGGCACATCGGCCAACGGATTACCCCGGTTTGGATGCTTCGGGGGAAGAAACACCATCCTGATTTCGCTCACTTCCGAGGGAATCTGTTCACACCCCCCTCCGGGCGCCACATAGGCAAGAAGCTCCTCCAGTCCATGCAGGGGTACGGTTTCCTCCTTCAGCTCATCCTCACCAACCTTTACCCTGTATTCAACCGCAAGTATTGGCTGCATTACCGTCTTCTCCTTGTTTCCCCGGCTGCTGGCACTAGCCTGCATTCAGGCTCCACGACATGTGCATACGGGTGCACTGCTTCAAGTGTCATTGCGTAGAATGGTGCCGGAGAGAGGAATCGAACCTCCGACCTACTGATTACGAATCAGTTGCTCTACCGACTGAGCTACTCCGGCTGCGGCGGGGCAGTATAAAACGACGGCGGTTAAGGAAGCAAAAATGGCTACCGGCCGAATAGCGCGGATTCAAACTGCAGTTGCGGCATTGCGCACACGGATAATGACATCTACACCATCGGCCACCGTCCCCTCCGGTGGCTCGGGCAGCGTTTCAATGTCAAGCTCGGCGGCCTCGATGTCCCTCAGTTCGCCGGTATCAATGTTGTAGAAATGGTGATGATTGCTGGTATTGGGATCATAGAACACGCGCGCCGGGTCCACGATGACCTCGCGGATCAACCCGTTGCGGGCAAACACCCCCAGCGTGTTATAGACCGTCGCCTTGGAGACATGGTCCCTGCCGTTATTGACGTAATACATGACCTGATCGGCGGACATGTGCTCGGTGCGCGTGAACAGCACCTGCGCGATCAACAGGCGCGGCCGGGTCGGAAGAATCCCGTGGCTTTTCAGCAGCTCGGCCAGTTGGCGTGAGCTAAGCATTTGTCTGTGTGAATGTTTTTCCATGGATCAAAGTATAATCCGCGCGCCCTGCCGACGTCTATCTCCCTGCAGTCAGGAAATATTATTTCATATATTTTTCAATCGAATAGGGTTCAGGATCCGTGAATCCGGCCCGCCGCCGCATCAGGTCAAGCAACAGCTGGGTTGACGCTGGAGCCATCACCACGCCGTTGCGGAAGTGACCGGTATTCACGAATAAACCCCGAATCCGGGGATGTTCACCGATAAAGGGCACCCCCTCAGGCGATCCGGGCCGAAGACCGGCCCAGTGCCTGACGAGTTCACATTCGGACAATGCCGGCACGAGGTCGGTTGCCGCGCGCACCAGTTCATCGCGCGCCTCCCGTGTCGTCGACTTGTCGAAACCGGTGAATTCCAGGGTGCTGCCGGCCAGGATGAGACCGTCCAGGCGGGGAATGAGGTAGTGTTCCTTATAGTGAACGATATGCTTCAACATGCCCGGAGGGGCCTGAAACTGGATCATCTGGCCGCGCACCGGCCGGACGGGAAGCTCCAGTCCGGTGTCCTTGAGGAGTTGCGCGCTCCACGCGCCGCCGGCGATCACCACCTGCTCCGCGTGATACTCCCCCCGGGGTGTGCTGACCCCTTCAATGGCGCCATCCCGATAGATGATCCCCTGGACGGGCGTATGCTCGTGAATCGTGACACCACGCTGCAACAATGACCGGCGCAACGCCTTGCAGAGTCGCGGGTTGCGAAGCTGCCCCACATGCGGCAACAGTATCGAGGCACGGGAATCGACTGCCAGAGCCGGTTCCAGTGATGCAACCTGAGACCCCGTCGAGCGACTGCACCCGGTAATGATATTTCTCCGCCCACGCCTCGATAGCACTGTCGATGGCAACATCGACCATCAACATCCCGCACAGGGTCCATTCGACATCCGTGCCGGTCTCTTCACGCAGTTCCCGGGCCAGCACCGGGTAGTACTGCTGACTCCAGCTGACCAGCGTGGAAACCGCATCCGGATACCGCCAGGGAGTCAGTGACGACAGTATGCCGCCGCCGGCCCAGGAGGATTCACGGCAGGTTTCTTCCCGTTCCAGCAGGGTCACCGTGGCTCCGGCCTGGCTCAGCGCGCGTGCAGCCAGCAGACCCAGCAGGCCGCCGCCCACCACTACACACTTCCCTGGTACCTCGTTACTCATGATTCATGGACCCTGCTCGCTGATCCGCCCGCGGGAGACTGAATTCAGGTAAAGCATATCGATTCGGGCCCGATAACGACAGAAGCCGCTAAAAACGATGATGCCATGCCGCCCGCAGTCCAGCGACGACGCGAAGCGAACGGTCGAAATGACCCGGATGAGCCGACTCCACCGCCATCCACGCCTTGTCAACGAATGGAATAGCATGAAGATTTTTTACGCACGCCGGACAGAGCGGGTGGACCGGACAGAATCTGACGGAAAACTGACGCACAAATCCGCGTAATCAGTCCGCCTGTCGGGTAATATCAGCCGCTTATCTTATAGCGGATGACATTGATGAGCGAGGTTTGTAATAAATTGACTATGGACAAAGAACCCGGATTCACCCTGGTGGAATTACTGATCACCATTGTCGTGCTTACTATCTTGCTGGCCGCGGGCGTTCCGGCGTTCCAGTCCTTTATCAAGAACAACCGCGTGACGGGACAGGCCAATGACCTGATCTCCGCCATCCAGCTGGCACGCAGTGAAGCGCTGAAGCGTGGCGAAAATATTGTCGTTTGCGCGAGTAGCGACCAGGCGACTTGTACCGGCAAGGACACCTGGGCGGATGGCTGGATCGTTTTTTCTGACCTGGACAGAGATACTGACCTGGCCGGACATAAGGCGCCCGACATAGGCACGGGAAAATGTCTCAAGACGGAAGATTGCATCATGAGAACCAACAAAGGCCTTTCCCAGGGAAGCACCCTGACCACCGATGCTGGTCTTTTGTGTTTTCTCCCGACGGGGTTGTCCGGCACCCACCTGTCCGGCGCATGCTCGAGAGATAGTGCTGACACAGTTGATTTCACCATCGAGGCAAAGAACTGCGAGAAAACACAGGCTCGCAAGATTTCCATCACACCACAGGGGCACACCAGTGTTGCCACGGTTGGATGCAGCTAAATATGACTAACACATCTGCCATGACTTTTTCACGAGGAATGCACCAGTCTGGCTTTACCCTGCTCGAGGTCCTGATCGCCCTGCTGGTTCTGGCCATCGGCCTGCTGGGACTGGCGGCACTGCAGACCACGGGCCTGCGCTCCAACACCATGGCCACCACGCGCACACACGCAACCCAGCTGATCTATGACATCGCAGATCGAATGCGCGCCAATGTGGCGGGTAGCTATACCACGGACACCTCAACGAATGAAGTTACCGCTATAGTCGACAATTATGGAATGGCCGTTGCCCTGATCCGCTGCCTGCCCCGCCCTCCGACTTCGTCTGATCCCTCGACCATGGCCGAATACGACCTCGATACCTGGTGTAGCGCTGTAGAACGCATCTTGCCCACCGGCAAGGCCAAGATCACACAGGCAATCGACCCCGGCATCGACGGGACGCTCGGCACACCCGTCGGCGCACTCGACGATATTGTCAGCTATGACGTTACCGTGTATTGGGACGAGTCCCGGACCGGCGCCACTAAAACGGACTGTAGGTGGATGCTAACGGCAACGTCTCCTACCCAAGCAATGAGAAAAGCCTGCGCTGCATGCAATTGAACGTGACCATCCCGAGGCCGATACCCAATGCATAAGGCAGACCTCAATCTGGATACACTTATACCGCCGTTGCCATGGCTTCAGCCTGGTCGAACTCATGGTGGCGCTGGTCATTACGCTCATTCTGCTTGCCGGCATCGGGCAGATCTACCTCAGTTCCAAGAAGAGCTTCACCATCCAGGACACCCTCGGGCACCAGCAGGAAAACGCCCGTTACGCGGTTGAGACCATCGCCCAGGACCTGCGGCGTGCCAGTTACTGGGGCGGCAATGCCGACATCGAACTGATATCGGGCACTGCCCCGATGCTGAATGACGACGGCACATGCAATAAAGACGACAATACCTGGGGCCGCATGCTGGACAGGCCGATATTCGGTATGAACAATACCAATTCCGGCTATACTTCCAGTATCCGGCTACTGGCTGCATCCCCGACAGCGACTACCTGGGCAGCGACATCCTGGTGACGCGCTACCAGGCGCCCTGGCAGGTCGGCAGTCAGACAACACCGGATTTTGAAGCCAACCGGCTCTACCTGCGCTCCTCGCTAACGGCCTCCGGCGAGGCGCTCGGCCGCATATTTCAGGGCAAGGACGCAGGCAAGATAGATAATGACATGGACTACGACCTCTCGACCCCATCCGCACCCGACGCGGGTGCCGCACCCGACGAGCGCGTGGCGGAACTGGTCGCGCACGCCTATTACATCGGCCCGTCCCCCACCACCAAGTGCCGCGGCACCGCGGTCCCTTCGCTGCTCCGCGAAAGCCTCGACGATAGCGGGAAACCCGCGGCGGAAGAGATCGCCACAGGCGTCGAAAAGTTCGAGGTCAAATACGGCATCGACACCGACGGGGACAAGTCGGCCGACGACTACGTGGATGCCGGCGACTCTAAAATCGACTCAGACTGGGGCAATGTCATCGCCGTCCAGTACTGGTTGCTGACGCGTGCGGAGTGCCCGGAGACCGGCTACACCAATACGAACAACGTACACCATGCCCGGTGTGATCACCCCCTTCAATGATGGTTACCGCCGGCAGCTCTACACAACTACCGTCATGCTGCGCAATCGTTAAGCCGGAGTTCAAGTTATGTCGCATTCCCCAGCCGTATCATTAACGATCCACCACCGCCAGCAGGGCGCTGCCCTGTTCATGGCGCTGATTGTCCTGCTCGTTCTCACCATCCTCGGCGTGTTTGGAATGAACATCGCGCGGCTGGAGAACCTGATGGCCGGTAACAGCCAGTTCCAGGCCAGGGCGCTGAACAACGCGGAAGCAACGCTCGCCACGGGCGAGCAGGTTGCACAAACCGCGGTTGAGAAATGCACGGTGCCGGGCGTCGGGTACTACGACCTTCCCAGCGGTTCCAAGCCCGCTTTCGATCCCGCGGCAGTGAACTGGCCAGACGCTTCCTACCTGACGATACCACCCGATGATGACACCGCACCCTCCCGCTATATCGTGGAATATTTCGGTCCGTACAAAGACCTGAAATGCAGTCAGAGTTACAAAGGCTCTGCCTCATACAATTCAACAACTTCCACCTCGGACTGCGTACGTTACATCTTTCTTATCTCTGCACAGAACGATTCCAGCAGGGGCGCCAGGCGCACCGTGCAATCGGTGTACGTATCCGCCAAGCCTCCCTGTTGATTCACTGGAGACCGTGTCATGAAAATGAAGATAAAGAGCCGTTACCTCATTGCTGCCGCTGCGATTGTGGTAATAAGCACCGCCCTGTACGCGGCGTTCATCATCAACGAAACCACCATTAGTGAGCAGCCGACGACAACGCTCGCCCCTTATGCCCTGTCCGGCACGGACCTGTCGGGCGACAGCGTTCATGCCTATGCGCCATGGTTAGAAAACGGTGCATGGCAGGGTGACCTCATCCAGTACACTCTCTGCGGACAAACACCCACTGACACGACGACCTGTCCGGCAGGTTCGGCAGGCAAGCTGATCACCGATGCGGTAGTAGGCTCCAATCCACCAGAGGCCACGGGAACCAACTGGATGGCGCGCGCTACCTTTTATAAAAACGAGTGTGCTGACACAAATTGTACGAGCTATACGGATTACTGGGATACGGGACGGAACGATCTATACATACTTACGCTGACAAACCTGCGCCAGGTTAATTTCCGATGGAAGCCACAAACGGGTTGAGTGCCACGCAAAAGCAGGCCCTGGACCCCGCGGCTTACGATCCTAATGGCGACGGTGTCTTCACCGACACGCTGTCCGCAAGCCCGATACTGAATTTCATCCGCGGCGACCACAGCAACGAAAAAAGCAACCCGGGCGGCACCTACCGCATCCGCTCCAGCCTGCTCGGCGATATTATCAATTCGAACCCCGTGTACATCGGCGACCCGCCGGAAAATTTCAACTTCGACAATTTTTCTGCCTTCAAGACAGACCAGGCCGGCCGAGAGAAACGGATTGCCATGGGCGCCAACGACGGCATGCTGCATGTCTTCGATGCCGCCAACGGGGACGAAGTGTATGCCTATATCCCGTCAATGCTGATCGTCGATCCGGACTACGATCCCGGCTCAACTACGCCTGCACCGCCTCCGCCCGTGAGCAAGCTCGACAAGCTGAAAAACATTCCCTATGTCCACACCTACTTCGTCGACGGTGAACTGACGGCCGCGGATGCCGAGGTCGGCACCACAAGCGGGAACTGGAAGACCGTGCTCACCGGCGGCCTGGGAGCCGGCGCCAAGGGGCTGTTCGCGCTGGATGTCACCAATCCGGACGCCAGCAACGACAAGGTCTTGTTCGAGAAGACCGGCGCCGATATCGGCCATATCTACGGCTCGCCGACCATCGCCCGCCTGGCGAATGGCAAATGGTACATCGTCACCGGCAACGGTTTTGGCAGCACCAGCGGCAAAGCCAGACTGCTGCTCATCAGCCTGGAAGATTATACCGTGACCAAAATATCCGCCTGCGAAGGCACCTCTTGCGCACCTGTAGCAGAGGGTCTCGCCGCCCCGACGCTGGTCGACACCGACGGTGATAGCGTGGTTGATTTCGCCTATGCCGGCGATGACAGCGGCAACATGTGGCGTTTCAATTTGCACGATAACACGGTGATCAAACTATACACCGGCAAGATAGACACCGATGGAACACCGCTGCAACCCATCACCACCGCACCGGAAATCGGCAGCCAGCCAAACGGCGGCTATATGGTCTACTTCGGCACTGGCACCATCCAGCATCAGTGGGAGGGTCGACCAACTATCCGGCGAACACCTATCCACCGCAGGCCATCTATGGCATCTGGGACCGCGGCCCGGGAACCAAGATCGTCGACCAGACCCTGCATGCAACCGAGCCGACATTCACCAACAGCTCCCCCTGCACGATCACCACCCCCCCGGCAGCCGATATCATCCGGTACATGGATACCGCGAATTCGGTCGACTATCTGTGTACGGGTCAGGATCCGACACAATGCACCAAAGCCAAAGGCTGGCGGGTATCCTTGCCTGCTGACGAACAGGTGCTGGGTTCGCCCAAGCTTCGCGCCGGGCGCGTGACAGTCGTGACACGCGGCCCGGGGACTGATGGAGCCGGCTCCAGCTGGCTGATGTCCCTGGATTACCTCACCGGGGGCGACGGCGGGGAAGTTGTCTTCAACACCAATCACGACCAGTCGCTGGATGCCTGCGACGAGTACACCGGCGGCAAATTCCCCGTCGGAGTGGGGCTCGGCGACGGCAACATTTCCCAGCCGGACATCGCCCGCCTGGGCCAGGGACAGGACATCATGCTCATCAACGGCCTGCGCCTGCCGGTCCAGCCTGCGCCCATACTGCTTGACGGCCATCTGGACGTGGAGACGGACAGCCCCTATGGTGGCACCATGGCGCCGAGCGTCAGTACGGCCGCCCCACACTACTCCTTAACACAAAGTGACGTAGACGAAACCGAGGGCTACGACATGTTGGCCGCGGCTGATCACGATGGCGCGGGAGGCGCCGTCGACGGGCACTTCCACGAATACAGTGACGCAAACAATCTCTTCAATCCCGTCACCAACACCATTGACGTGGATCTGTTCCGGCTGGAACCCCGGCGCGGCAAGGCCAGCTTTATCGGCGCACCCGTCGTTCCAACGACCAATGCCACCGATACCACTCCCCCTGTCTGTCCCGGCGGCAGCGTCGTGGCGGGCGACGGATGCATCGGGGCGGTCGTGCCCGAACTCAACCGCGCCTATGATACGACGCTAACGACGCCAGAATCCGAGGTCTACGGCAACAGCGGTCAGACAACGCGGCTTGCCAACGACAAGGAGTTCATCATCGTCGTAGCCAACGGCGATCTCTCCCCGAGTGCGGAGCTGCAGATCGGCTGCGACAGCTGGCCCGTGGTTGAATACGAGGACACGATCACCAATAAACTGGAGACCAGTGGCGACCCTGTAAGTGCTTTGAGGAGCTTCACACTCGATGGCCATACAGGCTTCGTGTTCACGCTGGACGACATCGCCAAGGCGGGCGGCAGCGACGGCAAGTGTGGCGATGGCAGTACGCCCAGCGTGCGGGTGAAGTTGAACCAACGGTCCATTCTCGACGGCGGCGTGGTGGGTACACGCTCGCAGTGCGTGCTGGGCCTGCACGATTACCGCGACCCGGTGTGCTATACGGATCAGCAAGTGCTGAGCAACGCGCCAGACTTCTCATATGACGTCACCGAAACAACTACTTGGGACAGTTACAGCAGCCCAAACTGCTCGAACAACACTCCAGCCCCGCCGCCGCCCGTCGGCTACGTCAGGAGATCCGGCGCGCAACCTGCACATCACCGAAAGCATGGAAGGAAAGGGTAACAAATACCGCTGGCGCAACGGCGCCCTGACGGTGCAGTTTATCGATGTTGACAACTTTAAGCAGGGAACTTATTGCCAAGCGGCCCACTATGACAACACCGAATGCCCCCTGCAGGATCCGAACACCCTGCCCGTATCCAACGGCGGCGGCACACGCTTCGGAGGTACGTATGCGAGGGCCTTCAGACTCAGCACGTCCAAGAGCAGCAAAAACCCTGTGATCCTGACATACACTGACAACACGACGCTCATGACCAAAGCTTACAACGGCGGCGTAGACAACGGCCTGCTGTACGAGCTCACCATGTTCTGGCACTACAGCGACCTGGCCGACAACCTGCGTCGTGCTCCCCCCGCCTCGATCCCCTGCTACGGCGATTCCAGCTATAACAGCGCGCTCAAGCAGGAACTCGGCGGCTTGACATACGGCGAGTACGACTGCCTGACGACAGGTACAGGTGGCCAAGATTGTGGTAGCGGTATTGGCGACCCCTCGAACCAGGACAGTCTGTATTCGCAGTACGTGCGAGCACTTGACAAGGTACAGGGTGCCACGAGCGAGGGCGAACTCAACCAGGCGCTGTTAGATCTCGCGAACCTGCTTAAGGACAACCCGGACCTCGCGAAATACGATCACTACCGCCGGTACGCCCCCGGTCACGTGCCGGAGCAGCACCTGCTGCCGATCGACAAGGATCTGCTCGGCACCCGCGGCTCACCGGCGACGACGATTGAATCGAGGTCATCCGAACAACGTTCACCTGGGCCCGAATCTCACGGCCGGGCGGCGCAGCTGGATTGACCTGAGCGATTGAGATACCCCTGCCCTGGCTGGACAAGAACAGCCGGGGCAGGCTCAGAACCGATGCCATGCCCCGTTGCCGGGGCATGGAGGCAGGCAAAACAGGACGGTTGCTATGAACAGAATGATGCGTGGCTTTACCCTGATCGAGGCGATGATCGTAGTGGCGATCCTGGGCATTATCGTCGCGTTCGGCTACCCCTCCTACCGGGACCAGGTCATGAAGTCGCGGCGCGCCGAGGGTATGGGTGAACTGCTGGAGCTGGCGGACCGGCTGGAGCGCTATTACTCTGACAAGGGCACCTATGCCGGTGCGACGCTCGGTACGACGTCAGCAGACATCTTCCATAAGCTGACCGACAAGGGAAATTACATGCTAAGCATCGATAGCGCAGACCAACGTCGTCCTTTACCGTTAGTGCCACCCCGCAGGGTGGGCAGGACGAACGACAAATGCGGCACCTTCACGCTGGACTCAACGGGCACCAAGTCGGTCAGCGGGCCGCTGTCCGACGGCGATTGCTGGAAATAGGCCGGACGCCGACACCGCACACACCCTTTCGGGAAAATCTAACCGGATACCTACACCCGTAGGGTGCGCCGTGCGCACCGGACTGGGATTCACTACCTGCGGTGCGCACGGCGCACCCTACGTGCTGGTGACATGACTACCCGGTGACCCTCCCGTCGTTGCCTCATTAACATCGATCCGGCTCCGCTACTGCAACGCCCGCGGCAGCGAAAAGGTCACTCTCTCCCGGCGGCCCGGCAACTCCTCCACCACTTCACCGCCCCAGGCGCGCAGGCGTTCAACCACGTCGTTGACCAGGGCCTCGGGCGCGGACGCCCCGGCAGTGACGCCGACGCTCTGTTTGCCCGTCACCCATTCCCGGCGGATCTCGTCCGCCGCATCCACGAGGTAGGCCGCCACGCCCTGCTTCTCGGCGATCTCGCGCAGCCGGTTCGAGTTGGAGCTGTTGGGCGAGCCGACCACGAGGAACACATCACATTGACCGGCCAATGCCTTGACGGCATCCTGCCGGTTCTGGGTGGCATAGCAGATATCATCCTTGCGCGGTCCCTGGATCCGCGGAAACCGCTTCCGCAAGCCGTCGATGACGGAGGCGGCGTCATCGACCGACAGGGTCGTCTGGGTGACGAACGCCAGATTGTCCGGATTCCGCACCACCAGCTGCGCCACATCCCGCGGTGTCTCGACCAGATACATGGCGCCGCCGAGGGACCCATCGTACTGGCCCATGGTGCCTTCCACCTCCGGATGTCCCTTGTGGCCGATCAGGACGACACTCGCGCCCCTCCCGGGCATGGCGGCGACCTCAAGATGCACCTTGGTCACCAGCGGACAGGTGGCATCGAATACGCGCAGGCCGTCGCCCCTCCCCTTCCTCGTGCACCGCTTGTGAAACGCCGTGTGCGCTGAATATGACGGTGGCATCATCCGGCACCTCGTCGAGTTCTTCGACGAACACCGTGCCGCGCGCGCGCAACCCCTCCACGACATGGCGGTTGTGCACCACCTCATGCCGGACGTAGATCGGTGCGCCGAACAGTTCCAGCGCCCGCTCGACAATCTCGATCGCGCGGTCGACACCGGCGCAGAAACCGCGCGGATTGGCTAGCAGGATTTGCATGGATGATTATTCATGTGTGACAGTGTCTGTTCATAAAGGAACCAACTCAACGCAAAGACGCAAAGTTCGCAAAGAAAATCTATTTCAAAAACAATTAATCGACTTTGCGTCTTTGCGTCTTTGCGTCTTTGCGTTGAGAAAGCAGTTTCCGCACATAATCCAATTATATTTTGCATTGATCTATCTTTCACGACGTATTGACTCTCTGTGTCCTCTGCGTCTCTGCGGTGAATAACAAGCGGTGAACATCAACCGGCTTACCGCTATCCGCCGGGAATCACATCGATGATTTTCACTTCGAAGGTCAGGGCATGGCCTGCCAGCGGGTGGTTGAAATCCACCTCGACGGTTTCAGCCGTGAAGGACAACACGGTCCCGGCGAGTTCATCGCCTTCAGGGGTGGTGAACCCGAGGATGAGGCCGGGTTCCAGCGCCAGCTCGTCGGCAAAGTCCGCGCGCGGCAGATAGTGGATCCTGGCGGGGTCGCGCCTGCCGAAAGCCTGCTCTGCATGGAGCATCAGCCGCTGCGTATCGCCGGGACGCAAGCCGTAGAGCGCCAGCTCCAGACCGTGCAGCATTGACCCGTCACCCATGGTGAAGGTATGCGGCTCACCGTCAAGCGAGCTTTCCGCGACCGTGCCGTCCGCCAGGGTGAGTGTCAGATGCAGGGTCACGGTGCTGCCTGCGCCAATGGGATATATCACAGCATTGATCAAAACGCGCCCCTTGATGCTACGGACTTATCGAGACTTCCACAATTAGTGTGCATCGATGAACATCTTTTCACCGCAAAGACGCAAAGAACGCAGAGAAATTCTTTAGTGAAAACAATAAAACACTCTGCGTTCACTGTGACTCTGCGGTGAACTTATCGCCTTTCCGGAGCTGCCACCCTGCGTCCCAGGAAGGCATCCAGTATCAGCAGCGCAGCGCCGATGCTGATCGCCGAATCGGCGATATTGAAGGTAGGCCAGTGCCAGGCCTTGTAGTACAGGTCGATAAAGTCGATGACATGGCCATAGAGCAGGCGGTCGATGAGGTTGCCTGCCGCCCCGCCGAGGATCAGTGCGAGACCATAAATCAGGCGGCCCTGACCCGCGGGGAGCCTTCGCAGCCAGGTCACGAGCACGCCGATCACCACCAGCGCCAGGCCCACGAAGAACCAGCGCTGCCAGCCGGAGGCATTGCTAAGAAAGCTGAAGGCCGCGCCCGGATTATAGGTCTTGCGCAAGGCCAGAAACGGCAACAGCGATACCACATCATGCGGGCCCAGCAGGGAATCGGCGAGCCGCTTGCTGCCTTGATCCAGAACCAGCACCACGCCGGCGAGCCAGTACCATTTCATTTCCGTTTCTCCAGGCAGGGGTTCAGGCGTAACGGCGCTGTTCACCCGCTCCCGCGACGTTCTCCACACAGCGTCCACAGAGCTGCGGGTGCTCGGGGTCACCGCCCACGTCCTCGCGATGATGCCAGCAGCGCACGCACTTGGCGTGTTCCGACGGCGCCGCCCGCAACCACAGCTGAAACCCCGGAAGGTCCGCCTCGACCGCCTCACCCGGACGATCGGCAGCGTCATGGACGCGGGCATAGGAGGTGATCAGCACGAAACGCAGCTCATCTTCCAGCGCACGCAACAGCTCGACGGTCTCCGCATCGGCATAGAGGTCCACCTCGGCATCGAGCGAGGAGCCGATCGCGCCGCCCACTCGCAGTTTTTCCAGCTCCTTGCTGACGGCAACACGCACCGCGATGACCCGCTCCCAGTAATCGGCATCCATATGCCGCAGGACCTCGGTTTCCGTATGATCGGTCTGCGGCAATTCATACCAGGTACTCAGAAGAACCGATGCGGTGCGCTCACCCGGGATGTGCCGCCAGATTTCCTCGGCGGTGAAGCTCATGATCGGCGCAAACCAGCGTGCGAGCGCCTCGACCACGTGGTACATCGCCGTCTGTGCCGAGCGCCTCGGGATGCTGTCGGCCCGCGTCGTGTATTGCCGGTCCTTGATGATATCCAGATAGAAACTTCCCATATCCACCGCGCAGAAGTTGTGCACCAGCTGATAGATGCGGTGGAACTCATACTCGTCATAGGCCTGTATTACCTGCTCCTGCAACCGGCGGGTACGCTCGATGGTCCAGCGATCCAGAGCCAGCATCGTCTGCGGATCAAGCAGGTCCCGGGCGGGGTCAAACCCGTTCAGGTTGGCGAGCAGAAAACGGGCCGTGTTGCGCAGGCGGCGATAGGCGTCACCGGTGCGCTTCAGGATCTCGTCCGAGACCGCCATCTCGCCGCGGTAGTCGGTCGCGGCCACCCACAGGCGCAGAATATCGGCACCGAGGGCATTCACCACCTTCTGCGGCGCCACCACATTGCCCCGTGACTTGGACATCTTCTGGCCAGCGGCATCGACGGTGAAGCCGTGGGTCAGCACCCCCTTGTAGGGCGCCAGACCGCACATGGCGACCGAGGTGAGCAGCGAGGACTGGAACCAGCCGCGATGCTGGTCGGAGCCCTCGAGATAGAGGTCGGCGGGAAAGGCGAGTTCCTCACGCCGGCGCAGCACGGCGAAGTGCGTTACGCCGGAGTCGAACCAGACATCGAGCGTATCGGCGATCTTGGTGTAGGCGGCAGCAGCGTTACCCAGCAGATCGACCGGATCCAGTTCATGCCAGGCCTCGATGCCCCGCTCCTCGACGCGTCGCGCCACCGCCTCGATGTGGCCGGCGCTGTCCGGATGAAGCTCGCCGCTCTCCTTGTGCACGAACAGAGGCAGCGGCACACCCCAGGTGCGCTGGCGCGAGATGCACCAGTCCGGGCGGTTCTCCACCATCCCGGCGATGCGCGCCTGCCCCCACTCCGGCTTCCATTCCACCTGCCGGATCTCGGAGAGCGCCGCGGTGCGCAGGTGGTTCTGCTCCATGCCGATGAACCACTGTGGCGTGGCGCGAAAGATGATCGGCGTCTTGTGCCGCCAGCAGTGCGGGTAGCTGTGACGCAGCTTCTCCTCATGCACCAGCGCGCCCCGGCCCTTCAACACCTCGATGACGGAATTGTTGGCCATGAAGACATGCTGGCCGGCGAACAGTTCGGTATCCGGGAGAAACCGGCCATCTCCGCCGACCGGGTTGTCCACCGCCAGCCGGTAGCGCCTGCCGACGATATAGTCTTCCTGGCCATGTCCGGGTGCGGTATGGACCGCACCGGTACCCGCCTCCGTGGTGACATGCTCGCCGAGTATGATCGGGACCTCGCGCTGGTAGAAGGGATGCGCCAGATGCAGCCCTTCCAGATCGCTGCCCTTGCAATAGGCCAGCACCTGGTATTTCTCGGCATCGTATCGCCCCATGGCGTCCTTGAGCAGCGCATCGGCCAGCAGCAACCGCTCCTGGCCATGGCCGGCATCGCACTGCACCACGACGTAGTCCAGCCCCGGGTTGAGCGCAACCGCCCGGTTGGCCGGCAGCGTCCAGGGGGTGGTGGTCCAGATGACGACGGAGAGCGGACCTTCACCGCAGTGCCCCCCGACATGGTGACAGCGCGCCAGCAGCGCCTGCTCGTTCAGTACCGGGAAACGAACGTCGATGGCAAAGGAATCCTTGTCCTCGTATTCCACCTCCGCTTCCGCCAGTGCGGAACCGCAGTCCGTACACCAGTGCACCGGCTTGTAACCCCTGGTCAGATGGCGATTCTCGATGATTTTACCCAGCGCCCGGATGATGTCGGCCTCGACGCGGTAGTCCATGGTGAGATAGGGCCGCTGCCAGTCACCCACCACGCCCAGACGGATGAAATCACGGCGCTGCCCCTCGACCTGCCGGCTGGCGTACTCTCGGCAGGCCTTCCTGAACTCCGCAGCATTCACCTTGACACCCGGTTTGCCGACCTTTTTCTCGACATTGAGCTCGATCGGCAGACCATGGCAGTCCCAGCCGGGGATGTAGGGTGCATCAAACCCGCCCAGCGTCTTGCTCTTGACGATAATATCCTTCAGAACCTTGTTGACGGCATGGCCGATATGGATATCGCCATTGGCGTAGGGCGGCCCGTCATGCAACACGAAGCGAGGTCGTCCCCGGCCGGCCTCGCGCAGCAGACCATAGAGGTTCATGTCTTCCCAGCGCTTGAGCAGCTCCGGTTCGCGCTGTGGCAGGTTGCCCTTCATGGGGAAAGCCGTACTGGGAAGATTCAGGGTATTTTTGTAATCAGCCACGTGTTTTTCTCACCGCAAAGACGCAAAGAGCGCAAAGTTATAAACCGTTAACAACTCGCTTGATTCCATTTCTTAAAAGCACAACATTGAAATTCATTAATATCCCAAGCCGCTTTCCGGAGAGTTTCAGGTAGGTCAGCAATTGTGCTTCGTGAATTCTTTCCAGCGTGCTGACTGCCTTCAGTTCAAGAACGACGAGGTCATCGACAAGCAGATCCATGCGGTAGCCGCAATTGATCATACAGCCTTTATAGTTTACCGGTATTCGGACCTGCCGCTCAAAACCAATATCCCTTTTCCCGAGCTCCACACAAAGGCACTGTTCATACACCGATTCCAGCATACCGGGGCCTGTACACCGGTGGACTTCAATTGCCGCGCTGATAATCTCGTGTGAAAGTATATCTTCCCTGCTCATCGACACCCTCCCTGGTATCAATCCTTCAGCTATTGTCCAATCAAAAAAGGATGATGGCGCCGCGAAGTAATAAAGAACAAAAAAAACTATAAGATTTCAGTAAAAGAAATCCTTTGCGTTCTTTGCGCCTTTGCGTTGATTCATTTACCAAACCAGGCACGCGCACGGGCGGCATCCTCCTCGATCTGGCGCTTCAGGGCGTCGAAGCTCTCGAAGCGTCGTTCCGGCCTGAGTTTGTGCAGGAACTCTACCTGCACGTGGCAGCCGTAGATCTCCCGGTGGAAATCAAACAGGTGGACCTCGAGCAGGCTGCGCGTACCATCGACGGTCGGGCGGTTGCCGACATTGGCCACGCCCCGCACGGGTTCGCCCTCGAGCCCGAACAACTCCACCACGAACACGCCCTGCACCGGCGTGGCCGTGCGATGCAGATAGATATTGGCCGTCGGAAAGCCGATCGTGCGGCCGCGTTTGTCGCCATGCGCCACCCGGCCGCTCATGCGGTAAGGCCGGCCCAGCAGGGATTCGGCCGTCGCCAGATCGCCGGCCTCCAGGGCTTCGCGGACACGCGTGCTGCTGACGCGGACACCGCCGATACTGAAGCTGTGCATGGTCACGACCGGAAATCCCCGGCTGGCCCCGACGCGTTCGAGCAGGTCGAAATCCCCGGCCCGGTCCCTGCCGAAGCGGAAATCATCTCCCACGACGAGGTACTTCACGTCCAGCCCTTCCAGCAGAATGATGCGAATAAATTCCTCCGGCGGCAGACCGGCCAGGTGGTCGTTGAAGCGCAGGCACAGCACCCGGTCCACGCCAAACCGGCGCAGCGTCTCCACCTTCTCCCTCAACCGCGTCAGGCGCGGCGGCACTTGCTCCGGGGTGAAATACTCCCGTGGCTGCGGTTCGAAGGTAATCACCGTCACCGGCAGACGCAGCACGCCGGCACGTTCAGATAACTGCCCGAGCACGGCCTGGTGGCCGAGATGCACGCCATCGAAATTGCCGATGGTCGCGGCGCAACCCCGGTGGCGGGGACGCAGGTTATGTATGCCGCGAATCAGGTCCATCGGGAAATCCGTCGAACAGTGCGAGAAACCGCCGGGGATAATGCCACACCGCGCATTATGCGCCCTCCCCGGCCGCATGTTCGCCATGCCACAGCGTTGAAACCCGCAGGCCGCCGGCGCGCAGCGCAAGAAAATAGGCCGCCGACCCCGCGCACACCCAGGCCAGAAGGACCAGGCCGCGATGATACGCAGGCCAGGCGACCCATTCCGGCAAGGCCGGCGCTCCCCACCACAACACAGCGGCCATCACCGAGGCGGCCAGACCGATCTGAATCAGGTATTTCCTCCATCCGGCGCGTGGCCGGTAAATCCGCCGGCGGTACAAAGCCCGGAACAGCAGCCCGGCATTGACATAGGCGGCGATGGACGTCGCCAGCGCCAGTCCCGCATGCGGGCCGGGTACCCCCAGGAGCGCCATCGGCACCACGATGATCAGGTTGAAAACGAAGTTGGTCACCAGGGCAATCACCGCGATGCGCACCGGCGTACGCGGATCCTTGCGCGAGTAGAATGCCGGGGCCAGCACCTTGATCAGCATGAAGGCCGGCAACCCGAACGACATCGTCATCAGGCTCAAACCCGACATGCGCACGTCCCAGGTCGGTGAAGTCATGGTACAGAAACAACGTCGCCAGCACCGGCCGCGCCAGGACGATCAGGCCGACAGCCGAGGGGATGCCGATCAGCAGCACCAGTCGCATGCCCCAGTCAAGGGTGGCGGAGAATTCCTCGTCAGAGGCGTTGGCATGACTGCGCGAAAGACTCGGAAGGATCACCGTGGACAGGGCGATGGCAAAAACGCCGAGAGGAAACTCCACCAGGCGATCGGAGTAGTACAGCCACGTCACGCTGCCGGTCACCAGAAAAGAGGCGATCAGGGTGTCGAGCAGCAGGTTGATCTGGGCGACCGAGGAGCCGAATATGCCCGGCAGCATGAGTTTCATGATGCGTCGCACGCCCTCGTCCCGAAAGCCCCAGCGGGGTCGCGGCAGCAGGCCGATGCGACGCAGCGAGGGCAGCAGGTAGAGCACCTGGACCACACCTGCGACGAACACCCCGCACGCCAGGGCGAACACCGGGCGCTCCAGGCGGGGAGCGACCAGCAGGGCGGCACCGATCAGGACGACGTTCAACCATACCGGCGTGAGCGACGGGGTGGCAAAGCGGCCATAGGTATTGAGTATGCCGGCCGCGAAGGCCACCAGTGAAATGAACAGGATGTAGGGGAAGGTGATGCGCAGCAACTGTGACGCCAGATCGAATCTCACGCTGTCCGTATACAGGAAGCCCGGGGCGAACACCGTGATCACCAGCGGACTGGCCAGCACCCCGACCACCGTAATCAGGACGAGCACCCCGCCGAGGGTACCGGCCACCTTGTCGACCAGTCCCTGAACCTCTTCGTGGGAGCGCTTTTCCCGGTACTCGGAGATGATTGGCACGAAGGCCTGTGAGAAGGCGCCTTCGGCGAACAGGCGACGCAGGAAATTCGGGATCTTGAAGGCGACGAAAAAGGCATCCATGCCCGCCGTGGCGCCAAACCAGGCCAGCACCATGTCCCGCAACAGGCCAAGCACCCGGGACACGAGGGTCATCGCACTAACGATAAGCGTATTTTTCAGTAACTTGCGTGTCATGCACCAGGGAGTTTACAGCCGGCGTACACGCGGGTAGGCGGGCCATTCGAGTGGATTATCGAGTAGATGGAGAGGTCGTTTGGAAAACAATAGCTTAACAGCAGGACGCCGCGGACGCACCGGGAATACCAACCCGCGGTCCCGAACGGTGGTGCACTCCCTGTTGATGGCGACACACGGCCGGGCAACCGGTCACCCGGTTCATTGGCTACGCCCTGCTCCAGCACCTGCCGCGGCCCGGCGCCTGATTGACAAATCGCCCGAAAATCCGCATAGTACGCCGCCGTTGAACCATCCGAGTCAGGAGTCGTATTTTGGCCAATACAGCACAAGCAACCAAGCGCGCCCGCCAGGCGGAAATCCATCGCCAGCGCAACGCCAGCCAACGCTCAGAGCTGCGCACCTCGATCAAAAAGGTCGTCAACGCCATCCGCACCGGCAATGCCGACGCCGCCAGGGACGCCTATCGCCAGGCGGTGCCGGTCATCGATAGCGCCGTGAACAAGGGCCTGATTCATCACAACAAGGCCGCCCGCCACAAAAGCCGCCTGAATCAGCATATCCGCGTCCTCTGATTTTCAGACGCGCCTGCAGACTCGAACAAGCCGGTCCCTGACCGGCTTGTTCATTTCTGCCTGGAGTTCATGCATGAACACCGTTTCCACCGCGAAGACGCAAAGTGCGCAAAGAAATTTATTAATATAAAAAAATTGAACAGCTTTGCGTCTCTTTGCGCCTTTGCGTTGAGTTAATTTCTTTATGTATTAACGCTACCTAACCCATCAGAACCAGGTTGTCGCGGTGTATCAGTTCCGGTTCATCGACATAACCCAGGATCTCCTCGATGCGGTGACTGGGATGTCCGATGATCCTGCGTGACTCCCCGGCGTTGTAATTGACCAGCCCGCGGGCGACCTCCTCACCTCCGGGGCTGTGGCACACCACCAGGTCGCCACGTTCGAAATCGCCTTCCACCCGGGTGACGCCGACCGGCAGCAGGCTCCTGCCCGCGGCGCGCAGTACATCGATGGCGCCCTGGTCGAGTGCCAGGCGACCGCGCACCTGCAGCCGCCCGGCAAGCCATTGCTTGCGTGCGGCCAGCGGCGCCCGGGCGGGAAACAGACGCGTGCCGGGCGTTTCACCCGCAGCCAGGCGCTGGAGGATTTTTTCCTCCTTGCCCGAGGCGATCACCGTCAGTGTCCCGGAGCGCGCCGCCCGCGCCGCCGCCCGCACCTTGGTCAACATGCCGCCCCGCCCCAGGGCCCCACCGGCATCGCCCGCCATGGCTTCCAGCGCCAGCGTCACCGGCCTGCGCTTCGGTCAGCAGCGCGGCCTGCGCGTCCTTGCGCGGGTCCTTGTCGTACATGCCCGCCTGATCCGTCAGCAACACCAGCAGATCAGCCTCCACCAGGTTGGCGACCAGCGCGGCCAGCGTGTCGTTGTCGCCGAAGCGGATTTCCTCGGTCGCCACGGTGTCGTTCTCGTTGACCACCGGCACCACGCCCAGCCTGAGCAGCGTGCGCAGGGTACTGCGGGAATTCAGGTAACGCTGGCGGTCGGCAAGGTCATCGTGGGTAAGCAGCACCTGTGCGGTATGCAGGCCGTAGCGCTGGAAACTCGATTCATAGGCCTGGATCAGGCCCATCTGGCCAATGGCCGCCGCCGCCTGCAGTTCATGCAGGGCATGCGGTCGCCGGCTCCAGCCCAGACGCGTCATGCCCTCGGCCACCGCGCCGGATGAAACCAGCAGAATCTCACGCCCCTGCTTGCGCAGCGCGACGATCTGCCCGACCCAGTCGTCGATCGCGCCCACTGCCAGACCACGGCCATTGTCCGTCAACAGGGCGCTGCCGATCTTGATGACCCAGCGCCTGCAATCGCTTGTTCTTAATGGTTGAGACATGTACGTCTGAAATCCACGCCCGGTGGCCACCCGCTGACATCAGCGGTAAAACAGGGCTACTTTAACCGTCCGCCGTGACATCTTCCAATGTCCTGACACGGTCGAGACAGGCCATCACATCCTGCACCAGGGCATCCGTCCCGTCCTGCCTGAGGCCGGATATCTCATAGACCGGTCCCTGCCACCCAAGGGCGTCGATGACGGCCCGGCAACGGGCGGCGCGTTCATCCGGCGCGACCAGGTCGATTTTATTAAACACCAGCCAGCGTTCCTTGCCGGCCAGCACGGGACTGAACTGTTCCAGTTCCTTCATGATGACGGCAATGTCCGCCGTCGGGTTGGCCAGGGGACCGATGTCCACCAGATGCAACAGGAGGCGGGTCCGGGACAGGTGCCTGAGGAACCGGACACCCAGTCCGGCACCCCCCGCGGCGCCCTCGATCAGGCCCGGCACATCGGCCATCACGAAGCTGCGATGCTCCGCCACGCGGACCACGCCGAGGTTCGGATGCAGCGTGGTAAAGGGATAGTCGGCCACTTTCGGGCGGGCGGAGGAAACGGCGCGAATCAGGGTTGATTTGCCGGCATTGGGCATCCCGAGCAGTCCGACATCGGCCAGCAGCTTGAGTTCGAGCCGCAGGTGGCGCATCTCACCGGGTGTACCGGGTTTGGATTGCCGCGGGGCACGGTTGATGGAACTCTTGAAACGGGTGTTGCCCAGCCCGTGAAAGCCGCCGCGAGCCACCAGCAGCCGCTCGCCGTGACGCACCAGGTCACCGATAAGCTCACCGGTGTCTTCCTCGTGCACGAGGGTCCCCACAGGCGTCTTGACGATGAGATCCGCGCCGGATTTGCCGGTACGGTTCTTGCCCATGCCGCTCTGGCCACGTTGCGCCAGGAATTTACGGTTATGGCGGAAATCGGCCAGGGTGTTCAGGCCGCTGTCGGCCTCGAGGTAAACACTGCCGCCGTCACCACCGTCACCGCCATCCGGACCGCCGAAGGGAATGTATTTCTCGCGCCGGAAACTGACGCAGCCATTCCCGCCGTCTCCGGCGCGCACCTCGATGGTTGCTTCGTCGATGAATTTCATGGGATGCGAGGGTTTAGTGATCCGATACGGGGACTCTAAATGAAAAACCCCGCACGATGGCGGGGTCGTTCAGTCCGGCCTGATGTCAGGCTCAGCCGGCGACCACTTCCACATACTTGCGTTTCCTGGCGCCGCGCTCGACAAAGCGCACGGTGCCGTCACTCGTGGCGAACAGGGTATGGTCCTTGCCGCAGCCAACATTCCTGCCAGGGTGAAAACGGGTTCCCCGCTGCCGAATGATGATATTACCGGCAGTGACCGACTCGCCGCCGTAGCATTTTACGCCGAGACGCTTCGACTCGGAATCGCGACCGTTGCGGGTACTGCCGCCTGCCTTTTTGTGTGCCATTGTAAAACCCTCAATACGCCCGGGGCATCAGGAGATGCCCGTGATCTCCACTTCGGTATAACCCTGACGATGTCCCATCCGTTTCAGGTGATGCTTGCGACGCTTGAACTTGAGGATCTCGACCTTGTCGGCGCGGCCATGGGACTTGATCCTGGCGGTCACGCGACTGTCCTCGAGGAAAGGGGTGCCGACCCTGACATCCTCACCCGCGCCGACCATCAGGATTTGCTCGAACTCGACGGACTCGCCTTCACCTGCATCCAGTTTCTCAATCCTCAGGGTATCTCCCTGCGAGACTCGGTACTGCTTACCACCGGTTTTGATCACCGCATACATGTCAGAAACTCCAGGCGCATCACGACAATCCAGAAAAGGGCCGCTCATTTTAATGACTGACCCGCACAAGGTCAATCAATTACCTTCTGGAACACGGCGTTTAACACCGTTAGACTACCCAGTCCGTCAGGTTACCGTCAAAAGCCCTGCCACAGCCGGTCAGATAGATACAGTAATGCAGGAAGTAATTAATAATCATGATGTTACTGCGAACGTGGATACGCTGCGCGCAATCGTGTCCGATGACATCGCGGCGGTGGATGAATTGATCCGGGCGCGACTGTACAGTGACGTCGCCCTGATCAACCAGCTTTCGAACTACATCATCAACAGCGGGGGCAAACGTCTGCGCCCACTGCTGGTCCTGCTTTCCGCCCGTGCCTGTCAATACCAGGACAGCCAGCATATCAACCTGGCGGCGGTGATCGAATTCATCCATACCGCGACCCTGTTGCATGATGATGTGGTCGATGCCTCGCTTTTGCGACGCGGCAACATGACCGCCAATGCCGTATGGGGCAATGAGGCCAGTGTCCTGGTCGGTGATTTCCTCTATTCGCGTGCCTTCGAAATGATGGTCGAGGCCAATGATATGCGCATTATGGAAATCCTGTCGCATACGACCAATACCATTGCCGAGGGCGAAGTACTGCAGTTGCTGAACTGTCATGACGCGGAAACGACCGAGGATCGCTATCTGGAAGTGATCAGCCGCAAGACCGCCAAACTGTTCGAGGCCGCCGCCCGGATCGGTGCGGTCCTGGGCAGACAGTCGGACGCGATCGAGACCGCCCTGGCCAGCTACGGACTGCACCTCGGCATCGCCTTCCAGTTGATCGACGATGTCCTGGATTACAGCGCCTCGCCCGTGGATACCGGCAAAAATCTCGGGGATGATCTCGCCGAGGGGAAGCCCACCCTGCCCCTGCTTCGCGCCATGAACAAGGGTACGCCGGATGAGGCACGCATCATTCGAAAGGCCATCGAGAACGGTGGACATGAGAATATGTCAGCCGTACTCGCCGCCATTGAATCGACCGGGAGCATCTCGTACACTGCGCAGGCCGCACAACGGGAAGCCCGTCAGGCCATAACGGCACTTGACCCGTTGCCGTCATCCACGTACAAGAAGGCCCTGTACAGTCTCGCGGAATTTTCCGTCGGTCGCACGTATTAATCGGGGTGTAGCTCAGCCTGGTAGAGCACTGCCTTCGGGAGGCAGGGGTCGGAGGTTCGAATCCTCTCACCCCGACCATTTAAATCAATCAGTTAAAAACCACGACACCCCCTGTATTGGTTTCCAACTGATTATTTGTCACAGCGTTGTCACACTCGTTCGCGAACGAACGGAGTGTGGCGATGGCAACCTTCAGAAAACGCGGCCCTTATCAATGGCAGGCACAGGTCCGGAAAAAGGGCCAGCCCCTGCAAACCAGGACCTTTGAGACACGCGCCGAAGCCGAGCAGTGGGCACGTCTCATCGAAGTCGAGATGGACAAGGGCGTGTTTGTCTCCCGCGCCGAAGCAGAATCCACCCCGTTCAAGGAACTGCTGGAACGCTACCTGTCAGAAGTCACGCCCCTGAAGAAAGGTGCAGCACCCGAGACCAACCGTCTGCGGGCCTACATGCGACATCCCCTCGCCCAGCGGTTCGTCGCCGGCATTCGCAGTGTGGATATCGCCCGCTTCCGGGACGAACGGTTGCGGAAAGTGAGTTCGGCCTCCGCCAAAAAGGATCTCGTGCTGCTAGGCCATGTATTCGAGGTGGCCCGCAAGGAATGGGGCATCCAGGTGCACAACCCGGTACGCGATATCAAACTGCCGGCGAACGGCAGACCGCGGGACCGGCGCCTGCAGGCAGGTGAAGAACCCCGACTGCTGACTGCCTGCCAGGAGGCACGTAATCGCTGGCTGCTGCCCATCGTGCAACTGGCACTGGAGACCGCGATGCGCCAGGGGGAACTCTTCCGCCTGCACTGGGAGCACATCGACCTGAGCCGCCGCACGGCTCATTTGCCGGATACCAAGAACGGCGAGGCACGGACGGTGCCGCTGTCAACGACAGCCATCCAGGTGTTACGCGCCCTACCCCGCAGCCTGCATGGCCAGGTCTTCCCCGGCATCACCACCGAGGCTATCAAGCGCGCCTACATCCGTGCGGTGCGCCGGGCCGGCATCGAGGACCTCCGGTTCCATGACCTGCGCCACGAGGCCACCACCCGACTGTTCGAGAAGGGTCTCAATATCATGGAGGTCGCCACGATCACCGGCCACAAGGATCTGCGCATGCTACGCCGTTACACGCATTTAAAGGCGGAGGATTTGGCAAGAAAGCTGGGTTGAACAGTTCATGTCAGCGTATTTCGTGGCACCTCTGATACTTCTGGCAGGCAACCACCAGGCTGCCCGGTCCACGCGCGATATAAACTGATCCCCGCAGGATTATTTGGCTGTTATTAACCCCGTTCCCGAGAAAACACTGCAGCAGTTGTCTTATCTCGATAGTGACCCCGTTATGTGCATCACCCCGCCCCACTCCAAACATCGAAATCAGGAAAGTACCGCCACGCCGGCCTATGAGCGGCGAGACTCGTTCTCGGGAGAGATATCGTCCTGGATTCGTCTATGCAGTTTGCTGAGAGTTACTCGTCTGGCCGGATCGAGGGAATCTTCAAACGGTCAAACCAGGCAAGTACTCCTGACTACGAAGTACTTGCGGTAGACAGTTCGATTCTGCACCCCACCACCAAATTAGTTATGTTAGGAAAGGCCGCTCACGATGCGGCCTTTTTCCTTGCCCGCGGGTTTTCAGTGTGATTCCCATTCACGCAATTTCAGTCGCGCACCGACGCCGAATACCACTCCCCGACAGCCGCTCATGATGACACCTCACCTCGGCCCAGTCCAAGACGGATGGCGGCGTCATCAAATGAGAACTCGCGGCCGGCCTCGAGATCTTCAAGACCGGCGGTGACAGCACGGATGAATTCGGCCCGCTCCTTGGTGGCGTCCGATATCAAGTCGCGTGTGGCCGTACCAGTCGTTCTACTGCGTATGCTTGCATTGTGACCAATTGGGTTTGCCATCGCAATGCAAGTGGTAGAGATGAATCGGGTTCCCCGGATGTTCAGAGCTGGCGAAAAGGTTTCGAGTCACGATCGTTGCGACGGTTCGCCGGGAGATTCGGCGGCCAAAGCCGTCTCAAGAGCATCGGCCATGCGCGGGTCGAGAACGATGCGCTCCTGCTCGAGCCAGAGGCCGCGCGTAGCGAGCTCGCGAACCTGAGCTGGGGCAAAGTCAAGGTCTAGGTCTTGGGGCCACCTAGCCCGGAGCCCACACACGTCTGCAAGCTCGAACCAGAATTCAGGAAGAAACCACCTCAGATTCGGTGCCCGCCCGCGCAAATGAAGCATGATTCGAACTCCGTTCGGATCTACGTCGCCAAAGTGCATGACGGGGATGTCGGAGAGGTGATAGAGCAAGTTACCGACGGTGGCGGTGTCCCAACCCGGTACGTGGGCCAGCAGCCAGCCCGGCAGTGGGGGAAGGTCGCGCCAGGCCCCCAGGTTCTCAACCAGGAGTACGGCGCGAATGGCCCCCTCGAAGGCCAGACCGTCGAGGAATGCTCGTTCCGGGATCGATGCCTCGCCTAGCACTGCGGCGATCCCGCTGAGGTCGACGACCCCTGTTGCCGTTCGTGCCAATAGCCCAACAGGCGGACGCAGCCGGATAGAGCCGTCATGCGAGGGGTTGGTCTCGCCGAGCGCGCCTCTTCGGGCTTCCGTGAGCGATGCCTTGGAATGCGGTGCGGTAAGGGCGGCAGCGGTGCGTCGGTTTATGCGATCTGGTAGACCAGGGATGGCGGCGGCGCGTTCGCTATCGAGGAGCCGGCTGTAGCCCTCGGGCGTCGGCGGTAGCCCCGCGGCCACCAGGTCCGCGAGCACGTCGCGCCACGCCGGCCAGACCCGGTCGATCAAGCCCGCAAGCTCTTTCCTGCGCTCCACGACCACGCCAATCTCGTCGCGGCGACCAGTGGCCCGTGTCCAGGGAAGCTCGGCGAGGGTGTCGTACGCTTCGACCTGTGCGAGTCGGCGCTTGAGCGTGCCACGCGAGAGCAGTTCCAATAGCGCCAGGCGTGCGTTGTCACTCTCCCAGATCACGCATCGGTCCTCGTTCTCCGCCCGCTGACGAGCACCTCTTCACGCCCGTCTGCGTCGACGCGTCGTACCAGGCGATAGGTCGTGTTGCCGTCCGCCCTCGCAACCTCGGGCGCGGCGATAAGCAGCTGCAGGTCGAGCGTCTGGCACAGGTCGAAAAGGACTCCGAGGTTGTCGTGGGAGAGGCGGTTGGCCTCGTCGAGAAACAAAAAGCGCAGCGACCCATACGCCCTCTTCCCGCGCAGCAGGTTCGCATCCCGTTCCCACTCGGTGAGCACCACCATCATCAGGGCAGCACCGACGCCAATCGCCTCGCCTGTGGAGAGACGGGTGGGATTCGCAATCTCCCAGCCGGAACCGGCGCTGCGACGGACCTCGACCTGCAGGTGGACGTATTCACGATAATCCAGCAGTCGCTGGCCACCCGTGCGCCCGCCACCATAGCGCCGAAAGATCTCGTCCAGGGCTTCCTCGATGGGCAGGTTTTCCTGAAATAGCAATCCCTGCACTGCGCCTTCGCGCAGCGCCCGAAGCACCTGCTCCATCCGCTCCACCGACTGAACCTTCACCCGGATCCCCTCGATGCTGCCGAAGCTGATGCCCTCGAGGTTCTTGGTGAGGCGAGCGACCTGGCCCCGTGCCTTGCGGATCTGAACGTCGATCCCGCGGGCCACGTCTTCACTGGCGCCACGGAGATCGTCCTCCTGTCGAGCAAGACGCTCCTCGAGCCCGGTCAGCTGGTCGCGCAGTCGCAGCAGTGCCTCTCGCGGGTCATCCACTTCCGCCACCTGCGCTGGCAGACGGTGGCGCAACCAGTCGCACACGGCCAGCCAGAGCTCGAGGTAGACGTCGGCAAACCCGATATCGACGCCCGCTGCGTCCTTGTCGACCTTGGCGAGCAGTTCCTGCGCACCGTGGGCGACACGCAGCCGCTCCACGAGCACCGCCCTCTGCTTATGAGCCTCTTGAACGAGTTGTACGTGCCCACGTATTGCTTCCAAGCCGTTGTCGCCGGAATCTTGCGCAGGTAGCAGTTTTTGATCAGCAACAAACGTACTAAGACGATCCCAGCGTTCAAAGG
>CAVQCA010000021.1:0-13745 GCA_963710815.1 uncultured Gammaproteobacteria bacterium | reverse complement strand
CAGGCGCGGAGTACTGGGCGCTGAGCACGAAGTACTCGGTACTCGGTACGCAGGCACTGAGCAAATCCCGCTACAGGGACTTGGCATGAGTGATTCGGTAATCGAGCGGCGTTACCTCACCGGCATGCTCAATATGCCTAATTTGCCCCATGCGGAAGGTCAAACAGCTGCGTCCTGTTACGCATCGACGGAGTTGACCATTAGCTTAATCCGAACTCGTGCAATGAGGATGCCGGGTACTGCGCCCGGCGAGTCCTTATTGCTCGATGAACAGCGCTGTTACCGCGTACAGACGAGTGGGATCCAGGCACCCGCAGGAAAACCGCGGGTGCCAGGGTTTCCTACGGTCCGACGGGGGTCGTCACGGACGAAGCGAAGTGGTTTCCCTGCAGCCCACTGAGTGTAAACGGGCCGTTGATCCAGATGCCGTAACCTTCGTTGCGGAATGAATTCCCGGCAATCGTGTCGCTCTGGGCATCCACCGTCAGGAGTGAGATGCCGTTCGGGCCGGTGCTCCCCGAGTCCGGATCCATGCCATTGCCGTCAATGGTGTTGTTCACGATAACGTTCCCGCTGACGTTCTGGTTAGGGGTGTGGCTGTGGATGTTGATCCCCCCCTCGCCGTTTCCTTTCACGGTATTGTGCGCGATCGTGTTGTCGTACGAGGCGGTGCCCGGAGAGGAGGCGAACGTTCCGATCCCGGCCCCGCCGTTGTTCTCGGAGTCGTTGCCCACGACGGTGTTGTCGTAAACACCGCCGAGGGCCGGCTTCGTGATGGCGTACGGGTTATGGGACGGCAGTGTGATGCCGCAGTCAAGCGCGTTGTTCTTGATGACGTTCCGCGAGATCACATTGTCGTGCGACGGTCCTGTTTCGTCCGTGACGAGGATCCCGCCGACGTTGTCCGACACGTTGTTCCCCCTGACCTGCGAGTCTGTGACCGCCCACAGATGTAGACCCTCGCCACAGTCGCCTGGTACCGCGCCTTGCGGTGCACACTCCCCGGTCGGCTGCGAGGCAAACGCCCCCCGGTCATTGTTCCTGACCGAATTGTGCACGATCGCTATGTCCGATGTCTCGCGGACCAGAATGCCCTCGAGTGTGGCGTTCTCGACGGTGAACCCCTGGATGCGGGTACCAGCGGCCCCAGTGCCCTGGACGAGGATACCGTTGTCAAGACCCGTCGCGTCGATCGTCGCGTTCCGGCCGATAAGCGAGACCGTAGAGGTGACCGTGACCATTTCGGCGTAGGTGCCCGGAAGGACTGTGATGCGACTTCTGGGTGGTGCGATGGACAAGGTATACCCGATCGTGGCGCATGGCGCCACGGTCGTGCAGGGGCTGCCGTCACTGCCCGAGGGGGAGACTACGAGGTTTGCCGCCCGCGCCCCCGTCGTGGTGAATGCGGTTGCGAGAATCAATACCGAAAAGACGAAGACGATGCGTCGATAGAACATAAGGGCTCTCCTCCAAAAAGAATATAGGAAACATGAACACCCAATTTTCCGCTCGGGTGAGCGGGTAATTCTCGTAATCCAAGGGGATCGGGATGACATCGACTCCGGCACCTGATACGAATTCCACCAGATCCTACCCGGCCGACAACGAATTCCGTTCGCGTTCTGGGCGAACCTGGAGCGACAGCCAGGCACCACTCTGCCGCTTTTTGAAAAAGACAGACACAAGCGCAAGAAGCAAGTTCATAAACTATACCGACTGGCCATAGGCAGGGGCGTCAATCGAACCGGCTGACGTGTGTTATCCATCGCCTTCGGTGCCAGTTCCCTCAGGCGGTGTTTAACCGGTCCAGATGCTTAAAGACATGGTCGCTGTTGAAAAGTTCCAGTTCGTTCATCAGATCACCGAAATCCGTGACGGCTTGATCCACCGAGGGGTGCTTGTCGAAGGCGTTGGTGATTATGTCGGCTATAGTCAATTGCCTTGGTATGTGGGGAACTATGTCTTGAATGTGGGACGAACTGAACCGGGCACTTCGTGCGTCGTCCTTAGTACTGGGTACTTCGCGCTTCGAACTCGGCACTCAGCACTCAGCACTCAGCGCGAGGTCAGTCAGGAAATCAAACCGGCGCGGATGACCGGTTGTAGCTCAGAGCCAGGACGACATCTATAGAATCTGGCAAGTGACGACGCTAAGTTGCCTTTCTCCATGTGTTGGATAGCGACCGAAAAAATTGTGAGGTCGAGACGCTTACGGGCTACTACACTAGTTATAAGGGCAAGGCGACCACCGGCATGACGGCTGCAAATAGGAGGCGGACCGTCGAATAGTGCCGGGCACGCAGTGGGCTTTGTGTGTGGGTGCTGGTATATTGGCGTTCAATCGACTGTAGGACGATATTGCGCGAGCGCCTTGCTGGTCGCGCAGTTATTCGGTGAACTCCGAGTATCGAGGGCGTTCCACGGGGGTAATGCCAGATGATATCTGTCAGCTCGCCGAAGACCGAGGTGCGGATCGTCGCGGCCGGTCTTGAGTTTCCCGAGGGTCCGGTCGCGTTGGCGGACGGGTCCGTCTATTCCGGTGGTCACATCGACCGGGTCGATCTCTCGACAGGTGAGGTCACCACCCTTTACCGTGCGTGCGGTGACCGACCGCTGCGCGGTCCGAACGACCTCGTCTTCGACGAGAGCGGTGGCTTCTGGTTCACCGACCATGGTATCCGCACCGAGCGGTCGAGCGATCGCACAGGGGTATTCTACGCCCAGCCCGACGGCTCCAGCATCACCGAAAAGATTTTCCCGCTCGACAGTCCGAATGGCATCGCGTTGTCGCCGGACGGCAGCCGTCTCTACGTGGCCGAGACGCAGGTCGGGCGGATCTGGTATTGGGACCTTGAGGGGCCGGGCAAGATCGACAGCAACGCGGATGGTGAATTTCATCCGGGAAAATTGCTCTACGGTGCACCGGGTTACGCCTTGTTCGACTCGATGAAGGTCGACGGGGAGGAGTGGGTTTGTCAGGCGACGCTGATCGAAGGCAGCATCACACAGATCTCGCCGGATGGCCATATAGTCGAGACCTTGCCGCTGTCGGATCCCATGATCACCAACCTCTGCTTCGGCGGTCCCGCCAGCCGCACCGCGTTCATTACGTGCTCGGGTACAGGACATCTGATCGCGGTTGACTGGCCGCGCGCGGGCGGGCGGATGGCGTTCCCGGGAACAGGGACCACCTGATGCGAGTCGCAGATTTCATTTTGTCTGCGCTGCGTGATCAGGGTGTGACTCACTGTTTCATCGATCTTGGCGGCCTCAATGACAACTTCATGCCGGCGCTGACTGGAACCCCCGGTCTGAGGACCATAGTCGCCGCGTTCGAGGGCGGCGCGGCTTACATGGCCGACGGCTACGCGCGGGCCTCGGGCGGTCTCGGCGTGTGTTTCGGAATTGGGGGACCCGGGGTTCTCAACATGACGACGGCGCTCGCCGCGGCACGTGCCGACCGCAGTCCGTTGCTTGCGATCAGCGGCGAGGTGGCGCGATCCTGGGAGGGCATGGGCGGCTTCCAGGATGCGTCCGGCGCCGCTATCGATGACATCGACGTGCTCAAGCCCGTCACGGGATTGTCACTCTCGGTGTCCTCGCGCGCGGTCGTAACGCATCACCTCCGGCACGCGATCACCTACGCGTTCACGCGTAGGTCGCCGGTTCACCTGTCCGTCCCCGTCGACGTGCAGAAGGCCGAAACTGACGCTGTCTGGCAACCCGTTCCCGAATCATTGCGGGCAGCCCGCTTCGTCGACGAGAGTGCGCTTGACCGCGCAGTGGATCTGCTCAACGCCGCAGGCAATCAGAGAATCATCGTGCTCGCCGGTCCCGGCGTGCTGCATGCGCACGGTGTCGACGTACTGCGCACGTTCGTCGAACGCTTCGACATTCCGGTCGCGACCACGTTGTCGGGGAAGGGTTTGATCCCCGAGAGTCACCCGCTTGCGCTCGGCGTGTTCGGTTACGGGGGCGCGCGCTGGGCGACTGAGGCGATCCGCTCGGATGAGACCGACATCCTTCTCGTGATCGGTTCGGGGTTATCGCAGCGCGATACGATGCAGTGGGATCCGAAAATGCTGCCTTCGAAGGCGCTAATCCAGATCGATGCCGACCCTCTCATCATCGGCCGCACATGGGCGGGCGAAGTCGCCGTGGTGGGGAATGCCGGCGAAGCGCTGCAACGCCTGGCAATGATCAGGAATGCTGCGGGACTCGAGGCCGGGCGCGCGCAACGCCAGGCGTTTCTCGGGCGGGTTCGCGCCACGGGGCCGAACCAGTATCAGCTGGAGAACACGAGAAGCGACGCCGTCCCCATGCATCCGGCGCGGGTCGTGGCGGAACTGCGCGCCGCCTTTCCGGATAACGGCGTGTTGTGCGTGGACTCGGGCGCCCACCGCGCGTGGTTTGCCGAGTACTGGGATGTCCGCGAGCCGGGTACCCACTTCTCACTGACCAACCTGGGGCCGATGGGCGGGGCGGTCCCGCTCGGCATCGGCGCAAAGCTCGCCCGGCCGGACCGGCCGCTGATGGTCGCCACAGGAGACGGCTGCATGCTGATGCACGGCATGGAGGTGCATACGGCCGCGCGCGAGAAGGTCCCGCTCGTCATCGCCCTGATGAACAATCGCGCCTACGGCAATATTTACTATCGTGCATCCAAAATGGGACCCGGTCCGGAACGCCTTACCGATATTCCCGGCATCGACTGGGTTGCCTTTGCCCGGTCGATGGGAGCTGAGGGCGAGCGCGTGGACAGGCCCGACGACATCGCGGAGGCGGTCGGTCGTGCGCTCGGCGCCACGGGCCCGTACCTGCTGGATCTGCACACCGACAAGACCTTCCCCACGCCCGTGAAAGTCTGGCGGGAACGTCAACAGGAATGGGAGGACAACGACTAATGGCCACGTTACCGGATCCTACGGCGACGCTGACAGGCGCCAATCGCGAGCTGTTCGAACATATGGCATCCGCGCGGGCTCACGCCGAGGGCCGCACGCATCTCGGCGAGGTCTACGTGCGCATGTTTAACAATCCGGGTGTCACGGCGAAGGTAGGCGCGTTGGGCGAGCATCTGCGCTTCCACGGCGTCCTTTCCGATGCGGTGCGCGAGCTGGTGATCCTGCGCTATGCCGCCCGGCAGGGTTTTGCCTATGAGTGGTCACACCACCAGCATCCGGCGAAGCTGGCCGGTCTAGACCAGAACACGATCGACGCGCTCACAGCCGGACAGGTACCCGACACCTTGCCCGATGGTTCCCGAGCGGCCCTGGAAGCGGTCGACGCGGTCGTGGCCAAGCGTTCGATCCCGGTGGCGGTGCAACAGCGATTTGTCGCGGTCCATGGCAACGAGGGCATCGTCGAGCTCGTCGCGCTTTGCGGCCTTTACGCTATCATGGGACAAATGGTCACTGCCTTCGATATCGAAATCGAAGAAGGGCTGCCCGCCCCGCCGTTCTGACTCGCCGCAAAATGTACAGGTTGTTGTGGCTGAGGCACGTCAACCATACTTCTGATTCGAGAGGCTGCGGAGTCAATTGGAGTAACAATCGATCCCGGCCGCGCGGGCAGGACGCGGCGGTACGACTTTCCGTAGAAGACACCATCAGTCGTATTGAGCACGCACGAGCTGCGGCCCAGATTGATCAGAGCTGAGGATTAGTCGCGGGTTGTTGATTTCCCCCGAGTGGGCAATGACGCCATCCAACCGCTTGAAAAGTCGGCGAGCAAACTATTGATCTGTAACGAGCCGATTTTCGGTGCTTGCGGACTTCAAAGTTTTGATGCTAGACGGGGCGAGAGAAGAAGTGGCAGGAGAGGGCGGAATCGGGCCTTGAACGGGCGACCATGCCTGTACTTCCCGAAAATACGTACTACCTGATATTCTTGAATTATTTCAGGCGCGAAGTCAATCTGGTTTCATCTGTCATCGTTGCTGCCGAAGAGGATCCAGAGCCAAGAAGCCCATTGTCTGTGCGCTGTTACTGCCTGTATCAACCGTGGTTCGGTCACGGCTCTCCCTTCAGCTTGAGATTGTGGCACTGCGACATCAACTTGCTGTCTATCAGAGAACAACAAAACGCCAGCAGATTAACTCTGGAGACCGTATTCTCTGGTCGTGGCTCGCGAGCCGCTGGTCGGGGTGGCGGGATGCTCTGGTTTTTGTTCAGACAGGGACCGTGATCGCCTGGCAGCGTAAACGTTTCCGCGATCATTGGGCCAAATTGAGTAAGCATGGCAAGCCTGGTAGACCACCGGTACCAAAAGAAATCGGGGCATTGATCCGAAATTCGTGGCCGCCCTGGCGGTGATTTCCAACGCCAGAACAGGCGAAATCCTGCGCCATGCCAGCCGATGAAGGTCTTTGACGTGACATTCACCAGTGCATCTTGCCATGCGAAACCGTGTAAAAGCAGCACCAGCATAAACGCGTGATGTTGTCGAAGCGTAGCGGTCTGATGTTGCGTTTTTGGTAGAAGGCGAGTTGTTTTCGGAGAAATAAATTTTCAGCCGCCAAGGCAGTGCGGGATCGTGCAAGTAAGGCCATGAAACGTATGCCATCGGTCAACAGCGTCCGTGCGAGCTTGGCGAGTTCAGCCGCCGGGTTGATGATCAGAAAATTCAATTCCATTGACTCAGCATACAACGATCCCTCTATCCTTCGCGAAACCTCTCCGTAAAATCGGGGTAAACGTGTTGTCGGGGAATAATTACGGAGACAGCTATCGTGCCACTGGGATTAATGAGGTGATCGAGAAGTCCGGTGTTGCCAAGGCGACCTTCTACAGCCATTTCCCGAGCAAGGACGATCCGGCTCTCACCTATCTGCAACAACTGAAGGAGATCGAGATCGTGCATGTGGACAACAGTATCCAGGCGGCTAAAGGCCGGGTGAGCCGCTTCCTGGTGGTAATACGCTCGCTGAAGCCCTGGTTGCTGGATACCGAGTTCCGCGGCTGCGCCTTTATCAACATGTCCTCGGAGGTCCCGGACCCGAGGCATCCGCTGCGCTTGATCGGTGAAAAACCCGGGTAAGTTTTTTTACCCTGAAGAAAGTCAGACATGTCTGTCAATTTTCTTTTGAGATAGGAGAATGGCAATGCGTACAGACCCAAAACCATGAGCAGTTTCTCGGTGAGCAGATTGCCCTGGAGGCCCTCGTGCGCTTCGGCAAAGGAGAGCTGAAGCGCGGGAGTTGTTCACGTAGGTGCATTACTAAGGAGATCCGGGTCAAACAACGCACGGATTATTGCAACACGCCGATACAAACCGGCAACAAATATCCACATGCGCGAAATCATGCTGATACACGCCGGACCTAGAGTTCTTTCCATGCAGGGGCGGTCATGCGGACGGGAAGGTAGGACGCCTCTGCAGGCGGGGGAGTTTAACCGGTAACGGGAAAACAGACCCGAATAGCAAACATCATACCGAACTGGAGACACGTGTCATGCAAACGAAGAAGGCCGATGTTGTTGTGGATTTGAAACATGCCCCGACCCGGGACCGTATCGACGAGCTGGAAAGCGAGCTCGTGGGAATCAACGGCGTGTCCCGGGTGCAGACGAGTTCGCGGTCGGGCCGTCTGGTACTCGTGGATTACGAACCGGCGATCATCGACTCTCAGAAGATTCTCGGCGCCGTCGTGCGTCGCGGATACGACGCGCGGCTGATCGGCATGTAATCGGGGATCATCAACCATCACTGGAGGAGACATCATCATGAAAAGATTTGCACTGTTCGTTTACGGCCTCATCAGCTACAGCATCTTTTTCGTTACGTTCCTGTACGCCATCGGCTTCGTCGGAAACTTCGTCGTGCCGAAGTCCATCGATTCGTCGCCGCAAGGTCCGCTGGGCCAGGCGTTGCTGGTCGATGCGCTGCTGCTCGGACTCTTTGCTGTTCAGCACAGCGTCATGGCGCGCCCGGCCTTCAAGCGCTGGTGGACACGGTTCGTGCCCAGGCCGGTCGAGCGCAGCACCTACGTGCTTTTTGCCAGCCTGGCGCTGATTGCCTTGTTCGCCTTCTGGCAGCCGCTTGGGGGTGTGATTTGGAACGTGCAGGATCCGATTGGCCAGGCCGTGCTTTATGGGCTCTGCGCCTTCGGCTGGGGACTGGTACTGCTGGCGACGTTCCTGATTAACCACTTCGATCTCTTCGGTTTGCGCCAGGTGTGGTTGCATCTGCGCGGACAGGACTATCGCCCCCTCACGTTCGGTACCCCAGGCCCCTACCGGCTCGTGCGTCACCCGCTTTACGTCGGCTTCATCATCGCCTTCTGGGCGACGCCTCTCATGACCGCGGCGCACCTGTTCTTCGCGTTGATGACGACGGGCTACATCCTGATTGCCATCCGCCTCGAGGAGCATGACCTCGTGTCCGAGCACGGGCCGCGCTACGCCGAGTACCGCAGACAGGTTCCTATGCTGGTACCGCGCCTGGGTGGTCGCCCGTCCGGAGCCGGCACGGAGTCGGTCTGAGTCAATGGGTGGTGCGGCATATGCCGCACCACCCGCGGATGAGGAGAATCAGAGATGAATACAGTGATCGGTACCGTACAAGGGCCACTCTGGAAGCGCCTCGGCATGGCCGGTTTCATCTTCTTTCTGGTGAAAGGTCTGGTGTGGCTGGTCGTGCCGGTGGTGATGTACCTGATGGGCACCGCAGGACAGTAGCGCGGTGAACGCATAGTCAACCGGTTCATTCCGGTATGCCGTTCGTATCCGCGCGTTAAGAACGGAACGATGGAGGATCTAGCCATGCTGAAGACGTTGTTTGCTGTTTTGATGGGTGGGGTCTCGTTGACTGCTCACGCCTCGCAACTGGTGCGCCTGGACGTCGACCAGAAAGCGAACAGCTACGCGGTATACGTGGAAATGGAGCTTGACGCGCCAGCCGAGAAGGTACGCGCCATCCTGACCGACTATGCCCATCTTGACCGTCTCAACGCCTCGATCACCGCCAGCAAAATCATCGATGGCAAGGGCGACGGCACGGTGCGGGTGCTGACCCGCTTCGAGAATTGCATCGTGTTCTTCTGTGTGACCATGCAGCGGGTGGAGGACATCACCCAGGACTATCAGGGACGCATTCTGGTTGCAATGGTGCCTGATTTGTCCAGCTTCCGCTCCGGACAGGCCTCGTGGGAGGTGACGAGTACCGGCTCCGGGAGCCGCGTCATTCACCGCGCGACACTGGAACCGGATTTCTGGCTGCCACCCTGGATCGGGACTGCCATCCTGAAGGCTACACTGCGCCACGAGATCCGGGCGAGTTTCGATAACCTCGAATGCCTGACGCGGACGGACACTCTGTCACATCCCGCGGTCCAGACGGCAGGTTCGGCGGAACGCCATTTGAACGTGGCCCATGAGGTAACCAAACAGGCAGATGATAGGGCTCGACTCTCTCCCACGGCGGTGCCGGCACGAGAGGCAATGGATAGCAGGAATCTGAAGCTGTTGGCCGACGCCGGCCACCTCAAGCGCGAAGAACATTTGTCGTGTCGTTAGCCCCAGCCGTATCGCGTAAATAGCGGGACCACGTGTACTTCAGGACGTGGTCGAGGAGTATCATTAAAGCCTGCGCAAGCGGCGTATGATGGATTCGCCGCTTTACTAGGGGGACAGTATGCTGGAACTCAGGCCCACCTGCGAGAACTGTAACAAGGCGCTGCCGCCGCATTCACAGGAGGCGCGCATCTGCAGCTATGAGTGCACGTTCTGCGCAACGTGCGTGAATACGCTACTGGCTAACGTGTGCCCGAATTGTGGTGGTGGCTTCGTTCCCAGACCCGTCAGACCGTCAAAAAACTGGAAAGGAGATAACTATCTTGGCAAAGATCCGGCGAGTACCGTAAGTATCCATAGGCCGGTTGACCTAAAAGCTCATGCTGTGTTCGCAGCAACCATCAAAACCATCCCGCCGGAGAAGCGGTAGTATCAAAGACGACTCGCCTTGACCCATTTATAGGGACCTGAAAGACCTGCCTCTCTGGTTGCCGACGCACGGCGGTTACGATTGCCGTTGCGAAAAAAGGCGGTTTATGCTTTCTATAAGTCGTACCGATAGGTGTAGCGATTATGTTGTAGTTTTCAGGTGATATTTAGCAATTCCCCTAGGACAGAAAGCTAGCCGTCAGTAGCAAGTCTGTCCATGCTGTGGATTTCAGGTGAAAATTGCTAATTCGCCATATACAGCCAGTGATGAACCGCCCCGGTTCGCCGGAGATTCCATTATCCGCAATTGATTCGTTTGTTGATCTCTATATCGATAAGCGATATATTCTCTCAATATGCTGAAAAGCCTCGCCGACAAGACGACTCGTGATATCTATGACGGTATTAGCAGTCGGCAGGCAAGGAAATTGCCCCGTGAATTGCACGATAAGGCGCGGCGGTTGCTCGATCAGATCAATGCGGCGCCGACGCTGGATCTGTTACGCATTCCACCGAGTAACCGGTTGGAGAAATTGAAAGGCGATTGGACCGGATTCTGGAGTCTGCGGATCAATGACCAATGGCGTATTGTTTTTCGATGGCAAGGCCAAGATGCACTGGATGTGCAGGTGATCGACTACCATTAGGTGTATGACATGTTACCGAAGAAACGCCCCCCGACACACCCCGGCGAAATGCTCTTGAAAGAGTTTCTGGAGCCACTCGGTGTGACCCAGAAGACGTTTGCTGCACACCTCGGCTGGACCTATGCGCGCCTAAATGAGGTAATCAATGGCCGTCGTCAGGTCAGTGCGGATTCGGCGCTGGCGTTGGGTGAAGCGCTCAAGACAGGCCCCGAGTTCTGGCTAAACCTGCAACGTGACTGGGATCTGTGGCATGCCATGGATGCACACCGGAAAGTGCCGCCTCTCAAGAAGGTGGGGTAAGTAAGGAGGCATTGATCGTCTTTTCGTGGTCTTGCGGGACTTTTGCGGGATTCGGTTATGCATCGTACTGCATTGTTGTGCAAATAGGGCAACGGGCATTCCAGTAACCTGCATTAAAAAACAAAATGTTAGCGATTGTGCTCGTGTGGTCAAAATACCCATCCGTATAGAATTATCAACATTTTAGCACCTCTGTAGGTCTCACAATGCCTTTGTGTCAGGCCTCAAATGAGGCTTACAATTTGATGATTAATTCGAGTTTTCGGTGGGGAAATTTATGGATTGGGCGCGCATACTGGCCTATATCACTGGGACAGTGGACCAGGAACTGTTGTTGCGTATTGAATATCTTGTCGCCGAAAACCGGATCCTCAAAGCTCAACTAAAGACACCGTTGCGACTCACTGACGCGGAGCGGGTGACACTCGCTGAAATCGCGCATCGCCTGGGCCGTAAAGCTCTAGAGGATGTGGCTAATGCCGTGAAGCCCGAGACCCTCCTGGGCTGGTACCGGAGACTGGTAGCACGTAAGTTCGATGGATCTAAGTCGCGTCGATATCCGGGCCGCCCCAGAATTGATGATGAAATCGAACAATTAGTTGTGCGTATGGCCAAAGAGAATACGGATTGGGGCTATGATCGCATTGTCGGAGCCATGGCGAACCTTGGCTACAGGCTATCCGATCAAACGGTGGGAAATATCCTACAACGTCAGGGTATCCCGCCAGCGCCGCAGCGGATGCGTACGACAACGTGGGCAGACTTCATCCGCGCGCACATGGCGGTCCTTGCGGGGACTGACTTTTTCACGGTGGAAGTACTGACGCTGCGCGGGTTGGTCACTTATTACGTACTGTTCTTTATCCAGCTTGAGAGTCGTAAAGTCGAGGTGTCCGGTATCACACCGCATCCGAATGAGCGATGGATGAAGCAAATCGCCAGAAACGTGACCATGGATAAATGGGGTTTTCTCAATAATTGCCGGTATCTCATTCATGACCGTGACACCAAATTCTGTCAGTCATTTCGGACGATCATCGAATCCGGTGATGTCAAAGCGCTTCCGCTCCCTGCACGCAGTCCGAATTTGAATGCGTTTGCAGAGCGCTGGGTGAAATCGGTCAAGAACGACTGTTTATCGAAGCTGATTCTGTTTGGCGAAGCGTCGTTAAGACGCGCATTGCGTGAGTACCTCGTCCATTATCATGTCGAACGGAATCATCAGGGCAAGAACAACGTACTGTTATTTCCAGCCGAGAGACAAGCAGTGGATCGCGTTGCCGGATCAGTCAGGTGTAAAGAACGATTAGGTGGGCTCCTGAAATATTATCAACGGGAAGCCGCATGAGTATTTCGACCGGACTGGGCCGTAATGCGGCCGCCGCTGAAGCGCGATCTGCGCTATGCGGGTGTCCTTGATGCGGAGCTCTTCGCGCAGCAGGGCGCACACTTCCTGGAACCGGTCGGCCTCCGCCGCGAGTCGTGCCCGCGAATTGATGCTATCGGCAGTCCAGGTATGCGCGACCTGTATAATGATCGCATGAACGCGCCACAGAAAAGAGAGCTAGGGCCGCAACGACTCGGGAAATGGATGATTACCGCCGCTTGGTTGCTGCTATTGACGCTGCTGACTTGGTTTTTCAATAGCCAGCTAGATCGGCAACGCAACCCCAACCGGCAGGTACTGACGGCCACCTCGACCACGGGCTTGCCGGAAGTGCAACTGAAACGCAACCGGTTTGGACATTATGTCGCCAGCGGCCTAATCAACGGCCAGCCGGCCGAATTCATGCTGGACACCGGCGCCACTGATGTCTCCATCCCGCTGTCGATAGCCGAAAGACTGGGGCTTGAAAAAGGCCAACCCCTGGTTTACCAAACCGCCAACGGTGCGATCAGGGCCTGGCAAACCTTGCTGGACGAAATCCGGCTCGGCGATCTCCGGGTAGGCCCGGTCCGCGCCAGCATCAACCCCGGGTTCAGCGGGGAAGATATCCTGCTCGGAATGAGCTTCCTGAAGCAGCTGGACTTCAGCCAGCAGGGCAATACACTGACGCTGAAACAGCGCAGCGGGGACTAGCCCGGATTTCTCACCGGGCGGCGGTAGCGTCACATAAGGCACTGAGGTAACGAACAGAGTGCAGATCAGTAACCGTAATAGTCCCTCGTTTAGATACCGCGTATGGTGCAAATAATTAGAACGAACCGTATGAAATTGTTCTCAGACGATATTACGGGAACGCTGTTCGTACAATGACCCATGTTCTACAACCCCGCACAGGGCATCATTAGGCGTATCGAACACGCGGAAGCTGCAACGCCGCTCGATTCGGGCCGAAGGGCCGCCACAGGTACCCAGCTACACCACCGTCCAGGCGAAGCCGCATGAGTATTTTGACCAGTCGGGTTAATCTAGCTTTGCAAGACGGGTTCGGGCTTCATTTTTGCCGATTCCACGAACAGCGGCAATCCTGCGTACGTGGTTCTTGCGGGGGCGCGTCACCTCTCCTTCCCAATTGTAGATCGACTGGGCACTTACCCCCATGAGCTTCGCGTAATCATAAGCCGAAAGTCCCAGCCGCTTTCGCTCGGAACATAGCCCATTTGCCGTGAATCGAACGCGAATTGTGTCCTCACTGTCGCGGTGCGCTGTGGCTTTCTCGGCGACTATCCCTTTACCACGCCCAACCTGTTGCTGCAGTTTAGTGATCATCTGTTTCAAAGCCGCAATATCGCGCCGATTGAGCGCGGACACCTTCTTCATCTCGCGTACCTGGCTGCTGAGCTCCTTATGGGCAAGCTTGACGATTTCAGACTTCATAGTTGCAGTAACATTCGTCATTTCACTACCTGCTAG
>CAVQCA010000020.1:0-3808 GCA_963710815.1 uncultured Gammaproteobacteria bacterium | reverse complement strand
GAGCCTGCCGGGCTTACGCACACACCGGAAAACTGCTATTTTTTGAGTGAGCGAGCCTTGAAATCGGTAAGCGGGTGGACGTGTTCCGAATACGGGGCAGTGGTCAGCCGTAAAACAACAACGGAGGAAACATCATGAAAACCGCCATTCATTTCATTGCCGGATTCCCGGCACTGCTGCTTGCTGTGACCGCGCAGGCCGGTTCCATGACATGTGGCGATGTGACCATTTCCGGCGATCAGGACACGGGGCAGTCCACGGACCAGATCCTTCAGCAATGCGGGCCACCGACGTCGCAGGATGGGAATAACTGGATCTATGACCGATCGGATGAGGGGCAGGGGATATACATTCTGCACTTCAACGGCCAGGGTCAGCTGGATTCCGTTCAGCAGCAGGTGGATCAGGGATAGGAACAGCGGAGGCGCCCCACCGAAAGGCGGGTCGTCTCCCTGGCAGCTGTTTCCGTAGGCGGCGAATCTCTATAAACCCACAGGGGTAGTGGACCGCCCCCAGTTTTTCCCCAGCGGACATCATGGAGCGCGAATCCGCTGTGATGGAAGTCGAAGCCGCTCACGAACAAGCGGTTAATAACCAACCTGTTCGTGACCCAGGCGGACCGCCCCCACTTCCGGAGGCGGCCCATTTATTCCCCGCTGATCTCTCCTTTGAAGTAACCTTGAACAACACGGGACACCTGCAATGAGAATGAGACTGTTCCGGCGGTTATGTTCGGGTTATCGTTCGCGCTATGTACAGGGGTACTAACGTGATGTCCACAGGAGTTGCCGCAGCCACCGCAACGGCCTTGCTGCTTGCCTCGCCATTGTCGCGACGGTACCCGCCCGGACCTGCAAGATTTGACTGGAACCATTCACGATAACGTGCACAAGGAGTTTTCAATGAAGTTTCTTAATCATATCGTTTTATATCTGCTTGCCCTGTTGTTCGTTGCCGGGTGTGCCTCGACGAAGATTACCGACCGCGATCAGATCGTATACGGGCAACTCCCGCGGCCCAATACCGTCTGGGTCTATGACTTCGCCGCCACTCCGGGTGATGTCCCGGCCGAGTCCGCACTGGCCGGACAGTATGATGAGCACGCCAGTCCCCAGAGCGCCGGGCAGATCGCAGCCGGCCGCAAGGTGGGCGCTGAAGTTGCGACACAACTGATCCGGCAGATCCGTGACATGGGCATGTCCGCGGAGCGGGCGGGACCGGACACACGACCAGAGATCAACGACATCGTCATTCATGGCTATCTGCTCTCGGTCGTACAGGGCAGTGAGAAGAAACGCGTCCTGATCGGATTCAGTGCCGGCGATTCCGAGCTGAAAGTGGCCGTCGAAGGCTTCGAGGTGACGGCCCACGGGTTGCGCAAACTCGGCTCCGGATCGACGGATGCCACCGGCGCCAAGACCCCGGGCACGGCCGTGGGTGTCCTGGCACTGGTTGCCACCCATAACCCGGCGGGGCTCATCATCAGCACCGGGATGAAGGCGTACGGGGAAGAGACCGGCCGCAGCGGGATCGAGGGCAGGGCCAGGCAGACCGCTAAGGAAATCGCCGACGTGCTTAAGAAACGCTTCCAGCAGGAAGGCTGGATTGGTTAGTGTCCATCCGTAGACATCGTTTTCACCGCAAAGACGCAAAGGATGCAAAGTGTATGATTGTTCTTATTGAATGACTTTTTCTATGTGCTTTGTGCCTTTGCGATGCGTTTATTTCTTCGAGGACAGACACCAGCTGGATTACCCGGGTTCAATATGTGTCAATCCACGCTGATAAGTATTCCGTTTGAGGATATGTTTCCTGATTTGCAAGAATCGGCACAGGGAGGCGAGTATGACAAATGCAAGACTGTTTCTCTCAGCGATTGCGGGACTTGTAACTCTGGCAGGCTGTCAGTCCACAGGGCAGATCATGGCCAGCGAGAAGGGGGTTGCGACCCAGACGGCGGTGCGCCGTGGACAGTTCGAGCTGAGCTGTCCGAAGGCGACGGGGACGATCCTGTCGAGTAACATGCTGCAGCCGGTTCTCTGGGGCGGGGAGGAGCGGGCCGAGTACACGGTCGGCGTCTCCGGATGCGGTAAGCGTGCGGTCTACGTCGTCGTGTGCCCGCTGGGCTCAACAGGCTGCTTCGCCGGCTCCGCGCGCGGCAACTCCGGGATTACACAGTAACGTTAGGGCAATTTATATCCATGGCACCGATCGCGTACTGACGCCCTGGATCAATGCAGAGCACGTAGGGCGGAACGCGAAGCGGTTCCGCCGTGCTTCTGATGGCGATTAATCAGCGCCGCGTGGAGGCCACCCCGGCGCCGGCTCGAAAATCCGCTTCAGGGACCGGGACGCGCCTGCTGGCCAGCCAGTTCCCGCAATCCTTGCAGAGCTCGCTCCAGCACCGTGCTGGCGGCTTCGCGCGGGTACACCATGTAGGCGGGATTTACATATTCCGGTGACCCGGCGACACGATACAGGCGTCCGGACGTGATGAATGGCTCGGCCATGCGCGCCGGCAGAAAACAGCTGCCGCCGTTGCCGAGGACCAACTGCACGCCCAGCCATCCGATATTCGCGATCTGCGGCGGCCGTTCGAGTTCCGGGTAGCTTCGTGCATGCTGGAAGTAGAAGCCGGGTCCCCATTCGACATAGATGTAATCCTCGCCAGGTTTGACGTCGTCGGACCGACTGCTGACCAGCACCAGCGTTTCATCGAAGAGGTGTTCGACGATGAGACCGGGGCTGTGGCTCGGGGTGTACATCAGGCCGATATCCAGCGTGCCCTCGATCAGGCGCCGCATCAAATCCTCCTCGAACCCGATTTCACAACGGATGGCAATATCGGTCCTGACACGACGCATCCAGCCGACCCACTGCGGCAGAAATCCCTCCCACAGCGCGATTCGCCCGCCGATGCGGATGGTCGCGCGGTAGCGCCCCGGCAAACCCACATCGTGCCGGGCCTGCTCCGCCGTAAGCACCAGCCGTTTTGCGTGCTCCAGGAAACGTTGTCCTGATGGTGTGAGGCTGGCACCAGAACGGTTACGTATGAAAAGCCGGGTACCCAGTTCCTCTTCGAGACGCTGGATGCGGGCGCTGACGGTCGATTGTGTCAGGTGCAGCTGCCGGGAGGCCTCAAGAAAGCTGCCATGCGCCGTGATGGCGAGAAAAGTCCGGGCCTGTTCGATGTCCATACCGTGAAAGCCTCACCGTGAATTCGGGTTTTATATATCGTATATATCGATATTAGAAACCAATATATATCGTTTGACCAGTATTAAATCGCCACGGTAATGTGATGAAAATTGACTAACAGGAGATTCAGACATGCTGGACACGACACAATTTGCACGCGACATCGAGGGCTATATCGTCGATCCCGAGGCATGGGACCGGGACGTTGCCCTGGAACTGGCGGCGGAAGAACACCTGGAACTCACGGAGGACTACTGGCAGGTCCTCAATTTCATGAGGTCCTACTGGCAGGAGCACCGGGTTGCGCCGGACGTGCGTCATGTTGTCGACTACCTGATCGACAAGCTGGGCTACGACAAGAAAGCGGCGAAGAAACACCTGTTTGACCTGTTCCCCTATGGCTATGTCAAGCAGGCATGCAAGGTTGCGGGTATGCAGCGCCCGCGCGCCTGGAGCACCGGATGAATCAAGTTTTTATAGTCACGCTCTAACTACAAAAGAACCAAGCTCACCGCAAAGTCGCAAAGCTATTTGTTTATCAAAATAAGAGAATTTCTCTGCGCCCTTTGCGTCTTTGCGGTAGAAACGATGTTTATGGACGGACTCTAAC
>CAVQCA010000019.1:0-38422 GCA_963710815.1 uncultured Gammaproteobacteria bacterium | reverse complement strand
TCGCTGGGTTGACCGCAACATCCTCGAACTGGGGCGCGAGCTGCGCCTGAGCTACCTGCCGCCGCTGATGGTGTATGTGGCGGCGGGCATTTCCGGGCTGACGGGGATCGTCGGCACCTTCTTCGTCAAGGACTATCTCGGGCTGTCCGCGGAATTTCTCGCCGCGCTCGGTTTCTGGGCGGGCATCCCCTGGTCGCTCAAGATGCCGCTGGGTCACCTCGTGGATCTGATCTGGCGCTGGAAGGCGCTGCTGGTATTTCTTGGCGCCGCGCTCATCGCCGCGAGTCTCGGCATTATGATCGGCCTGATCGGACACACCGAACTCATGCGCCGGATCATGCCGGTCGAGGCCTGGTACGTGCTCAGCGCGCTGCTGGCGCCGGTCGGCTATGTCGTTCAGGACGTGGTCGCGGACGCCATGACGGTCGAGGCCGTGCCGCGCGTGGATGCCGAGGGCAGGGCGTATGCCGCGGAGACACTCAAGCTGATGCATACCACCATGCAGACCCTCGGGCGCGTGGCGATCATCAGCGGCACCGTCGCCGTGGCCGCTGTCAACCTGTTCATGTTCGAGGGCGTCGCGACCCTGCCCGAAGCGGCGAAGGTCCATATCTACCAGCAGATCTACACCCTGGCGCTCGTTATCCCGCTGATCTCGGTGCTGGGCGTAGGACTGGCGAGCGTGCTGCGCCTGCGCGACGTGCGGCGTCTGCAGCGCAAGGGTTTCAGCCGGGCCCAGGTGCATGACATGCTCTCCGTTCACAACGAGGCGCCGTCGCCGAACTGGTGGATCCTCGGCGGCAGCCTGGTGTTCGTCGCGTTTACGTTGGTGATGGGACTCTCGGACGTGCCCTGGAACCAGGAAATCATCTTCGGGGGTTCCCTGGCGATCATCCTGTTTCTCATGAACCGTCTGGTCAGCGTGCTGGAACCGCAGGCCCGCTACGTGCTGGTCGGCACCGCCATCGTCATCTTCGTGTTCCGCGCCGTGCCGACGCCCGGCGCCGGGTCCACCTGGTGGATGATCGACACACTCGGCTTCGACCAGCGCTTCCTCTCGGTACTGTCGCTCATCGGCAGCGCCCTGACGCTGGCGGGCATGTTCATCTTCCGCCGCTTCATGGCGGAGAAGTCGATCGCCTACGTGGTCGGGTTCCTGACCGTCGCCGGGACGCTGCTCAGCCTGCCGGTCATCGGCATGTACTACGGTCTGCACGTGTGGACGGCCGCCCATACCGGCGGGGTGGTGGATGCGCGCTTCATCGCCCTGGTGGACACGGCGCTGGAGTCGCCGCTCGGCCAGATCGCCATGATCCCGATGCTCGCCTGGATCGCCAACTCCGCGCCCGCTCACCTCAAGGCCACGTTCTTCGCGGTTATGGCCTCGTTCACCAATCTGGCGCTCTCCCTGGCGCAGCTGGGCACCAAGTACCTCAACCAGGTATTTACCGTGACGCGCGAGGTCAGCGATCATGCCATGGGCGGCGTCAGCGTACCCGCCGATTACAGCCAACTGGGCATGCTGCTCATCACGGTCACGGCAATGACCTTCCTGCTGCCGATGGCTGCCATCCTGTTCGTAAAGCTGACGCGTTACCGTACGGCCTGATAATAAAACGCTCCATTAGCCACGGAATCACATGGAAAAGTGAGAAGTAAGATGTGAAGGGTGGGAAGTCTGTCGCCTGGTACTGGGCGCAGCGAAGCCAAACAGGCATTGCTCACTGAGAAAGAAAATACCGATGGCCACGGAATCACACGGAAATACACGGATACTCTATAGGGATTTCCGTGTATTTCCGTGTGGTTCCGTGACTATTTACCGGGGTTTGGCCTTGTTAAAAGTAAGACTCGGATCGGGCGGGACAGCGGCCCGGTAGCGTGGTAGAGTCACGCGTTGATATTTTCCGAATAACACCGAAACCGGGAGACCCGCATGAAACGCCTGTCCATCCGTTCCTTCCTTTTGCTTGCGCTGCTGGCCCTGACCACCGCATGCAGCACGTTCGACATGAACCGCCAGGGTGCGGGCGCCGCGTCCAGCCCGACCGATACCGCCGGCTCGACACTCTCGAAAATACGCCAGCGCGGGACGCTTATCCTTGGAACATCCGGCAACATGCCGCCGATGACCCAGGTGGATAAGGATGGCAAGGTCACCGGCTTCGACATCGACATGGCGCGCCTCATGGCGGTAGGGATGGGGGTCAAACTCGAGATCAAGACCATGCCCTTCGACCAGTTGCTGCCAGCCCTGGAGCATGGCGAGGTCGACGTGGTGATCTCCAACCTCACCATGACGCCGGAGCGCAATCTGCATGTCGCCTTCGTGGGTCCCTATCTGTCCTCGGGGAAGTGCATCATCACCCGGCGCGAGGACCTGGCCAGGGCGGAGAAGGCCGGGAACCTGAACGTACCCGGAACCCGGCTTGCCGCGCTTGCCGGCTCGACCAGCGCGGACTTCGTCAAAATGCTGCTGCCCAAGGCCTCGTTGACGCTGGTGGACAGCAACGACGCGGGGGTGAAGCTGATCACCGAAGACAAGGTGGGCGGGATGCTGGCCGACTACCCGGTGTGCCTGTCGATATTGCAGCGTTATCCCGACGACGGATTTATTTCGCTGTTCTCTCTCCTGAATTACGAGCCCATCGGCATCGCCCTTCCGGCCAACGACACGCTGTTCATCAACTGGACGGAAAATTTCCTGAAACGTCTTGAGGGCGTCGGCCAGTTCGATGAACTGAGCGACCGCTGGTTTGGCACGGAGGTGCCGATGGAGGGGGGCAGCGACTGATCTGGGGCGGCGCCTGCCTGAACGCCGCGGGCGCTTGCCGGCGTCCCCGGTGGTTCAGGGCGAGGTCACAGCCGGATCATCATGACCCGGGGGTGTTCTGTTCCAGTCTGGAAACCACCTCGCGGAAGGTCTCTTCGTTGTGTTCGCTGAGCTCTATCAGGGCACGGTGCGCCTTGAGCAGGGTGCGTGAAAGGGAGTCCTTGTCCATATCCTTGCGGGGCAGTTCCTGCTCACTGCCGGCCTGCACGGGCGCCCGGGAAACGATGTCGAAGACCTCGTCGAGGGCCATGCTGGTCAGCACCGCGTTGATGTCGGGGCGGTCCGACACGATGGTGACGCGGGGGGCGTTGTGATTCTGCATCTCCCGGGCGATGCGGACCAGCAGCCCGAGGTTGGTGCTGTCGATGCTGTCGGTTTCGCTCAGGTCGATGACGAAGCCGGCAGGCGTCGGGCCGGCGAACAGCTCCTCCAGGAAGCTGTCCAGGGAATGGCCGAGGGTATAGCGGATATCACCCACGAAGCGCAGGACATGAACACCTTCATGGCTGGCATGCAGGATCTTGGCGTTATCCATGGATCAATGCCTGGTGATCACAATGATGGCGATGTCATCCGGCAGGTGCTTGTCGGCCAGCACCTCCAGTCCGGTGGTCATCTCCTTGAGATCGAGGCCCGTGCCTTCCATCGAGTGTGATAGCAGCTCGCCGTAGCGCTTCTGCAGTGCCTCGACCGGCATCAGTTCCAGTATCCCGTCGGAGATCATCATGAGGTCAAACGTTGCCGGCAGATCGATCTGTCGGGGTGTGAATTCCGTGTCGTAGAACATGCCGACGGGACGGCCCCGGCATTCGAGTGTGCGCACCTCGCGGCCGTCGTTGAGCAGCGGGTAGGGGAACTGCCCCGCATTACCGTACACCAGGGTGTTCTCCACCTGGTCGATCACGCCATAGAACATGGTGAGGTGCTTGTCGAGATTCTGTCGGTACACGTCGCGATTGAGTCGCTGCAGGACTTCCCCCGGTTTCAGTATGGTGTCATCGCCCGCCTGCCACAACGCCTCACGGTACTGGGTCATGAGGGTATTGATCATCATGGTGACAAACGCCGAGGCCGCGCCGTGGCCAGAGACGTCCGCCATGTAGAAGCCGAGATGGTGATCGTCGATGCGGAAGTAATCAACGAAATCACCGCTGAGGTACATGGAGGGAAACAGCCGCCGCCGGAAGGTATAGACACCGAAACACCGGTTGTCCTCCGGGAGCATCTGCAGCTGGATTCTGCGGCCCGCCTCCTCGTCTTCCTGCAGCTGCTTCAGGGTACGGCTCAACTCCAGGTTCAGCGCCTCCAGATTCTCGCGGTATTCCCGGTTCTGGCGCTGCAGTTCGGCGTGTTCCAGCACCCGGCGCACGGCGCTCTCCAGCACCGCCATGTCGTGAATCGGCTTGGTGACGTAATCCCAGGCGCCGCGCTTGAGCGCCTGCACGGCATAATCCAGCAGGTTGACGCCGGATACCACGATAACCGGGGTCTCCGGCGATTCGGCGGTGATGGTGGAGAGAACCTCCAGCCCGTCCATGCCCGGCAGGCGCAGGTCGCACAATACGACATCCGGATGCTCGCGCCGGAATATCTCGATGCCGGAAGGACCGTCGTTGGCCTCCAGCATGGTGAAGCCGCTGTCCTCGAGGTAGGCCACGATCCCGCTGCGAATCGGTGGTTCATCATCGATGGTCAGGATTTTTGCTGCCGTCGCCATGATTATATCCGCTGATCTCTCTGGCAATACCCGATCGCTTACCCCCGGCGTGCCTCCCGCGTCAAATGACCTTCACACCCCTGGGACTTCATCACGCGTACTGCATCGGGTGCAACTACCCGCACCACCGGTTGATGAATCCTCTGGCAACCGCTGCCGACTTCCGTCTGCGGCAAAGCTCTGCCGGGATGACAAATCAGTCAGGAACGTGCCACGTATACGTCAGTATACGCGCCCTGGTGTGGGAGTGAATATGCCTCTTAGCGTGGCCTCCCCTTGAGGGGCAGGCGCACGATGAAGCAGGTTCCTTCACCCGGGGCGGAGTTGACTTCGATGGTGCCTTTGTGCTGTTCGGTGATGATGAAATAAGACACCGAGAGCCCGAGACCGGTGCCTGCGCCGACCGCCTTGGTGGTGAAGAACGGTTCGAACACCCGGCGCCGCGTCGCTTCGTCCATGCCGGGGCCGGAATCCTCGACCTCGATGCGCGCATAACCGTCCTCCCGGCGGGTGCGCAGGGTGATTCGGTGCGGGTACGGGCTGCCGCCGAGGGCCATGGCCTGGGCGGCATTCTTGACCAGGTTGAGGATAACCTGTTCGATTTCCGTGGCGTCGCATACCACCGTATCCAGCGTCGGGTCCTGATCGCGCACAATTTCGACCTGCCTGAAATCATATTTCTTTTTCAGGTCGTAGTCATTGGCGGCCAGGCGCACGGCCGTATCAATGATTTCCTCAATCCGGACCGGCTGGAATTCGATGCTCGTGGTGCGGCTGAAGGCCAGCATGTCGGCAATGATGCGGCCGGCGCGGCTGGCCGCCTCGTGGATGGACTCGACAAATTCGAGGATGCCCCGTTCTTCCAGGTAGCGATAGACGAGGTGCAGGTCCACGCCCAGCGATTCGGCAACCCGGCGATTGGCGTCCACCTCCGCCGAAAGCCGGCGCTGGATATTCTGGCTGCTCTGCAACACGCCGCTCAGTGGATTGTTGATTTCATGGGCCATGCCTGCGGCGAGCCCGCCGACCGACATCATCTTCTCCGTCTGCACCATCATCTGTTCGATGCGCACCCGGTCGGTGATGTCGTCAACCCGGATCACGGCGCCGCCCGCGCCGTTGGTCACCAGCGGGTAGACCATGACGTCCGCGTAACGGGTTTCGTCGTCCTTCTCGGTGATCAGGGTGAGACGCTCCGTGCTGATCTGGCTGTGCGTGCGCATCGACTCCTGCAGATTGCCCAGCTGGGATTCGAGTTCGGGAAACAGGGCGCCAAAGTTCTGGCCGATGGCCTTGCCATTCGGTACCCCGGTGACCTGTTCGGCGCTCTGGTTCCATTCCGTCACGCGGCCATCGGCATCCACGCCGACCAGTACGGAGGGCATGGAATCGATGATGTTCTTGAGGTAGGAACGCATGCGCTGCATTTCATTGTCAAACTGCATGCGCTCGGAGATATCGACGATTGAGGCGAGGATATGGGTCTCGTGATCCGTCTCCACCGGGCTCAGGCCGATTTCGACGGGAAACTCGCTACCGTCCTTGCGCAGACCGAAGAGGTTGCGCCCCAGGCCCATGGCCCTGGCGCGGTGTTCATCCATGAAACGGGAACGGTATTCATCGTGCCGGCCGCGCAGGCGTTCGGGGATCAGCATCTCGATGGGCTGCCCCAGCAGTTCGTCACGATGGTAGCCGAAATATCTTTCCAGCTGTGAATTGACCAGGGCGATGCGACCTTGCGTGTCCACCATCACGATGCCATTCGGCGCCGACTCGACCACCAGCCGGAAGAGCTTTTCTGCACGCTTGTGCCTGGTGATGTCCTCGATTTCCCCGACGACCATCAGCGGCTGGTTGTCTGCATCCCGAACCAGTCCGGCGCGCGCGCGGACGGTAATGACCAGACCATCCTTGCGCAGATAGTGCTTCTCCAGGTCGCAACTGCTGATGTCACCCTGGATGAGGGACTGCCATTGACGCCAGGTGAAGTCCCGGTCATCGGGATGCGTGATGTCGCTGATGGACAGATGTGTGAGTTCATCGGCCGTGTACCCGAGAATGTCGCACAGCATCGGGTTGACGCTGAGCAGGCCACCGTCCAGCCCGGCGGTCAAAATGCCGATGGGCGCATGTTCCAGGGTCAGACGCAATTGTTCCTCGCGCTGCAGCAGTTGCTCGCGCGCCTGCTTGCGCTCGGTGATGTCCTCGCCTGAACTCAGGGTCCCTATGATGCCGCCCGCCTCATCGGTGAGGACAGTGTTGTGCCAGGCGATGATCCGCTCATCACCGCAGCAGGTCCTTACAGGATTCTGGAAGTACTCGCCGAAGCCCTCCGGGATGGATTCCTCCTGACCGGCCATCAGACTGCGGAATGATTCTCGCAGAGATTCCCTGTCGCCGGGCGGCAAAAAGGTGTCAAACCAGTTCCTGCCGATGATGTCCTGTTCCGCGTAGCCCAGCAATTCGCAGCCCTTGCGGTTGATCAGGCGGATTCTCTGGTCGGCGCCGATGATCAGCATGATGACGCCGGCAACATCGAGGTAACGCTGCGCGTTCTCCTTCTCAACCTTCAGGGAGTGCTCCGTTTGTTGCCGGTGGATCTCGTTACCGACCCATTGGGCCATCAGGCTGAGGATTTCCCTGTCAGTCTCCGTGAATAGCGCCAGGCGCGGTCTCGGGCTGGAAAAGTTGAGGGTGCCGTACACTTCCGATCCCGTCACCACCGGGATGCCGATATAGGTCTCCAGCTTGTATTCCCGGTAGCACGGGTGGGTTTTCCATCGAGAGTCCCCGGCGTGTTCGAAGCCGATCGGTCCGTTGGCCTTGATCGTTTCACGGCAATAGGTATTGCCGAGTTCGAGGACATCGCCGGGCCGGATGGCCTCGTCAGGAGAAACGATCTGGATGACTTCGTACTTGTCCTCATGGATGTGTGAGAGTATCCCGATCGGCAGATTGAACTGCCGGCAGCCGTTCTCGAGCAGTGCCCTGAGTCTCCTGGGGAACGGCAGGTTCTGCGCCGAGGAGATTTCATGCAGCGCGCGCAGGGTATCTCCGGTCTGCCGGCGTTCGCTGATTTCCCGTTTCAGTGCCTGCTCCGCCTGTTGGCGCTCGTGGATTTCCGATTCCAGCCGGGCATTGGTCGTGGATAACTGCCCGGTGCGTTCGGCCACCCGTTCTTCGAGCCGGTAGCGTGCCTCGTGGACCGCCTCTTCGGCGCTGGCGCGCCGCCTCTCCTCGCGGCGGATCAACGCATACATCGCGCCGCTGAAAAGCAGGAAAACCAGAAAAATGAACAGTGCCTGGCGTTGCAGCAGTATTTTGTGTGCATGATACAGGCCGATATCGGGCAGGTCGGCCAGTACCCAGCGGGTGCCTGCGACATCGGTCCTGAAGCCGATGCGTCGCATCTCGTCCGGGTTCAGCGTGATGTCGGTCTTCAGGCTGGCGCGGCTGCCACTGGCGGTGACCTCGATCAAACCGGGCTTGTCCCGGTGCAGCAGGATAAGCTGATGTCCATGCAAATGACTGTTGCCCAGGATGCGCGCCAGCGACGCCGGCGTGAAACTGACGAAGAATACCCCACCCTCATCGCCGTTCTGCCAATGGGACATGATGTCAAAATGGTAACCATCGGGATTGGGATGGATGGCCACCTTCTGTTCATTGCCCGCGGCGAAATTCCGGATGTCGATCTGGCATATGTCCGATACCTTGCCCTCGAAATCATCGAGCCGCACATTACCCTGCGCATCGGTAATGGTATAGGCGAAGTAATCGGGGAAATGCCGTTTGACCCTGTCCGCGAACCGCTGCTGCATCACCTCGTTGGCGGGGTCGCGCGACAGCTCATCGATGACGCCGCTTTCCTCCTCGGCAAACAGGCGTACACGCCTGCGGGTCTCCTCGAGATACAGGGCGATCATCCTGGCTGCACCCCTGGTCGAGTGCTGCATCATGGACTCCTGGCTGGCGAGATAGGCTTGATCGCCTTCCCTTATGTACAACGCCAGGAAGAAGCCGACCAGCACGAGGATGATGACGATGAGCGGGGTTGTGTAATTCTTCATCGCGGAGATATCACATTGTTCAACAGTGCAGACTGTATTATAAACCCCAGGACGGTGGTGCCGTTGCGAAATAATCCTTGCCGTTGTGCCCCCCTTTTTGTCTAATCATGGCCGAGTCGGGAGGTGAAAGGACAATCAGGGTCATGACCAACGATACACCGGAACGCGCGCTGGGGAACGATCACCCGGATCCCGCCAATATCGTCATCTTCGGTGCCACCGGCGATCTCAGCAAACGCAAGCTGGTACCGGCCCTGGCGCGCATGTACCGCGCCAGGATGCTGCACCCGCTGAGCCGCATCATCGGTGTTGCCAACAACATGGAAGAGGATGCGTGGTTTTCCATGATCCGTGAGGCGTTGGCGACCTTCGCCCCGGATCTTTCGCTCACGGGCGGGGAGTGGGATGACATTGCTGCGCACCTGCACCTGGTTACCGGCGATCTGGGGGATGAGGCGACCTACGCCCGATTGACGGAAACGCTCGTCCCGCAGAATGACCGCGTCAATGTCATGTTCTACCTGGCCATTCCGCCGGACTGGTATGCCCGCGTCGCACAGGCGCTGGGGCGTGCGAACCTTGCCGAAGAGTCCCGCGGCTACCGGCGCATCGTCATTGAAAAACCCTTTGGCCTCGACTGGGCCTCGGCGGTCGAGCTGAATCGGCAGTTGCAGGAGATCTTCAGGGAGTCGCAGATCTACCGTATCGATCACTATCTCGGCAAGGAGAGCGTGCAGAACCTGTTCGTGTTCCGTTTCGGCAACAGCATCCTCGAGCCGCTGTGGAACCGCAATTACATCGACCATGTACAGATCTCGGTGACCGAGACCCTCGGCATCGAGTACCGGGCCGCCTACTATGAAGAGGCCGGCGCCCTGCGCGACATGATCCAGAGCCACATGATGCAGGTGATGACCCTGGTGGCGATGGAGCCGCCCGGAGAGTACACCGCCGATGCGGTGCGAGATGAAAAGGTGAAGGTCCTGCGCTCCATCCGGTCGATCCGGCCTCAAGATGTGGACCGGGTTGCGGTTGCGGCCCAGTACGGTTCCGGCGTCATCGAAGACCAGCCGGTGCCGGCCTACGTCAAGGAACCGGGCGTGGCGCCGGACTCCGTGAAGGAGACCTTCGCGGCGGTGCGCTTCTACATCGACAGCTGGCGCTGGCAGGGTGTGCCGTTCGTGCTGTGGTATGGGAAAAGGCTGCAGAAGCGGGCCTCGGAGATCGTCATCCGCTTTCGCCAGCCGCCCCACAACCTGTTCGACCCGGCAGGCGAACCCCCGATCGCCGATGCGCTGGTATTTCGCCTGCAGCCCGACGAGGGCATGTTCTTACGCATGAACGCGAAGGTGCCCGGCCTGACCACGAAGATGCGCCGCCTGGTGATGCGCGGGCCTTATGCCTCGGCCACCGAACCGCTGGTCGAGGCCTACGAGACGCTCCTGTACGATGTGTTGCAGGGCGATGCCACGCTGTTTTCACGCGCCGACGAGATCGAGGCCGCCTGGAAGATTCTCGGTCCGATTCTGGAGGCCTGGAACGGGCGCATTTCCATCGACCGCTATCGCGCCGGCAGCTGGGACGTCCCGGAGGTGGATCGCCTCTTCGAGGGCTGTGTCGGGGGATGGCACAAGCCGACCTGACGTGCCGATGGATACAGGTTGTGCCCATCCATGAATAAATGAACTCACCGCAAAGGCGCAAAGAACGCAAAGCTGGTCAAGTTAACCCCGCAAAATTCGGATTGATACTCGTGTAGGGGCAAGCTTGCTCCTACAGGATAAAATCTCGATTTATCGGAACGCCTTTAATTGTTCTATGTTTATAGCTTTCTTGGCGATCTTTGCGTCTTTGCGTTGAATAATGGTGTTTATGGACGAACACTGGGTAAACTCACAACATGAATGCCCGCAATGCCACCGTCCGCTACCCTCTGCATGTCACGATCAGCGTTCTGTTCATTATCCTGATCGTGGCGCTCGGGGTCGTGCTCAGCTGGCAGAACTACCGCAAGACCTCCAGCATCATACTGACCACCGCGGAGCAGGTCTTCGACCAGATCACCCGCGAGCTGGTTCTTGACTTCAACGGCACCTACCACCCGGTGGCCGGTGCCCTGCGACTGCTGGCGCTCGCGCCGGTCACCAGGGCCGCCACGCTGGACGAACGCCTCAGGTCACTCAGGACATTCACCGTGGCACTGGCCAACGAGCCCTCCGTGTCCGGTATCGAGTTCGGTTACGCCAACGGGGACTACTTCATCGTCCGGCCGCTCAGGACCGGGGACATCCGCCGGCACTTCGATGCGCCCGAAAATGCGGCCTACGTCGCCGATAACGTCGATACCGCGCCCGGCGGCGCCCGCCGGCTGGTGCGATTGTTTTTCGATGCACAGGCGCGGGAGATCCTGAGAAAGCCGGCGGAGGCGACAAGCGTATGATCCGCGTACGCGTCTCTGGTATACCACGGCGAGTGCGCGGCCGGCCGCCACCCGGCCGTATCTGTTCTATTTTATCGGCAAGGTCGGCACCACGGTGACGCTGGCCACCCCCGTTCCCGGTGTGGTGGTGGCCTCCGATGTGACCCTGGAACGCCTTTCCGAAACGACCCGCCTGCATCACATGACGGCGAGTTCCGAGGTCGTGCTGGTAGGGGCGGACGGCAAGGTGCTGGCCTATCGCGACCCCGGAAAAGTGGTTCGCTCCACCGGCGGGGGGAAGCTCGCTATCGCCGGCTTGTCGGAGCTCGGCAGCCCGGTACTGGCGCATCTCGCCGGCGGATTTACCCCGGGGGATCGTTCACTCGATTTCGAGTTTCAGGGGAGGCGCTGGATCGGCAGCGAGCGCAAGGTCGCCAGCCCGGGCGGCGTGGGCCTGTACGCGCTCATGGTCGCCCCGGTGGATGAACTGCTGAGCGAGGCGGTCAGGATCCGCTGGCAGTCGGTCATGATCACGGCCCTCATCATCCTGCTGGCGATCCCGGTCGTCTGGCTCGTGGCGAGAAAGATTTCCCATCCCCTGCACCAGCTTGCCGGGGAGGCAGGACTGATCAGCCGCTTCGATTTCGACGCGCCGATCCGCAGCCGTTCCTTTATCCGGGAAGTCGATGAACTCGCCGTCGCCATGGGGTTGATGAAAACCACCATCAGCCGTTTCCTGACACTGATCAACTCGCTCGCCGGGGAAAGGAACTTCGATTCGCTGCTCGAGGGCATTACCCGCGAAACCATGTCGGTCAGCGAGGCGGACGGGGTATTGACCTATCTGGTCGATGCGGCGGATGCCTGGCTTGCGCCGGGCACGCTGCAGCTGCGCGGGCAGGGCGACGCTGGCCTTGAGAACCTGCCACGCTTTCCCATGGACGGGGACAGTGAACTGGTCAGTGCCGCGCGCGGCAAGGAGAGCCGGCTGTTGCGCCTGCGCGAGGGGGAGGAGGGCGTGCTGGCACCGCTGCGGGAGCGTCTCGGGGCGCGGGCGCTCAACCTGATCGCCCTGCCGCTGCGCAACCGGCAGGATGCGGTCATTGGCGTGCTCTGCCTGCTGTTCCGCGACCGGAACGGGAGCGACCCGGTCGAGCCGCGGGAGGGGCGCATCGCCTTCGTCAGGGCACTCTCCGGGTTCGCCGCGGTCTCGCTGGAGAGTCGTCATCTGCTGATGATGCAGCAGGCCTTGCTCGATGCTTTCATCAAGCTCATCGCCGGGGCCATCGACTCCAAGTCACCCTATACCGGCGGCCACTGCCAGCGCGTGCCGGTGTTGACCCGACTGCTGGCCGAGGCGGCCTGCGCGAGCGACGTGCCGCCGTTCCGTGACTTTCGTATGAACGCGGACCAGTGGGAGGCACTCGACATCGCCAGCTGGCTGCATGACTGCGGCAAGGTCACCACGCCGGAATACGTGGTCGACAAGTCGACCAAGCTGGAAACCCTCTATGACCGGATTCACGAGGTGCGCATGCGCTTCGAGGTGCTGAAGCGCGATGCCGTCATCCGCTACTGGGAGGCGATCGATGCGGGCGGCGACCGCGAGACGCTCCGGCAGGCGCTGCAGGCGGAATGGGCTGTGATCGATGAGGACTTTGCGTTTGTCGCCGCATGCAACGAAGGCGGTGAGTTTCTTGCCCGGGACAGCCTAGAGCGCCTGCGGCAGATCGCGCAGCGGACCTGGATGCGCACCCTCGATGACCGCATCGGCATTTCCTGGGAAGAGAAAGCTGCGCAAGGACCGGACACCCGCCGCCGCTCTGCCGGTCGAGGAGCAGCTGCTCGACGACAAGGCCGAGCACCTGATCGAACGTACGCCGGCCGAGCGCATGGCCGCGGACAACCCCTGGGGATTTCGCCTCGATGTCCCGCAATACAAGTACAACCGGGGTGAACTCTACAATCTCGCCATCGAGCGCGGCACGCTTACGCCCGAGGAACGCTTACCAGATCAACGATCACATCGTGCAGACCATCATCATGCTGGAGAAGCTGCCCTATCCCCGGCACCTGCGCGAGGTGCCGCTGATCGCCGGGTGCCACCACGAAAAGATGGACGGCGGGGGCTATCCGAGGCGATTGACTGGCAGACAGATGCCGCTCACCGCGCGCATGATGGCGATCGCCGATATCTTCGAGGCGCTCACCGCCTCGGATCGCCCCTACAAGAAGGCCAAGACGCTGAGCGAGGCGGTGCGCATCATGTACCGCATGCAGGAGGAAGGACACATCGATCCCGACCTGTTCAGGCTGTTTCTCACCCGCGGCATCCACCTCGAGTACGGTCGACGTTTCCTGCAGCCCGGGCAACTCGACGCAGTGGACATAGAGCAGTACATGATCAGGTAATCGGTGTCAGGACGATCTCCACACGGCGGTTCTGGGCGCGTCCTTGCGGCGTACTGTTGCTCGCGATCGGGTTGTTCATGCCCCTGCCGCTGGTGATGATGCGCTGGGACAGAACCTTCTGGGCTTCCAGGTAGCGCGCCACGCTGCTGGCCCGGGCCTCGGACAGGCGCTGGTTCATCTCCGCCGCACCGACATTGTCGGTGTAACCGACGATGTCGATATAGGTCTTTTCGTATTTGTTGACCACCAGGGCGACGGAATTCAATACCGGGTAGAAGTCCGCGTTGATGTTGCTGGAGCCGGTCGCGAAGGTGATATTGCCCGGCATGTTCAGGATGATGCTGTCCCCGTTGCGGGTGACGCTGACGCCGGTGTTCTGGAGTTGCGCGCGCAGCTCGTTATCCTGTTTGTCCATGTAATACCCCGCGCCGCCGCCGGCGAGCGCGCCGATGCCGGCACCGATCAGCACGCTTTTGCGGCTGCCCCCGCCGGCGAGCGCTCCGAGAAGGGCTCCGCCAACCGCACCGATGCCGGCACCGATTCCGGTCTTGTTCGCCTCCTTTTCACCGGTGTAGGGGTTGGTGGTGCAGGCCGTGACGGCCAGGATCAGGACGAGGAACATCGCCAGCGGCCGTTTGCCGGTGGATGTCATCGCCACTGGGCAAGGGGATGAGGTGGACTCTGTGTTCATTTGTGCTCCTGGATAGGCGTGTGTGTTTGATCCGTGGCTTTCACGGTGCGTGAAGTATGCTACGAGTCGTCCCGTTTTGTGAAGGATGCGACCGCGGTGGAGGAAAGGCCGGGGGCTCAGGCTTCCAGCAACCGCAGTACCCGATCCAGTTGTTCGCGCGGGGTGTAGTAGTGGGGGGAGAAACGTATGCCCCCGCCGCGCAGGGCGCAGATAACGTTTTCGTTTTGCAGTCGTTCATGCAGTGCCCCGGTGGACTCGTGCAACGGCCGGAAGGTGACGATGCCTGCATGCCGCGGGCCCCCCGACGGGGTGAGTAAATGGAAATCAGCGTCGTGCGCGCTGAAATAGTCGATCAGATAACGACTGTTTTCCGTGACCCGTTTCTCGATTGTCGACATGCCGGTCTCGTGGATGAGTGACAGGCTGGCATTCAGAGCATGTATTCCGGTCATGTTGGGGCTGCCGCATTCGAACCGCCGGGCCGTGACGGCCAGGTGCCACGCCGGATTGTCGTAGTTGCCCTGCTCCTCGACCATGTGCCAGCCGTACTGCTGCAGATCCAGCCGGTCCATGACACCGGCGCGGCAGTAAAACAACGCCACACCTTCGGGTCCCATCAGCCATTTGTGGCCGTCGGCCATGACGAAATCGGCCTGGCAGGCCTGGACGTCCAGGGAAATGGCGCCGAGGCTCTGGATCGCATCCACGCAGAACAGGATGTCAAGTTCGCGGCAGGCGGCGCCGATTTTCTCCAGATCCAGTCTCAGCCCCGTGGCATACTGCACCGAGCTGACCGAGACCACCCGGGTGTGAGAATCGAGGCGGGAGATGATGGCATCTTCGGGCGGGGTATCCCCGGAGAGCCCGGCAGCACGCGTTTCGACGCCGAATTTCGCCAGCGATTCCCAGACGATGCGGTTGGAAGGGAATTCCTGGTCGGTGATGACGACATTGTCGCCCGGCATCCACGCCAGGCCGTAGGCGACGATCGACAAGGCTTCGGAGGTATTTTTGAGGAGGGCGATCTCATCGACGGAGGCGGCATGGATAAGTCGGCACAATTGTGACTTGAGCTCGCATTCCGTCTCCATCCAGGCGCTGTAATGACGGGCGCCGAAGCGCGCATTCTCCGTGGCAAAGGTCTTGACCGCCTCGGCGGTCCGGCGCGGCCAGGGGGATACCGCGGCATGGTTAAGATAAGCGATCGACTCATCGAGGATGAAATCGGAGGTGTCCATGGTGCAGAAGTTCCTTGGTGATTACCTATGCCGTCACGTTGCAGGTATGATACGCCGGCGTCAACCACCATCCGTTACCTACCGCTTATCCACGCATTACCGGGGCGTGATCTCCTGCATGCATGAATATGAATAGATTATTTTAATTCAAATAGCTATCTCTGCTATCTAGAATTTATATTACTTTTATGCCGGATTCCGACCGAGACTTCGTTCCGCCGCCTGGCGGGATCGTCCCCGGCGCGGCCGGGGCGGTTGTTCCAGGTGTCGCTCATGGCCTGCTGCCTGGCGTTGCCATTCACCGCCCGTGGCGCGACGGCAAACGAGGTGTGGCTGCGGGTGGATACCCGGAGTGCCACCCTGACGGTGATGAAGGGTGACAAGGCGCAGACCGTCTTCGGGAATATCGCCATCGGACGCTACGGCAAGACCTATTTCAAGCGGGAAGGCGACGAAAAGACGCCGCTGGGACGCTTTACCATCGCCTGGATACCCCACAAGTCCCGGTTTCACCGTTTCCTGGGCCTCGATTATCCTGATATGCAGCGGGCTGACCGCGCACTGATGGACGGAGATATCACCGAAGCGCAGTGGCAGGCGATACGGCGTGCTCATCAAGGCCGGAAAGCGTCCGCCGCAGAACACCCCGCTTGGTGGGTTTATCGGCATCCATGGGACGGGCGCCGGCGATCCCGGGATACACGGCCGGTTCAACTGGACCGGCGGCTGTATCGCATTGACCAACGACCAGATTGACCGCCTGGCGCACTGGGTCCAGGTAGGCACCCGGGTCCAGATACGTTAACGGATTTTCTGCTGCGCGAAATTATTGTTTTTCTTGGCAGAGTGTTCAGGTAGGATATGGCACCGACGCCACAAGCTGTCGCTGCCCCACCGGTCAGGCTGCGAGGGTGGCAGCTTTAAAGGTGAGTTGTCCATCATCTCAGCCGAATTATCCCAAATTGTATTAAGGAGAGAGTTAATGAAGGAATCCGTTAAGAGTCGTTCACGTCTGCTGGCCCTGGTCGCCGTTGCCGGTGTCTATGCCGGGCTTGCCGGTTGCGCAACCACCGGTGACCTGGATGCGCTGAAAGCCGAGGTAAACCAGAACAAGTCGGATATCGCTTCGGCATCCAAGGATGCCGCCGATGCCAAGTCCATGGCCCAGGAAGCCATGACCACGGCGAACGAGGCGAAAACCGAGCGCTGACGATACGTCGACCAAGATCGATCGCATGTTCAAGAAGTCGATGTACAAGTAACAGCCAGCAACCGTTTGCGCAGACCCGCGTCCGTTGGCGGGTCCGGACAGCGGTCACTGGTATATCAGTTATGGCAAAGCCCCTTCGGGGGCTTTGCTTTTTTTCGGCCACTTCGAGTCCGTCCATAAAATAAATAACTCACCGCAAAGACGCAGAGAGCGCAAAGTGTTTACTTGTCTTCATTAAAGTATTTCTCTGTGTACTTTCGGCAACTGCTCCATGCGTCGCCTGAAGCGCCTGATTTTGGTGCCCTGACTCCTGCACGGCCCAGGCCGGTTTCTCGACCGGTTCCCGGTCTCACCTTCTCCATGCAGTCGTGCGTCTCTGCGGTGAAAACGGTGTTTATGGACAGACACTACTTCGTGATCATTACCGGAATGCCGCTTTGTTCTTCAACCGCGGCCTTGATGGCGCTGCCGCTGAGCGCCACATGCTGTTCGTTTCCCGACCCGGCGATGGCGTCCGCAATCGTATTGAATGCGGCATTGATGATGTCCTGGTATTTTTCCCGGTCTTCATCCATCGGTGGGTGAACCTCGATGAACAGGGCGCCGGCCAGCCAGCCGACCTTGATGGGCTGATTGACCAGTTGAACCTGCGTTCCGACAGGAACCTGTTCGAACAGACGTTCGATATCCTCGGGATACATGCGTATGCAGCCGTGAGAGACGCGCATGCCGACACCGAAGGGCTTGTTGGTGCCGTGAATCAGGTAGCCCGGAAATCCGAGCCGCATGGCAAAACGTCCCAGAGGATTGTCGGGCCCGGGTGGCACCACATCGGGCAGAATCTCACCCTCCCGGGCATGTTCCTCCTTCAGTGATTTGGGAGGACGCCAGGAGGGATCCCTGTCCTTGGCAATGATTCTGGTTTTCCCCAGCGGCGTCACCCAGTCCATGCGCCCGACGCTGATAGGATGGGTTATTACGACCTTCTGCTGGCCGCGTGCTGCCTTGGGATAATAGTACAGGCGCATTTCCGGCAGGTTGAGTACCAGCCCGGTGCGTTCCGCTCTGGGGAGGATATAGCGATTCGGGATCGTGACACGCGCTCCGTCTGCAGGCATCCAGCGATCCACTTTCGGGTTGGCCAGCAGGATTTCGTTCTGACCGATGTCATACTTGCGGGCAATATCCAGCAGAGTATCCTCCCGGCTGGCCTCGGTGAACTCGACCTGTCCGACAAGGTCGACATCCGCCGGGGGCAGCGGAAAGGTCTCCGCAACCGTGTTGCAGGTAACGCAGAGCGTGCCCAGCAGCAACAGGAAATAGCGACGCATAATGAAAGACATGTTTTTCGGAGGGATGCCGGTAAAAAAAAGAAATCCGCTGGTGTAAAGAGTCCTGGCCAGGGTTGCCGGACTATGGCGGCAGCCACCCGGCAACGCCGTCAGATCCTGCGCATACCGACCGGCCAGGCGATATACCTTTCATTTCAGGGACACGGGACCCGCGACATGTCGGAACCCACGGTATCGACCAGTATATCGAAATTCTTGCCGACGATGGCGCGTGTGCAGTTGCACTGCTCCTTGCCGGATTCGATATAGGCCCGCAGTGCGCCCCGGTGTTCCGCCGGCGCCTGCGCATATTTCCCCAGCAAATCCTTGCTGCCGAGATAGAGCTGCTCGGTGCTGCAATCATCGGGTCCGTAGTATCGGTTAAAATCCCGCTTCGGATCACCCAGGATGTCTTTCAGGAGCGCCGACAGGGAGCCCGCGGCCTCCGTTTCCTCCACCACGGTCGGTTCATCCGCCAGGGCGGGGGCCGCCCCCAGCATGGACAACAGCATGATTATTGCCGCCATGGGAGCGTATTTCGAAGGGGGTGCGATCATGGCGTTTTTCTCCTTTTCAGAATATGACGGTTCGTGTTGCGCCTGGAGTATATCCCGGCGACCTGATCCTCGTCGGGATCGATCGGCAGTGTCTGCGCCGGGCAATACCGGTCATTATACAGTGGTCGCCACATCCGGGGTTACGCCGGCCGAGGGAAATCGCGGCCTGATAGTCCGATGGCGTCATTTTCTCTCCTTGCCGCCCAGTGACGCCAGACTGATAACCAGGATGACGATGATCAGCACCGGCCAGAAATAGGGGGCGACCACGGCGATTCCGGCCATGCCCAGCAGCGCCAGACCGAGTAACAGGAAAGTGCCCGCACCAAGAATCACCAGGCCGGCCAGGATGCCGGTCAGCAGCAGGATGCCGAGAACGACGGGAACGGCGGCGAGGCGTGCCATCGGGTCGGCCACCGGCTGACCGTTGATGGTCAGACTCAGATGCCCGACCACGGGATGGAATACATACGCGAGCAGCGCAAGCAGCAGTCCGAGCAGGACGATCTTGAGAATCAGTCCGGATTTCTCATTTTTCACGGGTGTCCCCCCTTGTGTCTGGAGTTTCTGTGAAACATGTAGATGCCCAGCAGCACCACCACGAGCAGCGTGGCCGCCCAACTGTAGGGCGAGAGGTGTTTCACGTCCAGCGCCAGGGCATGAACATGCTGGTCGAGCAGGTAAGCGCCCAGCCCCCATACCCCGACCCACAGCGCCGCACCCACGCTGGTCATTACCAGGAACAGGGCAGGCGGCATTTGCAGAATGCCAACGATGAAATTGCTGAGCTGACGCATGCCGTCGATGAAGCGTGCCACCAGCACCACCACAATACCGTAGCGCGTGCAGAGCGCCTCCATGCGTTTGAGATGCCCCGGATTGACGGGCAGGCGAGTGAGCAGCCTGCGACCGCCCAGCCGGCCGAGATAAAAGCCGATGAGATTGCCGATGACGGTGGCGAACCAGGCCGAGAGCAGCAGCCAGGTGATATCGAATTTTCCCCGCGAGGCCAGTACGGCGCCCACGATCAGCAGGGTTTGCCCGGGCACGGGAATGCCGAAGCCTTCGGCGGCGACGGCGGCCATGATGACGGCCACGCCATGGTGCAGCAGCACGGGTTCGAACCTGCTCACCTCCGCCAGCAAGTGTTGCGTGATCTCCGAGATCTCTCCGGTCATCGTGACGGGGTGAAAGCGCCTGCAGCGTAGCCCGTAGTTCTCACCGGGATAGACACTCTCCGGAAATACGCCGTTTTTCCCCTTGTTGGCAACATCTCGCTTACCTCAATGCCTTATGTCTTTCCACCGCCGCCCGGTGGTAAATGCAGGCCAGGGCTAAATGGTAATGCGGCGGCGGTGCCGAGACAACGTACCCTGATTTATACCGGCCGCTGTCACCGGCGGCTCGCCTCAACGCCGTCCATGGAGTGCGGACAGTCGTTGCCGCCGATGTATCTCCCGCGAACCAACCCGGCGAAAATGTTGTCACACTGTCTGCCCTTCACCCCAGTGAATATGACGAGGTAGGAAATGGAAAAATCAACAACGGCAGCATTTCTTAACGAGAACCGTCCAGGCAGCACGGCCCAGGCAGCGTTCGAGCGCCTGAGAGGCGAGCTGGAAGACCGGATCATCGGCCAGCAGCAGCTCGTCGAACACCTGCTCATCGCCCTGCTGGCCGACGGCCACCTGCTGGTGGAAGGGGCGCCGGGCCTGGCCAAGACCACCGCCATCAAGGAGCTGGCCAGCCGCATCCAGGGTGATTTTCACCGGCTGCAGTTCACGCCGGATTTGCTGCCCGGTGACCTGACCGGCACCGAGGTGTATCGCCCGCAGACCGGCGAGTTCGTCTTTCAGCACGGGCCGATCTTCCACAACCTGGTACTGGCCGACGAGATCAACCGGGCGCCGGCCAAGGTGCAATCCGCGCTGCTGGAGGCGATGGGCGAACGCCAGATCACGGTGGGGCAGGTGACCTATCGCCTGCCCGGACTGTTTTTGGTGATGGCGACCCAGAATCCGATCGAGCAGGAAGGCACCTATCCCTTGCCCGAAGCGCAGCTGGACCGATTCCTGATGTACGTACGGGTGGGGTATCCCGGGGCCGGTACGGAGAAACAAATACTCGAACTCGCGCGCCGACAGGCCTTCGCGGCCCGGCAGGAGGAGGTGCGCCCCAATGTGCTGCTGACCCAGGAACAGGTGTTCGCCGCGCAGCGCGAGGTGCTCGCGCTGCACATGGCGCCGGCCGTCGAGGAATACCTCGTGCAGCTGACGCTCGCATCGCGCGATCCCTCGCCCTACGGCGAAGATCTCAGACGCTGGGTGAGTTACGGCGCAAGCCCGCGCGGCACCATCGCACTCGACCGATGCGCGCGCGCCCATGCCTGGCTGAGGGGCCGCGACTATGTCTCGCCCGAGGATATCCAGGCCGTCGCCTTTGAGACCCTGCGCCATCGCATCCTGCTGTCCTTCGAGGCCGAAGCCGAGGGTATCAGCGCCGATGTGTTCATCCGCGAACTGCTGCAGCGCGTGCCGGTGACCTGAACATGAAGCTGTTGCGAAAGCTGTTTCGCCAGGACGTCGCTGAAGCCGGAACAGCGGCATCGGGTGCTGCGCCGGCCGCCGGGGTCCACGTCACCACCGACGAACTGATCCGGCTCAGGCTGGTCGCGCGTGACCTGCGGCTCGGCAGCCGCCGCCCGTCGCTCAGCACCATCGCCGGCGCGCACAACTCGCGCTTTCGCGGCCGCGGTATGGATTATCTCGAATCGCGCGGCTACCAGGCGGGCGACGATATACGCAATATGGACTGGCGCGTGACGGCCCGCGCCGGCAACCCCCACGTCAAGCTGTATACGGAAGAGCGCGAGCGCCCTGTGGTGGTCATGGTCGATCTCAATCCCGGCATGTTTTTCGGCACGCGCGGCGCCTTCAAGTCGGTGGTCGCCGCGCGCGCCGCCGCGTTGATCGGCTGGGCGGCGGTGCACCGTCATGACCGTATCGGGGCCTTGCTGTTCAACGGCAATCACCACGAGCTGCGGCCGCTCGGCGGCCAGCGCGGTGTGCTGCGCCTGATCCGTGCGCTGGTCGGCGCGACCGACCCCGCGAGCCGGGGTGCGCCAGCCGGAGCATCCCGGTCGGCTGACCGAAGCGCTGCGGCGACTGCGTCGCGTGGCGCGCCCGGGCAGCCTGATCTATATCCTGAGTGATTTTTACGACATCGACGCCGACACGCGCCTGCATCTGCAGCGCCTGCGCCAGCACAGCGATATCGTGGCCTGCCAGGTTGTCGATGCGCTGGAGATTCATGCGCCGCCGCCGGGGCGTTACGGCATCGGCGACGGCCGTCATACGAGCGTCATGGATACCCGGTCCAGCCGCCCGGCAGACCGCCTATGACCGTTATTTCGCTCGCCATCATCAGGATGTGCGCGAACTCATGCGCGCCTGCAAGGTGCCCCTGATACGGCTGGCGACAACCGACGACGTGGTCGAGCGGCTGCGCGGCAGCCATGCCGGAAAATGATCTGCGGGAGCAGACGCCATCGAGGTGGCGGCATGAACCCGGCCGGTGCACCGCTGCTCGATCTGCGCGATGTGCATGCACCGCCGCCGCCTGATTTCTGGCCGCCCGCGCCTGGCTGGTGGGTCGCGGCGGCGCTGCTCGCCGCCATACTGGTGTACGCCGCGGTGCAGCTATACCGGCGTTACCGTCTGCGCCGGCAGCGCCGGCAGGTACTGGCCATTCTGGACGGGCTGGTCGCCGGCTATAGCCTGGAAGAAGCCGTCAGTTTCGTCACCGGGGTATCCATGCTGCTGCGCCGCGTCGCCCTCAGGCGTTTTCCGCGCCGGCAGGTTGCTGCGCTGTTCGGTGCTGACTGGTGCCGGTTCCTGGATGAGACCGGTGGCAACGGCGGCTTCAGCCGCGGGGCGGGGCGGGTGCTGGTCGACGGGCCCTACGCCGCACGGGTCGAGGTCGACCCGGAGGGGCTGGCCGCGCTGGCCGGCGTCTGGATTCGAAAAAATTTCGGGGTGCCGCATGAGTCTTGAATTTGCCTGGCCCTGGCTGTTCGCCGCTCTGCCATTGCCCCTGCTGGTGGCGTGGCTCATGCCGCGGGCGCCCGAAATGCCGGGCATGACCCTGCGGGTTCCCTTCTACACCGCCCTCAGCCGCGTCGCGGTCGGGCGGTGCATCGTTGCCGTCGCGCTGGCGCCTGCTGCTGGGGGTGCTGGCCTGGGTACTGCTGGTCGGTGCCGCGGCGCGGCCGCAGTTCGTCGGCAATCCGGTGCGCCTGGCGATGACCGGCCGTGATCTCCTGCTGGCGGTCGATCTCTCCGGCAGCATGGCAACCGAGGACATGCAGCTCGGCCAGCAGGTGATGGACCGGCTGACGGCGGTCAAGGTCGTCGCCGGGGATTTTATCGATCACCGCAAGGGAGATCGTCTGGGCCTGATCCTGTTCGGCGACCAGGCCTACCTGCAGACGCCGCTGACCTTCGACCGCAAGACGGTGCACACCATGCTCGACGAGGCCGCCATCGGCCTGGCCGGCAAGAGCACGGCGATCGGCGATGCCATCGGTCTGGCCGTGAAGCGCCTGCGCGAGCGACCGGCGAAGAACCGCGTGCTGATCCTGCTGACCGACGGGGCCAATACCTCCGGCAGCGTGGACCCGCTGAAGGCGGCAGACCTCGCGGCCCGTGAGGGTGTGCGTATCTACACCATAGGCGTAGGCGCGGATGAGATGCTGCTGCGCGGATTCTTTGGCACCCAGCGGGTACCCACGAACGAACTGGACGAAACCACGCTGAAGGCGATAGCAAAAAAAACCGGGGGAGAGTATTTCCGGGCGCGCGACATCAAGAGTCTGCAAAAAATCTACGCCCTGCTGGACAAGCTCGAACCGGTGAGCGCGGACAAACAGACCTTCCGTCCGGTCCATGAGCTCTACCTGTGGCCGCTCGCGGGTGCGCTGCTCCTCACGGCGCTGATGGCGCTGGGCAGTAGCGGGTTGTTTCACCGCGCCGGAAACCTCGAGGTGCGGCATGCCTGAAATGTTTCACTTCCAGCACCCGCTCTGGCTCCTGGCCCTGCTGCCCCTGGCCCTGCTGGTCTGGTGGATCGGTGATCCCGCTTCGCGTGACGGCGCCTGGCAGAGGATCTGCGATGCCCGGCTCCTGCCTTATCTGTTAATCAACCAGCCGCATGCCCGGCATCGCCTGCCGGTGTGGTTGCTGGCGGCGGGCTGGCTGGTCACGGTCGTCGCGCTCGCCGACCCGGTATGGGAAAAACAGCCGCAGCCGGTGTTTCGCAGCGAGGCGGCGCGCGTCGTGGTGCTGGATCTGTCACGTTCCATGGCGGCGCCCGATCTCGCGCCGTCGCGCCTGGAGCGTGCCCGCTACAAGGTCGAGGATGTGCTCAGGCGCAGCCAGGAGGGTCAGGTTGGTCTGGTGGTCTTCGCCGGCGATGCCTTCGTGGTATCCCCACTGACGAACGATGCCAAAACCATCACGGAACTGCTCCAGGCGCTCGAACCCGGCCTCATGCCGGTGCAGGGCAGCCGCGCCGACCTGGGATTGCGCAAGGCCGGGGACTTGCTGAAGCAGGCGGGTGTCGCCCGCGGTCAGATCCTGTTGGTCACCGACGGTGACGAGGGCCGGGCGATCGATGCTGCCAGAGACCTGAGGCGCCAGGGGTATACCGTGTCGGTGCTCGGTGTCGGAACGAAGCAGGGTGCGCCGCTGCCGGACGGAAAGGGCGGCTATGTACACGATGATGCCGGCGCCATCGTGGTGCCCCGACTCGACGTGGCCTCCCTGCGCGCGCTGGCCGCTGCCGGCGGCGGGCGTTACGCCACCATTACCGGCAACGATGCGGATCTGGACGCGTTGCTGACCCCCATGGCGCCGCGACTGGACACCAAAGTGAAACAATCCGGACTGAAAACCGACGTCTGGGTGTCACGCGGCCCGTGGCTGGTGGTGCTGTTGCTGCCGCTCGCCGCGCTGGCTTTTCGCCGCGGCTGGCTGCTGGTCCTGGTCCTGCTGGTCGCGGGGACCGTCAGCGTACCCGGACCGGCCATGGCGGCGTCCTGGAATGACTTGTGGGTACGCCCCGATCAACAGGCCGCACAGGCCCTCGCGGGAGGGGATAACGCGCGCGCGGCGGAACTGGCGACGGACCCGTCACAGCGGGGCACGGCGGAATATCGTGCCGGCCACTACGAACAGGCGCTCAAGGACTTCTCCCGGGCCAGCGGGACGGATGCCGAGTACAACCGGGGCAACGCCCTGGCCCGGCTCGGCCATTACAAGGAAGCCCTTGCCGCCTACGACAAGGCGCTTGCGGCGCAACCCGGCATGGAGGATGCGCTGCACAACAAGGCGTCGGTCGAGGCGCTGCTGCGTCAGCAGAAGAAGAAACAACAGCAGCAGCAACAACAGGGGTCGCAGAAGGGTAAGCAACAGGGGAAGCAAGGATCACAGCAGCATCAGCAGACAGGGAAGAACGGATCGCAGCACGATCAACCGCAGGGCAAGCAGGGTTCCTCGCAGGGTCGACAACAGGGGAAGCAATCCAGCGCCAGCCCGTCGCCGTCGGCGCAAACGAACGGTAAGGGGGGTGAGGCAGCCACCCGCCAGGAAGCGCATGGCGCATCGCCGAAAGCAGACAAGGGGAAGAAGGACTCTTCCACGCAATCGGCGCAGGCCGGTGAGTCTCGGGCCAACAAGGCGAAGCAGCAGGCATCAGCCGATGCCAGGCGAGGTGGCCGGCAAAACACGGTGGACAATACGCAACCGGCCGGGCAGGGTGGTGACGAGCAGAACACCGATAAAAACCCGGCCGCCGACAGCGAAATCACAGGCCCGGGCGCAGGAGCGTTCCGGAAAAAAGCTGCGGCCAGTCAACCGGCCACAGAAAGCAAGGCCGATGGGGAGACGGCGAAAAAACCCGAACCCCCTGGCGCACCGGCCGCGGCCGACACGCAGACCAGCGAGGAGCAGCAGGCCATGGAGCAATGGTTGCGGCGCATCCCCGATGATCCGGGCGGCCTGCTGCGGCGCAAGTTTCTCTATCAGTACCGGCAGCGCGCCGCCGCAACCGGTCGCAGCGACAGCCAGAGCTGGTGAAGGCGGCCGCATGAGATATGCTTAGGTAATATCAGCACACGTCATTCCCGCAAAAGCGGGAATCCGGTAATCCCTGACCGCAGGGGCTGGATTACCGCATTCGCGGGAATGACTGGCTCAGGGATTAACAGACTTATCAGAACTTCCCCAGGAACAGACGTATGCTTAGAAAACACACCCCAGGCAATCACGGCAAACCTGCCACGGCGCGGCGGGCCTGCGTCCTTGAACTGATTCTGGGTCTGCTGCTGGCGGCGGGGACGAGCGACCTGTGGGCGCACGTGCGTGCAACACTGGATCGCACCACCATCGCCGGGGGCGACACCGTCACGCTCACCATCTCGTCCGAGGGTCAGCAATCCCAGGGCGTTCAGCCGGACCTGTCCCCCCTGCGGAAGGATTTCAACATCCTCGGCACCAGCACCAGCCAGCAGATGCAGGTCATCAATGGTCAGATGTCGAGCAGCACGCGCTTGAGCGTGGGGCTGGAACCGAAACATGAGGGACGCATCGAAATACCGGCGCTGAAGGTCGGCGGTGAGACGACCTCTCCACTGACCCTCACCGTCGCCGACCAGCCGGCGGCCACGGCGGCCAGCCAGCCCGGCAGTTCGCTGTATCTGGAGACCGAGGTGAAGCCGCGCAACGTCTCGCCTTTCGTGCAGCAGGAGATCCAGTACACCACCCGGCTTTATTACAGTCAGCCGCTCACCGGAGGGACGCTCGGCGACCCGGACCCCGAACACGCGGTGGTGGAGCGTCTGGGCGATGACGAGCACTATCAGACCACGGTGAACGGACAACGCTACCAGGTCATCGAGCGGAACTACGCGATCTTCCCGGAGCAGAGCGGCGTGTTCACCATCCCGCCGGTCAGTTTCACGGGGCGCATGGCTACCGAAGGCTCACGACGCAGTCCGTTCGGGCGCATGGATGCCATGATGCAGCAGTTCTTCGGGCACAATGGCTCCTTCCCGGGCAACGGCTTTTTCAGCGACCCCTTCGGTGATCCCGGCAAGCGTGTCCATGCGCGCAGTGAATCCGTCACCGTGGATGTAAAGCCGCACCCCGCCACCTATTCCGGTGCGTACTGGCTGCCGGGCGAGGACCTGGTGCTGCACGACAGCTGGACTGACCACCCTCCCGAGTTCAAGGTCGGTGAGCCCGTGACACGCAAGATCACCATCGATGCCAAGGGGCTGGCCGCCTCTCACCTGCCCGATATCCGGATCCCGGCGATCTCGAATGTACAGGTCTATCCCGAACAGCCGGTGCGTGACAGTCGCACTGACGGCACTACCGTCTACGGCCACAGCGAACAGTCGTTCGCCTTCGTCCCGCAGCAGGCGGGCAAGATCACCCTGCCGGAGATCCGCCTGCCCTGGTGGGACATCAAGGCCAACAAGGAACGCGTGGCCGTGTTGCCATCCTGGACCGTGGATGTTCAGCCCGGCGTGGGTGGCGTTCAGAGTGCGCCGGCGCCGCCTCCGCAGCCTGCCGCCGCGAGCAAACCGGCTGCCCCGTCCGTCGCCGGAGTCTCGCCTGAGGCGACGCCAGCACCGGGCTGGACCCGGCGGCTCATGGACGCATGGCCATGGCTGGCGGGCTCCTTCGCGGTGCTGGTGCTGGTGCTGGCGGTGCTGTTTGCCTGGCGTCGCCGCTCGAAACATCGGCGGTCGGCCACTGTGGCGACGGTGACCGCGAAGCCGGCCGACGTGACAGCGGCGCCGGTGCCGGATGCCGGGGAAGCCAGGCGCGCTTTGCAGGAGGCATGCGCGGCCAACGATGCACGCTCTGCTGCCCGGGCCATGCTCGACTGGGCCGCGGCCGAATGGCCGGACAGCCCGCCGCGCAACCTGGGCTCGATCGCCTCCCGTCTGAAGAGCGGCGCCGCCGAGGTGCGCCGGCTCGACCAGTCGCTCTACGCCCCGGGTGGCGTCGTCTGGGACGGTGCGCCGTTATGGAATCTCTTCAGGGATGGCATGGACAGGAAGCCGGCGGAGCCGGCATCCGCCGCCGGCGGGCTGGCGCCGCTCTATCCGGAATGGAGCAAGCGCCATGGCTGATGGCGGGGCTATTCCTTTTCCATAACAATCAAGCACTTCGGCTTGAGAGAAAAAACATAGGACCCACCGGCATCGATCTGGACGTCGATACTGCAATCCTGCCCGCCGTTCCGATAACCGAACAGGTACTCACCCGGCACCGTGACGAAGCTGAAGTCACTGGTGTCTCCAAACTGGTAGATGGGTTCGTTGTTTATGGTGAACGTCACGTCGTTGAGAATCTCCTTGACGTCCACGTCCCGGTGAATCCGGACATTCACCGAGTCCTGCCGCGTGTTCGGCATGGGTGGCTGATTGATGATGACGCCGTTGCTTGCACAACCGGCAATGAGCGTCAGCGCCAGATAGCTGATGATGCGCTTGATCATGAGGTCTTCCGTCCTCCTGAGGGCGGTATTTTCTGCCAGCCGCGAAGAATGCACCAATGGCTTGAATAAATCCATGCCGGGCGGAAGCATGGTGCATTCACTCCTTCACATTCACGAAGGCCGGGTTTTGGGCTATAGTGATGCTCTCAAGTGCCACGAACCGTATCGGATCCCTGCATATGCGAAATCGGCGATGAAGAAACACGGGTTCGTGGCATTCACGCTGTTTCTCGCAGGCTGCCAGATGACCGCGACGACGGATATCAATTCGATCTGGTTCCGGATACGCCCGGGATCACAGCTGGTACTCAACCAGCCACTGGAAATCCCCGCGGGCCAGGCCCATGTCGATCTGCAGAACGGCCAGGTGGCAGGGGGCGTCGATGAGTACACCGTCAACTGCCGCTTCGAGGTCGAGAACCTGGGCCCCCGAAAGGTGGCTCCCGGGACCTTTCTGATCACCTCCGCCTCCGATCAGAGTGAATGGGTTTCTCAACCCAACATCATGCGTTACTACAAGGAGTTACGGCTTAAATCCGAACACCAGCCCGACGTACTGAAACTGGTCTGTCAGGACTGGGCCGATCCGCTGCTGGGCCGCCCGGTCAGCGTCGGGGAAATAGAAAAAGCCGTCGGCGCCTATATCACCTTCAAGTTTGCCCCCTAGTCGCTACGATGCGATCATGGCGCGCATGACAGATACCAACAACAACCCGAGGATGCAACCATGAATACCCTGACGGGATACCTCCGTGGAATGCTGTGCCTGACCGGCCTCATGCTGATCATGGGTATACTGCCCGACACGGCGGTGGCCGACACGATCTACAAGACGGTCGACGCCCAGGGCAATATCACCTTTTCCAATACGCCGCCCCCCGCGGGCGCCAATGCCCAGCAGGTCGATCTCCCGCCCGGCCCGACGCCGGCGGAGGAACAGCAAGACCAGCAGCAGGAACAGGAGCTGGAAAATTCGGCTAATGAAATGGACAACGGCAATAACCCCGGCGCGCAGCAGCCACCGACGGAGCAGCCGACCTCGGAGTATCAGCAGGGTGCGGGCGATGATCAGGGTACCGCCGTCGTCGATGAGGGTTACGTCGGCAACCGGACCCGGGATGAACGCGCACGCGATCGCGTTGACGACATGAGGGAAGTCGTCCCGGGTTCGGCCGCCGTCCGTCATCCGGCGGGTCGAGTGCGCTGATCACCGGAACGTGAGTCCACCGAAAACCATTGTCGCGGCACGTTGATGTACAGCGCGGCGCCCGATACGTTGCATATTCTCAGGGCAGTCATTTGCCGACGCCACGTTCTGGTTGCAGGCCGCTTCATTTTAAGCAGATCTCTCTCGACAAGGACGTTGCGCCGTTGCTGGATAAACACCTCCCGTATCCCAACGAGATCCCGTAAAAAATCATCTCATTTACCGGCCACGCCGTCCGGCGGCAGTCGATACCGTTAACCGCGTAAGAAATCCACTGATTCGTAATCGAGTGAGAAAGTTATGAAGTTTCGATATATTGCCTTCAGTCTCGTTACGCTTCCGCTCGGAGCGCATGCCTACGACATAGATACCTACTGCAAGCAGGTTGGCGCCGCCGCCGGTGACGGCTCTCGATTAGAGGCGGCCTGTCGCGAGCGGGAACAAACGGCCAAAACCGACATCGGGCACATGTCAGTCCCGCCAGGCATCCTGGACTACTGCCGGGAGATCGGACAATCGGCGGGTGGCAGCTACCAGTTCATGGAGGCGTGTATCAAGGAAGAGTCCAGGGCCGAAGACAAACTGGAGTGACACCACCCGGTCACGGCATCCCCGATGAAACGTAACAAGCGAACACATACCGGGCGCACCGCGCCTTCGGCGCGGCGCGGTTCCCGGCTGGCACTCGTGCTGGCGGTGCTGCTCGCATTCGGTCCCGGCCTGATATACGCCCGGGTCGAGGGACACCCCCCGCCGACCACCGGAACGCCGTCGCCGATTGCCAAACCGGCCGCCACCTATGTGGGCGCACCGGCCTGCGCCGGGTGCCATGCCAGCGAGAGCACGGCGTGGCGTGGATCACAGCATAAACTCGCCATGCAGGAGGCGAACGGGGAGAGCGTGCTGGGTGATTTCGATGATGCGCAGTTCACCTATGCCGGTGTGACCAGCCGGTTCTACAGGCGCGATGGCAAATTCTTTGTGCGCACGGACGGGCCTGACGGCAAGCTGGCGAACTTTCAAATCAGGTACACGTTCGGTGTGAGCCCCTTGCAGCAATACCTGGTGGAATTTCCCGACGGACGCTTGCAGGCGCTGCCGATCGCCTGGGATTCCAGACCCAAGGCGCAGGGTGGTCAGCGCTGGTTTCATCTCTATCCCGAAGAAAAGATCACCCACGACGATGAGCTGCACTGGACGCGCGCCTCGCAGAACTGGAACTTCATGTGTGCGGACTGCCACTCGACCGGTGTGCGGAAAAACTATGATCCGGCGGCCAACCGGTTCCAGACCCGATGGGCGGAACTCGACGTCGCGTGCGAGGCCTGCCACGGACCTGGCTCGCGGCACCTGGCGTGGGCGGCGGCTAAGCAGGCGGGCAAGCCATGGAACGAGGACGGCAGCAAGGGGCTCACCGTGCGTCTGGATGAACGCCGGGACGTCGCCTGGAAAGTGGACCCGATGACCGGCAACGCGGTGCGTTCGAAGCCGGGGACCAGTGAACGCGAGATCGAGGTCTGCGCGCAATGCCATGCGCGGCGCGGCCAGATCGCCGAGGGCTATACGCCGGGCAAGCCGTTCCTGGACTACTACCGGCCGGCGCTGCTCGTGCCGCCGCTCTATTACCCCGATGGGCAGCAGCGCGGCGAGGTCTACAAGTGGGGCTCGTTCCTGCAAAGCAAGATGTACGCGAAGGGTGTTACCTGCAGCGATTGCCATGACCCCCACAGCGGGAAACTGCGCGCGCCGGGCAATGCCGTCTGCACCGCCTGCCACCTGCAAGGCAAATACGATACGACGGCACATCACCACCACCCGCCAGGCAGCGCCGGCGCCGCCTGTCCGGCCTGCCACATGCCGATCACCACCTACATGGTGGTCGATCCCCGGCACGATCACAGCCTGCGCGTGCCACGTCCGGATCAGTCCGTCGAATATGGCACGCCCAATCCCTGCACCGGCTGTCACACCGGGCGCAACGCGCGCTGGGCAGCGAAGCAGGTTCATGACTGGTACGGACATGAGCCGCAGGGATATCAGCACTACACCTCGGCATTCTCCGCTGCTGCTACGGGCGCGCGCGATGCCGGGGAGCAACTGCGCGGGGTCGCCGCCGATGTCACGCAGCCGGCCATCGCCCGCGCCACGGCGCTCGCCGATCTCGATCCGGCGGGAGATCGCGCTACGTTCGATGTACTGGCCGCGGCTGTTCGCCAGTCCGATCCGCTGCTGCGCATCGGTGCGCTCCAGGCGCTGGCCCAGGCGCCGGTGGACATGCGTGTGACATTGGCCGCGCCGCTGCTCTCCGATCCGGTGAGAACCGTACGCCTCGAGGCGGTGAATGTGCTCGCTCCCGTACCCGCCGACCGGCTGGACACCGCGCAGAGCGCCGCATTTGAGCGCGCGGGCGCCGAGTATGTCGATACCCAGCGCTATAATGCCGACCGGGTCGAGTCGCGCGTCAACCTGGGAAGCTTCTACGCAAACCGGGGTGATGCCGCACAAGCGGAAACGGAATTCCGGGCGGCCATCACGCTGGATCCGCGCTACGTTCCTGCCTATGTGAACCTGGCGGATCTCTATCGCGCCCTGGGCCGCGATACCGACGGCGAGCGCAGTCTGCGAGCGGGGCTCGAGAAGGTTCCCGGGGATGCCAGTCTGCACTATGCGCTCGGCCTGGTGCTGGTGCGGCTGCATCGTCTCGACGAAGCGCTGGGCGAACTGAAGCGCGCTACGGTGCTGGACCCCGGAAACGCACGCTTCGCCTATGTCTATGCCGTGGCATTGCACTCCACGGGCGATGCGGAGGCGGCGATTGCCAGCCTCGAGACGGCGCTTGCGACTCACCCTGATAACCGGGATATTCTGCAGGCCCTGGCGAGCTTTCATGCCGAGCGTGGTGATGCCGGGGAAGCACGCGACTACATGAAGCGTCTGCAGGAACTGTCGGAGTGAATCGCCCCGGGTATCCGGTTCGGAGTCGGGTGCCGGGCTGCCGGTGTAAAGAAAATTTCATGCGGATTTTACCGGGAAAGCGTACAATTGCGCGCGGCACAAGCACCTCGGGACGCCTTGAAGAATTCGATCAAACCACTGCGGGAACGGGCTTGCGGTAAACCCGGCATATTGCCGTCGACAGGTTTTCCACGACGACAATAATCGCATGGCATCATGCCGACCGCGTCGAACTCTACGCGTGAGTTTAATTTTTCGAGTGAAGGTTGTGAGTTGCGCAATGGCTCGAACAAGGTAAAAAAGGAAAGCATCGATGAACATGAGACACAAAACGCGTTGTCTGATCGGACTGGCGGCACTGCCGCTGTTGCTGCCGGGGATATCGGCCAAAGCCAGCGGACTGTGGCTCTACGAAATGGGCACACCCGATGTGGGCACGGCCAGCGCCGGCATGGCCTCGCGCGCCGAGGATGCCGCCACGGCCTTCGCCAATCCCGCCGGCATGACCCGGCTCAAGAAGTCGCAGCTCATGGTGGGGGTGCAGCCGATCTACTCCAAGATCAAATTCGATACCCAGAACGCCACCTTCGGCGGCGGAGATGGCGGCAATGCGGGCGGTTTATCCCCCACGGGCAGCCTGAGCTATGTGCACAGCGTGTCGAACGATCTGAAACTCGGTTTCACGGCCGGCTCCTACATGGGCCTGGGAGTCAAGTTCGATGATACCTGGGCCGGTCGCTATTATGTGCAGCAGGAGGATTTTCTCACCAGCCTGGTCAACGGTGCGTTCGGCTACAAGGTGAACAACTGGCTGTCGGTCGGCGGCGGCGTGTCGCTGGTGTACGGGGAACTCGGCGTCCAGACGAACATTAACAATCTCGAACCGAATGCCTCGGATGGCCGCATGAAATTCAAGGATACCGCCACGGACACCGGGTGGAACGCGGGTCTGTTGATCGAACCGCGGGCGGGCACGCGGGTGGGACTCACCTACACCTCGAAAGTCGACCTCAAATACAAGGACAACCCCTCGTTTAACGGTGTCGGCCCCGGCTTGAATACCGCCCTCAAACTGACGGGTCTGGACAACGCGAAGAGCAGCTTCGACTTCACCCTGCCCAACCAGGTGATGCTCAGCGCCTACCATGAACTCACCCCCGCTCTCGCCGTCATGGCGGATCTGGGCTGGCAGAACTGGTCGCAATTCGGCCAGATCGGCGTGTCGCTCGACACCACGACGGCAACAGGCAACGCGCTGTCGAGAAACACGTCGGTGGACGCCAACTTCCAGGACACCTGGCATACCGCGATCGGTGCGCGTTACCGGCTAAACCCCTTGTGGTCGGTCTCAGCGGGGTTCGCCTACGACAGCTCGCCCGTCAGCAATGCGAACCGTTCCATCGTCCTGCCGCTCGACCGCCAGTACCGCTATGCCCTGGGGCTGCAGTATGACTGGCGCAAGAACATCACCTTCGGCGCCGCCTACGAGTACATGGACGCCGGCAGCGCGCCGGTCAACCAGACCGGCGGAGCATTGAAGGGCGATCTCAAGGGCCGTTTCAAGGACGACACCTTCAACATCCTGGCGCTCAACGTGAACTGGAAGTTCTAGGAGCCTGTCGGACTTAGGTGATCGTCGCGAGCATGGTGGGAGAGCGAGCACAGAGGTTCACGATATCGAGGCGCATAGTGGTTCTATGCAACGAAATATCGGGGGAGAGCGGAGCGAGGGGTGATGGGCCGCTCTCCCGCCAGCGCACGACTGCAGGGAGAAGGTGAGACCGGGAACCGGTCGAGAGGCCGGCCTGGGCCGTGCAGGAGGTAGGGCACCAAAAGTAGGCGCTTGAGGCGACGCAGGGAGCAGTTGCCGAGTAGATCAATCCTAAGTCCGACAGGCTCCCAGGACCGGGCCGCCCTTACGCGCACACCGGAAATCTGCTATTTTTTGAGGGAGCGAGCCCTGAAATCGGTAACCGGGTGGCCGTGTACCGAATTCGGGGCAGTGGTCAGCCGTAAAGCAATAACGGAGGAAATATCATGAAAAACTCCATTCTTTTCATTGCCGGATTCCCGGCACTCCTGCTTGCCGTGGCCGCGCAGGCCGGTTCCATGACCTGTGGCGATGTGACCATTTCCGGCGATCAGGACACGGGGCAGTCCACGGACCAGATCCTTCAGCAATGCGGACCACCGACGTCGCAGGACGGCAATAACTGGACCTATGACCGTTCGGATCAGGGGCAGGGGATATACATCCTGCACTTCAACGGCCAGGGCCAGCTGGATTCCGTTCAGCAGCAGGTGGATCAGGGATAGTAACAGCGGAGGGGCCCCACCGAAAGGCGGGTTGCCTCCCTGGCCGCTGTTTCCGTTGACTGCGAAGCTCAATAAACCAACGGTGGTAGTGGACCGCCCGCAGTTGTCCCGCGCGGACATCAAGGAGTTCGAATCCGCCATGATGAAAGTCGAAGCTGGTCGCAAATAAGCGACTAACCAACCTGTTCGTTAACCCTGCGGGCCGCCTCCATTTCCGGAGACGGCCCATTTGTTCACCGGCGAAGGCCGAAGGGTTGATCGGGGCGCGGGACCGATCCTGGAGTTGCCCATCAATAACGACAAGCTCGCGATGGCTTCCGCCCAGAACTACAAGATTTAGCTGGAATTACTCACGATAACGTGCACACGGAGTTTTCAATGAAGTTTCTTAATCACATCGTTCTGTATCTACTCGCCCTGCTGTTCGTTGCCGGGTGCGCCTCGACGAAGATTACCGATCGCGATCAGGTCGTATACGGGCAACTCCCGCGGCCCAATACCATCTGGGTCTATGACTTCGCCGCCACTCCGGGTGATGTCCCGGCCGAGTCCGCGCTGGCCGGACAGTACGATGAGCACATCAGTCCCCAGACCGCCGAGCAGATCGCAACCGGCCGCAAGGTGGGCGCTGAAATAGCGACACAGCTGGTCCAGCAAATCCGCGCCATGGGCATGTCCGCGGAGCGGGCGGGGTCGGATACAAGGCCGGAGATCAACGACATCGTCATTCATGGCTATCTGCTCTCGGTCGTGCAGGGCAGTGAGAAGAAACGCGTCCTGATAGGATTCAGCGCCGGTGAATCCGAGCTGAAAGTGGCCGTCGAAGGCTTCGAGGTGACGACCCACGGGTTGCGCAAGCTCGGCTCCGGTCAGACCGATGCCACCGGTGCCAAGACCCCGGGCACGGCCGTGGGTATCCTGGCCCTGGTTGCCACCCATAACCCGGCGGGGCTCATCATCAGCACCGGGATGAAGGCGTACGGGGAAAAGACCGGCCGCAGCGGGATCGAGGGCAGGGCCAAGCAGACCGCCAGTGAAATCGCCGACGTGCTGAAGAAACGCTTCCAGCAGGAAGGCTGGATTGGTTAGTGTTCATCCACGACCGCTGCTTTCACCGCAAAGATGCACAGGACGCAAAGTGTATGATTGTTCTTGGCGAGAGGCTTTTTCTGTATCTTTTGCGCCATTGCGGTGGGTTTATTTCTTTAAGGGCAGACACCGGATTGGTTGGCCGTGTTCGATGTGCGTGAATCCACGATGACGGATATTCCGTTTGAGGATGTGTTGCCTGATTTATAAAATTCAGCATGGGAAGGCGCGTATGACAAATGCAAAACGGTTTCTCTCTGTGATTGCGGGACTTGTAACCCTGGCAGGCTGTCAGTCCACAGGGCAGATCATGGCCAGCGAGAAGGGGGTTGCGACCCAGACAGCGGTGCGCCGTGGGCAGTTCGAACTAAGCTGTCCGAAGGCGACGGGGACGATCCTGTCGAGTAACATGCTGCAGCCGGTTCTCTGGGGCGGGGAGGAGCGGGCCGAGTACACGGTCGGCGTCTCCGGCTGCGGCAAGCGTGCGGTCTACGTGGTCGTGTGCCCGCTGGGCTCAACGGGCTGCTTCGCAGGCGCCGCCCGCGGCAATTCCGAAATCGCACCTTAGGCCAGGTCAGCGCGTAGGGCGGAACGCAACGCGGTTCCGCCAAAAGCATCCGGAGCGCTTATTGCGCAACACGACCGGTGGAACCGGACCGGTGGAACCCTTCCGGTGGAACCCGCTACGCGGTTCCACCCTACGCGGTTGCACCCTGCACGGGTTCTCCTGCGACGATACGGTGCCCCTTTCGGTGGAACCCGCTACGCGGTTCCACCCTACGATGGTACGGTGGCGCCCTCCGGTGGAACCCGCTGCGCGGTTCCACCCTACGCGGCTCCACCCTACGCGGTTCCAACCTGTAAGGAGAGGGGACAGACCACGATTTCCATGAGCCGCGATCACTGCGGCAATGGGCTGAAGCGTGTGCACATCGTAATCTGTTCCTGAATCGGGTACGTTGACTGGGGGTTGATGTCTCAAATTCCCTGGATGTACGGGTAATCCTCACCGACCTCGTACCCGGTCGCGATGGCTGATTCGTAACCCGTCAGGTACTATTCACGCTCACTCAAGGAGTAATCACATGCCGGAGCGATGGCTGCAAATCAAGGGAGATCCTTCGGTGCGTGCGTTTCTGTTCGAGCAGAAACGGATAGAAAGTCTGTTCGACACCTCGATCGATCGCCTGCACCGGATCATTCACACCTTGCTGACCCGCAAAGGGGTGTTCCACGCCAAGATCCACTATTCGTCCAGCCAGTTGACCTGCTGGTTTGCGCGCGATCCGTTTTGCTATGAAAAATTCGTGCGCGAGGAGGTTTTGCAGGATGGCTTTCTGGAGCGCTTTCCGGATGCGGACTATGCGGGCCGCACCCCGGTGATCAATGCCCGGGACATCGAGCGTCTGCTGAAGGAGTTCAAACGGCTGCGTCTGACCGACGAGACCATCTATCTGCGCAATGCAGCCGTGAACCTGATCAACGGCATGATCAATATGTCATTCTCCTGCGACGGGACCCACTACATCGACCACCGGACATTCTTTGCCAAGCTGGACAGGTTCGAGACCACCGAACAGTCGGTCTGAAGCTGCGCTGCAGGCGGACGGACCTGCAACCCGGAGGAGAGGACCGGGTACATGACCGTCAGCGCCACATGAGGCAAGTTAGGGTCTGTTAACGCTTGTATGATCGCCGCGTTGCTGCCTGAAATCAGGCCAGGCAAGGCGCGAGGAGAGAAGTTTGGTTGTTCCAAATGAACGACGAGCAACGCCGCATGGCCTGATTTCAGGCGCAACCCGCAGGGACGGGGCCATTTTCCCGCAATCCTGCGTTAGCGCTCACTTGTGTAGCGTAACTACACGGCACTCGCGCTGCCTTGTCTTGCGAAAAAATGGCCTCCGTCGCGACGACCATACAAGCGTTAACAGGCCCTGGTTACGGCGGCTCTGCGCCTACTGCTGCCTGGCCAGTTCCCGCAATCCTCGCAGGGCCTGTTCGATGTCCATGGACTGAGTGCTTCGCAGTATTGTCGGCTTTTATTATCGTATATAACGATATTAGATAGCAATATATATCGTTTGACCATCATTGAGTTGTCGCTTACCGTGTGGACTGCGTAATCAACAGGAGATCGGAAATGCTGGATACGGCACAACTCATGCGCGACATCGAGGGCTATATTGTCGACCCCGAGGTGTGGAACCCAAACGTTGCCCTGGAACTGGCGGAAGAAGAGCACCTGGAACTCACGGAGGACTACTGGCAGATCCTCAATTTCATGAGGACCTACTGGCAGGAGCACCGGGTGGCGCCGGACGTGCGCCATGTCGTCGACTATCTCGTGAACGAACGGGGCTACGATAAAAAGGCGGCGAAGAAGCACCTGTTCGACCTGTTCCCCTATGGCTATGTCAAGCAGGCATGCAAGGTCGCGGGCATGCAGCGCCCGCGCGCCTGGAGCACCGGGTGAATGGCGGAGCGATATAGCCACGGAAGCACACGGAAGACACGGAAATAAGAGCCTGTATTCCGTGTGCTTTCGTGGCTATTTATCGGGCTTGGGCCTTGACTGAGTGCCATTCCTCCTGGGAGCCTGTCGGATTTAGGGATGATCTACTGCGCTGGCGGGAGAACGGCCCATCACCCCCTCGCTCCGCTCTCCCCCGATATCTCGTTGCATAGAACCACTATGCGCCTCGATATCGTGAACCTCTGTACTCGCTCTCCCACCATGCTCGCTACGATCACCTAAATCCGACAGGCTCCTAGAGCGGTTCCGGCTCGACCGGTGACAACTGCCAGATGCC
>CAVQCA010000018.1:0-98889 GCA_963710815.1 uncultured Gammaproteobacteria bacterium | reverse complement strand
AGTATCACACTGTCCGCCCTGGGCAGAGCCAAGAGCAGATGATCTTGAAATGGAGTCTGATCAAGACGCGCCGTTCAAATCGAAGCGAAACCGGATTTTATTTCACAACCCCATTTTATATGCATACAAGTTTTTGTATTTAAAGTAAAATAAATACACGAATCCTGGTGTTGGGTATACACGACCAATAAAGACCCTAAAAAACATAAACATATCGATAATCCATGATATTGGCGTCTCCAAATGGAGACAGATCTCTCTGTGGTGATGCCAAATAGACCAAAAAACTTTATGAGGAAGAGGCGATAACATTTCCTAATATCGAATAAAGACCGGGCTGATTGGATAGTGGCATGGGTATTGCTTATATGTGTGGGATTTTTTCAGATGAACCCACATTCAGGAATGCATATGCCATCTAAAACCTCTCCAATTACGGCCCTTCTTCGTTTATTGCCTTTCATGTTTCTGATCTTAACGGGCTGTGGTGGGGGGGGGAGTGGTTCGAGCGGCTCGAGCAGTGTCCAGAGTTCGGCCGTCACCAGGCAATCGCAATCAACCCCCGAGCTGTTTATATCCGGAGCCGGGATAAAAGGTCCGCTGGCCTATGCCACGGTGGGGCTCTATTCGCTCGATGCCCGGTTCGACGGGCTCTATGATCCGCAAGCGCCGCTGGCTGTCGCCACCACGAACGCCTATGCGGAAATTTCCGGGCTTAAGGTGCCTGATGTTCCACCACCTTATATACTGGTCATTGATGGCAGCAACGCTATCGACCTTGATACCAACAGCGGTGTTGCGCCAGTCATAACAAAACTGGTGACGGTCATCACCCCGGAAGCCTTGCAGGCCGGTCAAAGTGTCTACGCTACCCCATACACTACGCTTGCGTATCATATGCTGCAGAAAGGCTTGCAAGGGGCGGGTTGCACGCAACCTACTATAACGGCACTTCCTTTACACAAAAGGTGCTGGAGCGAACCGATGACAACATCAATTTTAACTGGGGCGCGGGTTCCCCGGCTGCGGGAGTCGACAGCAATAACTTTTCTGTACGCTGGACAGGGACGGTCAAGGCCGACCATACCGAGGATTACACCTTCTATACCTCCACGGATGACGGTGTCCGGTTATGGGTTGATGGCAAGCTGCTGATCGATCGGTGGTATGATCATGTCGAGAAAGAGTATTCCGCTACCGTTCATCTTACCAGGCAAGAAATACCCCATCACCATGGAGTACTATAACCATGGCGGGAACGCAGTGGCCAGACTGCGATGGTCCAGCGCCAGCCAGCCCAAGACGGTTATCGCTGGATATCATCTCTATAGTACGGCAGTAGCCGGGTCACAGGATTACTACCCGGATCTTGTAACCGATCTGGCCCAATATAACGATGTTATCAGAGGGCACTGGGCTTTGGCATGTCCGCCAATATCGATATCTTCACTACGCCTCCGATTATCACGGAGGCCACCACGACGGTTGCACAACAGGACCTGGTGGTTAATTATCGCGCGGCCATTGAGGCATTGTCCTCGATGGTATACCAACTGTCGCAAGGTTCTGCGCAAGGTCTTTCAACCGACACATTGCTGGAACGTATTGCCCTTGATCTGTATAGCGATGGTGTTGTCGACAATTCGAACAATGGCCAACCGATCGGTGGAGTCAATATAACCATCTTGTCACAGGATCCAATGCCGGTTGCATTCCGAACACCGATTACCGGATACGGGATATACTCTCATTAATCGACGATGAAAGAGCGCTGGTCGGGAGCAGCACGAACGTACCATTTTATAAGGATAAACTTACTGTAAGTCTCAGACCGGCTCTGCTGGATTCAACTATCGACTATCCTCAGGATTCCCGACCCATGAACACTATTGGAAATGCACTGCTATTAACAGGGTTGGTGACATCTCCTCCAGTTGGCGGTGATGTCATGTTTTCCTCCGGTCTCGATAATCTTGCGTCCGGCACTGTTCTGACGACGCAGCAGATCCGGGATGAATTCTCTTCTGGCACCTCAGGCATCGCAAATAATGCGTCTCAGGGTGTGACTGTCGCTCGCTGATCCGGCCGGCAGCGGCCGTGGCAATGTGCTGCGGGTGTTCTTCCCCAAGGGGAAGTACGGCAACAGCGCCAGCGGAGCTGCATGGCAGACCAAGGATTCCCGCGCGCGACGAATACTACTTTGCCTATGATATCTACGTCCCTGCCGGTTTTAACTGGCCCCTCGGTATTAAGACCCCCGGTCTTTTCGGCGGCGATCTGGGCGCCGCCTCGGGCGTAAAGTCGACCGATGGGGTCAGTGGCTTTGCAGTTCGCCAGGGAATAGTGTCAGAACGGCGGGATGGTGATACGGTAGGGTATCGGACGACGTTGGTGACGGGGTGTTTTGCGCAAGCACCTATACCTATGACGGGCATACCGTACCCGACGGTATAATCCGAGCCTGAATGACTCATGGAGCGGGGCGACAAAACTGATCCCTGGGAGATGGGCCAGAGTCGAGCAGCACGTCGTGCTCAACACGGCGACGTCCACGACGGGCGTGGGCGTCAAGCCCAACGGTATCTACGAGGCCTGGGTGGACGGCGTGAAGGTATACAGCGCGAACGACTGGACCTATCGAATCAACAATTCCCTGAAAGTGGATCACATCAGTTTTATCTGGTGGTACGGTGGTAACACCACTGAATGGGGCGCAAGGGAAAACCAGTATATGTATTTCGACAACTATTTCGTTGTCTCCACTCAGCCGATTTCTCATTGAGCTCAGGGACAAATCGAAACCTCGGATGTCTGATGCAAACTGATAGCCACCGCCTCGCCGGTAAACTCACCGCCCAAACCACCAGGCGTTATCTGGTTTTCACCTCTGCTGGGGACCGCGCAAATCTTGAGCAATGGTTGAACCCTTCACGCAGCTTCGACCTCTGGGTCACCTATTACGGCGACAAAGGAGATCGTTACCGGGACGTCGCGGACATCTATACCGCACATAAAGGCGGCAAGTTCCCGAATCTTCTGAATGCCTACCGGACTCACCCGGAGATCATTCAACACTACGATGCGATCATGGTCATGGATGACGATGTCATCATCAGCGGCGAGAACATCGACAGGTTGTTCCGCTTGCGTGAGGAACTGGACCTCTGGGTCTTGCAGCCGGCGTTCAGCCCCCGGGGCCGAATAACCATCCCCATTACACGAGTCAATCGAACCTGCCGGCTTCGCTATATAAGTTTCGTGGAAATGACCTGCCCACTCTTCCGGCGGGACAAGCTGGACAACTTCATGAAAGTGTATGATCCCGTGCTGGTGGGCTACGGATGCGATGTGTGGTTTATCGACAGTATGGGAGATAACATCGCCGGGAAGGTTGCCGTGGTGGACGAGGTAACCTGCGTAAATCCGTGGATCTTAATGAAGAAAGGCAGTGGGCGTGAAATCGATCGGCTTCAGTCGCTGCAAAAGCGCAAGGAGATTTGGGCCGAAGTCATAAGGAAATACAACATCAGTAGCGCAAATCGTGAAATAGTGCAATATTCCGCAGTGCGCAAGACCGGTTGGGCCCTCGTGGTCGGCTATATTGCCTCGTTACTGGAATACATGTTGCTAGTGAAACCCATGCGGTTTTACATCAAGTTCAAGACTTTGCTCGGAAAGGGCTGAAGAGACTTCCGGGCACTCCGGAAGCAGGCCTACCCTCTTGTGGAATGATGACGCGCCTGTGCCGGCAACGTTGGAGCGCCCGGGAACAGGAGGCGCGCAAGCGCCCCATCATCCAGATCGGCGGGTAGCGGCCAGGAAAGTCCTGCTGCCTTGGCCCGGCGCAGGTACTCATCGACCGCCGGACGCGAGATGCCGCAGCTCCTGGCGGTCTTTCGTTTGCTCAGGCCATGGTCCCAGCACAGCCGTAAAACCTCTTTTATCTTCCGCATTGACAACCATGAGCAGTAACCGTACAAACCCAGACATCCTTCCCGTGATTTGAAGCGATTGCTAACGTGGGTATGTTATCCATGTACAGGAGACCCCACGATGTCGAAGACGATAAGCCGGAACAACCGACGCAGCCGTGAGGAGTGGGAGCAGCTGATAACCGAGTACGAAGCCGGGGAAGTGAGCCAGCGTGTGTTTTGCGCTGAACGCGGCCAGGCCTATAGCAGTTTTGACTACTGGCGCAAACGACTGCGAGCTGGTTCACGGTTCAGAAGCCCAGATCGAAATGTATCTGGCCGGTGTGTCGGTGCACCGGGTAGAGGACATCACCGAGGCGCTGTGGGGCACGAAGGTCAGTCCTTCGACGATCAGCGAGCTGAACAAGAAAGCCTACCAACACATTGAGGCCTGGCGGAACCGGCAGTTGTACCAGCGTCCCTACAACGACTCTAGACCTTAACTTGAGATTTCAGATCGCGCACTTCGTGAAACGCATCCCAGCCAAGCTGGTCCACTCGGGCCAGCCCCTCACCCGTCTGACTGACGCTAAGCTTGGTGCCGAACTCGACCGGCTTGTCCAGCCTGCCCCTGACGATCGGTCGTACCTGCGGCTGACTGATGCTAACAATGCGGTCATCAAAACGGCGGCTTCTGCTCCGGTACATCTCCCACTGCTGTGCATAGACATGCTGGATCACCCAGTAGCGGGATAGCAGCCAACGGGACAAGGGCAGTGGTGTCCCTTCCGGTCAGCGTGCCAGTAATCGCTCAATGTGGCCCAGATTGCGGCGTAGCTACTGCAGCTGCCGCTTGATCCCCAGACACCGTAAACGCCTTGTGATGGGCGTTAAAGCCAGGCAGTGATAACTCACAATGGACCTGATACTGCTGAACCCGACTGACAGCCACCACTGTCAGTGGTGGCTGTCAGGGTCAGCAGCAGACGTTTCAGTAACTAAAGACGGTATTGGCGTCGGTAAATGCCGTCCCGGCCACGGGACCACCCCCACAAACATACACTTTACCCCGGATGGTTGCCGCGGCGGCGCCGTGGCGTCCGATAGACATCGGGGTCAACGTCCGCCAGCTGTCGGTTGCCGGGTTGTACTCTTCGTTTTCAGAGTACACCGGGGCCTCGCCACCCATCACCTGGGCACGTCCGCTGATCGTACCGACCACCATGGTCCGCCTTCCGGTCGGCATCGGGCTGCCGTAACTCCAGCTATTTGTGGCCGGATTAAAGATCTCAATAGTCGTCAGGGTTCCGTTTACGGTTGTTCCATCAGCGTCGCGGGTTCTGCCACCGAAGATATACAGCTTGCCGTTAAACACGGCTGACCCGGGGTTGTCGCGGCGCGTCTGCATCGCCGTACCGGAGCTCCAGCTGTTATTCACCGGATCGTAGATCTCGACACTGTTCAGCGAGGCGCCATCGGACGTCCATGCCACCGGCCACATAGATCTTGCCATTGATTTCCCTGGCGGTTGCGCCGCCACGGGCGGTATTCATGGGCGCCAAAGTGGTCCAGGAGGAAGTCAGGGGATTAAACACCGCAGCATTGGTCACTGCCCCGGAGAACGCATCTGTCGAGCCCCCGAAGACATAAAGTTTGCCGTTATAGCTGACAACCGCAGGATTTTCGACCGCCGGACCCGGCAGATCGGGACCCGTTGTCCAGGCATCAGCAACGGGGTTATAGATATACATGCTGGAAATATGAACGGCGCCTGTACCCCCATCGCTTATCTTTCCGGCCACCATGTACAGCTTGTCGTTCAATGCAGCACCTGCCGGCATCCAGGATAGCCTGTGGTACTGAGTGCACATCGAGCCATGTACCTGGCGGTTCGGGACTCAGCGGCTGCGGGACCAGAACGGAAATCCTGCTGGCGGTTAGCTCTCCCACATAGATATTGCCGGAGGGATCCTGTGCCAAGGGCAGCGGATCCGTGAATCCGCCAATCAGGCTGAACGTGTTAGCGACAGAGGTTCCATCCCGGGATAACTCGACGCTGGTGATATTATCCCCGACCGAATAATTGGTGATCAGCAGATGCCCCATCAGCTTGCTGAAGAATGCATCGCCGTTGTATTCAATCATTCCGTCCGCCGAGCGGTTATTCCCCAGATTCAAGATCGGGGGCTGATAATTGGGTAACGGTGAAACCCCCTGAATCGACCCGTCCTTGAAGACACATTCGTTGCGATAGGGGTTGGGGTGCCCATAGTATTTACCCTGCACTATGCGGTACAGGAAATCCGCCTGAACACCGGGATTGTTGGTACTGACGTCTGCCAGGCCCGTGCACGGTGGTGTCGGGAACGGCGGATAGGTACCCGTCACACCCAGACCGTTTTCCGGAGCATACAGCGAACCATTATGGTGCCAGACAAGATCGTAAGAATTCCGCAGACCCGATGCATACACCGATACGTCGCAAGAGGACGGTACGCCGAACTGACCGATGGGTGTTGCGCAATCACCCTGGAAGCCCGACTTATTCACGTCCGCGACGAGAATCCCGGCGGAAAGCGGTTGCTCGGGCCGGTCACCGAATTCCGAATCCGACAGATTCGGGGCTCCCGCACCCGTATTGCTCCCCTGCGCGATATAGAGTTTTCCATCGGGGCCAAAGTGAATACTGTTCGTCGCGTGATTTGCGAGCGCGCGTGGCAACCCCGTGATCCGGTCATCGATAGTCGAGAAATCATTCCCGGACAGCCGGGAAATGATGCCGGAGTTTACGGCGCCATTATTGAGCGATCCGTTGGAATGCGATACCCAGAGGATCACATTCTGCGGTGTCGATGCCGGATCGACGGTAATACCCAGCGTCAGGCGGTCGCCACCGTGTGATGACCGGATGGTATTGATGACCTGATCATTGACGACCGTGTGCGAATTGTGATCCAGTGTCAACGCATGAATGGTGCCCAGCAGTTCGGTCACGTACAGACGGTTATCCGGACCGAACACCATCGATGTGGGGGACGGCACGGGTATCGTCCACTTGCTGAAATCCAGACTGCCTTCCTGGACGGCGGGGGCACTCTGGGTGACAGAGAAGCTGTCGAAGCTGAATACCGGTGTCGATGACGCATTGCGACGGGTGGCAAAGATTCCGCCATAGCTGCGGGTGGCCAGCGAAGGGTCGATACCCGCCTGGTCAAAGCTGAACCATTCATAGGGTACACTGGTAAAGGTTTGCAGAGCCTGATCGCCGCCTCCGGTATTGTAAAAAGTCTTCACGGTCCTGTTGATCGGGTCCGCTATCAGTGTCAGTGTCACGGAGCCGGGACTGGACTGGATATTGACCGTCCTGGACGCCACCTCGGCGCCCGCCAGTTCCATCAACGCCTGCACGGCGTATTGCCCGGCGGAAGGAGACGCCACGACCACCTTGATGTAATTATCCTCGCTGGTGCCCAGACCGAAATTATCGCCACTGCCAAACCACAGGCCGCCCTGCGCCCAGCCTCCAGGCCCGGTAGCAAACGCTGACAAGGTTGTTTTCAGCGTAATTGTCGCACTCGGCAGATTCAGGCCGACACCCAGCGCATTGTCGAGACTGTTGATATCCTTGTACTGGATGCCCGGCGTCGTGGAAATCCTTAGTTTGCCTGTGCTTGTGTCGATCTGTAGCCGGTCCGCCCAATAGCCGGGAGCCAGCGGATTCAGGATCGGGTTACCCGGGTACGTGGGCGGGTCGACCATGGTGAACCCGGTACCGGCTCCGTTGCGGTCCGGTAGTCCGCCTTCGGCGCCGGTAAAGCTGAGGTTGTAGTTGCCGTTCACCCGCACAGACGAACAGTCCAGAGTCGAGATACTGAAACAGCCGCTCGATGCGGGGGTCGTCACATCCACCGGCGGTGACGACTGGGCCGACTCATTGCGCGGCACTGCATTATCAAAGGCCAGCACGGTGTAGGCATATGTGTGATTGGGCGACACACTGGAATCGGTATAACTGGTGCTGCCGGTGACCGTTGCGAGCAGTCCGACGTCGTCCCGGAAGAGTTCGTAACCGGCCACCACGCCGCCCACATCCGTGGAAGCGTCCCAGTTCAAATTCACCTGCGTCCCGGTCGGCGCGGACGCCGTGAGATTCTGCGGCACGCTCGGTGGCGTGGTATCAATTACCGTTGGGCCAACCGTGAAAGACGAACTGATAACCACAGTACCCCCGCTCGATTGCGTGATCGAGGCGGTAACCGTATGCGTCCCGCTGGCCAGTGTCGAAGCATCGAACGGATAGGCAAGATTGCCGCTCGCCGTACCGGCAAAATCGTAGGCAGCCACCTTCTCGATCTGTCTGGGAGGATTGTTCATGGCGGGATCGTCCAGGAAGAAACGAACCTGGGTGATGCCTGACTCGGGACTTACGAAGATGTAGATATTCCCGGACAGTGACTGCCCGTTCAGGGGAATCGCACCCGACCGGTCTGCAGAGGTGCTCACCAGCAAGTCGTAGCCGGTAGTGTTGTTAACCGTAAACGTCGCACTGACAACTTCGGATCCACCTGCGGCAAGACTGATCACTGCACTGATGGTGTGCGTTCCATTGGATAGCGTCGAGGAATTAAACGGGTAGGCGAGATCGTTGCTCGCCGTACCGGCAAAATCATAGGGTGCAATCCGCTCGGTTTGCCGGGGCGAACCGGTCAACCCGGGGTTATCGAGATAAAACTGTACCTGGGAAATACCGGTTTCCGGTTCGACGAATATATACGTATTTCCCACAATGCTATTGCCGTCGAGTGCTGCCGGGTTGGAGCGGTCCGCTGAACTGCTGACCTGGAGGCTGTACTGCGCCTCGGCTCCTGCGGGGAATAACGCTACGAAGAATAATATAAATAATAGTTGCTTCTGCCATTCGGTCAGCCATGACCGCACCGCTACTTTCATGTATCGGATATCAGCGCACATTGGGGACCCTCCCTGCTATGAATTATTATGATTCAATTTTTCCAGGACCCATTGAACCCAGGTGATCGTCGCGAGCATGGTGGAAGAGCGAGTGCAGCAGATCATTCCTTAGTTCTACAGTCTCCTAGCGAAGATTTATTGTGTTTACTGCTTCTTCAAAATTCCGGTATTTAAAGCATAATCCACGTCTCTTGAGAAAATCCACAGGAATTTTTGAAGAAAGGCCGTCGGGTTTCTTCTACACACCGAATCCCCGTGGCCTGCATGCCGAAAGATCGCCTTTGATCGTTCTCGAGCCACTTTCATCTCCGCGAGAGCGGGAATCCAGTCTGTCCAGAATCTGCGGGTTACTGGATCCCCGCTTTCGCGGGGATAACTTGCTCAGATTTCCTCAAGCATAGAGCTGTCGAATCAAGGGGGGGTTGTAAGATGATGTAGGAGCGCCGGAATCACCGTATGGATTTCCGTGGAGTCCGGCTGGGGCTGTTCTGAGTGATGCTGATGCGTAATACGTTCAAGGAGAGTTTGCTTGTGTTTCATCACTGGTGCCGGGATCAATTTCCACTTCATGATGTATTTTTTCCTTGACTGGAATACTGCCGAGAACAAACGCTCCCGCGATTATAGAGAAACTGACTGGCACCATCGAATAATACCCCTCCCCCCATAAAAACAGCATGAACATAACAAAAGCCGTATTTGCCACAAGCGTATCAATCAGCAGTTTTCTGAAGTGCCCAGTAATATGACCCGAAAATAAACATGGCGAAAGGAATACCATAAATTGCCATGGTGCCAGTAACCCCATTAGACGATGACTACTGCCTATCCGCCCCTCTGTATGACCCGGACTGATTGCTGCAAATTCTTCTTTGTATTTATCATACCCTATCCCGAATACATGCTTTCTTATTAACATCAGGTCTATCTTGGCATCATAGTTGCGGACTGAAGCACTATAACCCCTCATACGATCTGGGGGGTTCAGGTAATCGCTCAGCTTGACCACCAGTGCCGAGTGGAACTGGCTGGCAAATATGATGGCAGTTACGATTATCGACGTGACCAGCACCAGTTTGCCGGAAAAGGATAGGATGTCGCTTCGATACAGAAACAACAGAAATCCAACAGCAAATATCACGAAGCCCGTGGTTGAAAACGTCGTTATCAATGCCGTTAGCAATACGAATATATAAGACCACTTGGCCCAGTTGCCAAGATCTTTTCTGACAAAGACAACCAGAAAGAACGCTGCATTCAAGAATCCCTGGTACGCTCCCGGCTCGTAAAATATCGAGTTGTTCCTGTAGGGATGCCAGATATGCCTGAATAAATAAAATATTCCCTCATAACCATATATACCCACGGGCGGCAATTTATGAACCAGGCCCTCGAAAAGATGCTGCGTGTCCGACAGATAGCCGAACAGGCTGATCGTCGCCAGGAACACAATCACGTTTACAAAGACATCCACAAAACGTGTCCCTACTGTTCTTATTATCAGATAGGCAAGCATCAATTTCATCGTATATGCGATTACTGAAGGCACGGAAAGACTCATCCCCGTATACAGACTTATCGTGAACAGAAACGCCGTAAATACTACAAGGTACGCCAGGAATCTTTCATTAACCTTGCGGTCTGTAAACAAGTACCAGGCGGCCAGTGCGACCAGGAATCACGAGAACAAGGAATTTGTTGGCAGACTGCATACTTCGCATGCCACCGCTGATAAATACCAGCAGGTAAACCAGTAGGCTATTCATGAATGTCCTTTCGGTACTCTTACGCCATCTTTACACTATGCATGGGCCGGGAAACCTGTTCGAGGCTTAATCTACCGTAAATCGGCGAGTACGTCTTATTCATCCGAAGCCAAGATAGTAGTAGGATTACGCCATGTTCGGCGGGTCGTGCATATCCTTGTCATGACGGGTATATTCTGTCCCCCGAACAATACGCTTCTGGCAAACTACCGTCCCTCGACTTGTTGCCGTGGGCGGGGAATGATCCGGCGTATACCGGGTATCGGCCGGTTGCCGTCATTCGCTTAGTCATGGCAATACTTCTGCGGAAATAATCAAAACCGTTTCAAACAAAGGGATAACACCATGACTCACCTGGTAGCGTGATGATATATTTATAATCAATGAGGTCTCCGGACAAATCATCCCCGTGAAAGCGGGGAAACAGTAATTCATTGATCAGGGAAAACCGGATTCCTGCTTTCGCGGGAATGACCAGCCTGGTCAGATGCTCCTGAAAAGTATCTTTTCATTAAATTCAGCCAAAATGAAAAAAGGGAAAATATGCCGAACATCCTTACAGTACTAAAGGAAGAAATCACCAGACTCGCACGCAAGGAACTTCGCAGTCAGACAGAATCGATGAAGAAAGCGTCAGCGCAACACCGGCGTGACATCGTTATTCTGAAACGACAGGTAGCGGAGCTGCAGCGCAAGCTTGCCCGTTACGGGGAGCCGGTTTCGAAGAAGTCCGCGGCACCCCCGGATGACGAAGACACGGCGCGGGTACGGTTCACGGCGAAAGGGCTGCGTTCGCAGCGGACTCGACTGGGACTTTCAGCCGGCAATCTTGCCAGACTGGTGGGAGTAAGCCCCAAGTCGATTTATGACTGGGAGCGGGGAGTGACGCGTCCACGCAAGCGCCACCTATCGGCACTCGCCTCCCTTCGTGACGTCGGGAAGAAAGAAGCCCGGAGCCGGCTGGAGCAACTCGACAAGAAGAAAACCGGGCCGGCGCGCAAGTCCTGATAAGCGTCATTCCCGCGTTATGCGGGAATGACGGACCCGGCTTCCTCAAAGCTTTTCCAGGAACTCCTCGGGCATGTCGGTCGCCAGCTGCAGGGCGCCGTCTGCGCCGGCATACAGGGGATCCTGGATGCAGGTGAATTTGCAGGGCTCGAATTGCTTCATGGCCTCGGTCAGGTAGGAATCCAGATTGGTGAGCTGGCTGCCGCCCCCGGCGACGATGATATTGTTGCGCACGCTTTCCTGGAATTCCGGGTCGAAGCTGGCAATGAGGTCGGTGACGGTCTCGATTATCGCGGGCATGGGGCTCTCGCAGGCCTTGCGCATTTCCTCGGTGATATCGAACTGGGTGAATTTCCCGTCCACCGGCGCTTCCACCTTTACCCGCCGCTTTGCGTCGCCGACGAAGCCGTGTTTCTCCTTGAACCTGCGCACCATGTTCAGGGTAAAGTCGGCCTCGGGGTGCTTCTCGGTGAGCAACCTCAGCAGCTGCTCGTCGACATAGTCACCCGCCGTGAGAAGGCTGCGCTGGTCCTCTTCCTGGGGCACCGTTCCGTGCATGATGCAAAAATCCACGGTGCCCGCGCCGATGTCGATGATCATCGCGTTATCCAGGGCCCCCAGACCATAGGCCACGGAGAAGGGCTCGGAGACGACCATCAGTTTCCCGGCATGGTCGGTGACGGCGTTCCTGATGGCCAGCTTGTTTACCTTGAGCGCCTCGGCCGGCACACCCACCGCGACGCAAATTTCGTCCTGCGAACCGGCTTCGGCCAGATCGATCAGGTGGCCGATCAGTTCATGCACGGCGGTCTCGTCCCGCTCGGTGCCCTCCTTGATGACGCCGTTCTGAAGTGGCCGTGACAGGGTCAGGGACAGCCGGTGCTCCAGGGCCTCGCTGCCGAACAATACGCGCTTGCCGAGCATCTTTCTGGCGACGAAATCCTTGGGCCAGCCGACGTAGCTATCTACCCATTTCCGGTTGCCATTACTGGCGGAGACCACCGACCTGGAGGTGCCGAGATCGATCCCCACGTAAAGCATGTTATCTTTCTTGCTGGACGACATGTTGTATCTTTCCTCTTGCTATCGTTCTTTGGTAGGCGCGATGTTCAAGATATTCGACGATCCCCGTTTCCAGGAAGCCTGCAACCCTGTCCCGGTAGCCCGGCCTTGCCAGCCGGGTTTCCTCCGCCATGTTACTGATGCAGGAAACCTCAACCAGAACGCTCGGCACATCAACGCCTAACAATACCACAAACGGTGCGGTCTTGGACCCGGCATCCACGAGACCGGCGTTGAGCCGTTTCAGGCTGGCATAGAGGTGCTTGTGTATGGAGATGGCGAGAGTCTTCGATTCCTCGGTCTTCATGGTATCGCCGATTTTCGCGATGACCTTGCGGAAGTCCCCCATAACGTAATCAGAATCGCTGTTTTCCGTCTTCGCCAGATCAAGGGAGCGTTGATCCGTGTATGGCCCGAAATAATAGGTCTCGACGTAATCCACGGACCTGGCCGGCACGGAGTTCAGGTGGATGGAGACAAACAGGTCCGCATGGTTTTCTCTGGCGAATGCCACCCGCTCCTTCAGGTAGACCTTCCGGTCGTCCTCCCGGGTGAGCAGGACATGGTACTTCCCTAAGCTGGCAAGTTTGTCACGCAGGCGCCTGGCGATATCCAGGGCGACATCCTTCTCCTTGAGCCCCTGGGGTCCGGTGGCGCCCGGGTCGATTCCGCCATGGCCCGGGTCGATGACGATAGTCTGCACCTTGAGGCCGAAAAGATCGGCCATGGGCAGACCGAGCTGACTCAGCATGAGCTCGTATTTCTGGACGGTATCCGCGGGAGTCACGTCGATCTGGCCGGTATCAACGCCCGACGAAAGTTCCACGCCCCTCAAGAGCTCCGCCCCCGGGCCCCACTCCGCCGGCATGCCGGCAGCGATGGGGCGCGGAGCCTGTTCACCCGTGACCTGCTTGGCGACCGGCCCGGAGCTGTCCACGGTGACGAAACGGAAATTGATGCCAAGCAGGGCGGCAAGACTGAACAACGCGACAATGATAGGCTTGCCTGAATGTTTGGATCTTTTTGAGGGAGATGGCAGTGCGGTTTCCGGCCGCGATCGTCCCCTGCCCGGGCTGGTCCGGGGGATGCCCAGGTTGTCCTCGTAGACACCCCGCAACACGGCCAGCTTGATATCCGGATGAGTGCTCATGTTTCAGGCTGAAAGGCGCAGGAGCCCATTAATAGCTCGCTGGAGGTACACCGTTTACCGGAGTATTGTTTTGTACAGGTAAAACGGCACGCATCGGGTTCAGGTCCATATCCCCGGCTATCTTAGTCGAATTACACGCATCGGTACACGACCACGGCGTCGCTTTGACCTTGGCCGCCAAATCCCGATGTAAGCACCACTCCCTGACATAGACTACTGGCATATATATTAATGTGTATTCATTAGTAATAATATATATCTTATTTATTATTAATATATTTAATTCAGTCTATAGGTCCGGAACAGTACAAAATGCCGGCACACGCCACTCCATGGCATCAGTACTGGATAACTGCCCCAATACCTTGTTATAAGAAGAACTCGGCAGAAAATCTTGCAAGACCATAATAAAAGGTAAAATTTCTTGGGAACCCTCAAACAACACTGGCAAAAAATCATTGCCGGCATCAAGCTATCGATGAAACCCCGGAGGTCCCTTCGCCGGATCCGGAGGAAATGCGGCGCGACATTCTGTCTCTCGGCCGTGAGAATCAAACCTTGATCGGGCGGCTCGAACGCCTCCATGCGGATTTCGAGCGCGCCAGGTCTGAAGAAATGCACAAGATCGGGGCCCTGGAACAGCTCAACCAGGAAATGGATACCGCCAGGAGGGCGGATGCGGAAAGACAGCTGGAACTGGAGCACCAATGCGCGCGGACAGAATCCGCGCGCGAACTGATGCGTGAACAGATCCTGGCGCTCGAAACTTCCCTGGCGGAAACCTCCGGGCGACTGGAAAAACGGGACAACCAGCTCAGGTTCCTGCAAAACTCTACCAGCGATCAGATCAAGGTGCTCGAGACCTCCCTCGCTGAAGCCTCAAGTCGACTCGAAACACGGGATAACCAGCTCGGCGACCTGCAGGAAGCGATGCGCGCACAGATCCGGACTATCGAGACCTCCCTGGCCGAATTGGCGAAGCGGCTGCAGGCAAGTGATGACCGGTTCAGTGACCTGCAGGTCACTATGGCGGAGCAGGCAAAGCAGCTTGACACCCGTTTCTCATCTATCCTCACCAGGCTTGAAGCCACGGATAACCAGCTTGGGGCGCTGGAAAGGAAGCTCGAACTCGAACACGAGCTGACCTGGAGCATGGTCCGGGAAACACAGATGCAAGTACATCAGTATCGTCGGCAGAGGACCCGGATAATGGTCGCCCTCGCGATCGCGTTTGTGGTGCTTGCTGTGGCGGGGGTGCTGCTCCTCCGGGGCGTATAGAAAAGCACCGTAAAGCCACTGTGCGGCGGCAAGGTTGGCCGCCAGTCGCCGCGCCGTCTATACCGCCTTCCTGGTGAGGGATGCCCTCGGGGAGGTAAAATACTCCGTGTCGCGGATTATCCCGTGGCCCCACTGGCGAGGATCGGTCATGAATCACCCGGCAACACATTGCCTCGAAACCACGATCTCCGTCACCGGACGCGGATACCTCATGTCACGCCGTGATTTGCCTTGTATTCAGTCACGGAGCAAGCAGCCAGGATGATCCATCTGCGCTACTTTGCCAGCCTGCGCGAGCACCTGGGTGTCGCCGATGAGCGAATCCCCCTGCCGGACTCAGTTACGGATGTCGCCGGGCTGAGGCACTGGCTGCGGGGCCGCGACGGCCTCTGGGACGAGGCAATGTCCGATCAGCGCCTGCGGGTAGCGGTAAACCAGGAACTGGTCAAACCCGATGCCGCGGTGCGCGACGGCGACGAGGTTGCCTGGTTTCCGCCGGTCACGGGAGGCTGAATCCCGTGATCCACGTGCAGCAGGAGGATTTCGACCCGGGCAGGGAACTCGAACGGTTATGCGACCAGTCCGGAGGACGGGCCGGAGCCGTGGTGAGCTTCATCGGACTGGTCCGCGACCTCAATGACGGGGAGCGCATCGAGGAGATGACGCTGGAGCACTACCCCGGCATGACCGAGAAGGCGCTCGCCGCAATCGAACAGGAAGCGCACCGGCGCTGGAACCTGGCCGGTGTCCTCATCCTCCACCGCGTCGGCCCGTTGCAGCCGAATGACCGCATCGTCCTGGTGGCCGCGGCCAGCCCCCATCGCCGCGAGGCATTCCAGGCCTGCGAGTACCTGATCGACACCCTCAAGACCAGTGCACCTTTCTGGAAGAAGGAACTCACCCCGGCAGGCGCGCGCTGGGTTACCACCAATAATCCGTAATCCCGGGATTTGTTACCGGGAACCACGAACCATGCTCACTTTTCCTGGGTAACACCGCAACGGGCTGAAATCTCGGCGGCGACCTGGCGGCTCAATTCGGCCACCGCGGTGCTGGCGGCGACGACCATGGGCTCGTAGCCCTCCCCCGTGATTGGTACACGCAGGATCGATTCATGCAGGGCGGCACCCTGGTCGCTGTCGTTGTCGACCACCGACCAGGCGGCCTTCAGGGTAACGGCGTCACCGGGCAGGCCATCGAACTGGTCGATACGCAACTGTACTCGATAGCGGGGTTTGTAAGGGAATTTGCCGGGGTATTTGATCACATAATCGGTCTGCAGCAGCTTTGACAGGTCGTCGGACAGGACCCGTTCGAATCCCTCCTCGAGCGGCCCGCCCCAGCGGTGGAATTCATCAAAGCTGATCTGGTACGGGCTGCGGCGGGTGACAATCTGCGGCCTGTCGAGATAACGCGGCCAGACAACCGGTCCGATGCCGATGACGACATCGCGACAGGTGACCGCCGGCTGCGCCTGCTCGCCGCCAGGCGCGATGGTCGAGCTCAGGGTGTAAAAATCCGCCGGCCGCGACGTTGTGGCGCAGGCGCTTACCAGCAGAACCGCCGGCAGGCAGACGGCTACGGCGGGGTTGATGCGGAATTTATTGATCATTGGCCTTGTTTCCCTCGAAGTATCGCTTCCGGGTGGCGTTCCAGGTAATCCGCCAGCAGACGCAGCGAGCGGGCCGCGTTCCCAAACTCCTCAAGGGTCTGCTGCAATTGCTGCTGCAGGGGGGACTCCGTACTTACCGTCTTCTCGAGAGCAGCCAGGGTTTTTTGCGTCTGTCCGACGGTCAGCTGCAGACCGGTAAGCGTGGCATCCATATTCTTGCCGATCCTGTCGATCGGGAACTTCTCCAGCTTGTCGAGTATTGTGGCGACCCGGTTCGTCATCTCCTGGAGTGATGTTGGTACAGTCGGCAGCACGGGGTAGGTCCCGCTGTAGTCGATCGCGGCCGTCTTGACCTTGTCATAGATGTCCAGATCGACAACGAGCTTGCCGGTAAGGATGTTGCCTGTTTTGAGCTGGGCCCTCATACCCTGCGCCACCAACTGGTCGAAAAACCGGTTCTGCCGTTCCACCTTGCCGAGCTTCGCCCATTCCGGCGGGATTTGTCCGGTAGGCGTGATCCTTTCCGGCTCGAGGTCGATCAGGACGGGAATCTGGAATTCCCGGGTCTTCACATTGAGTTCGAGCTTCACATCGACCACTTCGCCGATCTGGATACCGCGGAATTCCACCGGCGCACCCGGAGAGAGTCCCCGCACCGAGCCGTCGAAATAGAGCAGGAAGCGACGTTTCTCGGCATATTCTCGTTGCTTTGCCGCCTCGTGATTTTCATACAAGTGGAAGGTCTGGCCTTCCTGCGCCACGCTGCCAGGTGTTTCATTTTCGGTGGTGCCGAACGCAATGCCGCCAATGAGGATGCTGGTCAGGGATTCCGTATCGACCTTGATCCCCTGCGCCGTCACCGAGACGTCCAGGCCGCTGGCATTCCAGAACCGGGTATTCTCGCGCACCTTCTGGTCATAGGGGGCATGCACGAAAACCTTGAAGTCGATGCTCTCGGCGTCGGCACCGACTTTGTAGGCAACGACCTCGCCCACCTTGATCTGGCGATAGTACACCGGGGCCCCGACATCCAGGGATCCCAGTCGGCCGGCCCTCAGCGTGAAATAATGGCCCTTTTGACCGGTGGCGACCACCGGGGGGGTTTCCAGGCCTTTAAATTGGTGGGTAGGCGTTCCCCCGGTCACCGGATCGATACCGATATAAGCACCCGAAAGCAGGGTACCCAGGCCACTCACCTGCCCGGCCCTGACGCTGGCGCGCACTACCCAGAAACGGGTCTTGTCGGTCAGGTAAACACTGGCGCCCTTGACCAGTTTCGCGGTGACGAGCACATGGTCGAGATCATTGCTGAGTTCGATGTTCTCGACCAAGCCAACCTCGACATCCTTGTAACGGATCTTGGTCTTGCCGGCCTCCAGCCCCTCGGCTGTCTTGAAGCTGATGGTGATGGTAGGCCCCTCCTCCGAGTAGGCCTTCCAGGCGAGCCAGCCGCCGATCAGCGCCGCGATTACCGGAATCAGCCAGACGATGGAGATGCCGCTGCGCTGCGAAACCACCGCCTCGGGGATGTCCGGCGCGGATTGCTGCTCAGGCTGCAGGTTGGTCATGCGTAGACTCCAGGTTGTCCCAGATGAGCCGGGGATCGAAGGACATGGCGGCAAACATGGTAATCACGACCACCGCACCGAAGAAAACTGCCCCGGGTTGCGCCTCGATGCTCGCCAGGTTGCCCAGCTTCACCAGCGCCACCATGATGGTGACCACGTAGATATCCACCATGGACCAGCGGCCCACCGCCTCGGTGAGGCGGTACAGCCGGGTACGATCGACGGGACGCCACTGCGAGCGGCGCTGCACCGAGATCAGCAGGGAAACGAGGATAATCAGTTTGGCGAGCGGCACGAAGACGCTGGCGATGAACACCACCAGCGCCAGCGGCCACATGCCATGCACCGTCAGGTAGATCACGCCGCTCAGGATGGTGTCGGCCTGGCTGTTGCCGAGCGAGGTCACCTTCATGATGGGCAGCAGGTTGGCCGGCAGGTAACAGATGATGGCGGCGATCACCAGCGCCCAGGTGCGCGCGAGGCTGTCGGGCTTGCGCGCATGCAGCGCGGCACCGCAGCGCGGGCAGACCGCGCCAGCGTGGGACGTGTGCACCGCGGGAAGGCGGCAGACCAGATTGCAGCTGTGGCAGCCGGTCAGCCCGGCGGCAATGGCGCTGGTCTCACGGGTACTCACCTCTTCACCCCCACGCGTTCCCAAACGACCCGGGGATCGAGCGCGGCGGCGGCGCCGGCCAGCACGAAAATGAGCAGGGCAAACGACCACAGCGCCAGACCGGGGATGATCTGCGCCATTTCCACCAGCTTCACGACGGCGACCAGGATGCCGAGCATGAACACCTCCATCATCCCCCACGGCCCCAGGCGCTGCAGCACGCGGAACATGACCGCCAGCCGCCACGGCGTGCAGTTGAACTTGAGCGGCAGCAGGACGTAAAGCAGCAGCAGCAGTTGCAGGAGCGGCACCAGCATACTGGTCAGCAGGACGAGCAGCGCCAGTTCCCACATACCCTGGGCGTACAGATCACGCACGCCGGTGACGAGCGTGGTCTCGGTGACCTGTCCCTGCATCTTGAATAACAGGAAGGGATAGGAGTTGGCGACGAAGAACAGGACCAGGCCGGCGAGCGTCAGCGCCAGGGTACGATCGACACTGTCACGGACGCTGCGGTGCAGGACGGCATCACAGCGCCGGCAGCGGGCTTTACCTCCCTGCCGCTGGTACGGGATATGCTGTAGCAGGTCGCACTCGTGGCAGGCAACCAGGCTTCCGGTAGTCATTGGATAGCCGCTCAACCGGCACTGTCGCCCATGGCGAGGCGTGTGTACAGATGTTTCAAATGAATACTCCGCGCCGTGACTACGCTCAGGCCCCGCATATTAGCAAGCAGCGCGGAAATAGCAATGAACCGGGGCGCGAGCGCCGGTGACAATGCACAAGCTTTCACCCTGCAACCCGGCTCACACTGATGGCCGAGAACCTGCGCCGCGTGCGCCACCCGGAAGCCGCGGTAAGACACCTGGATGACAGGTCCGCGGCGCTGCTGCGCGCATGCAACGCGCTGCGCCAGGAGGAAATCATCGAGGAAATCGAGCTGATCTCCTGCTGAGCACCACGCCACACGAGCACTGATCAGGGCGGCAATGGAACGACATATGGCATCAAGGCAAGCGGAATGTTGCCAGCGAGGGAAAGACAGTCTGACTCCGTTGAGCGCCTGTCCCGGCGAGAAATGCGGGTTATTTATTCATCAAGCTGATTCTCGAAGCTTCCTGATCCTATAATATATTGAGAAATATTATATATCTATTTGAATATTATATGCTTTAATCATGATAAATTTCAGTTGAATGGCAACATAACAAATTTATTAGAGTTTCCTTAAATTGCTGGGGTATGCTACCGGCGCTGATCCTGGTCGCAAAGGGTGCAAGCGAAAATACTTGACGATCATCATGCTGAAAGAGATAATGATAACCATTCTCAATCGTATATCAAACGTATCCGCTATCATGCCTGAAATCACACCTCTACACCGGACACTCTCCACCTTGCGCAAAGGCGAGTGCGCCTTCATCACCGGGATACATGCCCCGGACAGCACCCGCATCCGACTCCAGGCAATGGGGCTGCGCACCGGGCGTGAAGCCGAAGTGATCCGCTGCCCGCGCATCGGACCCATGCAGATACGCGTGGGCAGCCTTGATTTGATCATGCGCCGCTGCGACGCGGCGCGTGTTTCCATATCTCCCTGACAGTGAAACGCCTTGCCATCGTCGGCATGCCCAATACGGGCAAATCGACCTTCTTCAACCGGCTGACCGGTTCATCCGCCAGGGTCGGCAACTGGCCCGGAGTCACCGTCGACCTGCTCAGCGCACGCGTCGTGCTGGGAGGAGAGGCCGTCGAGGTGGTGGATCTGCCAGGCATCTATGACCTGCACGGATTCTCCGACGATGAGCATATCGTACGCCGTTTTCTGGAAAACATTCCGCTCGACCTGATCGCCGTCATAATCAACGCCACCCAGCTGGATCACCAGCTGCCCATGGCACTGCAGTTCTGCCAGCTCGGGATGAAACCCGTGATCCTGATCAACATGATCGACGAGGCCGATCAGCTCGGTATCCGCATCGACGCAGACACGCTTGCCGGGGGACTGAGGTGCCCGGTGGTGATGATGAGTGCACGCCACGGCACAGGCATGAACGAGGTGCGTACGGCGCTCGAGGCGGGCATTCAGAAATCCACCCCGGTTTCACTCGACCTGCTGCGCAACACCCTGCACGCCGACGACCAGCTGGTGGAGCATGCCGAGGCGCTGGTGAAGAAGAGTGTCTTCGCCCCCAGCCGCCTGGTGCGCAAGATGACCGAGCGTATCGACCGGGTGCTGCTCCACCCGTGGCTGGGACTGCCCCTGTTCCTGCTGGCGATGTTTCTCGTCTTTCAGGCCATATACACGCTGGGCGCCCCGCTTCAGGACGCGGTTGCCTGGCTACTGGCAGGCTTTCGCGGCTGGGCGCTGCAACCCCTGCAAGGTGTCCTGCCGGCGATGCTCTACGGCTTCCTGGTCGACGGACTGTATGACGGTGTTGGCACCGTCGCCTCCTTCGTCCCGGTCATCATCCTGTTCTTCTTCTTCATGGCCCTGATCGAGGACAGCGGATATCTGGCGCGCGCAGCCTTTCTCACCGATGCACTGATGGCGCGACTGGGACTCGACGGCCGCGGCTTCGTGATGCTGCTGATGGGCTTCGGCTGCAACGTCCCCGCGCTCATGGGCACCCGGGTGATGCGCAGCCGCTCGATGCGCCTGCTGAGCATGCTGGTGATACCGTTTTCGCTGTGTTCGGCGCGGCTGCAGGTGTTCATCTTCATCGCCACGGCACTGTTCACCGCGCGGCAGGCGCCGCTGATCCTGTTCATGCTCTATCTGGTGAGTTTTATCGCGGCGTTCCTCACCGCCCTGATTTTCGGCCGGCGTCTGAAGAGCGACGAGCCCTTCGTGCTGGAACTTCCGCCGTACCGGATGCCGGTCGCCCGGCAGGTGCTGATGCGCGGCTGGCATGAGGTTCATCATTTTCTGCGCCGCGCCAGCACCTTCATTATCACGGGCGTGGTGCTGGTGTGGCTGCTGACCCATTTCCCGAACGCCAGCACACCTGGTGGAACGGGGACCTATGCGAACATGCTGGGCCACTGGATGAACCCGGTGCTGCAGCCGATCGGCATCAGTCCGGACATGTCCATCGTGCTGCTGTTCGGCTTCGTGGCCAAGGAAATCGTCATCGGCGCCATGGTCGCCATGACCGGCCTGCAGGGGAGCGCGCTGACCGGTTATCTGCATACGCAGATGGACAGTGTCCAGGCCATCAGTTTCATGCTGTTCGTACTGCTGTATACCCCCTGCCTGTCGACGCTCGCCACCCAGCGCAGTGAATCCCGCAGCTGGAAATTCACCGGCTTCAGCACGGCCTGGTCGCTGTTCCTTGCCTGGACCGTCAGTTTCGGCGTCTACCAGGGCGTACGCCTGCTCGGCTACTGAGAGGCAGGACGGCGGCGCGCATGCGCATGCCGATCCGCTTCGCTCATGATGGCGGCCTGACCCGGCTCATCATTCGACTGTCGGAGTGATACCATCTTGTCCGGATACCTCCTGCAATGTCAGGGGCAAACCACACTTCAGGAGGATGGCATGCATGTCACCCTGGTAGAGGTCCACGTCAAACCCGAACACGTGGACGATTTCATCGCGGCCACGAAACGCAACCACGACGCCTCGATCCGGGAGCCGGGCAACCGTCGCTTCGATGTCCTGCAGGCGCCCGATGACCCGACCCGGTTCATCCTCTATGAGGCCTATGCCAGCGACGCGGAGGCCACCGCGCATAAATCGACGGCCCATTACCTGAGCTGGCGAGAGACGGTGGCCGAGTGGATGGCGGAACCCCGCCGGGGCATACCCTGGCGCGGGCTGTTCCCCGCATGCTGATTCAGCCCTTTTCCATAACACGGTTCCCACGCATCGTGTTTGGCGCGGGAACGATCGAAAAGCTGCCAGCCATCGCAGCGGGTTTCGGCAGGCGCGCCCTGCTGGTTACCGGCGCGTCGTCCTTCCAGCGATCCCCTCGCTGGGATACGCTCCAACAGGGGTTACGGCAAGCCGGCATCGATTGGGAGCACACCACCGTCAGCGGTGAACCCTCGCCCGGCCTCGTGGACGACGTGGTGAAGCAGTTTCGTGAAATGCAACCCACCGTGGTGATCGCGATCGGCGGCGGCAGCGTGCTGGATGCCGGCAAGGCCATCGCCGGACTGCTGCGCTCAGGTGACTCGGTGATGGAGTACCTGGAAGGCGTCGGTCCGGAGAAACCCTACGCGGGACCCGCCGTGCCGTTCATCGCCGCACCCACGACGGCCGGTACCGGCAGCGAGGCAACCAGGAATGCGGTCCTCAGCATTCAGGGCGAGCACGGCTTCAAGAAATCCTTCCGTGACGAACGTCTGGTTCCGGAATACGCCGTCGTCGACCCCGATCTCCTGGCCAGTTGCCCACCCGGGCAGATCGCGGCCAACGGCATGGATGCCCTCACCCAGTTGATGGAATCCTATGTCTCGACCCGGGCCAGCCGGATGACGGATGCCCTGGCCCTGGATGGCATTCGGGCGGCGCGCGACAGCCTGCTGGCGCTGTATGAGAATCCCGGGTCGGCGAGCGCGGCCCGCTCGGGCATGGCCTATGCAGCCCTGCTCTCGGGGATCACCCTGGCACAGACCGGACTGGGGTCTGTCCACGGCCTGGCTTCTCCCCTGGGCGCCTTCTTCCCGATACCGCATGGCGTGGTATGCGGAACGCTGGTGGCCGCCGCCACCCGGGGAAATATAACGGCCATGCAGGGGCGCGAACCCGCAAACCCCGCGCTGGGAAAATACGCGCACATAGCCGAACTGCTATGCGGCACCGGATTTTCCGACCCGCAGGAAGCGCATGACGCGCTGGTACAACGTCTGGAGGACTGGATCCACCGGCTCGAGATCCCCCGACTCGGCCGGTTCGGCATCCGGGAAGGCGACTTCGCGCGGATTGTCGCCAACAGCCGGGGCAGCAGCATGAAGACCAACCCCATCGTCCTGTCAGACGGCGAAATCAGTGCGATCCTGGCGCAACGCCTGTAACGCCATCAACGGACCTGCTCATGCCGGCTGTCCGGGAATCACCTCCTCTCCTCTTGGGACCCTGCCTATGAAGCAATTTTCGGAAGCCTGCGAAGAGAACAAGGATCCCATCCTTGCAGTGCTGCGGCGCGAATTCGCCGACTGCCGGACGGTCCTGGAGATCGGCAGCGGGACAGGACAGCATGCGGTCTACTTCAGCCGTCACCTGCCCCACCTGACCTGGCAGCCAAGCGACCTCGAAGCCTTGCATGCCAGCATCGATGCCTGGCGACTCGATGCGGGGCTTCCCAACCTCCTGCCTCCCCTGCCACTCGATGTCGCCCGCGAGGACTGGCCGACGTGTGACGTCGATGGCGTATTCAGCGCGAACACCACGCACATCATAGCCTGGCCGGCGGTTGTCGCCATGTTTGCAGGCATAGGAAGACTGCTCAAGACTAACGGGGTCTTCTGCCTGTACGGACCGTTCAACTACCACCGGCGTTATACCAGCGAGAGCAACGCCCGTTTCGATGTGTGGCTGAAGCAGCGTGATCCGCGGAGCGGACTGCGTGACTTCGGGGATCTGGAGGCTCTGGCGGGCGCCAATGGACTCTCCCTCACCCGGGATTACGCCATGCCGGTGAATAATCGCCTGCTGGTGTGGCGAGCTTCATCCGCATAAAGAAGCCGGTCCGGCGATGACTCAGCGCCGGTTATCCGCGAAGGGTGAAGCGGCTAGATTTGTTGCTGGTGCGTTTTTCGAACGGGCCGGGTTAAATCAACCTTCGGTTGCTGGTGCATTTTGCGATCCTGTCGCAGGGAGACATCCTGAATGCACTGCTCATCCATGAGGCCTGCCAGGGTGATGCCATTGAGGAAACGGTAGATCTGTTGGCTGAGGTCATCCCACAACTCATGCGTTAGACAACGGCCACCCTCATGGCAGTTACCTGCGCCGTTGCACCGCGTGGTCTCAACCGTCTCGTCGACAGCCGCGATAATCTCGGAGATCGCGATCCGTTCGGCGGGACGGCTGAGTGTGTACCCGCCCCCCGGACCACGGGTACTGCCGACGAGGTTCTGCTTGCGCAGACGGGAGAAAAGCTGCTCCAGATAGGACAGGGAGATATCCTGCCGCATCGAGATCTGGGACAAGGTGACCGGCCCCGCCTGGGAATGGAAGGCAAGATCCAGCATCGCGGTGACGGCGTAACGCCCTTTACTGGTGAGCTTCACTTGACCGAGCCATCAGGGAATGAACAAGTGGCTAAACTGACATAACCCATTATTCCAGTCAAGTATTTCCCGGCGGTTTGTCCGGAAGATCAGGCGCGGGGGATTCGCCCGGCACATGGATCTCCTCTCCTTCCACAGGGGTCAATTCACACGGCCCCAGATCCGGCATGTTCAGGTCCTCCATCTCGGCGCCCAGGGCTCTCAGCTCCCGGCACATCAGTTCGAGGCGCTCGTCCATGGCATGGATATGATCGAGAATCCCGTTGATTGCGGTGGCCACCGGGTCGGGCATGTCGCGTGTCGTGCCGTAGGCATCGAATCCCATCTTCTTTGCGATCGCCTGGCGTCGGGAATCCGGCTCGACGGGAGGTGTGATGGTCACCACGCGACCGGGAACCCCCACGACGGTCGTACCTTCCGGCACGTCCTTGAGTACCACCGCGTTGGAGCCGATACGCACGCCGTCATGGATCATGACCGGGCCGAGCACCTTGGCGCCGGCCCCGATCACCACATCCCTGCCCAGGGTCGGGTGGCGCTTGCCCTTCTCCCAGGTGGTGCCCCCCAGCGTGACCCCATGATAGAGCGTGCAGTCATCCCCGATTTCGGTGGTCTCCCCGATCACCACGCCCATGCCGTGATCGATAAAGAAGCGCCGCCCGATGGTGGCGCCAGGGTGTATCTCGATCCCGGTGAGCAGACGCGCGATGCTGGACAGGAACCTGGCCAGCCATTTGAGGCCCAGATGCCACAACCGGTGGCTCAGGCGATGAAACAGCACGGCATGCAGTCCCGGGTAGGTCGTCAACACCTCGAAGGCGTTGCGGGCGGCCGGATCCCGTTCAAAGACGCATTGAATATCTTCTTTGATTCTTTCGAACATACCGTCTCAATTCAGAAAACCGCAACCTGGCGGTTATTTCCTCGCCTGTTGCAGTGCCGCAAGTATCCCGCGCAAGATATTGATTTCATTATCATCTGGCCGCGCCCGATTATACAGGCGGCGCAGCCGACGCATCAGATGCCGCGGATTGGCCGGGTCGAGGAAATCCAGCTGCACCAGCGTTTCCTCGAGATGAGCGTAGAAGCGTTCCATTTCCCCGGCGCTCACGGGCGCATGATCAAGGGAATATCCCGCCATTTCATTTTCAGGATCTCTTGTAACATGCGCGACAAATAATTCATAGGCGATAACCTGCACCGCGGCAGCGATGTTCAGGGAAGCGTAGGCTGTGCCGGTCGGTATCCGGACCAGGTAATGGCAGCGGTCTATCTCGGCATTGCTCAGGCCGGATTGCTCGCAGCCGAACAATACCGTCACCTTGCCGCTCTCACTCTCTTCCCTGATCATCGGCGCGCACTCCCTCGGGGTGAGCACCGGGCAGGGAATGCTGCGGGTGCGGGCGCTGGCCCCAATGACCAGGCGGCTGTCCTGAAGAAGGTCATCGAGGTTGTGCAGGACCCGCGCCCGCGCCAGCACGTCATCCGCCCCCGAGGCACGCGCCGTGGCTTCGGCATCCGGGAAGCGCAACGGGTCGAGCAGCCACAGGTCGGTGAGCCCCATGGTCTTCATGGCGCGGGCCGAGGCCCCGATATTTCCAGGGTGACTGGTGTTCAGCAAGGCGAACCGGATATTCGACAGCATGGGCGGGTCAATCACCTTTACGCACGATCCGGGCATGCGTCCATGCAAGACATCCGGGGCGACCTGGCATCTCATCGGCAGGCGCCCTGGTCTCGACGCGGAACGTGATGCCGGCACCCCTGGCAATATGCATATCTCAGGCAAGCTCCAGTGGGAATGCGATGACTTCATCGATGTGCCCGGCGCCGCCGGCAATCATCAGCAACCGGTCGATGCCGAGCGCGACACCGGCACAGTCCGGCAACCCGGATTGCATGGCGGCCAGCAGGCGCCGGTCCGGCTCAACCGCGTCAAGGCCCCCGGCGCGGCGCCGGGCATTGTCCCGCTCGAAGCGCCGCCGTTGTTCCGCCGCGTCGGTGAGTTCATGGTAGCCATTGGCGAGTTCGATCCCGCCGAGATAAACCTCGAAACGCTCCGCTACCGGCGGATCGCCGGAACGCAGCCTGGCCAGCGCCGCCTGGCTGGCGGGGTAATCGCTGATAAAGACCAGACCCGCATCCAGCGAGGGTTCGATGACATGCGTCAGCAGCAAATCAAGCCAGCCATCGAACATGTCCTCCGTCAATCCCGGGGAAGCGGTAATCCCCCTGGCGTTCAATACCCGCCGTATTTCATTCACCGTAGAGGTGACGGGATCAATCCCCGCAGTCGCCTTGAAGAGTTCACGGTAGGTCCAGTATCTGGCCGGCGCCAGGGGCATGATATCCCCGAGCACGGCACGCAGCAGGGATTCCACCTCTGCCATCAGCGCCACGTGGTCACAACCGGTCCGGTACCATTCGAGCAGCGTAAACTCCGGGTTGTGGTATCTCCCCGACTCTCCGTCGCGAAACACCTTGCAGATCTGATAGATCGAACCGGTCCCGGCGGCCAGCAGCCGCTTCATCGGAAACTCCGGCGAGGTGTGCATGTACAACCTGGCCCCGTGGCACGAACCCGGTCCGTGGTAAGTGGTGGTAAAACTCTGAATGGCGGGATCGGTGGCGCCCGCCACGGACAGGACCGGGGTATCGACTTCAAGCACGCCGGCGCGGTTGAAATACCGGCGGATACGGGCCAGCAGTTCGGCCCTGAGCCGGAGGAGATCCAGCGTCGCCGTTGGCCGCCACTCACTTGCTTCCCGCAAGATGAACTACCCGATCGTCAATGAACAATTGACACGACTATTCTTTCGCGCGCGCCACATACTCCCCGGTCCGGGTATCGATCCTGAGTGCATCGCCGATCTCAATGAACAGTGGCACTCGCACCACGGCCCCGGTCTCCAGCGTAGCGGGTTTACCGCCGCCGCCCGAGGTATCGCCCCGCACGCCCGGATCGGTATCCGTCACCGTGAGGATCACGAAATTGGGCGGCGTGACGGCAAGCGGAACGCCGTTCCAGAGCGTGACCTCGCACAGATCCTGCTCCTTGAGCCACTTTGTCGCATCGCCTACGGCCGTGGCGTCCGCGGCGAGCTGTTCATAGCTGTTCGGGTCCATGAAGTGCCAGAACTCCCCGTCGGAATACAGGTACTGCAGCGTAGTGTCCATCACATCCGCGCCTTCCACGGTTTCGCCCGACTTGAAGGTGCGTTCCATGACGCGGCCGGTCTTCAGGTTGCGGATCTTGACGCGATTGAATGCCTGGCCTTTCCCGGGCTTGACGAACTCGTTCTCTATGATGGAACAGGGATCGCCATCCAGCATGATTTTCAGACCGCCACGGAATTCATTGGTACTGTACGTTGCCATATCTGCCCTTTTTAGAGAAAAGAAAATCCTGAATGGGAGTTAAAAATAGCGATTATGATACCCCGAATGGACACTTCACGACATATTCCGGCCTGGCAGACGGCACTGCGTCAGGCCGTGGGTTCCGTGGAGGAACTGCTCAGACTGCTCCGGCTCGAAACCTCCGGACTGGAATACTGCCCGGGTAGCCGGGAATTCCCCCTGCGGGTGCCGCACAGCTTCATACGCCGCATGGAAGTCGGCAACAGGAACGATCCCCTGCTGCGCCAGATCCTGCCGCTGTCAGAGGAACAGCAGGAAACACCCGGTTACGGGCGGGACCCCCTCGGTGAACGGGAGACCATGTCCACACCCGGATTGCTGCACAAGTATCACGGGCGTGTGCTGCTTACCCTGACGGGCGCCTGCGCCGTTCACTGCCGCTACTGCTTCCGGAGATATTTCCCCTATGGAGAGGCCAACCCGGCCGCCTCCCACTGGGACAGGATGCTGGGCTATCTCGAGCGCCACGAGGATATCAGCGAAATCATCCTGAGCGGGGGTGATCCACTGGCCCTGCCGGATACTCGCCTCGGCGAACTTGCTGGTCGAATCGCTGTCATTCCTCACGTGCGAACCCTGCGCATCCATACGCGTCTTCCCATCGTGCTGCCGGAACGGGTTGACGAGGAGCTGCTCGCCTGGCTCGGCAATCACCCGCAACGCACGGTGATCGTCGTGCACTGCAACCATCCCAACGAGATCGACGCCACCGTCGCCGGGAGTATGTATAAATTGAAGCGGGCCGGTGTTACCCTGCTGAACCAGACCGTACTGCTGAGGGGAATCAACGACAATCCGGCCACGCTGGTCCGGCTGAGCGAAGCGCTGTTTGATTCCGGTATCCTGCCCTATTACCTGCATCAGCTGGACCGGGTCCAGGGCAGTGCGCATTTCGAGGTGAACGACACAGCCGCCCGCAAACTGATGGACGGCCTGCATGCCACCCTGCCGGGATACCTGGTTCCACGTCTGGTGCGGGAGACACCGGCGGCACCGGGCAAGCAGTTGCTCTGGCCATGCCGTCACGGGTGAGATGCCGCCGCGGCGGTAATGGCGGTACAATCCCGGAAACCTGCAGCGGAGACAACCAGGTATTGAATGGCACTTGGTTAAGGCCCAAGCCCGATAAATAGCCACGGAATCTCACGGAAAAACATGGAATACAGGCACTTCTTTCCGTGTCTTCCGTGTGATTCCGTGGCCATAGGGGTGTGATTAGACTTAACTAAGCACCATTCAACCAGGTATTCACTCTTTTCGAGGTCAGCCGTTAATAAGTGGTTGAGAACCACTACGCACCCTGCCTGCCGCCAACCAAACAGCCTGAATACCGACGATGGAATTACGGATCCCGACACTCAAGAAAGCCGGCACTGGTATTTTCAAGACCAACCCGGAATCGCTCAGGAAATGGGTAGAAAACCTGCCCCTGGTCAACATCGACACCACCATCGGGCGGCTTGACTACGGCTTGTCCGAGATCAACAGCGTCGAGCTGTTGCCCGGCGAACGTACCGAGGCACTTGAATTGCTGACGCCACCGGTCATGCATATCACCGGGGCGCTGCAGAAGAAATACCTGGGGAAAAGATTCCCGCTCGGCAAGGACCATCTCAACAAGTCAGACCAGACCATCGGGTTGTATCTGGCCATGGCAACCGGCTACAAACTGCTGGTCGCGGCGCTGGACAAGGGGAAGAACGCGGATCCGCAGATTGCAATTGCGATACAACGCGCCATTCATTATCTCGGCGAGTCACTCATCGCCAGCTATCAGGTCTACAGACGGCCCCCGGAGGGTATCTGGGCAGACCTGCATACCCTGTATGCGCTGTCTGAAAAACATGGTTTGCAAGCGCACCGGACAATCGACGCCGCTCTGCAAAAGCCGGCGCCCGCGACTGTCGAGACTGCCTACAAGCAGATACTCCTGCTGTCCCTTGCCAGTCCCTACCGCCTGCGCCAGGGAGAAATCCGGCTGGTATACAACCTGCTGGGACAATGGGCGCCCTTCAGCAAACTCCACGTGGCAAAGGCTCGCGACAACCTCGGTTTCTTCGCCTGTGACCTGACATCGGATGACCCGCCTTCCTATTTGTTACTGAGGCATCGGGACCATCTCGACGGAAACTGGAGAATCCTGGCTACCGGCAGTATGACCGGACCCGTTCACGCGGCCCTGGCCAAGCTCCATGACAGATCGTCCTTGCAAAACATCCTCCCGGGCCAGAGCACCATGAAGCGCCTGTTGCTGGCCTGGGGTGTCATGCCCGAGCGACAAACCGTCCGCAAACGCCGGGAGGCTCCCGTGCGCCTCGTCCTCGGCATCAACGCAATCCATCGTCTCCTGTCAGAGCCGGCCGCGTCCGACAGCAATGACCCGGGCGGCGAAACACACGCGCCCGACGGCGAAGATTTCCTGCGTGATCCGACCCTTGAACAACCGACGGTGATCAACACCTCCCGGCCAGCAAGAGGCGGCACCACGCAAGGCACCGGCATATGGAGCAACGGCTCCGCAGGCCCGCACAATAACCCCCTGAGGGGTGCATTTGCAGTGGACCCGCCAAGCGCCCCGGCCGGCAAGATCCAGGCGGCGGCCATCGAGTCCTGGAAAATGGTCAATGCCAGTGCCGGTGGCTATTGTCTGTTACAGGAAAGCGATGACGTCTCAAGCGCGCAGGTGGGCGAGCTGGTTGCCATCAGGTCAGATGTCGATGATGGCTGGCAGCTGGGCGTGATTCGCTGGATGAGGTTCACACCCGAACGCGGACTCGAACTGGGTGTGGAGTTGATCGCGTCCGAGGCAACGCCGGTGTGGGTCTGCCTCTGCGAGGACAAGCCAGCGGCAGAATCCAGGGCGCAGGGGTTATTGCTGCCCGAGAGCAAGACGCCCGACTTGCAGGCAGCGTTGCTGCTGCCCTCCATGCCGTTCCGTACCGGTTGTCTGTCCACCCTGACCAGAGAGGAGCAGGAAGAAAGGATCGTGCTGGTCCGGCAGATTGAAAATACCGGCAGCTTCGGCCAGTTTCACTTTACCGTCGCCACCGGATCCCGTGTTTCCTAATACAGTTCGATAAAAGGCTCCGGATACTCAACGTGCCCGCCGCCGGCGAGATTGCCGCTAACAATCTCCATTACCGTCAGGGCGTCTTCCGGTGCAGGCAGATTGCAGCTTACCTCCAGCTCTTTTGCGGGTCTGAATCCGAAGCGCTTGTAATACTCGGGGTGACCGACAACGACTATGGCCCCATACCCCTTCTCCCTGGCCAGGTCGACACCGGCGTTAATGAGTTCGGATCCGATGCCCCGGTGGCTCTGTGAGGGCACCACCGACATCGGCCCGAGCGCGAGCACGTTTATTTCCATGCCATTTCTGCGCAACGGCACCCGCGTCAACAGGACGTGTCCCACGATGCGGCCGTTCAGCTCCGCCACCAGCGAGAGTTCACGGTTATATGAGGATGATACCCGCAGGGCGCTGATCAGGCGCGCCTCCGCCTCCCCGCCAAAGGCGCTGATATGGACGACATCGATCGCGCGAATGTCCTCCGGGGATTCGGGCCTGACGGTAATCTCATGCATTACTCACTCCATTTTCGGATAGTTGGAAAAGCCGCACGGGAAATGCTGACGCCTGTTCCTGACGCAACATTATTTTTCTCCATTTCAGAGACTTGCATGCTATCAGGAATCGGATGAAGGGAAAACACCCGATGGCAATAAAGCCGGTATTGCTCCCCTGCGGCGGAAAACCGGGAACTTAAGAGTTTGTCCGGATTGCCGAAAAACTGTGGGTCGGGGTCTTTGCCGGGAAGGAACATCACGTGTCCTCTTCCTCGGGCATTACATGCACCTTCCGCATCACGCGAGGTCACACGGTGAAACAGGGAGTAAATCTTCACCCGGGTACTAATGGGGAAAGCAAAGGAAAGACTGATTCACGCGCGCTGACGCTTCGCGATACCGGTCTCTCCTTGCGATCTGACTCGACCCAGGACCACACCGGCCCGGGCAAGCCCTGGACTGCGTCAGTCAAGTACATGAGAGACGAGGCCATCGGCCAGTTTTGGCTCGAACCAGGTGGATTTGGGCGGCATCACCTCGCCGGCATCAGCCACCGCCATGAGATCTTCCATGCGCGTGGGGTGCATGGCAAAGGCGATCTGCATGTCACCGCTGTCCACACGCCGTTCCAGCGCTTCAAGACCCCTGATGCCGCCGACAAAATCGATCCGCCTGTCCCGGCGTGGATCCGTGATACCCAGCACGGGCGCAAGCAGATTGTCCGCCAGCAGGCTGACGTCGAGACGGCCCACGGGATCCTCCGGAATCCTGTCAGGACGGATGACCAGGCGATACCACTGTCCGCCAAGATACATGCCGAATTCGGCGGGCGCGCGGGGACGACAGGCATCCCCGCAGGGAGTCACGGTGAAGGATCCGTTCAGGCCGGCGAGAAATGTTTCCGGAGTCATACCGTTGAGATCCTTGACCACACGGTTATAGTCCAGAATTTTCATCTGACGGTGTGGAAATATCACCGCCAGGAAATACCCTGCACTGCCGGCATCTCCCGATGCATTCCCGCGACTGGCGGCGACCCGGGATGCGGCGGCGGAACGATGATGGCCATCGGCGATATAGAGGGCCTCCATGGCATCGAATGCCCGGGTGATAGCGTCTATCTGCCCGCCGTCACGCACTACCCAGAGGCTGTGGCCGATACCATCATCGGCAAGCAGGTCAACCTCCGGCGGCGCACGGGTAATGTCCTCAAGCAGACTGTCGACCCGCGGACGGGACGGGTAGGCGAGCAGAACCGGCCCGGTCTGGGCATTGAGCGCCTCGATTTGCCTGACCCTGTCATCCTCCTTGTCGGGGCGGGTAAATTCATGCTTTCGTATCCGGTTGCTGTCGTAATCGCTCACCGAGGCAACCGCAACCAAACCGGTCTGGGTGTGATCGCCCATGACCAGGCGGTAAACGTAGTAACAGGGAGCAACATCCCTGCGGAGCACCCCTGCATCAAGCATACGCCGCAGATTGCCGGCAGCCATCCTGTAGACGGCCGGGTCATAGGGATCGGTGTCTTCAGGAAGATCGATTTCCGCCCTGGAGATATGCAGGAAACTCCATGGTCGGTTGTGCGCCTTCGCCCTGGCCTCCGCACTGCTAAGTACGTCATAGGGCGGCGCAATCACATCTCCCGCCCGATCATCGACGGGACGCAACCCGCTAAAGGGTCTGATAAGTGTCATGGCGGAAACCTCTTGAGGGATGCAAGAGCACAGGCATTATTGTACACACGCCAGCCGGCTACCGCGATCGACATGCCGAGGTGTTCACGGCCGACCATCCGTCCGCCCCGGCACGCGGCCGGCACGCTTCTTTCGGCACCCCTGCTCTCAATGGCTGCATGATGTACAGATTCACATCCACTCGGAACAGAATCGCCAGACTGGCATTTGCCGTCAGGGATCGCATGGCGCTCCGCTTTCGCTACCTGGACAGGAGATTCCAGGAATTCTGGGCCGCCATCGTAGTCGGAAGCGGTGCGTGGCTGCCCGACCTGATGCCAATGGCGCTTGAATCACTGGCCCGGCTGCGCAAAAAGGTGAAGTATATACCTCTTGTTTACAAGGTTTCGCTGTTGATCACCGTACTGGTGGTGACCTGTATGGGACTGCTCGGCTCGGTGATCATCCATCAGCAGTCACGGATGTTTGAGGACCAGATCAATGAGCAGGGCACAACGCTGGTCCGCCTCATGGCCCAGTCCGCCAGGGAACCCCTGCTGGCGGATGATCGGCTTGCACTGGATGCCATCTCGACCGGCTTTTCCAACAGCGGCAGTGTCGTGGGTACGTCCATTATCTCTCTCGAGGGAAAAACGATTTCCCATGGCGGGCAGTATCACGACGGCACCCGAAAGACGCAGAGCTGGGTGCTTGCGCAGCTCATGGCGAATGCACCGGGTTCAATGACATGGCAATTGCCGGCCGCAGGTGCCAAGGGCAGCAAATTCATATCCTTCGTTCAACCCGTAACCTTCCAGAAGGTCACCGTCGGATACGCCATGGTTACCTTCAGCCAGGCCGCGATGGAGCAGTCCCTGAAGCAGTCCATCCATGCCATCATCGGTGCAACCGTGGTGATCATCCTGCTGGGAATAGCCCTGGCGTTCGCCCTCGGCAAACGTATCTATGAACCGATCGATCAACTCGTGGATGCCAGTCGCGCGATCGGCAACGGTGAGTACAAGATAAAATTCAAGGAACAGCGCAATGATGAGCTTGGCCAGTTGATGAGCGCCTTCAACGATATGGCCGAGGGGATGCTGGAAAAATCACAGGTCATGGACGCCCTGTCGAGATACGTCTCGCCCGGCGTGGCAAAGGAGATACTCTCCAACCTCAATGACGTCGAACTCAGCGGCAAGCGCATTGACGGTTCGGTTATATTTGCCGACATCGTCGGTTTCACGCAGATTGCCGAAGACATCAGGCCCGAAGAGCTTGTCAGCATGCTTAACAAGTATTTCTCGCTGATTACACACGCCTGTGAACTCAACCACGGCATGGTGGACAAGTATCTGGGCGATGGCATCATGCTTGTTTTCGGTGCGCCCCAGCCCGATGAGGACCATCGGTTCAATGCCATCAGCTGCGCTCTCCTGATGCAACGCCTGGTGGAACATGAAAACGAGCAGCGCGGGAAACTGGGTTTGTTCCCGGTGGATTTCAGAATAGGCATCAATTCGGGGACCATGCTTGCCGGCAACATGGGATCCAGGGAGCGCATGGAATACACCGTGGTCGGCGATACCGTCAATCTCGCCTCCAGACTGTGCGGCATCTCCAACAGCGGTCAGATCGTGATATCAAAAGACCTGTACCTGCACCCCGGCGTCGAGGAACGGGTACTGGCCGGCGAATACCAGTTTATTCGCCTGCGCGGCATCAGAGAGCCCGTCAGTTCTTATCTTGTCGAGGCCCTGGGCGCGGACTGGCAGTTCATTATCGACGAACAATTCAAACAGGTCATTCAGGGCGAGAACGATGAACTCCCTTATCTGCAAGCCGGCTAGACTGCTCACGCTGTTCGCGTTGCTGGCACTGCCGGCGTTCCTTGCGGGTTGCCAGAACCTCGGCGCTATCAGGCTGGAACAAGACCGGCCCGATGATCTGACCATGCTCATAGAAAACCGGGATTACGGTCGCGCCGAGCAGTTGCTCCACCAGTACCCCCACCTGAATACCCCGGAGACCCGCAGTAAACTCAACCAGCAGATCGCCGCTTACGAGACGGCCGTACTGTCCGATGCAATGGCCAGGGAATCGGCCAATGATCTCTACGGTGCACACGAGATACTGGTCGTGGCATTGCTGAAACTGCCGGACAGTCCCCGGCTGAACGCCTACAACCGCCAGCTCGACGTGAAACGATCCGAAGGACTGAAGGAAAATGAACGGCGTGAATTGCTGGCGCAGGCCGAATATTACGTGGCGCAGCAGGAAATATATAACGAGCAGTTGAGCCTGGATTCTCCGACTATCATACAACGCCTGAAGAACAGCCTCCTTCAGCAGCAGGCGCAAGGCCTTGCGGAGAAACTGCTGAGCTGCGGGCAGGAATGCCTGCAGCAGGACAAGATGGCTACGGCGGACGCATGCCTGCATTACGCACGGTTAATCAAGGACGGCCCCGGGGTACAAGCCGCGTTGACACAACTGGAATCCCGGCGCGCGACACAGCGACAGAGCGAGGAGAAGAAGGTGCTTGTCACCCAGATCAAGAAAGAGAAGAGGCTGGCGAGGAAACACAAGAACAAGATCCAGGAGGTGCTGGAAAAGACGGAACAGGCACTCAATGCCAATGATCTGGCGATGGCTCGACGGAACTTCAGCGAGCTGCCAAAGGGCGGGAATGAAAACCGCGAGGTGGCGGAGTTGAGAGTGCGCCTGAACGAAGCGATCCAGATCAGGGTCCGGAAACTGACCAGCGAAGGGGACAGGCGCTATCGCGCGGATTATGTCAGCCAGGCAATTCATAGCTGGGAACAGGCGCTTGAACTGGACCCGGACAACCCGGAGCTCATCAAGCGGCTGGAACGCGCCAGAAAGGTACTGACCCGTCTCGAGGAACTGAAGAACAGGCAGCGCACACCCGTCAGGCAATCCGCACAGGGCACGTGAAAGCCGTGACAAACAGTTGACGGGTCAGGCCGCCGGCGATCACCGGGTTCCGCGTCATCATGACAGGGCGGGCACGCGGTCGCGGGACGCCCCAAACGACTTCACCCGCGGTACGACTTCCGGGACAATAGGCAAGACATGCACGCAGGGGCAAGTCCGTCAATGGTTACGAACACCGGGGCATTCTGGGTCACAAAATCTCTCGCCGAGATGACAACCGGGGAATGGGAGTCGCTCTGCGACGGGTGCGGGCGATGCTGCCTGCACAAGCTGCAGGACGAGGAATCCGGACTGATGTATTACACGAATGTCGCCTGCCGCCTGCTGGACCGGGAACATTGCCGTTGCCGAAACTACCCGCAACGCATGGTCATTGTGCGCGACTGCCTGAGTCTGGCAGCCAATACCGGGACACAGTTCGACTGGCTGCCGATGAGTTGCGCATACCGCCGGCTGGCGAACGGACAGTCACTGGAATGGTGGCATCCGCTGGTGTCGGGAGATCCGGACACCGTCCACCAGGCAGGAATATCGGTGCGCGGAAGGACCGTTCCCGAAGCCAGCGTGGCTAAAGAAGATCTCGAGGACCACATCATCCACTGGATCGATTTCTAGGCCGATTATAAACCCATATCACCGCAAAGACGCAGAGAACGCAAAGAATGACTACCATTGAACTGCATATTGAAAACAGGATCAGTATTTACTGTTTCTGGTGGCTTTCCTTCAAGATCCTTTAATTTTCTGTCTTTGCGGCCTTTGCGTCTTTGCGGTTAAAAAAACGGACTAGTGCTCCCGGGTGGCGTGGAACTGCACCTCGGGCCACTTCTCGATGGCCAGATCCAGATTGACCCGGGTCGGTGCGATATAAACCAGCGCGCCGCCCTGGTCTTCGGCCAGATAGTCGAACGCCTTGTCACGGAAACGCTGCGCCGTCTTTTCATCACCGCACTCGACCCAGCGGGCGGTAGCCACGGCCACGGATTCGAACTGGCAATCCACGCTGTACTCGGCCCTCAGCCGGTGGGCTACCACGTCAAACTGCAGGATACCCACTGCCCCGAGTATCAGGTCGTTGTTCTTCAACGGCCTGAACAACTGCGTCGCCCCCTCCTCGCAAAGCTGGTCGAGCCCCTTTTGCAGCGCCTTCATGCGCAACGGGTCGCGGAGGATGGCCCGCCGGAAAAGCTCGGGCGCGAAATTGGGTATGCCGGTGAACTTGAGGTCCTCGCCCTGGGTAAAGGTATCGCCGATGCGGATGGTGCCGTGGTTATGCAGGCCGATGATGTCGCCGGTGCAGGCTTCCTCGACATGCCCGCGATCGGCCGCCAGAAAGGTCACTGCATTCGAGATCTGCACCTCCCTGGCGATGCGTACGTGGCGCATCTTCATACCCTTGCGGTAAGTGCCGGAGCAGATCCGCAGAAAGGCGATCCGGTCGCGGTGCTGAGGATCCATGTTCGCCTGGATCTTGAACACAAAACCGGTGAATTTCTCCTCGCCGGGATCGACTCGGCGCGTGGCGGTCTGGTGCGGCTGCGGACCCGGGGCATATTCCACGAAATAGTCGAGCAACTCCTGCACGCCGAAATTGTTGATCGCGGAACCGAAGAATACCGGTGTCAGCTCACCCTTGAGGTAGGACTCCACCTCGAAGTCATGGCTCGCGCCCTTGAGCAGCTCAACCTCGTCACGCAGTTCCACGGCATGGTCACCCAGCACTTCGTCCAGCAGTGGGTTGTCCAGCCCATTGATGATGGTGACATCCTGGCGCACGCTGCCTTTCCCGGGGGTATAGAGATGCACGCTGTCATCGATCAGGTGATAGACGCCCTTGAAACGTTTGCCCATCCCCACGGGCCAGGTGACCGGCGCGCAGCGGATCCTGAGCACCTCCTCGACCTCGTCGAGCAGTTCGATCGGTTCGCGTCCCTCCCGGTCCAGCTTGTTGATGAAGGTAAAGATCGGAGTGGTGCGCAGACGGCAAACCTCCATCAGTTTGATGGTACGCGTCTCGACACCCTTGGCGCAGTCGATGACCATCAGCGCGGAATCCACGGCCGTCAGGGTGCGATAGGTATCTTCCGAGAAATCCTCGTGCCCGGGGGTATCGAGCAGATTGACCATGCGGTCCCGGTAGGGAAACTGCATGACCGAGGAAGTCACCGAGATGCCACGCTCCTTCTCGAGTTCCATCCAGTCCGAGGTCGCATGGCGTGCCGCCTTGCGGCCCTTGACGGTGCCGGCCAGCTGGATCGCCCCGCCGAACAGCAACAGCTTTTCGGTCAGCGTGGTCTTGCCCGCATCGGGGTGGGAAATGATGCCGAAGGTGCGGCGAGGCGCCGTCTCGTGTGTCAGGCTGTTCATATCAACCGGGAGATGTCACTGCTTGGGGAGGCGGTTATTATACCGGATACGGAGGGAAGAGGTCGTCCTGGGCTACAGTACCCGCCCCAGAATCAGCGCATCCTCGCGGCCATTTTCGGCCGGGTAGTATTCCCGGCGGCTGCCCAGCTCATTGAAGCCCATGTCATGGTACAGCGCACGCGCCGCCTGGTTGGTCGGGCGCACTTCCAGCAACATCAACTCGGCATTGTGCCGGCGGGCGAGCGCGATCATTTGCAGCAGGAGTTTCCGGCCTATGCCCTGCCGCTGGGACTCCGAACGCACGCACAGGTTAAGCAGATGCGACTCCCCTGCTCCGACGCTGGCGATACCATAACCCTCGATATCCCCCTGCCGCTCGCAAACCCAGCAACAGTACCCGGCACGCAGGCAGTCGCTGAAAATCAGTTGCGTCCAGGGATAGGGATAGCTGCGCCGTTCGATCTCCATGATCTCCACCAGATCCGCTTCCTGCAGGGGGCGGAAACGCAAGACGGGTTGTTTCAGTATGGCGCTCATGTCACTTGTCCGGCAATTGTCCAGGTGAACCGGCGCTCATCACCTCACGATAGACCTGCTGTGCAAGTCGCAGGTCATCCCAGGATTTGCGTTTCTCCAGCGGCGAGCGCAGCAGGTAGGCCGGATGATAGGTTACCACCAACGGGATTCCCGCATCTCCGTAGCGGTGCACACTCCCGCGCAGGCGGCCGATCGGGAGATCGGTCTGGAGGAGATTGTGCGCGGCAATGCGCCCCACCACCAGGATCAACCCGGGTCCGATGAGTTTGATCTGCCGCTCGAGGTAATCGTGACAGCAGTCAACCTCCCCGGGAAGCGGATCCCGGTTTCCGGGGGGGCGGCACTTGAGTATATTGGTGATATATACCTCATCCCGCGCATAACCGATCGCCTGGAGCATGGCCGTCAGCAGCTGTCCGGCCCGACCGACGAAAGGTTCACCCTGACGATCCTCGTCCGCGCCCGGCGCCTCGCCGATGATCAGCCAGTCCGCCGTGCGTTTGCCGGTGCCGAAGACCGTTCGGGTGCGTGTTTCATGCAGCACACAGCGGGTGCAGCGGGCCACCCGGTCTTCCAGCGCCGGCCAGTCGAGTCCGGACACGGCCGCCTCATCCGCGGAACCGCATCCCGCGGCCGGCGTTATCGTGACGTCCTCCGGCAACGTATCCGTCGTGGCCGGACGTTCACGGCTGACCCATTGCTGGATACCCATGGCATCGAGGTATTCATCGCGCAAGGAACTATTCATCACGATTCCCGCCAGACGCCGTTGCTCAGACATCCCCCAGCTGGGGGTGGGCGCGTTGCTCCCGCTGGATGATCTTGTTGAGCGCATTCACGTAGGCCTTCGCCGAGGCGATGACGATATCGGTATCCGCCCCCTGCCCGTTTACGATGCGGCCATCGAGCTGCAGGCGCACCGTCACCTCGCCCTGGGAATCCGTTCCACTGGTGATGTTGCTGACGGAATAGAGCTGCAGTTCGCTCTTGCTGTCGACAAGTTTTTCAATGGCCTTGAAGGATGCATCCACGGGACCGCCGCCGCTGGCGGTGGCCTGTTTTTCCTCTCCATCCACCCACAGCGTGATGGCGGCATTCGGAGTCTCTCCGGTCTCCGAACAGACCTTCAGAAACACCAGTTTGAGCCAGTCGTTCCCCGCCTCGAGACCGGACTCGGTCACCAGGGACTGCAGATCCTCGTCGAATATCTCGTGTTTCTTGTCGGCGAGATCCTTGAAACGGGCAAAGGCGTCGTTCAGTTCCTCGTCTGAACCAAACTCGACCCCGAGTTCCTGCATCCGTGTGCGGAAGGCATTGCGGCCGGAGTGCTTCCCCATCACGATCCGGTTTGCCGACCAGCCCACATCCTCGGCACGCATGATTTCATAGGTCTCGCGACTCTTCAGTATACCGTCCTGGTGTATCCCGGACTCGTGTGCAAAGGCGTTGGCTCCGACAATCGCCTTGTTGGGCTGCACGGCGAATCCGGTGATGCCGCTCACCAGGCGGGAACAGGGCACGATCCGGGTGGTGTCCAGACCGGTGCGGCACGGGAAAAGGTCCTGGCGCGTCATGACAGTCATGACGACCTCCTCCAGCGCCGCGTTGCCGGCGCGTTCTCCCAACCCGTTGATGGTGCACTCCACCTGGCGTGCGCCATTGAGAACAGCGGAAAGCGAGTTCCCGACCGCGAGCCCGAGATCGTTGTGACAGTGCACCGAAAAAACGGCCTTGTCCGAATTGGGGACGCGTTCGATCAGCGTGCGTATCAACGCCCCGAACTGATGCGGCAGGTTGTATCCAACCGTATCCGGAATATTGACGGTCGTCGCACCCGCGGCGATCACTGCCTCGATGACTCGGCAGAGGAAGTCGATCTCCGACCGCCCGGCATCCTCGGGTGAGAACTCAACATCGTCGGTATAGGTGCGGGCGCGTGTCACCGCATGCACCGCCTGGTCGATGACCTGTTCCGGCGTCATGCGCAGCTTCATTTGCATGTGAATCGGCGAGGTGGCGATGAAGGTGTGTATCCGCGAGGCAGCCGCCGGTTTCAACGCCTCCCCGGCGCGATCGATATCCTTGTCGAGCGCCCGGGCAAGCCCGCAGACGGTACTCTCCGATACGCTACGCGCGACCGCCTGCACGGCCTCGAAATCCCCCTGGCTGGCGACGGGGAAACCCGCTTCGATGACATCCACCCGCATGCGCTCGAGGGCCTTGGCGATACGCACCTTTTCGTCGCGTGTCATCGACGCGCCAGGGCTCTGTTCCCCGTCGCGCAATGTGGTATCGAATATGATTAATTTGTCATTGCTCATGGCCTGACTCCGTTCCTGGTCCGCAAAGCCTGCGCGGCTGTGGCGACTTTTCCGGACAGCGCTGTAGTCAGCATAGCAAGGCGACCCGCGTTCTGCCGGAATACTGAGTGTGTTTGTTGTGCGTATCAGCCTCGCCAGGCATGATGGTATCAGTTGCCCGAAGGCAGCAGTCGCAGGAGAGTCAGCAGGTGATCAGGGTCACCCGTGGGGAAGGCCAGACACGGCTGGCGTAATGAGATGGCATGCGGATTCATGGTTTCGAATATAATGCAAACTTTTCCTCGTGCCAAGCCCCCGGGCTGTGGATGAGGAGTGATACAGGGGAAATTCAGGTTTCCCTGTTTCTTCCACTGCGTCGTCTACGCACCCTGATCAGGGTCAGCACCGGACCGGAGAATGCGTAGATCAGAAATCCCGCGAACAGAACCTTGGGTGGATCCAGGGAAGCGAATACATACGCCACCACCACCAGCAACAGCGCCACGAACGGTACACGGTTCTTGAAATCGATCTCCTTGAAACTGTAGTAACGCACGTTGCTGACCATCAGTGTACCCATGAGTATGGTCAGCACGAATGCCAGATAGACGACCTCATGGCCGTCGATCCCCAGATCCGCTCCCGCCCAGACCAGGCCGGCCAGCACGGCAGCCGCCGAGGGGCTCGGCAGGCCCTTGAAATAGCGCTTTTCAGCGGTCGCGATCTGGGCATTGAACCGCGCCAGGCGCAACGCCGCCCCGGCGGTATAGATGAAGGCGGACAACCAGCCCAGTTTCGCCCAGCCGATGCTGACCATGGAATGCAGCGACCATTCATACATCACCAGCGCCGGGGCCAGCCCGAAGCAAACCATGTCAGACAGGCTGTCATACTGAACGCCGAACTCGCTTTGCGTCCGGGTGAGGCGCGCCACACGACCATCGATGCCGTCGGCAACCATGGCCACGAAGATCGCAGTTGCTGCCGCTTCGAAACGCATCCCCATGGCCGCCACGATGGCGTAAAAACCGGCAAACAGACCGGCCGTGGTGATCATGTTGGGCAGCAGGTAGATACCCCGCCGGGGATTGCGTTCGGTCATTTCCTGATCCGGCGGGTCGTGCTCTGTGTAGTCCTGATCCATGTCCCGATTCATGCGGCATTATCAATGAATGAGTTTCGCGATGACGTTCGTACCGCCGTGCACCCAGTCGCCGACGGTCGCGAGCGTGCGACTTGATTCCGGCAAATACAGATCAACCTGCCCTCCCATATGAATAAAACCGCAGCGCTGACCCTGTCCCACCCGGTCGCCGATGCGCACGTAACAGTGCGGGGCATTGTGCAATCGACCGCGATTCATCACCAGCACGATATCATCACCTTCATTCGTGCGCAGCCAGACGCCATGCGGCGCCCCCGGAGGGATGTTCGGGGGGTCGAGCACCTTGCCAGCGACCGGGCTGCGCGCCGAAAAAACCCCGTAGGGGGTCATCTGTATCACGACCCGGATAGCGGGGCGGTCGAGATAGGGGTCGTGCGTTACGCTGATGGACAGGATCCTCCCGTCTACGGGGCACACGATAGCCAGCGGCACAGCCGGAATGTCACGATCCGGATCACGAAAAATCAGCACCAGCAGCAGGCTGAAGACCCAGAACCCCAGCGAGGCGTAATAACCGGCAAACTGCGTGACCAGCGTCGCCGCCAGTACGCTGGCAAGCACCGGCGCGAGACCTTCCCTTGCAATAACGAAATAACGGCTCATAAACGATCCGATATGCCTGGCCGGAACAGAAACAGGTATATCGTTCGTCCGCCGCTTCAGTTGACGCTTTTGTCGACGATCTTGCCGGCGCTGATCCACGCCATCATGCCGCGCAGCCTCTCACCGACCGTCTCGATGGGATGTTCGCGTCCGATGCGTCGCTTGGCCTTCAGGGTGGCGGCGCCCGCCTGGTTCTCGAGGATGAACTCCCGCGCGAATTCCCCGTTCTGGATCTCGGTGAGGATGCGGCGCATTTCCTGCTCGGGTACTCTTCGTTGATAATGTCGCGGCCCGCGGGTCAGGTCGCCGTATTCGGCGGTATTGGAGATGGAATAACGCATATTGGCGATGCCGCCCTCGTACATCAGGTCGACGATCAGCTTCAGCTCGTGCAGGCATTCGAAATAGGCCATCTCGGGCGCGTAGCCGGCTTCCACCAGGGTTTCGAATCCCGCCTGCACCAGTGCGGTCGTGCCACCGCACAGCACCGCCTGCTCGCCGAACAGATCGGTTTCGGTCTCCTCCCGGAAGCTCGTCTCGATGATGCCGGCGCGTCCACCGCCGTTGGCCGAGGCGTAGGAGAGCGCGATATCCCTGGAACGCCCGCTGGCATCCTGATAGACGGCGATCAGACTGGGTACGCCGGCCCCCTTGGTATAGGTGGAGCGCACCAGATGCCCCGGGCCCTTGGGGGCGATCATGATGACGTCGAGGTCGGCGCGAGGCTCGATCTGCTGGAAATGGATATTGAAGCCGTGCGCGAAGGCCAGCGCCGCGCCTTCCTTGATATTGGGGGCGATCTTTTCGCGATACAGGCCGGCCTGGTGCTCATCGGGCGCCAGTATCATCACCACATCCGCACCCTTGACGGCTTCCTCGACGGACTTCACGGTCAGTCCCGACTTCCTTGCCTTGGCCTCGGAGCCGGAACCGGGGCGCAGGCCCACCGTCACCTCGACACCGGAATCCTTCAGGTTGTTGGCATGCGCGTGGCCCTGTGAACCGTAACCGATGATGGTTACCCTGAGACCCCGGATAATGGAAAGATCTGCATCTTTATCGTAGTAAACATTCATTTTTTCTACCTGGCTTCCGCGATTGATTTGCGGCCGCACGCAGCGGCCGGTTCATTGTTCAGGGGCAGCAAACGGCCCCGTAATCAGACCTTCAACGCCCGCTCACCCCGTGCGATGCCTGACACACCGGAGCGGACCACCTCGATAATCACCGCCTGCTCCAGCGCCTGCAGGAAGGCGTCCAGCTTGTCGCCGGCGCCGGTCAACTCGATGGTGTAACTCCTGCCGGTCACATCGATGATGCGGCCGCGGAAGATATCCGCAAGGCGTTTGAGTTCTTCACGCCTGTCGCCCTCCGCGCGCACCTTGATCAGCATCATCTCCCGCTCGATATGCGGGCCCTCGGTCATATCCATCAGCTTGACGACATCGACCAGCTTGTTGAGCTGCTTGGTGATCTGCTCGATGATTTCCTCGGTGCCGTAGGTGACCAGGGTCATGCGCGAGAGGGTCGGATCCTCGGTCGGGGCCACGGTCAGCGACTCGATATTGTAGCCGCGCGCCGAGAACAGTCCGGCGACACGCGACAGCGCGCCGGCCTCGTTTTCCATCAGGATGGAGATGATGTGTCGCATATCAGATCAGGATCATTTCGTTTTGACCGCCGCCGGCCGGAATCATCGGGTAGACATTCTCGGTCTGATCGGTGATGAAATCCATGAAAACCAGCCGGTCCTTGAGCTTCATCGCCTCCACCAGCGCCGCCTCGACGTCTCCCGGCTTGTCGATCTGCATGCCCACGTGGCCGTAGCTCTCCGCCAGTTTCACAAAATCCGGCAGCGACTCCATGTAGGACATGGCGTAGCGGCCCTGATAGAAGAACTCCTGCCACTGGCGCACCATGCCGAGATAGCGGTTATTGAGATTCACGATCTTGATCGGCAAGCGCATACTGCTTGCAGGTGGATAGCTCCTGGATACACATCTGGATGCTGCCCTCGCCGGTGACGCAGACCACGGTCGCATCCGGATGGGCCAGCTGCACGCCCATCGCGGCCGGCATACCGAACCCCATGGTGCCCAGCCCGCCGGAGTTGATCCAGCGCCGCGGCTTGTCGAACCTGTAAAACTGCGCGGCCCACATCTGGTGCTGGCCGACATCGGAGGCAACATAGGCGTCCCCTCCGGTGACCTTGTACAGGGTCTCCAGCACATACTGCGGTTTGACCAGTTCGCTGTCGCGGTCGTAGTTGAGACAGTCCTTGGCGCGCCATTCGTCGATCTGTTCCCACCATGCCCTGATCGATTCGCGTCCGGACGTTTATTCCCGCCCTTGACGGCCTCAACCATCGCCCTGAGGACATTGTCGACGCTGCCGACGATCGGCACGTCCACCTTGACGTTCTTGGAAATGCTGGAAGGGTCGATGTCCACATGAACGATCTTCGCGTGCGGGCAGAATTTCTCGATGTTGCCGGTTACCCGGTCGTCGAAACGCGCACCGATGGCGATCAGGACGTCGCAGTGATGCATCGCCATGTTGGCTTCATAGGTGCCGTGCATGCCCAGCATGCCGACGAACTGGCGGTCAGTCGCCGGGTAGCCGCCCAGCCCCATCAGGGTGTTGGTCACCGGAAAATCCAGCAGGCGGGCAAGCTCGGCAAGAGGTTCCGCCGCATTGCTCAGGATGACACCCCCGCCGGTGTAGATCATCGGACGCCTGGCGCCGAGCATCAGCTTTACTGCCCGCTTGATCTGACCGGCATGGCCGACGTGCACCGGATTGTAGGAACGCATGCTGACGGTGTCGGGGTAGTGATAATCCGCCTTTTGCGCCGTGACGTCCTTCGGGATGTCGACAACGACGGGACCGGGACGACCCGTGGTCGCCACATAGAACGCCTTCTTGATCGTCTCCGCCAGCTTGTTGACATCCTTGACCAGAAAATTGTGTTTCACGCAGGGGCGGGTGATGCCGATATTGTCGGCTTCCTGAAAGGCGTCGTTGCCGATGAGCTGGGTAGGAACCTGGCCGGTGAAGACCACCATGGGAATGGAATCCATATAGGCGGTGGCGATACCGGTAACCGCATTGGTGGCGCCCGGACCCGAGGTCACCAGCACGACGCCGGGCTTGCCCGTGGAGCGAGCGTAGCCATCCGCGGCATGGGTTGCACCCTGCTCATGACGCGTCAGGATATGCTGCAGTTTGTCCTGACGGTACAAGGCGTCATAGATATGCAGGACGGCCCCGCCGGGGTAGCCGAAGATGTATTCGACTCCTTCGTCCTGGAGCGAACGGACAAGAATTTCCGCGCCGGTAAGTTCCAACCTGATTTACTCCTGCCTGCAATAGCGATTCGCGCAATAACCCCAAGAAAAATGCCCGCTGTGACGGGCATACCGGGCGCACATTTTCAGAACAGTAGAAAGTACTGATATTGCAGGTGAAGGTCAAGAGATGAACCACGGCAGGATCGCAGCTTCATGCTTGCATGGAAATTCACGAAACTGTGATGCAATGGCTTGTTCTGATTGCCAATTGCCCCTAATATGCGCATAGATTTCCGTTATGGGCCAACAATGTTATTCATTATCAGGGGGAATTCATGTTGCGTCGTTTAGCTGTCATAGGTGTCCTGCTGCTGATCGCCAATGCGTCCGCGGCCGCTGACACCCCGGGAATCTACAAATGGACCGACGATCAGGGAGAAATTCACTACTCCCAGTTCCCGCCGCCGGGGCTCAAAACCGAAAAATTGAACGCGCCGCCACCGCCCGCCCATTCGCCGGAGGTCCTCAACCCGGCGGGTGCAAGAGCAGGTTGATAAATTCGAGCAACAGAACAAGGAAAAGTTACAGGGTGCCAAGGATGCCAAGCAATGGGTGGAAATCCAGAAGATCCGCAGGAGTAATTGTGAAGTTGCCCATAAAAACCTGGACAACCTGCAACGCGGGGGAAACGTTCGTTACATGGGGCCAAATGGTAAAATCCTGCGTCTGACCGATGAAGAACGCAAGAAGCGCATCGACGAGGCCAACAAGCAGATAGAGGAAAACTGCAGCCCCTGACGCGCTCCGGGACCCCGCCATGCCGTATCTCAATATTCGGACCAACCTGCAGCTTGCCGAAACGACCGCAAAATCCCTGGGGTCGAAGGGCTCCACCCTGGTCGCCGAACTGCTCGGAAAACCCGAGGCCTACGTCATGGTATCGGTTGAATCCAACACTGCCATGCAATTCGCCGGCACCGATGAGCCGCTTGCCTACCTCGAACTTAAAAGCATCGGACTACCCGACTCCGTCATCGCATCCGCCTCGAAGGCGCTATGCGGTCTGGTCGCCGAGGAGACCGGCGTTGCCACGAATCGCATTTACATTGAATTCACCGATGCACCACGTCATATGTGGGGCTGGAATGGCGGCACCTTCTGAGCACCCCGGACAGCCGCAGGGTTCATGCTGATGCGCCTGTTCCTGCTGCTGGTCGTACTCTTGCTGGTTTCTAGCCTCGTCTTGTATCTCAGGCCAGAGTACCGGGACCGGATTCAGAACCTGTCTTCGGCCATCGGCCTGTCCGATATCACTCCGAAGAAAACCGCACGCCTGTACAAATGGCGCGATGCCAGGGGCAACTGGCACATAACCGATCAGCCGCCGCCGGAAGGGGTCGATTATGAAAAGCTCGAATACCGGGAAGACGTCAACGTGCTACCTCGACCGCCCGGACTGCAATAGCCCGCCTGTACGTCACCCCTGCCCGACCGCTACAATCGACCGTCGGTCACCCCACGAGCAGAATAATTACCATGCGCCTTTCACGCTTTCCGCTATCCACGCTTAAAGAGACGCCGGCCGATGCCGAAGTCGTCAGCCACCAGTTGATGCTGCGCGCCGGCATGCTGCGCAAGCAGGCCGCCGGCGTCTACAGCTGGCTGCCGCTGGGCCTGCGCATATTGCGCAAGGTCGAGGCGATTATCCGCGAGGAAATGAACCGGGCGGGTGCGCTCGAACTGCTGATGCCGGCCATACAGCCGGCAGAACTATGGCAGGAATCCGGGCGCTGGGAGCAGTATGGGCCGGAATTGCTGCGCATCCGGGACCGCCATCAGCGCGACTTCTGTTTCGGCCCCACCCACGAGGAGGTGATTACCGACATCGCCCGGCGAGAACTGCGCAGCTACCGGCAACTGCCGGTGAATTTCTACCAGATACAGACCAAGTTCCGCGACGAGATACGACCGCGCTTTGGCGTCATGCGCGCGCGCGAATTCCTGATGAAGGACGCCTACTCTTTCCATGCCGACCAGACGTCGCTGGATCAGACCTACCAGCTCATGTACCAGACCTATACCCGTATCTTTACCCGTCTGGGCATGAATTTCCGCGCGGTACAGGCCGATACCGGCGCGATCGGCGGCAACGTCTCGCACGAATTCCACGTGCTGGCCGATTCCGGCGAGGATGCCATCGCCTTCTCCACGGAAAGCGACTACGCCGCCAACGTGGAGCTGGCCGCGGCGCTCGCGCCTCCGGGTAATCGTCCGGGACCCGCGCACGCCTTGCAGCGGGTGGAAACACCGAATCTGCACAGCATCGACGAGGTGGCCGGATTCCTGGGCGAACCTGCTACCCGGTGCATCAAGACCCTGCTCGTCCAGGGCGCTGACAGCGATGTCGTGGCGCTGGTGCTGCGCGGCGACCATGAACTCAATGTCATCAAGGCCGGGAAGCACCCCGCCGTTGCCGACCCGCTGGAATTCGCCAGCGATGCCCGGATTCGCGCCGCGGCGGGCTGTCCGGCCGGCTCGCTCGGACCGGTGGGACTTGCCATACCGGTCATCGTGGATCATGCAGCGGCGCAGCTCGCCGATTTCGTCTGCGGTGCAAACGAGGACGGCTGGCACCTGACCGGTGTCAACTGGGGACGCGATCTGCCGGCGCCGCTGACGGCGGACCTGCGCAATGTGGTCAACGGGGATCCGAGCCCCGATGGCAGGGGGCAACTGACGATTGCACGCGGTATCGAGGTCGGGCACATTTTTCAGCTGGGCAGAAAGTACAGCGAGGCCATGAAGGCCACGGTACTCGATGAACAGGGGCGCGAAGTCAGCATGATCATGGGCTGCTACGGCATCGGCGTATCCCGCATCGTGGCTGCCGCGGTTGAACAGAACCACGACGACAGGGGCATGATCTGGCCGGAACCCATCGCGCCGTTTCACGTTGCCCTGTTACCCATGAACATGAAAAAATCGCTCCGCGTGCGGGAAGCGACCGAGGCGCTCTACGAGGAACTGCAGGCTGCCGGACTGGAGGTATTGCTGGATGACCGCGAGGCGCGCCCCGGCGTCATGTTTGCCGACATGGAGCTGGTCGGCATCCCGCATCGGGTCGTCGTCGGCGAGAAGAATCTCGATCGTGGCATGGTCGAGTACAAACACCGGCGCGCCGTCGAGAGCCGGGACATAGCGCGCGGGGAGATCGTGGATTTCCTGACAAATCAAGCGCTGCCGGCCTCGGGCCGATAACGGGAGGTCATGGGAAACAAACCTGAAAACCGTTCGCTCCGGCTGCTGGCAGTCCTGCTGGGATGGCTGTACGCCGTCCACCTGCCGAACGCCATGGCGGCAACCCTGGAACGTCCGGATGAGGCAATGCGTCAGGCGTTGATCAAGGCCATTGACTCGAGCGACAGCTTCAAGGATCGCTTTGATGCCGAGGTCTGGCTGACCGACATGTCGCACCGGCTGGAAAGCCGGGTGAAGGATCCGCAGGAGCGGCTGACCATCCTCAGGACGGTTCATCACGAGGCGCAGCGCACCGAACTTCCACCGGAACTCGTCCTGGCCGTCATCGACGTCGAGAGCCGCTATGACCGTTTTGCGATCTCCTCGGCCGGTGCAGAGGGCCTGATGCAGATCATGCCCTTCTGGCTGAATGAGATCGGCCACCCGGAGGACAACCTGTTCACTATCGACACGAATATCCGCATCGGTTGCGCCATATTGAAATACTACCTGAACATGGAGAAGGGCAACCTGTACCGTGCGCTGGCGCGTTACAACGGCAGCCTCGGCAAGTCCTGGTACCCGCGGCTGGTGTTCGACGCGCTCAGCAGCCGCTGGTTCAAGCAATAGCCGCCGGCAAAACCCGCTCAGGGCAATTCGAACAGGGCGATCGATTCCACGTGCGCGGTATGCGGAAACATGTCCATGACGCCCGCCGCAAGCAGCCGGTAACCGAAATCCTCGACCAGACGGGCCGTGTCACGGGCCAGTGACCCGGGATGGCAGGAAACGTAGACCACGCGAACGGGCCGGATATTTCCCACCAGATCCAGTGCCGCGGCGGCACCGCTGCGTGGCGGGTCCAGCAGGATACGGTCATAGGTCTGACCCGCCCAGGACGCCTCGATGTTGCTCGCGGCGAGATCTGCGACATGAAACGCCGCGTTCTCGATACCATTGCGGCTGGCGTTGTGGCGTGCGCGCGCCACCAGCCCGGCGTCCCCCTCGATCCCCACCACCGCTGCGGCATGGCGCGCCAGTGGCAGGGTGAAATTGCCCAGCCCGCAGTACAGGTCGAGCACGCGCTGTGAACCCTCGGGGGCAAGCAGCTGCAGCACACGTTCCACCATCAGCCGGTTTATGGCGCTATTGATCTGGGTAAAGTCAGTGGGTCTGAAATCGAGCTCGATGCCCTGCGCCGGCAAGGCATAGCTCAGCGTGGAGTCCTCCGGCCACAGCGGCCGCACGCTGTCCGGTCCGCCCGGTTGCAGGTAGACATGAATATTCTGGTCGCGGGCAAACGCCTTCAGCCTGTCGAGGTCCGCCTCACCCAGTGCATCGAGGTGCCGGAAGACCAGTGCCGTGGCGCTGTCGGTCACGGCCACCTCGACCTGGGGCATGCGCGACCTCGCTGTTAGCCCGGTGATCATATCGGCAATCGCGGGAAGGCGCGCGCCGACGGAAGGGTGCAGCACCTCGCAGCGCTGCAGATCAGCCAGATACGAGCTGCGCTTCTCGCGGAAGCCGATCAGCACACGTCCCTTCTTTATGACATCCTTGATGCCGAGACGCGCCTTGCCGCGGTAGCCCCATACCGGACCGCGCAACGGCGACAATACCTCCTCCGGGGTCACCCCGCCGATACGGCTCAGGTTATCCAGCAGCACCTGCTGCTTGGCAACGATCTGCCCACCGGCTTCCAGGTGCTGCAGGCTGCAACCGCCGCACACCCCGAAATGCGGGCACCCCGGTTCGACCCGGTGCGGCGAGGGTTTATGCACCGTACGAACCCGGGCCTCGTCGTAGTTGCGATGAGTTGCCAGATAATCGATGGCTACCGTTTCACCGGGCAGGGCGCCGTCGATAAAGACCGCCTTGCCGCCGGGATGCGCCACCCCCCGGCCATCATGGCTGAGTGACTCCACGCCCACCCGTTCCACCGGGTCAGGCAGGCGCGACGTGCGGCGGTGTCTGCCCATCACTCGACTAGGAGCCTGTCGGACTTAGGATTGACCTACTCGGCAACTGCTCCCTGCGTTGCCCTACCTCCTGCATCCCTGCAGTCGTGCGCTGGCGGGAGAGCGGCCCATAGTTCCCCGATATCTCGTTGCATAGCACCACTATGCGCCTCGATATCGGAAAACTCTGTGCTCGTTCTCCCACCATGCTCGCTACGATCACCTAAGTCCGACAGGCTCCTGGGCGCAATCCTGGAACAAGCCCGGGGCCGGACGATTCAAACCCGCCAGGCCTGCAGAAATTCCTGCAGGTGAGGCTTGTCCTCTTTCTGCAATTCTTCCTGCACCAGCCGGCACTCCCGGGTGTAGTCCGCCTCCGTCAGGTGACCGCGGATCCATTCGAATCGCAGGTAGACCAGGTAGGTATTGAGCACATCGGTCTCGCAGTAATTGCGGATGCCCGCGATATCGCCGGCCTGGTAGCTGTCCCAGACCTTCGCGCCGCTCATGCCCATCTTGCCCGGAAATCCCAGCAGCGTGGCGATTTCGTCGAGGCGGGCAACCGCGCGGGGCTGGTAACCGGACAGGACGTCCATCAGGTCGGTATGACGTTCGTGGTAGCGGCTGAGATAGTTGTTCCATTTGAAATCGCGGTCATCGCCGCCGGTGTCCCAGTAACGCGGCGCGGAAACGCCATGCAACAGGCTGCGGTAATGAATAACGGGCAGGTCGAAGCCGGAACCATTCCACGAAACCAGCGTCGGTGTGAAGCGGTCGATGCCGTCGAAGAAACGACGCAGCAGTTCCCCCTCGGTGGCATCCAGCTCACCCAGGGACCAGACCTTGAAGCGATCCGCGGTGCGCAGCACGACGGAAATCGCCACGATGCGGTGCAGATGATGGCGCAGGAATTCCGACCCGCCGGTCTCCTGCGCGCGCAGGTGAAACATTGCCGCCGCCGCATTCCGGTCATCCAGCCCTTCCAGCCCGTACAGGCGCCGCCCGCTCTCCACGTCGGGAACCGTCTCGATGTCAAATACAAACAGGTTCATTGTTTTCAATACTTCAAAATCCACCGCAAAGACGCAAAGAACGCAAAGAAAATGATTCAACCAAAAAACACCAGGTAAATTCACGTCCACTGACGTTCAGTCGCGGAATATGCGTGAGTTGCAAAAATTACAACTTTGCGTCCTTTGCGTCTTTGCGGTGAAATTGCGGCTTCCCTGATCAACGATTATTTCTGCTTCCAGCCACCGCCGGCATCCTGGTACCACCAGCCGCCGGGGGCATTATTCACCCAGCGCCGGGCAAAGGTCCGGCGTATGTCCTGCTCCCATTCCGGGTGACCGTTGGCCCGCGCGATTTCCGCGTAGAGTGCGCTGCGATCCTGATTCTCCCTGGCCACCAGATTCTTTACCTGGTTTCTGTCCTGCAGCGGCACCAATTTCTGGTCGCGCAGCGTAATCTCGCCGTTGTTTGTCATCCCGACCGCTCCCGAGGCGTAATAGGGCGCGAGTTTCCGGTGTCGCGCCTCCATATCAGCCTGAAGCTGCCGGATCGCCGGCGTATTGACCGAAAGATTGGCCGCGGCATGCGCCGCCGGAATGAACCAGTCAAGCAGGGTGTATCGCGGGGCCAGTGGCGGTGCGGTATTCTCACGCCGGGATTGCGGTTCCTTTGTCTTATTTGGCTCTTCGCCATAGACGTCACGGATGATTCTGTCCGCGGCCTTCTCCGCGGCCTCGGCGGGAAAATACACATTGATGGTCACACAGGCCGCGGCAACCAGCAGCAGCAGCAGCAGGGTCATCGGTATACGCAGGGTATGCATCGCTCCTCCTCTTTCTCCAGGGTATCTACTGGCTACTAACGCCTGCCCGGGTTACAGGTTAACACCCTGCGGCCCACCGGTCATTGCACACGGGCCCCGCCCTCTCGCCCGATCACCGAAACAAGCTGAGACACCAGGGTGCGCCAGTCGACACGGTCGGCATAGCCGATGACATCGAGACGCGGCGGCAAGAAGCGACCCTTGACGATATAATAACCGTTTGTGGCCGGTGCGACTCCGCCCATTTCACAGATCGCGTTCTTCAGACGGCAGCTGATACCCAGTTTGTCATAGGAAAAGTCCTTGAAAAAGCGCAGCACGCTGCGCGACAGCGCGCCGCTGACGCCGCCCCCGCCGATACTGGAAATATTATCCACCGCCTTCTGGCTGATGCGATGACGCGACGTGTCACCCGCGGGCGTGGCAAACCGGGCATCGAAGGCCACCGGGCGCCAGGCCTCCATATCCAGGCCATCGACGCGGCCATCCAGACGGCCATCGATTTCGCCGAAGGAGAATGCCCGGGTCAGCGACTTCAGCTCAATGTTGTTCACCCGGGCATCGACCCGAAGCCGGGGAACCACCGAGAATGGCTGTTCGAGCTTCAGATTGTCGAGGGTGATATAACCGTCGAACACACGCACCAGCAGCATGCCCCCGACGCCCAGGTTGCCGCCCGCATAGCGCAAATCCGGAATCACCCCGGAGAGTTTGCCGGCGAATTCAGGCCACCCCAGGGCGCGGCACAGCAGGGGCAGCGACACCGGGGTGAGAATCCCGTCGCCATGCCAGCGCCAGCCCGCATCGGCGGAATCATCGAGTTCCAGGCTATCGACTTGCAGCTCACCGTCAACCACCCCGATATGAGCAGGTTCACGCAGGCGCACGCTCGACCCGGCCGATTCCAGGGCAAGCCCACCCGTGGCCAGGGGTACACGGTAAAGATGGCCGTTCTGCCAGTGTAAGTCGGATTCCCGTGCATCCCCCGTCGGGGTCCAGTTGACCCGACCCTGCAAGCCGCCCAGACCATAACGCCCTTCCCGGTCATCGAAGGAAACATCGTCGAGATTCAGGCGTATACCGGCCAGTTTCCCCCGCCGCCACTGGAGGTGTGCAGCAACGACGCCCGCTGTTTTCAGATCGGCCACCGGAGTGTCGATCAGCCAGGGCTGGAGATAGGTGTCGTACAGACCCGGGAAGCGGCCTTCGCTGATATCGAGGGAGCCCCTCTCCAGCGACACCGGCCCGATTACCCTGACAAGCCCCGTGGCGTGCAGCCTGACCGTATCCGGCTGGTCGAGATCAAAGTCGCGAACCTCCAGGCGTCCGCTGGAAGGCTGCCAGTCGAACGTGGCCGTGGCATGTACCGGTCGGGGATCGAGGTTGATGAATATCGGATCGACATAGAGCCGTCCACGGCGCGCGTCGACGCTGCCGGTGATCCGCCAGCGATCCGCGGCGCTTTCCACCCTGGCCTCGAGACTCAGCCCGAGATTCTCGCCTGCGAGGTGCCCCGCCGCGTCGGAGATTTCCTGTGACTGCAGTCGGGCAGATAATCGGCCCGTGCGCAAGTGTGCGTCCTGCCCCCGGAATGTGGCGACGAATCCCAGCGTACCGGGTCCCGACAGGGAAGCCGTCAATGCACCGGCGGCCACCAGCCGGGCCGACAGTGCGGCCAGTTGCAAAGCGTCCCCCTTCACGGTCAGTTTCCAGCCGGACGGCTGTAGTTCAAATTTTGCGGCCACCGTGCCGCCGTCCACCCTGAGCCTGTCAACCGCCAGCACAAGAAGACCGGAAGCAAACCGGTAGTCGAAATCAAGGTGCAGCTGCTGGGCGCCCAGATAATCCGAGTCAAGTCGGAAAATCCCGTCGTGACATGTCAACGCCTGCGGTGTAATCGAGCCCTGCGTGCATTCACCATTCAGGTTGGTAATGCTGCCCAGCGGTTCGGGCAACGCGACCTTTGCCGTTGTCAACCGCAGTGCGGCACGGGTCTCATCCCGCCAGACGAGGTGTGCTTCCAGACCCTTGAGTGACCAGCCGGCGCCTTCAATCCCGCCCAGGGAAAAGCCGACCTCCTCAATGCTGTGGCCGACCGGCAGATCAGCGGCCAGTAGCACCAGCCCCAGCAGAAAAGCCGCCCGGCGGTGCAAGATCACCGGCTCAGTCGGGGAAAATGCCGGTGGAGAGGTAACGGTCGCCGCGGTCGCAGATGATCACGGCGATGACGGCATCCCGGACCTCGCACGACAGCGTCAGGGCGGCCGCCACCGCACCGCCGGAGGAAATGCCGGCGAAGATGCCTTCTCTTACCGCCAGCTCCAGCGTGGTGCGTTCCGCCTCCGCCTGGCTGACCTCGATGGTGCGATCCACGCGGGAGGCATCGAATATAGAAGGCAGGTACTCTTCGGGCCAGCGGCGTATTCCCGGGATAGAGGAACCCTCCGACGGTGTGACGCCGACGATTTCGATCGCCGGGTTCATTTCCTTCAGGTAGCGAGAGGTTCCCATGATCGTACCGGTGGTGCCCATGGAGCTGACGAAATGCGTGACGGCACCACCTGTGTCGCGCCAGATCTCGGGACCGGTGCCTTCGTAATGGGCCAGCGGATTGTCCGGATTGGAGAACTGGTCCAGTACCCGCCCCTGCCCCCGCGCCTGCATCTCCAGCGCCAGGTCGCGTGCGCCCTCCATGCTCGCCGCCTTGCTCACCAGGATGATCTCGGCTCCGAAGGCCTTCATTACCGCGCGCCGTTCCACACTCATGTGCTCCGGCATGATCAGCACCATGCGATACCCCTTGATCGCCGCCACCATGGCGAGCGCGATGCCGGTGTTGCCGCTGGTGGCCTCGATCAGCGTGTCGCCCGGTTTGATGTCGCCACGGGCTTCGGCGTGCCGGATCATGCTGTATGCCGGACGGTCCTTGACCGAACCGGCCGGATTGTTGCCTTCCAGCTTGACCAGCAGGGTATTGCCTGTATCTCCCGGCAGGCGCTGCAGACGCACCAGCGGAGTATTGCCGATCATGGATTCAAGCGTGGGGTAGCGCATAAGGCACCCGTGTCGAAGGTGAGGGCGGGTTAGTATACCGAAGATGGGCAAACCTCCGACAGCTCGCCTGCGGGTGGATATACACGGGTGCTTCGACTAGTATCGGCACGCATATCATACCGGTCAGGGAGACCATTACGCGTGGGCAAGCGACACATGGAAAAAACGCAACGCAGCGGCCCGCACCCTGCGTTTAAGGAAACAATCACCGCCGCGGGTGACCCGTTGCCGGTGAAACATGACGGTACAGTCTCAGGCGCTTCGGACACACGAAATGGCGTTCATGACGGCGGCGACGAAAGCGCGGTTACAGCCAGGACATGCGACACCCTGGCGAGCGAACTGTTCGCCCGGTTACTGCTGGAACTTCCCGTGCATCGCCGGGAGATGCAGTCGGCCTATCGGAACGGGAACGACGAGCAACTGGCAAGGGCCGCCCACAAGCTGCTGGGAGGCGTGGTGTACTGCGAACTCGCCGACCTGGCCACCGCACTGCGGGAACTGAAGCAGGCCCTCAGCGCCGGGGATACCGCGCAAACAGGCGCCGCCATGGGCAAGACCCTGCGTATTATCGATGAACTGCTGGCCTGCAGCGGTTACCGTGGAACGTAGTCAGTGTCCGTCCGAAATCGCCGCTTTCACCGCAAAGGCGCAAAGAACGCAAAGTGTTTGATTTTTTTATCAAGGAATTCCTCTGCGTCCTTTGCGTCTTTGCGGTGAATTAATTTCTTTACGGATGGAGGCTGGTTATCGCCTCCTGGCTTCCCGCATCAGTCGTTTCATGTCGGCCACCGCCCCAGCCAGACCGGTGAACAGCGCGCGGGCGATGATGGCATGCCCGATATTCAGTTCGCGGATCTGCGGGATGGCGGAGATGACCTGAACATTGTGGTAATGCAGACCGTGACCTGCGTGCACGCGCAGACCAGCGTCTTCGGCCAGCCTGACGGATTCCAGAATCCGGTCGAGTTCCGCCTGCCGTTGTTCCGTGGTGGCGGCATCGGCGTAATGCCCGGTATGGATCTCGATGCACGGCGCACCGGTCGCCGCCGCGGCGGCGACCTGCCGGGGATCGGCGTCGATGAACAGCGACACCCGCACGCCGGCCGACGCAAGCCGCGTGCAGGCCTCGGTGACGCGCGCGAGCTGGCCTGCAACATCCAGCCCGCCCTCGGTGGTCAACTCCTCCCGCCGTTCCGGAACCAGGCAGCAGTCCTGCGGCTGCAGTCGCCCGGCAATCGCGAGCATCTCCTCAGTGACGGCCATTTCCAGGTTCATGCGGGTCTGCAGAACGTCTTTCAGCAAACTCACGTCGCGTTCCTGGATGTGCCGCCGGTCTTCGCGCAGGTGCAGGGTGATGCTGTCGGCGCCCGACTGTTCGGCCTCGACAGCCGCCTGTACGGGATCCGGATAGCGCGTGCCCCGTGCCTGGCGCAGGGTCGCCACGTGATCAATATTGACGCCCAGCAGAAGCTCCGAACCGATATCCATAACCCGTTACCTCTCCTGACTCATGTCGTGCCGGCTGTGCGCTTCGTGTTCCGCCGTATCGAATACCGTCAATCGCCTCAGCACCTCCCGTGTCCTGAGCGGCCGCGCACCGAGATAAAGCGACAGTGCCGCCCGCAACAGGCGCTTGGCGTCGCGGCGGGCCTGGGGATCGTCAAACGTCTCGCCGTGCAGCGCGAGCAGGCTCGATCCGCGCAGAAGTATCCCTGTGACCGCCGCATTATCGCATCTGACCGGCCCCCTCTCCAGCTGGAACTCGTAGGTCACACGCGGGTCTATCGGCAGGCCCGAGTCGGCCTCCCGGTCGAGCATAAGACCGTAACCCAGTTCGCCGAGCAGGCGTTTCTCGAAGATCCGCAACGCCGGCTCCTCGTTGCCGCCGAGTTCCCGTAGCGTCCGTTCATAGACATCGAAGATGCCGGGATGGGGATCATGGCGTGGCAGCAGCCGCAGGACCAACTCATTGAGGTAATACGCGCTCAGCAGTTGTCTGCCGGCAAGTGACGGCTGTCCGTCCCGGTTATCGAGACCGGTCAGGGTGCCCAGTTCGCCGCGCAGGCTCCATGACAGCAGCAGGGGTCTGAATCCCTGCAGCCGACCATACCAGCGCGCACGCGCCGAGCGGGCGCCGCGCGCCACCAGGCCCAGACGGCCATGGTTCCGGGACAACACTTCCAGCAACAGGCTGCTGTCCCGGTAAGGGTAATGATGCAGTATATAGGCCGGTTCGAGCACAATCAGGGTGCGTTTGCTCATGTGCCCCTCCCGCACCCCGCGCGGGCGCCGCAACCGGCCGCCCGCGGCGACGGGCCAGTCCTGTCAGTCATCGGCATACCCGAGGCTTTTCAAGGCCCGCTCATCATCCGCCCAACCCTCCCTGACCTTCACCCACAGCTTCAGGTTTACCTTGCTTTCCAGCATCTTCTCGATCTCGACCCGGGCCTGTTGACCGACTTCGCGCAGCATCTCCCCCCGCTTCCCGACGACGATGCTCTTCTGGCTCTGGCGCGCCACCCAGATCAGGGCATGGATGTGTATGCACCGGGATTCACGGCGGAAATGCTCCACCTCCACGCTGACGCCGTAGGGCAGTTCCCTGGCCAGCTTGCGGAAGAGTTTTTCCCGGATGCGTTCGGCCACCATAAAGCGCTCGCTGCGATCGGTGATCTGGTCTGCGGGAAAAAACGGCGCGGCGGTCGGTAACTCCTCGACCACGCGGTGCTCCAGCTCCGCGACATTGTCGCCCTTGCGCGCCGAGAGCGGGATGATGTGCGCAAAGGCACGTTTGCGGGACAAGACCTGCAGACCGGGCAGGAGGGTCGCCTTGTCGGTGATCAGGTCCACCTTGTTGACGGCGAGTATCACCGGGCAGCCGAGACCTTCGAGTTTCCCCAGCACGAGTTCGTCATCGGACGTCCATCGCAGACCCTCGACGAGAAAAACCACGATATCCACGTCCTGAAGCACCTGGCTGGTCGTGCGGTTCATATACCGGTTCATGGCGCGTCCGTTGTAGCCGTGCAGGCCAGGGGTGTCCACATAGATGAGTTGGGCATTCTCCAGGGTATTGATGCCGAGGATGCGATGGCGGGTGGTCTGGGGGCGCCGCGAGGTGATGCTGATCTTCTGCCCGATGAGCCGGTTCATCAGTGTCGACTTGCCCGTGTTGGGCCGGCCGACGAGGGCGATGTAACCGCAGCGATAATCCCGGGATGACATGGATTCAGCCCGCATTCTCCAGTTGTTCGAGCATCCTGCGCGCCGCCTTCTGTTCGGCCTGGCGACGGCTTCCGGCACTGCCCTGCGCGGGCGGGAGATCACTGTCCGTAAGCGAGCATTGCACCCGGAAGGACTGCGCGTGCGGGTCACCGCTGACATCGACAATCGTATACTCGGGCAGCGCCATCTGGCGGGACTGCAGGTATTCCTGCAGGCGCGTCTTGGCATCCTTGAGCGCCTCCGGGTCGGCAACGGCCGCGAACCTTTCGGAAAACAGCCGGAGGAGACACTGGCGGAAAACCTCAAACCCGCCGTCGAGGTAGATCGCGCCGAAGACCGCCTCGAGGGCATCGGCCAGAATGGAATTGCGGTGATGCCCCCCGCTTTTGCGCTCGCCGGCACCCAGTCGCAGGTAACGGCCGAAATCCAGGCCCTGCGCCAGCCCGGCCAGTGACTCGCGCCGCACCAGGCTGGCGCGCATGCGGCTCAATTCACCTTCCGTGGCCGTCGGGTAGCGATCATACAATTCGGCCGCGATGACGCATCCGAGCAGCGCGTCGCCGAGAAACTCCAGGCGCTCGTTATTGTTGCTGCCAGCGCTGCAGTGAGTCAGCGCCTGCTTCAGGAGATCCGGGTTCTCAAACGGGTAGCCAAGTGATTTTGACAGGGCTTCCGGCGAACTCGTCAACGCCCGCTCACCATGACTTCTTTATAGAAACTCATCACCACGTCGACATTGGCGAAGATATGCTTGCGCGACTCGTAGTCCGCGATCACCTGATAATTCGGGCCCACCGGCTTGATGATGACGTCCTTGGGTTGTATCGCCTCGACATAACTGATGTTGAAGCGGCGATCGATCGTCTTGCGGATTTCGGCGGGTGATGACATGGCGCCTTCCTTCTGCAGTGAATCCAGCGTAGACACCACCTTGTAGTATTCGAGATAGGAGGGCAGCATTCTGAGCGTCAACAGCACAAAAAATCCGATCAGCGCCAGCACGATCAGCCAGCCGATCGCAGTCATACCGTTTTGTCGTTTCAAAGATTGCATACCGTTGTCCTCGTGTGAGTCCTATTGAATTTTCTTGCCGATCCGGTCCCAGGCTATGCCACCGTTGGCTGTATCCCAGTTCATCCAGATACGAAACGCCTTTCCCACCAGGTTCTGCTCGGGTACGGGGCCCCAATAGCGGCTGTCATTACTATTATCACGATTGTCCCCCATGACAAAATATTCATTTTTCTTGACCACGTACTCCCCTTCCATGCTGGGCGTGTGCGGCATCACCAGAATCTCATGCTTGACGTCTCCCAGCTGTTCCAGACGCTCGTCGGCACCCGACATGGAGATCCCGGAACCCTTGCCGACGTAGACGCCTTCCGGGATCTGCTTGGCCGGCTTGCCATTGATGTAGAGCTCCTTGTTGTAGTAGCTGATGTGGTCACCCGGTACACCCACTACCCGCTTGATGTAATCGACCGAGGGATCCTTGGGATACCTGAATACGACCACATCACCGCGTTTGGGCTCACCGATAGTGAAGATCTTCGTATTGAGCACCGGCAGCCGGATCCCGTAGTCATACTTGTTGACGAGAATAAAATCCCCCACCAGCAGGGTCGGCATCATCGAACCGGACGGGATACGAAACGGCTCGACCAGAAACGAGCGCAGCAGCAGCACCGCGAGGATGACCGGAAAGAACGACTTGCAATACTCGACCCAGGTCGGCTCCTTGAGCGCAGCCGCGACCTCCTGCGAATCGGGAGATATCCCCTGCTGTTCCAGTTGCCGGGCCTTTCGTTTGCGCCGCGGAGCCCAGATCAGGGCATCCACACCCCATGCCAGCCCGGTAATAAAAGTTGCTGTAACCAGCAGGGTCGGAAAATCGAAATTCATAATCGTTGTTCTCTCTCAGTGGGGATTGCCGCGCGTCCGCCATTATAGGCATGCCGTCGACATCATTCATTACCAACCCGCAGCACCGCGAGAAAGGCGGCCTGCGGAATCTCGACCCTGCCAAACTGTTTCATGCGCTTCTTGCCCGCCTTCTGTTTTTCGAGCAGTTTGCGCTTGCGGGTGATGTCGCCGCCGTAACACTTGGCCGTGACATTCTTGCGCAGGGCCTTCACGGTGGTGCGCGCGATGATCTGGGCGCCGATTGCCGCCTGGATCGCGACCTCGTACATCTGGCGCGGGATCAGCTCCTTCATTCTGTCCGCCAGTGCCCGGCCACGGTACTGCGCGACGTCGCGGTGCACGATGACCGAGAGCGCGTCCACGCGCTCGCCGTTGATGAGTATATCAAGCTTGACCAGCGGCGCCGGCTGGAAGCGGACGAAATGATAATCGAACGAGGCATAGCCTCGGCTGACCGACTTCAGCCGGTCGAAGAAATCCAGCACGATCTCGCTCATGGGAAGTTCATAACGCAGGGACACCTGTTTGCCCAGATACTGCAGACTCTTCTGTACGCCGCGCTTTTCGATGCACAGCGTAATGACCGCACCGAGATAATCCTGGGGCAGCAGGATACTGGCCTCGATGATCGGCTCGCGGATCTCCTCGACCTGGTTGACGGGCGGCAGGCTGGACGGATTGTCGATCTGCAGGATCTCCCCCCGGGTCGTCATTATCTCGTAGACCACCGTCGGCGCGGTGGTGATGAGGTCCAGGTCATATTCCCGCTCCAGTCGTTCCTGCACGATTTCCATATGCAGCATGCCGAGAAAACCGCAGCGGAAACCGAAGCCGAGTGCCTGTGAGGTTTCCGGTTCATAATGCAGCGCGGCATCGTTCAGCCGCAGTTTCTGCAAGGCCTCGCGCAGGTCCTCGTAATTGTCCGAACTGATCGGGAACAGACCGGCGAAGACACGCGGCTGTACCATCATGAATCCCGGCAGGGGCTGATCCGCCGGCTGATCGACGCGGGTGAGGGTGTCCCCCACGGGCGCGCCGTCGATCTCCTTGATGCCGGCGAAGACAAAGCCGACATCACCGGCCTGCAGCAGGTCGCGCTCTTCCGGTTTGGGTGTGTAGACGCCCAGCTTCTCAACCTGGAAGGTGCGCCCCGTGGACATGACGCGGATCTTGTTGCGACGGGAAAGGGTGCCGTCCACGATCCTGACCAGCGAGATCACGCCGACATAGTTGTCGAACCATGAGTCGATGATCAACGCACGCAACGGGGCCTCGGTATCAGCCCGCGGCGGCGGTATCCGCTGGATCAGCGACTCCAGCATGTCGACCACGCCTTCACCGGTCTTGGCGCTGACCCGCACCGCATCCGAGGCCTGGATACCGATGATCTCCTCGATTTCCTGAATCACGCGTTCGGGATCGGCCGCCGGCAGATCGATCTTGTTCAGCACCGGCACCACCTCGAGGCCCTGGTCGATGGCGGTATAGCAGTTCGCGACGCTCTGCGCCTCCACCCCTTGCGCGGCGTCGACCACCAGCAGGGCGCCTTCACAGGCCGCCAGTGATCGCGACACTTCATAGGAAAAATCAACGTGCCCGGGGGTATCGATCAGGTTCAGGACATAATCCTCGCCGTTGCGGGCACGGTACTTGAGCGACACGCTTTGCGCCTTGATGGTAATGCCGCGCTCCCGCTCCAGGTCCATGGAATCCAGCACCTGCGCTGACATTTCGCGCTCGCTGAGTCCACCGCAGATCTGGATGAGCCGATCCGCCAGCGTCGATTTCCCGTGGTCGATGTGGGCGATGATCGAAAAATTGCGGACGTTTTGACGCTCGGTCATGGCTGGAGTTCGGCAATATCGATCATGGCCATGCCCGGGTAGACGACAGGCAGCTGTCGGCCCAGTGGCTGGCAGAAAAAGGCTTGAATTGTTTCGTTCCCGGTATGCGACTGATAAAGCAGGTATTTAACTGACTGATTGTGCTTGAGGTTTTTTATTATACACCTTCATATCGAGAGGAGGTACTCACGCAGGCGATCGGCATCGAGAAAATAGCAGCACAGCTCGTTCGCACCGGCCACCAGCACCGGTACACGATCACCGTACTCCCGGGCCAGTTCCGGCGCCTCATCCACATCCCGTACGGAGTACCTGAAGTCAAGATCCGACTTCAGGTACTCCAGTTCCTGCAGCATGTCGGTGCACAGGTGGCATCCATGGCGCACGAAAACCGTCAGATCGCGCGTCAATACCCTACCCGTCCCTGACCGGTGAAGGCGGACTGTCAATCGGCATCCGGCACCCGGATCGCCAGAAAGGTGGGGTTGCCGTTGCGTTGCACCAGTACGGCAACCGATTTCCCGGCCGGCAGGGCGTCGACCAGCTTGTCGAACTGCTCGACGCTGGTCACGGGCTCGTTGTTGATGCTCAGGATGACGTCCCCTTTGCTTACACCTGCGCGGGATGCCGCACCTTCGACCACGCGCTGCACCAGCACACCGTTGTCGAGCTCCAGTTCCTTTTTCTGATCATCGCTCAGACCGGTGACACTGATCCCCAGCCGGTTGGTTTTTTGAGGGTGAGTCCTGGTGTGCCCGGCGGCCGAGACCTCCTCGGGCAATTCACCCAGCCTGACCATCACCTGTATCTGCTTGCGATCGCGAATGATATCGACGGGAACGTCCACACCCACATTGGTACTGCCGACAATCGGCGGCAGGGAAGCCGATTCGTCGATCTCTTTGCCGTTGAATGCCACGATGACATCACCGCGTCTGAGGCCGGCCTTCCTGGCCGGGCTGTCAGGCAGGACCTTGGCGACCAGGGCGCCGTGCGGCTGGCTCATGCCGAAGGATTCGGCCAGTTCCTTGGTCATGTTCTGTATCAGCACACCCAGCCAGCCGCGACTGACATGACCGCTGGTCTTGAGCTGATCCGCCACGTCCATGGCGACCTCGATCGGGATGGCGAAGGACAGCCCCATGTAGCCCCCCGTACGGCTGTAGATCTGCGAATTCATCCCGACCACCTCGCCATCCTGGTTAAACAGCGGACCGCCCGAGTTGCCAGGATTGATGGCGACATCCGTCTGGATGAAGGGAACATAGTTTTCACTGGGCAGGCTGCGGCCCTTGGCGCTGACGATTCCGGCCGTCGCCGAGTAGTCGAAGCCAAAAGGTGAACCGATCGCCACGACCCAGGCCCCCACTTCCAGATTGGTGGAAGAACCGATCTTTACGACCGGCAGGTCCCTGGCATCGATCTTGAGCAGGGCGACATCACTGCGCTTGTCCGCCCCGACAACCTTGGCCTGCATTTCGCGGCGATCGTTCAGTCGCACGATGATCTCGTCGGCGTTGTTCACGACATGATAATTCGTCAGGACATAACCGTCAGGTGAGATGATGAAACCGGAGCCCAGTGACATGGCGTCATGATATCCCTGCTCGCCCTGTCCCTGGTCGAAGAAGTGCCTGAACAGGTCGCCAAGCGGATTGCCCTCCGGGAGGTCCGGAATTTCAAGACCTTCCGGCAACTGCGGCGCACCGGTCTTCACCTTCTGCGTGGTGCTGATATTGACGACAGCCGGTGCGGCTTCCTTGACCAGATCGGTAAAATCCGGCAGATGCTGCCTTGCCTGCGCGTTTGCGGCAAACGTCAGCCAGGACAGGAACATTACCAGGATGTGCCCGGAATACTTGCGGGTTATGAACATAGATGAGATCTCCATACGGCGTGTGAATCAAGTAATCAGGTGACTTCCCGAAACCGGGACGTCCGTTGATCGTGATGCTGCCTGGCGGCGCAGGAGTACCGGCTGGTAACGATCATCCCGTCCGGTGACGCGGCTGAAACGCCGCAACCAGGCCAGTCCGGCCGCGAATCCGGCGCTCCCGCCCAGCAGGGACGCGAGATCGGCGTATTCCGTATACCCGCCACTCAGGAACTGCCCGAACAACGCGCCGGTAAACAGTCCCAGAAGCGGCACGGCATAAATGGCCAGGGAACCGCGCACCAGGCTGGACTCCGAAATTCCGATCACCACCCGATCACCAGCCACGGCACCGATACGGTTAATGACACGGACGGGCGCCTTGCGCCGACCCAGTACACCTGCCAGTACCGAAGTGCCGCATCCCTGCCCCGCGGCGCAGGCCCCACAGGCGGTCGGGCGCCGGGTTTCGACCCAGGCCCAGCCCTCCTCTTCGACCGTTATTACCTGTCCGTCTTCCTCAATCATTCGCAGCCTCCTGCCGGGTGGCAATAGAATGCGCCATCATTTCCACGGTCACCGCCGGGACTTCCCCGACCACCATGACCTGGTGGCCGCCCACGACGATCCCGTAGGTATTCATGGCGCCCATGCTGGACAAACCCGTCAGGATGTTATCGTCAGCCGATGCCAATTCCACATAGACAGACACCGTCGCCAGTCCGTCACCGTAGACCATGTGTTCTGTACCCGCGCCGCCTGGCCGCATATGCTTGCGCTGATAGGACGTCAGGGTGAACCCCTCCGGGAGCCTTTTCACCACCCAATCGGGTTTACCCGCTCCCCCCATGGGCGCACCCCCGATGTCCTGGTGATGCCAGGTTTTTCCCTGCTCGGCCAGCGGAGATTGCATAGCGTTGTCTGAAACGTCTTTTCCGACATCCAGCCGGGTAAACATCACTTGTTCGATCGGCACGCCGTCGGCTCCGATAAGGTCCGTCTTCAGCAGCAGCTTGCTGTTTCTGGATATCCAGAAACGATACCCGTACCGGTAGGCGTCCCTGGGTGTGACGGCAACCACCCGCGACAACATGCCGGTCATGCGATCATCACCGACATTCTCGAAGCGGTAATACTTCTCGAGGGATTCCAGGTCGCGCGGCAGTACCGGGAATGGCTGACGCGGGCGGCTCCGCCCCACCATGACCGATTTGCTGTCCGGCAGGATGCAGATCACCGACTGGTTGTCCCGGATCACCTCCCTGGCGCTTCCCGTCAGGGAAACCAGCCGTTCCTTCTCACCCCCGCCGACATGCTGGTGAATGATGCGCATGGCTTCCAGTTTGCCGTCATGAAGGTAGACGAAGGTGCCGTCATAATTGAGGCTCTGCTGGGCTCCGGACATGGCGCCCAGCCACTCACGCGCCGTATCTGCTGCATAGGCCGGCATGACCGCCACGGCCAGCAGCAATAGCAGCAGTTTCAAATGGTTACTGCCGGGCACTGCGATTCATTTCATGACCCACCATGCGCACATAGGGGAGCATGCCCTGCATCCCGCGATCTACGGCGTATTCATTGTGGTTCACAAGGTAGATATCCAGCTTCTGTTTCAGATCAACCGCCTGATTGCCCATGGTGTCGGGTTTGTCATCAACGCGCAGATACCCCGAGTCCGGGGGGATACTACTTGCCACGGGCACGATCGACGGGGCCGTTTCCTGCCGCGCCGATTGAATGGTCATGACCGCCATCACCGCCACCGAAGCGGCCACCGCCACACCCGTGACCGGTCTCAACAAGGCGCCCAGACGGGAATACCGCGACAATGCCGGTTCGGCGCGAAGTATACCTTGTACCCGCCGGGAAAATACCGGATCCACCCGGTCCGGCAGATGATTCTGCAAGGCATCACTGATCAGCTGGTAATGTGACAGGCGTTCGTAGAGCTGTTCATCGCTCTCGATGCGTTTGAGCAGCATGGCATGTTCGGACCCGGTCAGTTCGTCGTCAACCAGCGCAGAAAGCTGTTCATATAATCCGTTTTTCATAGTCGACTCACCCGGTAAACTACTTCAACAGTGGCTGCAGCCTGGCATCAATGGCGTCTCTCGCCCTGAAAATCCTGGACCGCACCGTCCCGATCGGACACTCCATGGTCTGGGCAATCTCTTCATAGCTCATGCCCTCGAGCTCCCGCAACGTGATGGCCGTACGCAGATCATCGGGCAATTCCTCGATGGCCCGCATGATGGCCGTCTGGATTTCATCCTTCAGCAGCAGGCGCTCCGGAGTATCCTGTTCCTTGAGACCCATCGCACCTTCATATTGTTCCGCTTCCTGTGCATCAATATCGTCATTTGGCGGACGCCGGCCCGACGCTACCAGATAGTTCTTCGCGGTATTGATGGCGATCCGGTAGATCCAGGTGTAGAACGCACTCTCGCCCCGGAAACGGTTGACGGCCCGATAGGCCTTGAGAAAGGCCTCCTGGGCGACATCCATGGCCTCGTCAGGGTCGCGGACATAACGGTTGACCAGTTTGATGAGCTTGTGCTGGTATTTGAGGACCAGGATGTCAAATGCCGCCTTGTCACCTTTCTGCACCCTTTCAACCAGCGCCTGATCGATATTTTTCTCGCTCATCCGGAGCACTTCCAGCCCTCCGGATTGCCCTGCGCATGCCGGATAGACAACAATGAATTGGGATAGTTCGCTTTTATCGTGTTAAACCTGATATCTTTCAACGGGTATTCGGTTCGCATGGTCAGGTGCACGGCAACTCCGGCTCCGGCCCGCGCCGGCATTTGCCGGCGACAACATTAACCATAAAACCTTACATGCTCAAGAAATGGGGCCGGCGCGCAATTTTGATGTCCTGGTAATCGGAAGCGGCGGCGCCGGTTTGAGTCTGGCGCTGCGCCTGCCTGGGGAGCTTCGGGTCGCGGTACTGTCCAAGAGCCGGCTGGATGAGGGCTGCACGCTGTATGCCCAGGGCGGAATTTCTGCTGTCACACACCCGGAGGATTCGTTCGAAGCGCATATCAGGGACACACTGATCGCCGGATCCGGTCTTAACCGGCCGGAAGCGGTGCGCTTCGCCATTGAAAGGGCTCCCGAGGCCATCCGCTGGCTGATCGATCTGGGCGTCCCCTTCACCCGCCATACCAACATCCAGGGACACCAGGATTATCACCTGACCCGCGAAGGCGGTCATTCAACGCGCCGGGTCCTGCATGCCGCGGATGCCACCGGCAGGGCGATCGAGAATACCCTGGTCTCGAAGGCGCGCGAACGGCGGAACATCACGCTGTTCGAACATCATATCGCCGTCGACCTGATCACCGGCGCGAAGCTTGGCTACCCGGAGAATCACTGCCTCGGGGCCTATATCCTCAACCGGGACCTGAACCAGGTGGAAGCGTTCGCGGCGCGCAGCATCGTACTCGCCACCGGCGGGGCAAGCAAGGCCTACCTCTATACCAGCAACCCGGACACCTCCACCGGAGACGGAATTGCCATGGCGTGGCGCGCCGGTTGCCGTGTCGCCAATCTGGAATTCAACCAGTTCCATCCCACTTGCCTGTATCACCCGAAGGCGAAATCCTTCCTGGTTACCGAAGCGGTGCGCGGGGAAGGCGGCCGGCTGCTGCTGCCGGACAAGACCCCCTTCATGCAAAGATTCGATGAACGCGGCGACCTCGCGCCCCGTGACATCGTGGCGCGGGCGATCGACCATGAAATGAAGCGCCTTGGTCTGGAGTTCGTCCTGCTGGATATCAGCCACAAACCGGCCCCGTTCATCAAGGAGCATTTCCCCAACGTCTACGCGCGCTGCCGTGAACTCGGCTACGACATGACCCTGGAGCCCATTCCCGTGGTGCCGGCGGCGCACTACACCTGTGGCGGCGTCCTGACGGACCTTCGTGGATGCACCGACCTGCCCGGACTGTACGCGATCGGCGAGGTATCCTGCACCGGCATGCACGGCGCCAATCGCATGGCAAGCAATTCGCTGCTGGAATGCCTGGTCTTCGCGGCGGCCGCCAGCGAGGACATCGCCGCGCGGCTAACCGAGGCGCCGCGGCCGATGGCGTTACCCGACTGGGACGTATCGAGGGTCAGGGACTCCGACGAGGAGGTCGTGGTCAGCCACAACTGGGATGAACTGCGCCGCTGCATGTGGAATTACGTGGGGATCGTGCGCACCAGCAAGCGCCTGCAGCGCGCCGCCCGGCGCATGGATCTGTTGCAGCAGGAGATCCAGGAATACTACAGCAATTTCACCATCTCCAACGACCTTCTGGAGCTGCGCAACCTGGCGCAGGTGGCCGAACTCATTATTCGCTCGGCCCAACTGCGCAGGGAAAGCCGCGGGCTGCACTATACCCTCGACTACCCGGAACCCGACACCAGCCACCCGCCGGCCGATACGGTGCTCACCCCGGCCATGCCCGCCAGCGGCGGGATGAGGGACTGACCGGGAGTTACAGGATCCGAAAACCTGGCGGTGTCGCCTCGGTGCACGCTTCGCATTGCACCACGCTTACCCGTGCACCCGGCGGACCCTCGCGTAACCAGCCGCACAGAAGTTCAACGGCATGAACAGGCCCGCAGGCCAGCACCTCAACCCGTCCGTCACTCAGGTTGCGGGCATAACCGGCCACTCCCAGCGCCTGCGCCCGTTCCCGCGTCGCGGCGCGAAAAAACACCCCCTGCACATGACCGCTGACGAGGCATCGGCGGCATACCATAGGCCTAGGAGCCTGTCGGACTTAGGATTGACCTACTCGGCAACTGCTCCCTGCGTTGCCCTACCTCCTGCATCCCTGCAGTCGTGCGCTGGCGGGAGAGCGGCCCATAGTTCCCCGATATCTCGTTGCATAGCACCACTATGCGCCTCGATATCGGAAAACTCTGTGCTCGTTCTCCCATCATGCTCGCTACGATCACCATAGTCCGACAGGCTCCTAGTGAGTCGCCGACGAGAGATTCGCCGCGCCGGTGGATTGGGATCCCTGCATCTGCTGCTTGCGCGCCAGGAAGTCCTCGAGGATTTTTCCGGTAACCGGCCCTACCTGGCGGGCAACCCGTTCGCCCTCCGGGGAAATGATGTAGGTGGTCGGCAGCCCAAGCACCGGGCCGAGCGGCGTCACCGGGTCCGGCTCCATGCTCAGCACGGGATAGGTCATGAAATGCGTGTCAACGAATTCGCGCAGATACGCCGGATCAGCCTCTTCAAAGTCGATGCCCAGAACCACGGCGTCCTTGTCCTTGTGCTTTTCGTGGAACTTGACCAGTTCCGGAATCTCATCCAGGCAGGGTGGACACCAGGTCGCCCAGTAATTGACGACGACCCATTTGCCGCGGAACTCGGACAGGGAGCGCGGTTTTCCATGGACATCCTTCAAGGTGAAGTCCACCGGACCCGCAAGCGCCGTGATTGCCGCCAAAACCCCCAGAATAAATATGGCAAACCGCATGTGCTGCTCCTGGATAAACAGAGGATAGTGTACCGAAATCTCGGACAAAACGCGCTGACTCAGGTTCCCTGCCGCCATCAAACCCGTTTCAGGGTAGAATTCGAACAATACCGATAGACCCGGATCGGCCGCGAAACGAATCACGGAAAGGAATTATGACCAACGACATCACCATCTTTCATAACCCGCGCTGCAGCAAATCCCGCGCCGCGCTGGAACTGCTGCGGGAAAACGGCTGCGAACCGCATATCGTTGAATATCTGAAGGACCCGCCGAGCGTACAGGAACTGGAGACGATCCTGAAACTGCTGGGCATGGAGCCGCGCGAGCTGATGCGCCGCAAGGAAGAGAAATACCGCCGGGAAAGGCTCGACGATTCCGAACTGACCCGCAGGCAGCTGATCAAGGCGCTGCACGATCACCCACAGCTCATCGAACGTCCCATCGTCCTCGCCAACGGCAAGGCGGCGCTCGGCCGCCCGCCGGAAAGCGTGCTGGAAATCCTGTGATTCCGTTGGTCGCGCCATGATCGAGATTCTCGTGCTCTATTACAGCCGCTACGGCGCCACGGCCGAACTGGCGCGTCGCATTGCCCGCGGCATCGAGGAAGTCCCCGGCTGCCAGGCCCGCCTGCGCACCGTCCCGGCGATCTCGACCGTCTGCGAGGCGGTGGCCGACACCATCCCGGCTGAGGGCCCGCCCTATGCCTCCCTCGACGACCTGCGCGACTGCTCGGGTCTGGCGCTCGGCAGCCCGACACGCTTCGGCAACATGGCTGCGCCCCTTAAATATTTCATCGACTCGACCAGCAGTCTGTGGCTTTCCGGCACACTGGCCGGAAAGCCAGCCGCCGTGTTCACCTCGACATCCAGCCTGCATGGCGGACAGGAAAGCACCCTGCTCTCCATGATGCTGCCGCTGCTGCACCATGGCATGCTGCTGATGGGTCTGCCCTATTCCGAAGGCGCCCTGCTGACAACCACCAGCGGGGGGACACCCTACGGGCCCAGCCACACCGCCGGAACGGACAGCAAGCGGCCACTGACGGAAGAGGAAAAGACGCTTTGCCGCGCCCTGGGCAAGCGTCTTGCGCAAACTGCGGCGACACTGCACGACAAAAATATATGAATGGCACTAAGTTAAGCCTGATCACACCCCTATGGCCACGGAATCACGGAAGACACGGAAAGAAGAGCCTATATTCCGTGTTTTTCCGTGTGATTCCGTGGCTATTTATTGGGGTTGGGACTTAACTAGGTGCCATTCAATATATATAATTTACATATCAAATATTTAAACAATATTCATTACAAAATGATAAAACTTTTACCGCGACCGTCATTCCTTCATGCACTCACGCTGACCGGCTATTTGGGTACGCTGGCGACGCTGGTCACCTGGTATGGGTGGGCGGCACCCGCCACGCATCTCCCCGTCGCGCTGGTGTTGCTGGTGCTGGCTTTGCCGCTGCTTGCCCCGCTGCGCGGGCTGTTGCACGAGCGCCGCTATACCATCACCTGGAGCTGCTTTCTGGCGTTGTTTTATTTCGGCCACGGCGTCGTCGAGGCCTACAGCTCCCCGGTGACACGATATCTGGGTTTGCTGGAAATCACCTTCACCAGCCTCTGGTTCCTGGCAGCACTGACCTATCTGAGTCTGAATAAACCACCCCTGAACTGAACAGCCTTTACCAGATTACTGGATAGTGTCTTTCATAAAAAAGCAAAAATGGCCACGGAAGCACACGGAATATTCTTTAGTAATTATTATGACTTCCGTGGATTCCGCGGCTATTGACCAGGATTAGAGTTTATTTAAACTCCATTCGCCTCGGGGTGACTTTGACTGCATGACGGCGCTGCCGGATACTGATGCCACAGGCCGCCAGAGTCTCACACAACAACCAGCACCGGGGGAGTCACATGAAACACTCAACAGGGTTTGCGCTCTGCCTTGCCGTCATCGTGCTGACCGCCATGGTCACTGCATCGGCAGGACTCCTGCTGATCAAACAACAGGATGTCACCGCGCTGCAGCGTCGCATCAACGAACTCAGGGAAGAAAACCTGGCGCTACGGGCCCGACTCAAATCGTATACACAGGCGGAACACGCGCAAACCGGTGAACCCGGGAACCCCGCGCCGCCCTGACCGGCGGTCATCCAGTGACGTACGGCCATCGGATAATTACCGCTGACTCAGCGGCGCCGCTCATTGACCGCGTTGCGCCGTATCGCCGGCCAGGGCGGCTTTCACAAAGGGGATGGTCAAACGACGACGGGTGGCCAGCGAAGCCTGGTCCAGCCGGTCCAGCAGGTCGCACAGCGACACCAGATCACGCGGGAAACGCCGCAGCAGGAAGCGTGCGGTATCCTCCGGCAGATCCAGCCCCCGGGCCTTCGCCCGGTGAGTGATGGCGGCAAACAGCGTCTCCTCGTCCAGCGGCTTGAGGACATAGGTCACACCCCAGCCCAGACGGGAGACCAGGTCGGCCAGTTGCAGGCGGGTACGATCGGGCCGCTTCCCGGCCGCCACCAGCAGCGTCACACCACTCTCGCGCAAGCGGTTGAACAGGTCGAACAGCCCGCGTTCCCATGCGGGCCGGGCGGCGACGGCGTCCACATCATCCAGACATACGAGATCCATCCGCTCCAGCCCGTCTAACACGGCCGGCGACAACCCGGCAAACTGCCGCAAGGGCAGGTAGACTGACGTGCGCCCGCAGTCGGCCGCCTCCTGGCAGGCCGCCTGCAGCAGATGCGTCTTGCCCAGACCGGCCGGGCCGGCAAGGTAGACCAGCGCCTCGCCCTGGCCCTGCGCGGACTGGCGCAGGCTGTTCACCGCCTCCTGGTTGATTCCGGGAAAGTAGCTCGCAAAGCGCGCGCTCTCCCGCAGCGCGAGCCCCAGCGGCAGTTGGGGATGTTCCATTCCAGGTCAGGATTCGCGCCGCAGCCAGGCCTTGCGGCCCCAGGTCCAGACATAATCGAGACCGCTCCAGAGTGTCGATGCCAGCACACCATAGATCAGCACGTCCATCCAGAGGGGTGGCAGCGGTTCGACGGCCTGGGAATAAATGACGGCCAGCACCAGCAGTATCTGCGCCAGGGTATTGAGCTTGCTGACAATACTGGGGGCGGCGTCCAGTTTCTCGATACGCATGTTGTACACGATCGCACCGGTGACGATGACCACATCCCGCAGGATAACCAGCCCCACCAGCCAGAGGGGTATCAGCCCGAGCCAGGCCAGGGTCACGAAACCCGACACCAGCATGAGCTTGTCCGCCAGGGGATCCAGCAGGGCCCCGAGACGACTGGTCCAACGGTAGCGCTTGGCAAGATAGCCATCGAGGGCATCGGAAAATCCCGCCAGGGCGAACACCAGCAAGGCCTCTTCGTAGCGGCGATTCAGCAGCAGCAGGACAACCGGGATGACCAGCAGGAAACGAAAGAAGGTAATGATGTTCGGCAGGTCGCTGGCCTTCACTGTCGCAGCCTGTAAGCGCCCGGCGCGCCGCGGGGTGAGGGCTCCAGGACCGTGCCGATGGCAATCGTTTGGGTCAGCCCGTCCAGTGTGCCATTCAGCTGCAGCGCGTACTGCAGGGAGGAGGCGTCAACCCGTTCAAGCTCCAGATGCCGGATTGTCGTCAGCGAGGAGAGGTAGTCATCCACACGCGCAAAGGCCATGAGTGTATTCACGCCCTCCACCGTCACATTGGTCACGCCGGTATCCACACCCGGGGCCGTCACCGCAAGCCGCGATGCCAGATGCCCGGAAAGCGTATCGATGCCGGCCTGCAGCACCTCACCGAGCTGCTCCCCGTTGCCGGTCCAGGAACCGGCTTCGCCGCCGTTCGGGATATCCCACCGCGCGACCCAGCCGCCCGAGGCGCTGTGATTGAGACGGCCGATCAGCACGGCTTGCGGGTTATAGCGTTCTGAGGCGGTCTGAATCTGGTCAAAAAACCCACCCCAGATATCGGCGAAACGAACCCGGCCCTGGTCTTCCAGGTCCATCAGGGGAAACAGGATGGGGATGCCGCGCTGGTCTGCCGCCCGCTCCATCTCCCGGTGAGCGGCATTGTCATCCTGCGCCGATACGATATAGCGCGTACCCTCGTCCTCGACCGCGAGCCAGACGAGAATATCCGGCCTTTCGGTATTGCCCCAGTAAGCCACCCCCTGCTGCTGGAGCGCCTGCTGAATGGCCCCGCCGTCAAAGCGCACCCGCAGCATCAGTCGGGGAGGCGTGGCATCGGGCAGGGTGTAGTAACGGTACTGCTGGACGTAGCGTTCGGGATCGGCCAGCATCGCGCGAATCGACGCCCGGTCGAGTACTTCACGCTGCCCGGTCACCCGCACCAGCACCTCCTCCATGGCCGTTCTCATATAGCCGGTACGCAGTTCGGGCTGTTGACCGGTGACCGGCACATCGGCTTCGAACAGGCTTTCCACGCCCTCCGCAATGCCGGTCACCGGCGTCAGGCACAGCAAAGCGGCGACAACGGCCAGGCGCGCCAGTCCTCGGAAATTGCAATCCATACACATGGGTTCAGTAAGTCTGTTTACAGATGGATGCCAAGCATACGGGCATCAAGGGATTTTGACCATATCGGGAGGCAAGGAACGGTAAGCCGCGGCGGCGCACAAACCCTGCAGGGTTTGCACCGCCTGCAGCTGAAGGCTACCATTAGCCCAGCTATCCTTGGGAGTCGAACCGTGAGCGTACAGGATAACAATAACGTCTCAGGGCAACTATCCGATTCATTGAGTTATCGAGAGGCCGGCGTCGATATCGACGCGGGCAACCGCCTCGTGGAGCGGATCAAACCGGCTGTGGCCCGCACCATGAGGCCCGGTGTGCTCGCGGGGCTGGGTGGCTTCGGCGCCCTTTTCGAACTGCCCCTGCATCGCTACCGCCAGCCCGTGCTGGTTTCCGGTACGGATGGGGTCGGCACCAAGCTCAAGCTGGCCATCGAGACCGGCCTGCACGACGCCATCGGCATCGACCTCGTCGCCATGTGCGTCAACGACATTGTCGTCCAGGGCGCCGAACCCCTGTTCTTTCTCGATTATTACGCCACCGGCCAACTCGACGTCGAAACCGCCGCACGGGTCATCGGCGGTATCGCCCGCGGCTGCGAACTCGCCGGCGCGGCACTGGTCGGGGGCGAGACCGCGGAAATGCCCGGCATGTACTCCGGCGGTGATTACGATCTCGCCGGCTTCAGCGTCGGCATCGTCGAAAAGGACGCCATCATCGACGGCGGCAGTGTCGAGGTCGGGGATACCCTGATCGGTCTGGCCTCATCCGGCCCCCATTCCAACGGCTATTCGCTGATTCGCAAGATCATCGAGCATACGCACAGCAAGCTGGACAGTGAGTTCGAGGGGAAGCCCCTCGCCGAGTGGCTACTCGCCCCGACCCGGATCTACGTCAAGTCGCTGCTTTCCCTGATCGGCACACTCAGGGTCCATGCGCTGGCCCATATCACCGGGGGCGGCCTGACCGAGAACCTGCCGCGGGTGATGCCGGCGGGCGTGCGCGCCCGGATTGATTCCGCCGCCTGGCCGCGGCCGGTCATCTTCGACTGGCTGCAGCGCATGGGAAAAGTCACCCGCGACGAGATGTTTCGCACCTTCAACTGCGGCATCGGCATGGTGGTGTGCATCGATACGGCTGATGCAAACGCGGCGCTGGAACATCTCGCGCGTCTGGGCGAAACCGCCTGGGTCATCGGCCGCATCGAAGCGGGTGAAGAGGAATCGCGCGTGATCCTGGAGCCATGAGCGAGGACAATCTGCCGGCACGCGGCGCCGGCCCGTCACGGCGGATGCCATGAAACCGACGCTGCCGATCGTGGTCCTGATTTCCGGACGTGGCAGCAATCTCCAGTCCATCATCGATGCGATTGCCGGCGGCGAACTGCCGGCCGAGATTCGCGCCGTGATCAGCAACCGACCCGACGCTCCCGGACTGCAGCGCCCCGCCCTGCTCGGCATCAGAACGATCGTGCTCGATCACGTCTGCTACACCAACCGTATCGCCTTCGATGCCGCACTGAGGGCGACCATCGATGCCTTTGAACCGGGCCTGCTGGTCCTGGCCGGATTCATGCGCATCCTCTCGCCGGATTTTGTCGCCCATTACCGGGGACGCCTCCTGAACATACATCCTTCCCTGCTGCCCGAGTTCCCCGGGTTGAATACGCACCAGCGGGTGCTCGACGCGGGCAAACGGGAAACCGGCGCGACGGTCCACTTCGTCACCGCGGAAGTGGATGGCGGCCCCGCCATCCTGCAGGCACGCGTGCCGGTGCTCGCGAATGACGACGCCGGGTCGCTGGCAAAGCGTGTGCTGGAACAGGAACACCGCATCCTGCCCCTGGCGATCCGCTGGTTCGCCGATGACCGCGTGCGGCTGGATGCCACGGGGCGGATCCTCTTCGATGGCGCACCGCTCGATCGGCCCTGGCTGCTGCGGCCCAACGCCCGGGAGCCTGTTTGAACCGTCGCTGCCGGCGCACGCTCCACGCCTGCGCGGGCTGGCTGCTGGGATGCGCCCTGCTGGCTCCCGCACTGCAGGCGGCATCCCTGCCCTCCTTCGCCGCGACATTCAGGATCATGCGCGGCAGTCTGCGTCTCGGCACGAACGAGATCCTGCTCACCCTGCAGCGAAACGGCGACTACACCTATGAATCCCACACCTGGCCAAGCCCATGGGTATCCTGGCTGCTGAAGGGGGAATTGCGCGAATCGAGCCGGGGCGTCATGGACCAGACCGGCATTCGCCCGTTTTATTTCCACTACCAGCGCAGCGGGAAGCACACCACGCGCGAGGCCGAGCTCGCCTTCGACTGGAAAAACTCGAGGGTTGTGAACAACGTCGACAACAGCCACTGGGTAATGACCATACCGGCCGGGACCCTGGACAAGCTCGCGACACAGCTGGGCATGATGCGCGAACTGCAGAACGGCGTGAGCAGCAAGACCTTCGCCGTAGCCGACGGCGGGAAACTCAAGCGGTATTCCTTCCAGGTCATCGGCACGGAGACACTGGATCTGCCCGCCGGGCGTTTCGAAGCGGTCAAACTCAACCAGGTCGGCGACAGCAGGAATAACCTGACCTATATCTGGTGCGCGCCGGAACTCCATTACCTGCCGGTACGAATCTGGCAGCGCAAGAAGGACCGGAGCGAGTACTTCAGTGAACTGGAGAGTTTCAGCAAGTCATTGCGTGCGGGGGAAGTCAGGAATCAATAAATCAATGGGGTCCTAAATCAATGGGGTCAGACTCGATTGATTTCAGTAATTCGTTGGTCGCATCAACCGTCGTAACGAAATCAATCGAGTCTGACCCCATTGACCCCATTGATTTTCCAAGTCAGCGATGCAGGTAGCCAACCACCAGGACCGCCAGGGCCACCAGCGCCATCGTGCCGTGTATGCCGACGACCACCATCGGCGGCGGTTTGCGACCCTCGCGCAGGGCCAGCAGCACGACTCCGCCCGTCAGGACCAGAATGAACAGCATGGCCGCATCGTTGTAGAGCATGTGGACGGGTCCGCGAAAGATCTGCACTGCAAGCAGACCCAGGGCCAGCAGGGCAATGCTGGCGTGTCCCAAACCCAGTGCGAGAGAACTCCGACGGTAGCGAACACCCATGACTGTGAGTGACAGGCCGAAGGCGGCCGCCAGAGAAAACAACAGAATTGCGGCAAGGACCATGGACCCTCCTGCGTCGTGATGATGAGGGCGACGCCCCGAATATCGAACCCGTATTGTACGGTCGGGGAACGCCAGGAATCAAAGCCGGTCGAATTGGCTGGATTAGCCTCCAACCCCCGTCAGTACGCAGAGCGCTTCCGGTTCAGGTCTTGGGCAGGGTGACGCCCTGCTGGCCCTGGTACTTGCCGCCGCGGTCGCGATAGGAGGTCTCGCAGACCTCGTCGGATTCGAAGAACAGCACCTGCGCCACCCCTTCGTTGGCGTAGATCTTGGCCGGCAGGGGTGTGGTGTTGGAAAACTCGAGGGTAACATGACCCTCCCATTCGGGCTCGAACGGGGTGACGTTCACGATGATGCCGCAGCGCGCATAGGTCGATTTACCCAGACAGATGGTCAGCACATTGCGCGGGATGCGGAAATACTCGACGGTGCGCGCCAGCGCAAAGGAGTTGGGAGGAATGATGCAGACATCCGCCCTGACGTCGACAAAGCTGTTGGCATCGAAATTCTTGGGATCGACGATGGCCGAGTTGATGTTGGTGAAAATCTTGAATTCATCGGAACAGCGGATGTCGTAGCCATAGCTGGAGGTGCCGTAGGAGACGATCCGCCCCGCCGCGCCCTCCCGTACCTGGGCAGGTTCGAACGGCTCGATCATGCCGTGCTCCCTGGCCATGCGGCGTATCCACTTGTCCGACTTGATCGACATGGTGCAGCCCTTGCTCAACGAATCAATGGGGTCAGACTCGATTGATTTCGTTACGACGGTTGATGCGGCCAATGAATTACTGAAATCAATCGAGTCTGACCCCATTGATTTAGTCGTTCTGGATCACGATCTGCGGGAACCGCGCGGCGTAGTCCTTGCTCTTGAGCGACAGCTTGGCGGCGGTGCGCCGGGCGATCTCGCGGTAGATCATCGCAATGCGGCTTTCCGGCTCGGCCACCACGGTGGGTCTGCCGGCGTCCGTTTCCTCGCGGATGCGCCGGTCGAGCGGCAGGGCGCCGAGGAAGTCGACGTTGTACTCCTCGGCCATGCGCTGACCGCCACCCTCGCCGAAGATATGTTCCTCGTGGCCGCACTGGCTGCAGATGTGGATGCTCATGTTCTCCACGATGCCGAGCACCGGCACCTCCACCTTCTCGAACATCTTGAGCCCCTTGCGGGCGTCCAGCAGCGCGATGTCCTGCGGCGTGGTGACGATGACCGCACCGCTCACCGGCACCTGCTGGGCCAGCGTCAACTGGATATCCCCGGTGCCCGGCGGCAGGTCCACCACCAGGTAGTCGATATCCTTCCAGTTGGTGTCGTGCAGCAGCTGTTGCAGCGCCTGGGTCACCATCGGCCCGCGCCAGATCATCGGCGTTTCCTCGTCGATCAGAAAGCCGATCGACATCGCCTGCAGGTGATAGCTCACCATGGGTTCCAGCGACTTGCCATCCAGCGACTCCGGCTTGCCGTGCACGCCGAGCATGCGCGGCTGGCTGGGTCCGTAGATATCGGCATCCAGCATGCCCACGGTGGCGCCTTCGGCCGAGAGGGCCAGCGCCAGATTGACCGCCATGGTGGATTTGCCCACGCCGCCCTTCCCGGAAGCGACGGCGATGATGTTCTTGATGTTGTCGAGGTGCTTGACGCCCTTCTGCACCGCATGGGCGGCAATCTTGCTGGACACCCTGACGGTTGCCGTATTGATGCCCTCGATCGATTCGACCAGCTGTTTCAGTGTATTTGACAGCTGTTCGTGATAACCGCCTGCAGGAAAACCGAGCACCACGTCGACGGTGGCGCTGTCCCCGCTGACCTCGATACTCTTGATGGATTTGGCGGACACCAGGTCGCGCTCCAGGTAGGGGTCTATATAGGTCGCCAGTTTTGCCTCGACCTGGGATTGGGTTACCTCAGCCATTCGTCAACTCCTTAGCGAAACGACAGGGTGCGGAACGCACCCGGCATTCAGGTGAAAATTGACGGGCGATTGTACACGAACTTCCACAGAGCGTCCTCCTGCGGATACTCCCGTTACCGCATGGCAAGCGTGTCTATGGCATACTAGGAGCCTGTCGGACTTAGGATTGATCTACTGCGCTGGCGGGAGAGCGGCCCATAGTTCCCCGATATTTCGTTGCATAGAACCACTATGCGCCTCGATATCGTGAACCTCTGTGCTCGCTCTCCCACCATGCTCGCTACGATCACCTAAGTCCGACAGGCTCCAAGTTAGCGGATTATCTACACAGGCAACAGGGTTTTAACCGGAATACGGCTCGATGGATCCCAACAAACGCACCCTGCTGGTCACCAGCGCCCTGCCCTATGCCAACGGGCCGATCCACATGGGGCATCTGGTCGAATATATCCAGACCGACATCTGGGTGCGGTTCCAGAAGCTGCGCGGTCACGATTGCATCTATGTCTGCGCCGACGACGCGCACGGCACACCCATCATGCTGCGCGCCGCCCAGGAAGACATCACCCCGGAGGAACTGATCGAGCGCATCGGGCGCGAACACCGCGCCGACTTCCGCGATTTCCACATCGGATTCGATAATTACTACAGTACACATTCGCCGGAGAACCGGGAGTGCGCCGAGCTGATCTACAATCGGCAACTGGCGGCCGGGCACATCACCACCCGCACTATCACCCAGGCCTACGACGCGCAGAAGGAGATGTTCCTGCCGGACCGCTTCATCAGGGGCGAGTGCCCGCGCTGCGGCGCCGCCAGCCAGTACGGCGACAGCTGCGAGGTCTGCGGCGCGACCTACACGCCGACGGAACTCCGCAACCCGGTATCCGTGCTCTCCGGCAGCACGCCGGTGGAGCGGGAATCCCTGCACTACTTCTTCAAGCTCGCGGATTTTGAAACGCTGCTGGTCGACTGGATCCGCGCCGGACACCTGCAGTCGGAGGTCACCAACAAGCTCAACGAATGGTTCCAGCAGGGCCTGCGGGAATGGGACATCTCCCGCGATGCGCCCTACTTCGGGTTCCCGATACCCGGCACCGATGACAAGTATTTCTATGTGTGGCTGGACGCGCCGATCGGTTACATGGCGAGCTTCAAGAATCTCTGCGCGCGCACCGGCCGCGATTTCGACGCCTACTGGGGCAAGGACAGCACGGCCGAGCTGTACCATTTCATCGGCAAGGACATCATCTACTTCCATGCCCTGTTCTGGCCGGCCATGCTCTCGGGCGCCGGCATGCGCACCCCGACGGCGGTGTTCGCCCACGGCTTCCTGACCATCAACGGGCAAAAGATGTCCAAGTCGCGCGGCACCTTCATCACGGCGCGCACCTACCTGGATCACCTGAACCCGGAATACCTGCGCTACTACTTTGCGGCCAGGCTGGGCAGCGGTATCGATGACCTGGACCTCAACCTGTCCGACTTCGTCCTGCGCATCAACAGCGACCTGGTCGGCAAGGTGGTCAATATCGCCAGCCGCTGCGCCGGGTTCATCAACAAACGCTTCGGCGGGAGACTCGCCGAGACCCGCCCGGAGCCAGAGCTCTACGCGGAGTTCGTCCAGGCGGGCGATGACATCGCCCGCGATTACGAGGCGCGCGAGTTCAGCCAGGCCATCCGCCGGATCATGGCGCTGGCCGACCGGGCAAACCAGTACATCGACCACCACAAACCCTGGGCGCTCGCCAAACAGCCGGGGCAGGAGCCGGCGGTGCAGGCGGTCTGTAGCACCGGCCTCAACCTGTTCCGCGTGCTGGCTACCTATCTCTCTCCGGTGTTGCCGGCCCTGGCCAGGCAGGTGGAGTCCTTTCTCGATATCCCCCCCATGACCTGGGATGCCGTGAACACGCCGCTCACCGGCCATGTGATCAACCCCTTCACGCCGCTGCTGACACGCGTGGAACAGGAAAAGGTGGACGCCATGCTCGAGGATTCGAAACACAGTCTGGGCGACGGTGAGGCGCCGGCACCGGGTGCGCCGGGCCCGCTCCAGAAAGACCCCGTCGGGCAAACCGTCAGCTTCGATGAATTCGCGAAAATCGACCTGCGCATTGCCCGCATCGACAAGGCGGAACCGGTGGACGGGGCCGACAAGCTCCTGCGGCTGACCCTCGACCTTGGCGGCGAACAGCGCAATGTCTTCGCTGGCATCAAGTCCGCCTACCGCCCGGAAGACCTGGAAGGTCGCCTGACCGTGATGGTCGCCAACCTCGCCCCGCGCAAGATGCGCTTCGGGGTGTCCGAGGGGATGGTGCTGGCGGCCGGGCCCGGCGGGGAAGAACTGTGGATACTCCAGCCCGATGCCGGCGCACAGCCGGGGATGCGGGTCAAGTAACCGCGCCGGCAGACAGGCGTATGCGCCAACATCGGTAACCACTATGACTGAACTCGCCCTGATCCTTGTCAGCACCATCCTGGTGAACAATTTCGTGCTGGTCAAATTCCTTGGCCTGTGCCCGTTTATGGGCGTCTCGCGCAACGTGGAGACGGCGACCGGGATGGCGCTGGCGACTACCTTCGTCCTGACCCTCTCCTCGATCTGCAGCTATCTGGCCAACGAATACCTGCTGGAGCCGCTGGGACTGGGATACCTGCGCACCCTCACCTTCATCCTGGTAATCGCCGCCGTCGTGCAGTTCACGGAGATGGTCGTCCACAAAACCAGCCCCCTGCTCTACAAGGTGCTGGGCATCTTTCTACCGCTGATCACCACCAACTGCGCGGTACTGGGTGTCGCCCTGCTCAACACCCAGAAGAAGCACAATTTCCTGGAGTCGGCGGTCTACGGATTCGGCGCCGCGGTCGGCTTTTCCCTGGTGCTCATCCTGTTCTCGGCCATGCGCGAACGCGTTGCCGCCGCCGATGTGCCGACGCCGTTCCGAGGTTCCGCCATCGCACTTGTCACCGCCGGCCTGATGTCGCTCGCCTTCATGGGATTTTCAGGTCTTATCAAGGGCTGAGCGCACAACGTGACCTGACTACCCCGTTTCCCTGCCTGCCACCATGTTGACCGCGTTACTGACCCTGGGCACACTCGCCGCGCTGATTGGCCTCATACTGGGCTATGCGGCGGTCCGTTTCCGGGTCGAGAGCGACCCGATCGTCGACCAGATCGACGCTATGCTGCCGCAAACCCAATGCGGTCAGTGCAGCTTTGCCGGCTGCCGTCCTTACGCCGAGGCCATCGCGGCCGGTGAGGCCGACATCAACCAGTGCCCGCCCGGCGGCGAGAACACCATCCAGGCGCTCGCCGACCTGCTCGGCCGTGACCCCAAACCGCTGAACCCGGAAAACGGGGCACATGCCGAGAAGTCCGTCGCGCTCATCCACGAGGAACTCTGCATCGGCTGCACCCTGTGCATCCAGGCCTGTCCGGTGGACGCCATCCTCGGCGCGGCCAAGCACATGCATACCGTGATCACTGCCGAATGCACCGGCTGCAAGCTGTGTGTCCCCCCCTGTCCGGTGGAGTGCATCGAAATGGTGCCGGTCCCGCAGAGCATCAACAGCTGGGTCTGGCCACTGCCGGGGCTGGAACCCCTTGCCCCGGGCACGGGCGAACTGACCGGGGGCGCACCCGTACGATGAACCCGGAAGACGACCTGACGCCGGTGAGCGAAGACATCATCAATCCCCGGGACCAGCTCTACCGTTTCCACGGCGGCCTGGTGCTGGCGGGCCATCGCGAGGCCGTCGCGTCCCGGCCCGTGCACCGCGCGGGCATTCCGGCCCGACTGGTCCTGCCCCTGAAGCAGCACATCGGCGAGGCAGCCGACTGCCTGGTCAAAGCCGGAGACCCGGTTCACAAGGGACAGATGATCGCGGCGCCCCGGGGCGCCATCAGCATGCCGGTGCATGCGTCCAGTTCGGGCACCGTCATCGCTGTGGAAGACCATGCGGTGCCCCATCCCTCCGGCCTGCCCGCGCCCTGCGTCATCATCGAGACCGACGGCAGGGATGACTGGGGGGAAACGGATGAGCCCGGCGCCGATTATCGTCAGACTCCGAACGGCGTCCTGCTGGAGCAGATCCGCATGGCCGGCATCGTCGGCCTGGGCGGGGCCGGCTTTCCGACCCAGGTCAAGCTGGCCCACAAGGTTTCGCGGGGGATCGACCTGCTGGTGATCAACGGGGTCGAGTGCGAACCCTACATCTGCTGCGACAACCGCCTTATGCAGGAGCGGGCCGGCGAGGTACTGGAGGGCGTCAGGATACTGCAGCATATCCTGCAACCGCGCCACTGCATCATCGCCGTCGAGGACCATATGCCGGAGGCCGAGGCCGCCCTGCGCGCGGCGCTCGAGGAGGCCGAGGCGCAGGAAATTCGCGTCATTCGCGTGCCGGAGATCTACCCGACCGGCGGCGAACGCCAGCTGATCAAGGTGCTCACCGGACGCGAGGTCCCGAGCCAGGGGCTCCCGGCCGATATCGGCATCATCTGCCAGAATGTCGGAACGGCCGCCGCGGTCTACCGGGCCGTCGTGCACAATCAGCCACTGACCTCGCGTATCGTCACCGTTACCGGGGCGGGCGTAAAGGAACCCTGCAATATCGAGGTTCTGATCGGCACCCCGTTCCGGTATGCCATCGAGTCTTGCGGCGGCTACCGTGGCGAGGTCGATCGGCTGTTGATGGGCGGACCGATGATGGGCTTCGCCGTCTCGACGGACGAGGTTCCCGTCATCAAGACCACGAACTGCATCCTGGCCGTTACCCGTGAGGAGATGCCAACGCCCGCGCCGCCCCTGCCCTGCATCCGCTGCGGAAAATGCACCGAGGTATGCCCGGCCGACCTGCTGCCCCAGCAACTCTACTGGCATGCCCGCAGCGGCAACCTGGATGCCGCGCAGGACTACAATCTGTTCGACTGCATCGAATGCGGCTGCTGCACCTATGTCTGCCCGAGTCACCTGCCGCTGGTGCAGTACTATCGCCACGCCAAGGCGGAGATCTGGACCCAGGAGAGGCAGAAGAAGGCGGCGGATATCGCACGCCGTCGTCACGAGGCGCGCCTCGCGCGTCTGGAACGCGTTCGGCGGGAGCGCTCCGAGCGCCTTGCCGTGCGCAAGAAAACACTCGCCGGTCCGTCCGATCAGGCGGCCATCGCCAAGCAGGCGATCGTCCAGGCCGCGCTGGATCGCGTCAGAAAGAAAAAAGAGGAAGCCGGCCACACGCCGAAAAACATGGACAATCTCACCCCGGAGCAGGAACAGCTGATTCACGAGATCGATGCGCGCCGCTCCCGCAAGGATCAATCACCGGAACCCTGACCCGATGGCGCTCCATACCTACAGTTCGCCACACCTCAGCGCGCAGGACGGCGTAGCCTCCATGATGCGTCAGGTCCTGCTCGCGCTGGTCCCCGGCATCGCCTGCGCCGCCTGGGTGTTCGGCTGGGGCATCGTCCTCAACTGCCTGATCGCCGCTGCGTCGGCCGTCGTCGCCGAGGCCGGGATGGTCGCCCTGCGGCGGCGTCCGGTGGCCGCGACGCTCTACGATGGCAGTGCTTTGGTCACAGGCGTCCTGCTGGCGCTTGCCCTGCCGCCGCTCTCGCCCTGGTGGATTCCGGTCGTCGGCAGCCTGTTCGCGATCGTGGTCGTGAAACAGCTCTATGGGGGACTCGGTTACAATCCGTTCAATCCCGCCATGGCCGGCTATGTCGTGCTGCTGATCTCGTTTCCGCTCGAGCTGGGACGCTGGACCCCGCCTTTCGAGCCGCTCGGCCTGCTGAACTCGCTGGCAATGGTGTTCACCGGCGCGCTGCCCGCCGGCCTCACCCTCGATGGGCTGACCCAGGCGACACCCATGGACACCGTCAAGATCCAGCTCGGCCTCGACATGACCCTGAGCGAACTCAGCGGCCATGGCCTGTTCGGCCATCTCGGCGGCCGGGGCTGGGAATGGATCAACCTCGGCTACCTGCTTGGCGGACTATGGCTTCTCAAACGCAAGGTCATCCAGTGGCAGATCCCGGTCGGCACCCTGGCGGGACTGTTCTGCCTGGCGCTGGTGTTTTACCTGACCAATCCGGACATCTATACCTCACCGGTGTTCCAGCTGTTCAGCGGGGCCGCCATGCTTGGCGCCTTCTTTATCGCCACCGACCCGGTATCCGCCAGCACCACCCCCCGGGGCCGTTTGATCTATGGCGCCGGCATCGGCATGCTCACCTACCTGATACGCACCTGGGGCGGTTATCCGGACGGGGTGGCCTTTGCCGTGCTGCTTATGAACATGGCGGCGCCGACCATCGATCACTACACCCAGCCGCGGGTCTTCGGCCAGGGAGGCGGTTGACCGGTGAACTACCGCAACAGCATCATCACCGCCGTCATCCTGTGCATGTTCGCCATTGCCGGAACGGCGATGGTTGCCTACACCTACGACCGGACCCGCGACAGGATCGCCTACAACGAACGCGAGACGCTGATGCGCGAGCTCAACGTCCTCATCCCCCGGGACCGGTATGACAACAAGCTGTACACCGATACCCTCGAGGTCAGGGACGAGAAACTGCTCGGCACCGGCGAAGCCGTCACCGTCTACCGTGCCCGCCGGGAGGGCAAGCCCGTTGCCCTGGTGATGACGCCGATCGCCCCGGACGGTTATGGTGGCCCCATCAAGCTGCTGGTGGGCATCGCCTGGGACGGCACCCTGACCGGTGTACGTGTGAGTGCGCACCACGAGACGCCCGGTCTCGGCGACGCCATCGAGGAGGAACGTTCCGACTGGATCTACGGATTTGACGGCAAGTCCCTGAACAATCCGCCGCTGGAACGCTGGGCCGTAAAAAGGATGGCGGCGCCTTCGATCAACTGACCGGTGCCACCATCACACCGCGCGCAATCGTCAAGGCGGTGAAGAAAACCCTGCTATACTATCGCGGGCATCGCGAGGCACTGTTTGCCGGCGCCGCGCCGTCCGATGCAAAGGCGGCGTCCAGTCAGGCTGCCCCACCCCCCGTCAGAACCGAAGGGCACACCCAGGACAAGGTGAGACACCAATGAACGAACCCGGGTACACGAAGATCATCAGCGACGGCTTGTGGAACAATAATCCCGGTCTGGTGCAGCTGCTCGGTCTGTGCCCTCTGCTGGCCGTCACCACCTCGGCCATCAATGGCCTGGGGCTGGGGCTGGCGACCACCCTGACGCTGGTCACCACCAACGTGACCGTCTCGCTGATCCGCAAACTGATCCGACCCGAGGTTCGTATCCCCGTGTTCGTGCTGCTCATCGCCTCGGTGGTCACCGTCATCGAGCTGGGCATGAACGCCTGGTTCCACGGTCTCTACAAGGTCCTGGGCATCTTCATCCCGCTGATCGTGGTCAACTGCAACATCATCGGCCGCGCCGAGGCCTTCGCCTCCAAGAATACGGTGGATCGCGCCTTCCTGGACGGCCTGGCGATGGGCATCGGTTTTACCCTGGTCCTGGTCACCCTCGGCGGCCTGCGCGAACTGGTCGGGCATGGCACGCTGTTCGCCCAGGCCCAGCTCATGTTCGGTGACGCCGGGCGCGCGCTGTCACTGACGTTGATCGATAACTACCGGGGCTTCCTGCTGGCGATACTTCCACCCGGCGCCTTTATGGGGCTCGGGCTCATGATCGCCGCGAGGAACGTCATCATCGCCCGGCGCGAGCAGCGCGCACACGCACATGAGCTGCCCGTCGCCCCTCCGGCCAGAGCCTGACGGCACGCGGGCAGGCCGTGAACCGCAGCAAGCGCCGGGAAATCTTCGAACGCCTGCGAGCGGCCAACCCCCACCCCACCACCGAACTCGAATACAGCAATCCGTTCCAGCTCCTGGTCGCCGTGGTGCTGTCCGCCCAGTCGACCGATGCCGGTGTCAACAAGGCCACCCGCCGCCTGTTCAGAAAGGTCAGGACGCCGGCGGACATGCTCGCGCTGGGCGAGGAAGGCCTCAGGGAGTACATCAAGACCATCGGCCTGTTCAACACCAAGGCAAGCAACCTCATCAAGACCTGCGCCCTGCTGGAAGAACGCCATGGCGGTAAAGTCCCCGATGAGCGCGAGGCGCTGGAGGCGCTGCCCGGCGTAGGACGCAAGACCGCCAACGTCATCCTCAATACCGCCTTCGGGCAGCCGACCATTGCCGTCGACACGCACATATTCCGCGTTGCCAACCGCACCGGTATCGCGCCCGGCAAGAATGTCACCGAGGTCGAGAACCGCCTGCTGCACGTCGTGCCGGAGGACTTCAGGAATGACGCCCACCACTGGCTGATCCTGCTGGGCCGCTACACCTGTGTCGCGCGCAAGCCCCGCTGCACGTCCTGTCTCATCATGGACCTGTGTGAATACCCGCAAAAAAACCTGGACTGACGCCCCCCAATGAGCCCGTGGCACGCCGGGGTATGGCGCAATATGGCTGCCCGTTTACGGTATTAACATAAGTATAACTACGTATATCACTCAAAAAAATCATCGCTAGAATTAACACCAGCAATATCCGGCAAGTAGTCACAAGACTGGTAATGCATGGTGTGGGGAGAAAATGACAACGAAAACGCCGGAAACGATGTCAATAAGGCAAACATCCGCGTGATGCCAATCCATCCACCACCCAAAATTTCCCGTTCGGGCTCGTCGACGGACAAGCGTCCGACCCAACCCGGACCCGGACCACGATGCCTGGCGCATACGGGGGTCGGGGAGGCGCGGTTTACGATTTCACGGAAAACCATCGCGACGGGTACCTGCCGTCATGACGGATAAATCCTCCCGGACACTGTCCATCAGTCAGGCGGTGACGCCCCGTTCGCTGATCGGAATCTCACTCGTATTCTGGGCGGTTTTCTATCTCACCGACGTATTCATCGACGTTGTTTTTTTTCGGGAGGGCGGCTTTCTCGAGCAGTTACTGGACCCCGGCTGGCACGAGTTGTGGATGCGTTTCAGCATCCTGCTGATCACCGTGACCTTCGCATTTTCGCCGGCATTCTCCTCAAAAGGGCCCAGACAGCCGCCAGCCGCGCCCAAACGGCGGAGCAGTTTCTCAATACTATCCTGGATAACATCCCCGCGATGGTCTTCATCAAGGATGCCGGCGAACTGCGCTTCGTGCGCGTCAATGCCGTCGGAGAAAAGCTGCTGGGACTGTCGACCGGGGAGCTTATCGGCAAGAACGACTACGATTTCTTTCCGAAGACACAGGCGGATTTTTTCACGGCCAAGGATCGTGAAGTGCTGAATACGGGTACCGTGACGTCGATTCCCGAGGAGGAGGTCGATACGAGGTTTCAGGGCAAGCGTGTGCTGTATACCCGAAAGGTTCCCATCCTGGACGAGGCCGGCAAGCCCGCCTACCTGCTCGGCATTTCCGATGACATCACCGATATCAAGCAGGCGGAGGCGGCCCTGCAGGAAACCGAGGTTCGTCTGCGGGCCTTGTTCGACGCGGCCGCCGAATTTATTTTTCTCATAGATCCCGAGGGGATCATTCAGATGGTCAACCAGCGCGCCATCCGGCAGTCGGGCTATACGGAACCGGAACTCATGGGAAAGAATATCCAGGAGTTTTTCACCGAAAGATCACCCTATGCATCGGAATGCGATTTTTCCGCTCTCAAGGAACGCGGCCACCTGCGTGTGGACAACGACTTTGTGTGCAAAGACGGCCGGATCATCCAGATGGAATGCTCGGCAACTGCCATCCCCGACCATGAGGGAAAGTTCACGTCTTTCCTGATCATTCAGCGGGACGTCGCCACCGAACGCGCGACAACCCAGGCCCTGGCCGACAGCGAAAGACGCTTTCGCGCGATCTTCAACTCCAGCTTCCAGTTAATCGGCCTGCTGAATCCCGAGGGGATTGTACTGGAGGTCAACCAGACGGCCCTGGATTTTTCAGGGCTCAGCGCGGATGAGGTCATTGGACGGCCGTTCTGGGAGGCGGTGTGCTGCACCGTCTCCCCCGAAGAACAGGACCATATCAAGGAGTTGATACGGCAGGCCGCGCACGGCGAGATGGTACGCCACGAAGTCATCGTGCACGGAAAGAACGACACAACGGCGGTCATCGACTTTTCACTCAAACCGGTCCCTGACGAACACGGGGAGGTGAAACTCATCATCCCGGAAGGCCGGGATATCACCGAGAGAGTGCGCACCCAGGAAGAACTGCAGCAGCATCAACGTGAACTCGCCCACATGTCGCGCCTCAGTACACTAGGGGAAATGGCCTCGGGCATCGCCCATGAGCTCAACCAGCCGCTGACGGCAATCGCCAGCTACTGCGAATCGGCCATAGCGCTCATGGGCCTGCAGCCGCAACTCCCGGCGAGCCTCATCGAGATCGTGAAGCGCACGACGGAACAGACGCACCGCGCTTCCACGATCGTCCGTCAATTACGGGATTTCTCCACCAAGCGAATGGACAACATGGAATCGCTCGATTTCGATGCCCTGGTACACAAGTCCATCAGACTGCTCGACTGGGAGCTGCGCGACACCCACACCAGGATCGACTTGCATCTGCCGGAAGACGGACACAGGATACTGGCCAACAAGGTACAGATAGAACAGGTCATCGTGAACCTGGTGAGAAACAGCCTGGAAGCGATACGCGAGGCGAGCACAGCCGAGGGGCATATCACCATCCAGTCGAGCATACTGCCTAACGACGTAGTGGAAATATGCGTCGCAGATAACGGTGCGGGAGTGGCATCGGACATGGTCGATCGTTTGTTCGACCCTTTCCAGTCAAAGAAACCCGGCGGCAGCGGGCTTGGACTCTCCGTGAGCCGGTCTATCATCGAATCCCACGGAGGAAAGCTGTGGTTTGACAAGGGCCATCGCAACGGGGCGCTTTTCTGCTTCACGCTCCCGCTGCACGCGGGGTAACAAAGCCTATGGATGAGATAGTGAAGATTTATCTGGTGGATGATGACGAGGCCGTACGCCATGCACTGGTTACCCTGCTGGCCACGTCGGGTTACGTGGCGACGGGATTCGATTCGGCGGAGTCATTTCTTGAATCGGTTGACTTGACGATGCCTGGCGTACTGCTGCTCGATCAGCGCATGGAAGGCATGTCGGGGCTGGAACTGCAGAACGAGCTAAAAATGCGCGGTATCAGAATACCCATCATCTTCATCACCGGTTACGGCGACATCCCCATGTCCGTAATCGCGATGCGCTCAGGTGCGGTGACGGTGCTGGAAAAGCCGTTCAACAGCCAGCAGTTGATCGAATGCATAGAAGAGGCGCTCGCGTCGGTCAGGAGTCTTCGCACGGTCCGCAAGCTGCAGACGGGTATCCGCATGCGATTCGACAGCCTGACACCGCGCGAACAGGAAGTGATGAAGTATGTCGTACGGGGCAAGGGAAACCGGGAGATTGCCGAAAAGCTGGAGCTGAGCATCCGCACCGTCGAGGTGCACCGGGCCAAGGTAATGAAAAAGATGCAGGCGCACACCCTGCCGGAGCTGGTGCTCATGGCACCGACGTGCGGACTGAGCCTGTCCGGGAGCCAGGGGCCTGCTCGCTAATGCACCGTCACCGGCGAAATCGCGTCATCGCCACACCGTGAACACCGGGTGGGGGCAGCCATCACGCCGCCCCGTTTCACCCGGTAAAGCGTGACCGGGGTCGCAGACCATCCACGGGGCCTGGCGGATAATTCCTCTCATGGAGTACGGCCGGGAAGCAGCGGAATTCGCAATGGAGAATCGGCCGAAGCCAATGCACGCAAGGGGACCGGGTTCCGAACTGCTGTTGACATTGCACACATTCCCCCTGGCACAGTGATGAGGAATCTGCTCCCTTTGCGTCATTCCTTCAGACGGTCGACTTGCGGCGGCAGGTGGGTGATCACCGGTCAGCCGGAGAGCTGCAGTCGAGACACTCCACCTTGACACGGATCTGCTGCGTCGTCGATTCCTGGTTGCGCGTCGCATAGCCCAGGCCGGTTCGGCTGCCGGAACCGCTGGTATCGATACCGCCGAGGTCTACCCATTCTCCCAGTCGGGCGCGGACCGTGGTCGACGCACGCTGGGTGTCGATGCGCCCCCCTGCCCCGGCAGGGCGATCGTCGTGCTGCAGTATCTCCAGCGAGACATACTCGCCACTCACGCGCGGCACCACGTAGAACCCGCTGCTGACATCCTGCAGCCGGGTGACCTGAGTCTGGTAGGGTACGCCATTGGCGAAATACTGTTGCCGTTCGCGCACCGGGACCTGTGCCCCGGCGGAGATATAGGCCGGACGTCCTTCCAGCGCCTGGACTTGCTGGCTGGCGGTACGCGAGCGCCGGGTGTCGGCATCGTGCAGGGCGATACGGCCCTGACTGTCCCCGACCGGCCGGCCGGGAGAATTGATGCCAACCTGGCCCTGCCCGATCTTGATGTCGGCACTGGCGGAATAGCCGGAAGATCTGCCGGTGTCCTCTCCCTGGTTGCTGACCGTGATCAGCAGCCGTTTCGGCGGGCGGTCGATCTGGGCCAGCACCTTTCTTACCGCCTCGACCTGCGCCGGCGATGCCTTGATGATGAGCTGATTCCCCATTCCGGTCACCGCCGCATCCGCACCGATGAGCGGGCGCACCACGGGCAGCACCTCATCCAGGGGCCTGGCCTTCAGCTGGATGACCTCAATGGGATAATCAGCGCGTACACCGCTTCCGGCCGCAATGCAGCACAGCAGCACAGCCAGTCTGCAGAGCATCCGCACTGGCATGATCTGGAGGGCCGTGTTTGGAGCGGAGTACATGCACAATAGCCTACCCAATTACCGCCCCGTCGTACATTGTTTACATCAAGGCGATGTTAACAATATTCAACCTGATTACCCCTGACCTTCAGCCACGGCTTAGAGGGACGGCCTCCGGGCTACGCTGCAAGCGGATGCGGGGCCTGAAAAACAGGGACCGTCCGACAGCAGGGATGCTGTCGCCGAGCGTACAGGGAGGTATTCACAGCGTGTCCCTGTTTTTCAGACCCCGCACCCGCCCATCCGGCGACATGCGGCGTGGCTGAAGGTCAGGGGTAATCAGGTTTATCAATGACGGCGTTAACAAAACCGTGTGGCGGGCAAGTCCTGAGGTGACGTCGACTGTGCCCTGAAGGTGGCCAGGGACAAGGTGCGGGCGATGCCGGTATCAGATTACGCCTGCGAGGCCGCGCTTCCCTGCAGGGCGAAGTAGCTCGCCGTCAACTGCTCGTGCAACTCGCCGTGCACCTGCTGCAGTTCGTCGATGAAATCGTTGAGACCCTCCCTGACGATCTTGTCGATGGCAACCTCCTTCACCATGCGCCGGGCGCGTCCCAGCACCCGCAAGGCGGCTTCATTGCCGGGAAGGCGGTGCAGGCAGTGTTCGACTTCGCCCAGACAGTACTGGACCGAGCGCGGGAATTCCCCCTCCTGAAGCAAAAAGCGCAGCGCCTGGCGCCCCCGCACGCGCACGTGCACGTGGCGACGGTACATCTGGTAGGCCATGAGCGAGTCGAGCACGCTCTTCCACTGGATATCATCGAAGGGTTTGAGTTCGTCGGTCTGGTTGGGCATCAGGTTGGTGGCGCGCACATCGATCACCCGTGTGGTCATATCGGCGCGTTCCATGTTGCGGCCCATGCGCAGGAAGTCATAGCTGAGGTCATGGCTCATGGTGCCGGAGAGCTTGCCGGTCAAAAGCTGGCAATAGTCGATGACCCGCTTCATGTAGGCGTAACGCCCGCGACGCGAAATGCCCGTGGCCAGGTTTTCGCGGGTGAATTCAAACAGGTTGTTGAGCGTCTCCCAGGCCGCCCGCGGTACAATGGCGCGTGTGGTGCGCAGATTCTCGCGCGCCAGCGCGAGAGAACAGCTGACGCAGTTCGGGTTGTTCTTGTCCGAGACGAGATAGCGGACCACATTGCGTTCGCTGGCCTCGCTGTAATGCTCGCTGAACACGTTCGCGCTGCCCATGATGAACACCAGCGGTTCCCAGCCGATGGCGATCCGGCGAGGCATGTCGAGCATCAGGTTGTTGTGTACCAGAATGATGCGTGCCGTGTTCTCGGCCCGCTCGATATAACGGGCCATCCAGTACATCCGCTCCGCGACGCTGGAGAGCAGCATGGCTAGCCCGCAATTCTTAGCGGGATCCCGGATGCTGGCGCAGGGCTCGTGTGTCCGGACGCCGCTCTGGAGCGAAAGAGGTAGCCGCAGCTACCCCTTAGGTGAAGAGCAAGTCCCGACACAGGAGAACCAGTCAGGGCCGGGACAGGCTTTCCCCGAACACACACCGTCTTCTTCCAAGTAAACACGATTTTCATTACCTCCAATACCGTATCTTGTCTATCGCCGCCCGGTGAGAAATGCGGGCTATTCTCCCGTCTCGACGACCCAGGTGTCCTTGCTGCCGCCGCCCTGGGATGAATTCACCACCAGCGATCCCTTTTTCAGCGCCACCCGCGTCAGCCCCCCGCGTGTGACATGGCTCGATTCGCCGGAGAGGATGAACGGACGCAGGTCGATATGGCGCGGCTCCACTCCCCCATCGCATAGCGTCGGCGCGGTGGAGATCGACAAGGTGGGTTGCGCGATGTAATTGCGCGGGTCCTTCTGTATCAGTGCCGCGAACTTCTGACGATCCGCCTTGCTCGAGGTTGGCCCGATCAGCATGCCGTAACCGCCGGATTCGTTGGCCGGTTTGACCACCAGCTTGTCGAGGTTGGCGAGGACATGGGCACGCTGCTTCTCATCCATGCAGAGATACGTCTCGACGTTATCCAGCACCGGTTTCTCGTCCAGGTAATAGCGGATCATCGCCGGCACAAAGGCGTAGACGACCTTGTCGTCGGCGACACCGGCTCCCGGGGCATTGGCAATCGCCACATTGCCCTTGCGCCAGGCACGCATGAGACCGGGAACACCGAGTTGGGAATCCGCGCGGAAGACTTCGGGATCCAGGAACAGATCATCGACGCGGCGGTAGATGACATCGACGCGCTCCAGCCCGCCGACGGTGCGCAGGTAAACACAATCGTCCTCCTGCACCACCAGATCACTGCCGACCACCAGTTCGACACCCATCTGCTGGGCCAGATAGGAATGCTCGAAATAGGCGGAGTTGTAAATCCCCGGCGTCAACACGACCACCGTCGGATAATCGGCCGGACGCGGAGACAGGGATGCGAGGGTGTCGAACAGACGCGTGGAATAGCCATCCACCGGAAGGATGCTGACATTCTCGAACAGCTCGGGGAATACCCGTTTCATCACCAGCCGGTTCTCCAGCATGTAGGAAACCCCGGAGGGGACGCGCAGGTTGTCTTCCAGGACATAGATCGTGCCGTCCTTGTCGCGCACCAGGTCGCTGCCGCAGATATGCGCCCAGATATCCAGCGCAGGTCGCACCCCCAGGCATTGTTTGCGGAAGTTCACGGACTGTGCCAGCAGTTCAGCGGGAAAGATCCCGTCCTTGATGATGCGTTGTTCGCCGTAGATATCGGCGATAAACAAGTTCAGTGCCATGGCGCGCTGTTTCAAGCCAGCCTCGGTGATGCGCCACTCACGCCCGGGAATGATGCGTGGGATGATATCGAACGGCCAGGCGCGATCGATGCCAGCCTGGCCGTTGTAGACGGTGAAGGTGATGCCCATCACGCGCATTGCCAGCTCCGCGGCATCGCGACGCTCCAGCAGCTCTTCATCGGTGAGTGCACTGATATACCTGATCGCCTGCTGCGCGGCCTTGCGCGCGTAACCACGCGGCGTGATCAGTTCATCGAAGGCGTTACCACCTGAGTACTCTTTCCACCGGATCGTCATCCCGATCAGACCTCGACACTGCAGAACGGTCGAGCCTCGACGCTCGTGTCCCCATGGTTATTGCGAGGCCTTTGCACCGAAGCGTTGCTACCATCAGGAGTTTGCAAGCAACATGCCAGCCGCACATCATTCCTTAACCACATGTAATCATTTGAAATCATTGACACCACGTGGCAAGGCAGTGCACCAGCACCGTGCGAGCGTCCGCGGACAGCACGCCTGCTGCACCAAAATCTCCCGCCCGGCGACCCGTCCGAGCCTGGCGCAGCGTCGAATCCGTACTGCGCCGAATTTCCGGAGTAGTTCCGCGAAACGCCGCCATCTCGGGATCGATACTGGTGCAATACGCACCTTGTGCGCCTCAAGACGGTGCAGTGCTGCCGCACGCGATGACCGGGAGGGCGGCTGTGGCGACTTTAAGCCGTTATATCTGCGGATAACTTTCCGCCACCCCGGCGGATCCTGCCGGCTGGCGTAATTATTGCTTTCATCCCCGCCAGAGCTACACAACGGAGCAGCGCAAGCCATCATGACCGTATCAACCGACTTCCCGCGTCACGGGGACAAGGAAAACTCGCCGTTTTTCGAAAACTACCTGCTGCGTCTGCTCGAGGAACGCGACCGCAGCGGGTTGACTGACAGGATTCACGAGATCGACGCCATCATGATCACCGTCGATCCCGGCCAATCGATCCGTTACATCGGCGAACTCTCGCTGATGACGCCTTACGAGTACCTGGTGACACTGGAGAGCGAGAGCCACTGGACGCACATCCTGAGAGTGGACATGAATTCCCCCGATTTCCTGGTGCGCGAGGTTAAGGACAAGCGCACCCGGGGCATCTTTCGCAGTCTAAACGAGGTCTACCCGATCGGCGCGCGCAAGCCGAACAGCCGCTACATGGGCGAAATATTGCGTGTCACCGACCTGCATGGCGTAGTGGATTGCCAGCAGGAGCGTGAATTCCGTTTCTTCTCCCAGGACCAGATCCGCAAGCTGGAACTGCCCGGCAACCTGGCCATCATGAAACCCTCGCCCTATACCCACAACATCGTGGGCTACATGGAGCGGCCACTGGACCAGATCCGCGTCTATGCGCTTGGCCTGAGCAGCATCCGTTCCGATGTGCAGGAGGTCTTTCTCGCCGCCAAGGAACTGCAGAAGAAACTGCATATCGACAATCTGATCCTGCCCATCGATCACCTTGCCACCCGCGTCTACAGCCAGAACCGGGAGGTCGCCATTCTGGAGTGGCTGTCGCAGTCCAGTTACTACTACTGGGGTTCCTACGATATCAAGGACCAGAATTCATCGACCAATGTCACCAAGAATGTCCATTACGCCGAGGAGACCCGCAGTCCGGCCAAGGTGTTCACCGCCAACAACACGCCCTATTTCGTCAACCACCTGGAACAGCTGCCCTCACCGACCGAGACCTTCGTGCGTAATTACGGCCCGCGCCTGCATCACATCGCGCTGGCCGTGCGTGACGGCGAGACCGACGGCCGGGAGAACATCGACCATGTCGTGGCGCAGATCGCCGCCCAGGGGCGTGACTTCCTGCTGGATGTGATCGGGTCCAAGGAACAGGGTCTGAAGCAGATCTTCTCCAGCGCGTCGGAACACTCCTCGCTGATCGTCGAATATGTGCAGCGCTTCGGTGACTTCCAGGGCTTTTTCGCCAAGGAAAACGTCGCCATGCTGACGCATGCGGCCGGCGTCGAGGAGGAACTGCTCGAGATGCAGGCGCAGTCCCGGGTGAACCGTGGGGAAACCGCCTAGACCAACCATGAACCTATGTTTAGGAGCGGCCCTGGCCGCGAAGAGTTTCTGTCGGCGGCGTGGTTCGCGGGCAAGCCCGCTCCTGCAGCGCACAAGCTCCGACCCGGCAACGAGGCCGGATTCTTCCAACCCCGACAGC
>CAVQCA010000017.1:0-3019 GCA_963710815.1 uncultured Gammaproteobacteria bacterium | reverse complement strand
CTTTGCACTGTTCTCGGCGCATGCCCAACGGGTGGAACTGTGCCTGTTCGATCGCGCTGGAAAGCGGGAGATCGAGCGCATAGCGCTGCCGGAATATACCGACGAAATCTGGCACGGCTACTGCCGACGTGCGGCCGGCCAGCTCTATGGCTACCGTGTCTACGGACCATACGATCCCGAACAAGGCCACCGCTTCAATCATCACAAGCTGCTCATGGATCCCTATGCCAGGAACCTGCGAGGGGCGCTGGTATGGGATGATGCCCTGTTCGGCTACATCGTCGGGGACGATCAGGGCGACCTGTCGTTCGATATGCGCGACAGCGCCGCCTTCATGCCAAGATGCGAGGTCATCGCCCCGGCATTTACCTGGGGACTGGACAGGGCGCTGGCGAGACCCTGGCACGAGACGATCATCTACGAGATGCACGTGCGTGGCTATACCATGCGTCATCCCGAGGTGGCAGAGGCAGCGCGCGGCACGTTCGGCGGTCTGGCGACCCACGTGGTCATAGGCTACCTCAGGAATCTCGGCGTCACGGCGGTGGAACTGCAGCCGGTACATGCCTTCGTACACGATCGCCATCTGATTGATCAGGGCCTGCGCAACTACTGGGGCTATAACTCCATCGGGTTCTTCGCGCCGCATCCGGAATATCTGGGCAGCGGCGGCATCAATGAATTCAAGACCTTTGTGCAATTGCATGCACGACGCCGGCACTCGAGGTCATTCTCGATGTGGTCTACAACCACACGGCCGAGGGTAACCACCTGGGGCCGACGCTGTCGCTGCGCGGCATCGACAACACGTCCTACTATTACCTGATGGACGGCGAGGCGCGCTACTACAACGATTTCACCGGCACCGGCAATGCACTCGAATTGCGACATCCCGATGTCCTGCGCATGGTGACCGACTCGCTGCGCTACTGGGTCAGGGAGATGCGGGTGGACGGTTTCCGCTTCGATCTCGCCACGACCCTGGCGCGGGTCAGCGGCGGGTTCGACGAGCATGCGAGCTTTCTGGATGCGGTCGCGCAGGATCCCCTGCTGTCCACCGTCAAGCTTATCGCCGAGCCATGGGACACCGGTGACGCGGGTTATCAACTCGGGGGTTCCCACCGGCATGGGCCGAGTGGAACGACCGTTACCGCGATACCGTGCGGCGCTTCTGGAAGGGCGATGAGGGCCAGTTGCCGGAACTCGCTTCCAGGCTGGCCGGATCCAGTGATATTTTCGACCGCCGTGGACGGCGTCCCTGGGCGAGCATCAATTATGTGACTGCACATGACGGCTTCACGCTGCACGATCTGGTGAGCTACAACCACAAACACAACGAAAGCAATCAGGAAGACAATCGTGACGGACATGATCACAACAACAGCTGGAACTGCGGGGTCGAGGGACTACGGTTCGATCCGGTATCCAGCGGTTGCGGGAGCAGCAGAAGCGCAATCTGCTGGCAACCTTACTACTTTCGAGGGCTTGCCGATGCTGCTCGCCGGCGATGAGTTCGGGCGCACCCAGAAAGGCAACAACAATGCCTATTGCCAGGACAATGAAACCGCCTGGCTTGACTGGAAGGGAATCGATGAGGCCGGTGAATCGTTGATTGCGTTTACCCGGACACTCATCCGGTTGCGGCGTGAACACATCGTCTTTCATCGTTCCCGGTTTTTCCATGGCAGGGAGATTCCGGGCACCACGATAAAGGATGTCGTCTGGCTCAAGCCGGATGGCGTGGAGATGCGCGAAAAGGACTGGCATGCCGGGAATTCCCGTACCATTGCGCTGCTGCTGAGCGGTGAGGCGGGTGTATACCACCTGACCCGCCAGGGCGAGGAGGAGCCCGACGACACCTTCATGCTGATTATGAACGCATGCGGGGATACCATGGACTTACGATACCCGATAACGGGTCAGTCTATCGGCCCTCGATGCTGATAGACACCTCGCGATTCGATGTCGACATCGATCCGGAGCAACCGATAGCGAACCCGTATACGCGTGGGCCGCAGGCGCTGGTGCTGATCAGGTACCGTCGTGAGGAATAATCGCCGCGGAAACGCAGGATTCCTTGCCAGCCGCTTCATGCCAGGGACGGGACCGCATTCAATGTTGAGCGTCGCCTTGAGTGGAAGATGGTCGGAAGCCATTCGTGTCGTCGGACTGTTGTGTATGCCGACCGTGGTCAGCGCTGCACGCGGGTGCACCCAGATCCGGTCCAGCGCGAACAGCGGAAACCTCGCGGGGTAGGTGCGCGGATGCGGGGCAGGCGCAAAGTGACGACGCAGCCAGCGTAATGGCCGTCCCCAGAGGAGCCACTCGTTGAGATCGCCAAGCAACACCGAAATGTCCGCCGGGCAGGCTTCGAACAGGTCAAGCAAACGGCGAACCTGAAGGCGTCGCTCGCCGGGACGCAGACCGAGATGTGTCGCGACCACCTGTACGCGTTGCCCATGCCAGTCGAACAATACCTCGATGGCGCCGCGGGGTTCGCGCCGCGGCAGGCTCAGATCGATTCGATTCGCCCTCAGGATGGGCATACGCGTCAGCAGGGCATTGCCGTAATGGCGGGTTTCTCGCAACAGCGTGGGGCCGGTAATCGCAGTCAGTCCGGCTTTTCCAGCCAGGTAGTCCAGCAGGTCGCAATCGTCAATAGTGTGGTGTTCCACTTCCTGCAAGGCAACCACGTCCGCATCCAGTTCCTGCAGTACCTGCACGGTGCGTTCCGGAAGGAAACGTCTGTCGGCGCCGATACACGCGTGGATATTGTAGCTTGCAAGCGTCATGTGCATGTCTGGGTTGCATTCCGGTAGAAGGTAAACGCCAGTTCAGGAAGGATGCAGGCGTTGCGCACGGACCTCAGCGGGCAGACGCTCAATCAGACGGGCCGCGCGGCTCCACGGCGGCTTGATACCGGTTCTCCTTGCTCAGCGTTCGAATACCAGACTCTGGGGATCGGCTCCGAGTTTCTTCAGCGCTCCGTTCACCGCCTCCATGAAACCTGGCGGACCGC
>CAVQCA010000016.1:0-17852 GCA_963710815.1 uncultured Gammaproteobacteria bacterium | reverse complement strand
TGCTGGAACGAATTCGCCGTGCCCTCACGCTCGACGAGGAACGCCGCGAGGCGGACAGGCAGGCAGAGGAGATTCATCGGCGCCATGCACGCCTGAGCGCACGGGAACGGGAAGTGATGGCACTCGTGGTGTCTGGCCTGTCCAGCAAGCAGATCGCCCGGCAACTGGGGCTGAGCCACCGCACGGTGGAAAGCCATCGCACAAATATCATGAACAAGATGGGTGCCACCAGTCTGGTGGAGCTGATCACTATAGCCATCCACTGCGACTCCTGATTCGCTTCGGCTTTTTTCCTTTACGTAGTTCTACTGAGTAGTCGCCGGGATACAGAGCCCGTCCGGCGGCTGCTATTTTCTGGTAAGAGCTGGCAGGGCAGGCCATCGGACTGGACTCTGCCAGCTGCACCCGACGTGAGAATCCATTCGAGTCATTACGAAGAACACCAAAAGGACCATCTTGATGACGAAACCAGCCGCAACGAGGCAAACCACCACGAAACCAGAGAAACGACCGGTCCGATCTGTGCCGAAGGACAAATCCCAAACCGTTAGTACGGTCGGCGCACGTCATGAAGATATAGCCACGGCGGCCTATTACCGCGCGCAGAGTCGGGGTTTCTCGCCCGGCGGCGAGTTGATCGACTGGCTGGAGGCCGAACGGCAGATCAATGCAGCTGTCAAATAAATAACAGGCGTGCAGGATTGGCCTTTTCCAGGGGTCGTTTGCACGCAAACGGTCAAATGGTCTCGCTAACGGACGTTGTGGCGTATGAATCGACAGTGAAGGAGAATGCACATGTTGACGCCAATGACCAAAAACAGACTGAACGGAAACGGCGCATCGCAGCAGTTGGATGCGCATGACCTGAGTGGCGATTTCCGCGACAATCATGAGCGGCAGATGCTTTACGACGCCGGCAAGCCGAAGCGCTACCTGGCGAAGGACGTCATCTACCGCGAGAGTGAACAGGTCGACAGGATCTATATGATACGCAGCGGCCTGGTCAAGCTGCTGAGCTATTTACCGAACGGCCGGGCACGCATTGTCCGGCTGCATGCCAGCGACCACTGGATCGGGCTCGAGGGATTGCTGGGACAACCCTACGAGCACACCGCGATCGCCGTCGATGATGTCGAGGTTGAGCAGGTCGCGATCCACAACCTGCAGCGTCTTCATCGAAATGACCCGATGATGTTTAGTCAGCTGCTGTGTCAGTGGCACGGGGCGCTCGTCCATGCGGACCGGTGGATCTCGGACTTCTCCACCGGCGGGATCAAGCCCCGGGTGGCGCGGTTGCTCGAGTTTCTCGCGGAGCTCGAGTATGGCAAACCACTGGACAGGGTGGAACTGCTAACGGTCTGCGAGATGGCGGAAATTCTAGGGGTCACCCAGGAAAGCGTGAGTCGCATCCTGGCCACCTTCAAGCGCCGTGATATTCTGTTAAAAGCAGCCGGATCCGTCCCGGGAAATCTACCGTCTCGATGCCGCAAGGTTGCAGCAGGAAGCACGAAAATAATTCTGCGCTCTGAAGATGCGTCGCGTTATACCGGCTCATCCCGCAGGGCCATCTGTTGCGTGATGTGAGCCGCGGTAATACTTTCCATCCTGGCTGTTTTGTGCAGCGCGAGTGGGTTACTTGCGATGACCTCTCTGCAATGTAGCAGGTGAACAGCATACGGCTGTTTCCCGATTCCATCCTTAAGCACACAATTTGAGGCAACATGACCGAGATCATCACCTTAGCGGATAATTTTATCGGCAAGGAGGACCGTGAGAAGCTGGAAAGCTTTGCCGCGCACACCATTGCCCATGGCCGTGCAACGCACTGGCAGTGGGACAAGGATGCCGATGGGGGCGATATCTTCGAAATTTATCCAGTCGGCGCAGACAACCGGCTGACCGTACGCATCAGTCGTAACCGCGAGCTGGACAGGTTTTGTGCCCGCGACGCTGCTCAGTCGATTGCCTCGGGTGCACTCGAGCATGTGTTTGCGGAGTTAGAGCTATACCTTGTGCGTCTTCACGGTGAGGGACCAGATACATACGCCTGATCCAGGTATGACGAAACAGGACACTGAAGCGTGAAGGAGAAAGTGATGCTACGACTACGCAAGCTGGGCGAATTGACTGGATATACCCTGCAGGCACGCGACGGGGATATCGGCAAGCTGGAACAAATCTATTTTGATGACCACTACTGGACGGTACGTTATTTCATCGTCCATACCGGAGGCTGGCTGCTAGGCAAGGATGTCCTGATTGCACCGCCGGCCGTGACCCGGGTCGATGAAGAAAATAATCGTCTCGAGGTGGATTTGACCCGGGAGCAGGTCAGTAACTGCCCTCCGATCGATACGCAGCTGACGGTCTCGAGTCACTATCAGCAGGAATATTACCGTTACTATGGCTGGGAACCGTATTGGGGCAGCGATGCGATGTTCACACCGGCACCCTATATACCGCCGGTGGCAGTCGGATGCGCCCGGAGAGCCGCGGGAGCCCGAGCATCCCCACCTGCGCAGCAGCAAGGAGGTGAGGGGTTATCATATTCACGCCCTGGACGGCGAAATCGGCCACGTCGAGGATTTCATGCTGGAGGATCCGGGCTGGGCGGTGCGCTATCTGGTGATCGATACCCGCAACTGGCTACCGGGGAAGAACGTCCTGGTGGCGCCCGCCTGGATCCGGCATGTCGACTGGGCGCGGCGGGAGGTGACGGTCGACTTGTCACGTGATGCCCTGCAGAGCGCACCGCCCTATGATGCCTCCACGGCCATCAGCCGGGAATACGAGGCAGCCTTGCACGCACATTATGGCCTGGACTTTAACGAGTCGTGATCGGCCGGGTGAGTCGACTGCCGCACGTGTGGCCGGGTCGGTTGTCCACGGAGATCGGACCTCTCACTTGAATTTATCGGCGGCGCGCTGGACCGCATCCTCCAGATCTGTCCAGGCCGCTTCGACGCCCGCCTTGACTTCTTCCCACGCACTTGCACCGGCGGAGCGCAGTTCCTCGAGCTTTTGCTGAACCTTCTGCTGCTTCGTGCGCAGGGTTTCGATCTCTTCGTAATATTGGATCTTTTGCTCGGCCTCGGCCTGGTCCGCCCTGGCCTTCAGCGCATCGATCTTTGCCTGCCACTCACGGAGCCGGGCATCCATTTTATCCTGGTATGCGTCTTTCATTCCATCACGTTGTCTCCTGTGGGGTGTGTGCCTGATGCGTTATTCACGTACCGTGAATCACTGCCGATCGGGCGCACGCCGAACCCAGCAAATTGTAGAGCCAGGCGAAGATTGCACCGCCTATCAATCCGTCCAGCAAGCCCCAGATCAGACCGCCGCTGCCGGTGATGGTGTATCCGCGATAGACCTTGCCGATCAGGGTGACTTCGGTGGTCGCGCCGTCGAAGGCGATGATCCACCAGGTCATCAGAAACAGGCCCCCCAGACGAGGGCGCAGCTCAGGGCGAAGGCACGCACGTTCAGTTTCATCATTGTCTTGTCAGCGGCTGATACCGAACCCTTCGTCCTCGGTATAGGCCGGGACGGGAAGGCCGGCGATGCGTAAACCCTGCGCGACCGGGCCTTCCGGAAACAGACGGCGCAGGTACTTGCGCCCGCCCTGGGCGGCGAACGCGTTATCCAGCATGTCGCTGAGCACGCGGCCGCTTTCGGGTGGATCGTGCTCCAGGTAGTAGTTACGCAGGCAGCGCACGACTTCCCAATGCGCCTCGCTAAGCTCGATGCCTTCCTGCTCGGCCTGGCGTCGACCTTGTTCTTCATTCCAGTCCTGCAGGTCGAGTTCACGGTCAACGCGTCGTGGACTGGGTGTGTCGGGGTTTTTGATGACTTTCTTGATGTCCGGCATGATGATTTACCTGTCTTTCAAGGAGTAGTTGTTTCCTGCCAAAACCATGCGGTTGGTGGTAGCAGCGCTGCAGGACCCGTGCTGTCGAATGTCTATTCGCCCAGCTTTTGCGCCACGAAGTCCCAGTTGACCAGGTTCCAGAACGCCTCGATATATTTATTACGCGCATTACGGTAGTCGATGTAATAGGCATGTTCCCAGACGTCGCAGGTCAGCAGGGGTTGACTGCCATCGGTCATCGGATTGCCCGCATTGCCGGTGTTTACGATCGCCAGCGAGCCGTCGGGATTTTTCACCAGCCAGGTCCAGCCGGAGCCGAAGTTCGTGGCCGCCGATTCGGTGAAACGCTCCTTGAATTGCGTGAAGTCGCCGAACGCCCGGTCGATGGATTGGGCCAGTGCACCTTCGGGTTTTCCGCCGCCATCGGGGCTCAGGCAGTTCCAGTAGAAGGTGTGATTCCAGACCTGCGCCCCGTTGTTGAAGATGCCGCCCGAGGCTTTTTTGATGATCTCCTCGAGCGACGCCGATTCGAATTCGGTGCCCGGAATCTGCTTGTTCAGCTTCTTCACGTAGCTGGCGTGGTGCTTGCCGTGGTGATACTCGAGCGTCTCGGCCGAGATGTGCGGTTCGAGGGCATCATTGGGATAGGGCAGCGCGGGTAGTGTGTGTTCTGTCATGGTTTCCTTCCTTTGTTTGATTTGCTGGGTGAAATACCGGTTGAAGCATGCAAACAATCTTTCCAGAACGCATGAGCTGTGGCATTGAAAAATGTCAATAGAATCGATGCTGAACGGATGCGTATCGTCATTCAAGCCTGCTCTGTAACCTGTGTTAATCCTGTGCCTATCAAACAAAACCGTCATTGCGAAACCGCAATGCGACGGAATGATAGGCGCTATAAGTTGTCCTCTCATCAGGTCTTCTATGCGCTCGCCGCGAAAACCACCACACTGGCGATGGCGCTCGGCAGTTTCTTCGTTCCCACGCTCATCGGCAATATCATTGGTGCTGTGGATCTGGTGGCCGCCCTGAACTATGCGCAGATCTCCCTCGTTGAGTGAGCCGCATCGCTGCGGTTTGGCACACCGGTTCCCCGGGAGCACGCGATGCATCGATTGATGAATTTCAATTCCTTCGGGCAGAAGACAAACGATAATGCGTAGGGCATGAATAGTTATCACAGACGAGGAGGTAACCATGACCAGCGATCCGAAAAAACAGCGACCAGGCAGTAATAACCAGGGTGAGGGTGATCGTGAGTCAGCCGAGCGCTACAACGAGGCCACCCGTGAATTTGTAGAATCCGGCAAGGTGGAAGAGGCGTCGGAACGGGCTGCCGGCCAAGACCCGCAGGAAGCGGAGAACAGCGAGCGCGCAGGCAGGGAGCGTGCAAAGGAAGTAGACCCTGCGGTCCACCGGGAATACGACAAACCGGAAAAACCGGAAAAGTGATCTGCTCAGGCGCGCGGTTGCCGCGGTGAGATCCACGATTGCATGGCGGAGTAAAGGAAAGCATGAGAGAACCACAGCAAACGGAACAGCCTGAGGATGTGCGCACGCCCGGCGAAAGCTATCAGGGCATATTCAATCGTATTGGCCGCAGCCTCGTTGCGGGGATCGTCGCCACGGGTGTACTTTGGGTGCTGAAACTCACCCGGGGTTCAATACCGCAGCTTGATACCATACGGTTTCTCGATCGCGTTGCAGAAGCTACTTCGAAGGCAACGGGGCTGCCGGATACGCTCACAACCGGCTGGATATGGCATTGGGTGATCGGGACCCTGTTATGGGCGACACTGTTCGGCATCATGCAGCCGATCCTCCCCGGCCGAACGTTCTGGATCAAGGGTGTCGCTTTCGGTGTGATTACCGGCCTGCTGACCATGTTGCTGGTGATGCCGCTTGCCGGCGCCGGCTATTTCGGGATGGACCTCACGCTGATGGACCCTATCGTCTCCCTCGTCTATCACATCATCTACGGCGTGACACTTGCCGGAGTGTATACGCTTATCTCAGGACGGCGTGCAACGACAGACTGAAGCACTTACCCGAGAATCGCTCCACTACCGCCGCTCCGGTGTCCCGCTGCCGCGGCGGGCAGTGTGCAACACAGCAGCCAGAAACCCAGCCACGGACGCAGAATTTTCATTTTATGATGTTTCATCTTCATGGTCGCCAAACTCGCTCCAGGCCTTGCTGAAAGAGTCGCTGAGTACGCCGTAGGAATTGATAAAACCCTGCTTGACGGTATCCCAGGCACTGGCTGAGCTGTGTTTCATGGCACCGTACCATTCAGCCACTTCATTGCGTTGCGTTCTGAGAGTGCGGAGGGTCGCCTCCTGCGTCTCGCTGGCGCGCTCGGTCAGCTTGTCCCGCTGCTGCCGGGCCCGGGATTCCAGCTGCTCGATGCGCGTATCCATGGCGTCCAGTGTCTGTTTGGCCCTGGCTACTGCCGCGTCGCGCTGCGCCGCAGTATAGCCCTTCAGGGCTTCGACTGTATCCGCCCATTCGCGCTTTACCTGGCCCAGGTCCGGGGTGTCCGCCGTGGTCTTGTTCCCTGCCGTCTCGCCTGCCATGACGCCGGCCGCGGGGACCAGCAAAAGGCAGCAGACCAGCAAGCATATTGCGGATTTCATGTGTTCTACGATCATCGGTTTATCCTCATGATTCCGGGTTGTCCGGAGCGACACCGGTTTGCGGCCTTGTCAGGCTCGGCGTCATCGTGTATGACAATATTGGTGCAAATACCACGTTGACTGCATTGAGAAATATCAATGTGATTCCGGAACAGTCCCGATAACGTGTACCGGAATCCCGTAAAGCCAAGCACGAAGTGTGGGTTATGCGATATCTGTTATGCAAACTGCCGGTCTGGTTGATTCCCTTGCTCTGGATGCTCTCCCTGCAGGCGGATGAAAACGCGCCGTGGGGGAGGGCCAGCCTGAAGGCGATTGACTATGCACCGCATAAAGTGGTGTACGATGTGGCAGCGCCTGATGTCGAGAGCTTCTCCTCTATTCTTGACCGGGTGAGTTATCTGAATAATCTCTACCACGCCGACCCGTTCGATGCCTCGATTGTGCTGGTACTGCACGGCGATGAAATCCCGTTTTTCGCGATAGACAATTTCCACACCTACCGGGACCTCATGCTCCGGGCGCGGAGCCTGACAGTTGCCGGAACGGTGGAATTCAGGATGTGCCGTGTCGCGGCAAGGGGATACGACCTGGAACCCGATCAAATTCACGGGTTCGTGAAGGTGGTGCCGATGGCGGACGCGGAAATTGTGCGCCTGCAGCAGGAAGAGGGTTATGTCTACATGCATTAGGTGGTTAGTGGCGGGCCTGTTGTCCCTGCTGGTGACGGTGTCCGCTGCGGCTGTCGAACCCACGCCGACGCCTTATGGTCCCGTCAGTCTTCCGTTTGTCCTGCACAAGGTTCCGGATGCGCCGGTCTATTATGTTGTCGGACAGTCGGGCGTGCCGGATGCAGAAAATGAGGGCCACACCTCCAATGCCGGGTTCGTGGTCACCAGCGCCGGCGTGGTGGTGTTCGATGCGCTGGGTACGCCCGCGCTGGGTTACCGTCTGCTGCAGCGTATCCGCGAGGTTACCGACCAGCCCGTCGAGCGCATTGTCATCAGTCACTATCATGCCGACCACATCTACGGCCTTCAGGCCTTCAAGGAACACGCGGGTGATCCACCGGTATGGGCGCAGCGCCTGGCGCTTGGTTACGTGGGTGGAACGGCTGCCAGTCAGGGCGAGGACGCGCAGCGTCGGCTCGCCCAGCGGCGTGAAGCGCTGTTCCCCTGGGTGGATGAAAACACCTACATCGTGCCGCCGGATCACACTTTCGATGAGGAAGCGACCTTTGAGGTCGGCGGGGTCACCTTCCAGCTGAAGCATCTGGGACCGGCACATGCGCCCGGTGACAGCAGCATGCTGGTCAGGGATTACGGGGTGTTGTTCAGCGGCGATGTGATTTACAAGGGACGCGTGCCTTTCCTTGACAGCCCCGAGACCGATATTGATCGCTGGCTTCAGGGACTCGACTACCTGTACAACCTGCAGCCTCAGCCCCGCTTCGTGATTCCCGGACATGGGGCGCCCTCGGCGGACCTGCGCGCTTCCGTTGCACTCACGCGCGACTATATCAAGTATATTCGCACAGCCATGCGCAAGGCCGTGGAGGATTTTGTCCCCTTTGACGAGGCCTACAAGGCTACCGACTGGTCCAGGTATGAAAATCTGCCGGCATTTGACGCCAGTAACCGAGGCAACGCCTATCGCATTTATCTGGAGATGGAGGCGGAATCGTTTGACTAGGGACCTCAGGATGATTCTACTCGGCAACTGCTCCATGCATCGCCTGGTGCGCCTGCTTTCGGTGCGCTACCTCCTGCAGGACCCGGGCCAGACTCTCGACCGGTTCCCGGTCTCAGCTTCTCCCTGCAGTCGTGCGGCGGTGGGAGAGCGAGAACCCCTGAGTCCGGCAGGCTCCTGGATCCTTGTCAAGAGCTGGATGCCAGGGACCATAAAGAGATTCTGCCGGATATATCAACCGTTTGGAGGAACAATCCATGTCATCTGAAAGTTATCACGAATCCCTGGACAGTCTTGACGAAACCACACGGGACATGCACCGGGCGCTTGCCTCGTTAATGGAGGAGCTTGAAGCCGTAGACTGGTACCAGCAACGCGTCGCTGCAACCGCGGATGAAGAACTGAAACAGATACTCGCGCACAACCGCGATGAAGAGAAGGAACATGCGGCGATGGTGCTGGAATGGTTGCGCCGTCGCGACAGTCATTTTGATGACCAGTTGCGGGCCTACCTGTTCACCGACGGCGACGTGACGGAAATCGAACACGAAGAGTCGCCACCCGTCGCATCCAGAGACGGGTCGCTCGGCATCGGCAGCCTGCGCAACAAAGGAGAATAGACCATGAACAGCCTGTATCGTGAACTTGCCCCGGTCCCGGACGCGGCCTGGGAACAGATCGAGACGGAAGCCAGCCAGGCGCTGAAACGCACCCTCGCGGCCCGCCAGCTGGTCGATTTTGAGGGACCGCTCGGCTGGCGCGTCTCGTCGGTCGATCCGGGGCGTACGCAGGCCCTCGAGCGCGCGCTGCACCCCGGCGTGGAAATGCGCATGCGGAAGGTGCAACCGCTGATCGAACTTCGCATTCCCTTCGAACTGGCACGCAGCGAGATCGACGCCATCGACCGGGGTGCGGCGGATGCCGATCTGCAACCGGTCATCGATGCGGCACGCACTGCCGCCCTGGCAGAGGATAGCGCGATATTCTACGGTTGCCGGGAGGGAGGGATCACCGGGATCTGCGAAGCGGCCACTGCCCGGAGCCTTCTGCTTACGGATGACTATTCCCGCTATCCGGACGTTGTTGCCGAGGCGCTGAATCAACTGCGGACGGCAAGTGTCGATGGTCCCTTATGCAATTGCCCTGGGACCGCGTTGCTACACCGGGCTAACCCAGACGCGGGACGCCGGCTATCCTGTTATCGAGCATGTTCGCCGCCTGCTCGATGGCCCCATCATCTGGGCGCCGGCCGCCGACGGGGCGCTGATACTGAGCCTGCGTGGCGGTGATTTCCAGCTGAGCGTCGGCCAGGATTTCTCGATCGGCTACCTCGAGCATACGGCAGCCAGTGTCCGGCTCTACCTGCAGGAAAGCTTCACCTTCCGGGTCAATGCCCCCGAGGCGGCGATACCGCTGCGCTATCAGGAAACCGCATCACTGTAATGACACCGGCCACGCCGGCACGCTTGCAGCGGAAAATCATCCCCGGGTTTGCGGCGCGCGGCGGCGCGTGATTCAGTCTGCCGGCCGGTCCAGGACCTTCCCCGAAAAGCGCAACCAGAGAAAACCCGAAACGCCGGCAAACAGGGAGGCAAGCAGAATGGCTGTTTTGGCCGCAATGAGGGTTTCTGTTTCCGATGTAAAACCCAGGCTGGAAATGAAGATCGACATCGTGAAGCCCATGCCGCCTAGCAGTCCGACACCCACGATGTGCCGCATCTGCACGCCTGCCGACAGTCGTCCGAGACCCAGACGCAGGCTGAGCCAGGTCATGAGGGTGATGCCGATCAGCAGGGCAGCAGACCAGTCCGCCGATCAGGAAATACACAACCGGACGGCGAATGCCGGCTGCGTTAAGTAAAATCAGCAGCAGGATCAGCAGCATGGCGGCCGCCAGGAACGGCAGGTTGATGGTCTCGGTGTAAAAAACGGCGATCACGAGTATCGCCCCGAGATCGTCGATAATGGCCAGCGCCGTCAGAAAGGCGGTGAGGCCGGCAGGGATATGTCGATGCAGCAGGGCCAGCACGCCGACGGCGAAGGCAGTATCGGTTGCCATGGGGATGCCCCAGCCGTGGATCAGCGGCGTCCCCGCCGTGAATGCTATGTAAATCAGCGCCGGCATCAGCATGCCGCCCAGAGCCGCGGCGATCGACGAGGAGCAACCGGTTACGAGTGCGTATACCGTCGGGGCGCGGGCGCTGGTGGTGATCAGGTATCGGCGCGCGCAATGATCGCCGCGGAAACGGGGGGTTCCATTATTTGCCGCTTCCCGTGCTCCCGGCTGCGTGATCCACAGGTGGCCCGGGTGACGACAACAGGTTGATACCATGAGGTAGGTCCTGGCGGCGGCACTGTTCACGGATTCGTCGCCGCTAACCGGTGCATTGCCTGGTGCACGAAGCCCAGCTTGGAAAGCACCGGGGGCGAGAGAACGAAGGGGTAGAGGTCGGGTTGACCCATGCTGCGGTTGAGGCTGTTCACCGCATAGGTGAGCGGCAGCCAGTGATCGATGACCCGCTTGAGCGAGCCGCTGCGGTAGGGGTCGAAATCGGGCTCCGAGGTCATCTGCTCATTCCGGTCGCTGCCCGGCGAGACCCGCAGCCGGAAGACCCAGGCCGTCTCGAGCACGTCAATGATGTGCAGATAATGAGCCCAGGTTTCCGCCCAGTCCTCCCAGGGATGGGCGGCGGCGTAGGAGCTTACGAAGCGGGACTGCCAGTCAGCGGGCGGTCCCTGCTGGTAGTTGACTTGCATCGCCCCGGCATAGTCCTGCCGCTCGTCGCCAAATAGTTGCCGGAATTCCTCAAGCCACCCGGCGAGGCGGGCCAGACAATACCAGTAATAATGCCCGCACTCGTGACGGAAATGGCCCAGCAGGGTGCGGTAGGGCTCGGTCAACGTCTGCCGCGTGCGTTCCCGCTGGACATCATCCGCCTCGGCGATGTTGATGGTGATCAGGCCGTGCTGGTGTCCGGTCATCGCACGGGCGCTTTCCGCGAACAGGGGATCCGTATCCGCCAGAAATGCGAATGCCAGGCCGGTCTCGGGGTCATCCTGCTTGTCGATGAGCGGCAGACCCAGTCGCAGCAGGCTGTATATGAGGCGATGTTTTGCTCTCTCCAGTCGCTGCCAGAGCGTCTTGTTCCCGGGTACAGTCAGGTCCGGTATGGTCTGGTTGAAGCGACAGGCGCCACAGAAAACCGACTGGCGGTGTTCGGGCACCATCCAGTTGCAGACCTGTTCGCCGGAGTAATTCCGGCACATCCGGTACAGTTGCCCGTCTGCCGGCGACGTCAAAGGTCGCCAAAGATCATCCCCGACCGCTTCCAGGCCGCTCAGCAGGAACCGGTCGGAAAGAAAGCCCAGCACGGTCCCGCAATTCATGCAGTGCGTGTTCTCGAAATACACGACCTGATCACAGGACTGGCATCGAAAGATCTTCACGGGTTTTCTCCTCGCCGTTGATCGATGCTATTGCCGATACATGTTCCGGCATGCAGTCACTCACGTCTCAGTCCGGCCTTGAGCGGAAGGTGGTCGGAAGCGATGCGTGCCGTCGGACTGTCGTGTATGCCGATCGTGGTCAGCGCTGCACGCGGGTGCACCCAGATCCGGTCCAGCGCGAACAGCGGAAACCGCGCGGGGTAGGTGCGCGGGTGCGGGGCAGGCGCAAAGTGGCGACGCAGCCAGCGTAATGGCCGTCCCCAGAGGAGCCACTCGTTGAGATCGCCAAGCAACACCGAAATGTCCGCCGGGCAGGCTTCGAACAGGTCAAGCAAACGGCGAACCTGAAGGCGTCGCTCGCCGGGACGCAGACCGAGATGCGTCGCGACCACCTGTACGCGTTGCCCATGCCAGTCGAGCACTACCTCGATGGCGCCGCGGGGTTCGCGCCGAGGCAGGCTCAGGTCGATTCGATTCGCCTTCAGAATGGGCATACGCGTCAGCAGCGCATTGCCGTAATGGCGGGTATCTCGCAACAGCGTGGGACCCGCAATCGCAGTCAGTCCGGCTTTTCCAGCCAGGTAATCCAGCAGGTCGCAATCATCAATGGCATGGTGTTCCACTTCCTGCAAGGCAACCACGTCCGCATCCAGTTCCTGCAGTACCTGCACGGTGCGTTCCGGAAGGAAGCGTCTGTCGGCGCCGATACACGCGTGGATATTGTAGGTTGCGAGCGTCATGTGCATGTCTGGATTGCATTCCGGTGGAAGGTGAAAGCCTGTTCAGGGAGCATGCAGGGCGTTGCGCGCGGCCCTTAGCGGGCAGACGCTCAATCAGGCGGTCCGCGCTGGCGCCACGGCGGCTTGCGCGCCTGCCAGCTGGCCAGGACGATGGCGGGCAGAAATACCAAAACAAGAAACAGCAGCGCCGGCCCCGTATGGCCGAGCGCAGCCTCCAGGCCGAGTTTCAGGGCGAGCCAGGCAAGCAGGCTATAGAGCACGACGGCGGCCGTCACAAACACGGACACGAAAATGAGGTAGGCCGCGAGGGGTTTCTGCTCCGGGTGACGAATGCGCATCACGTAGGGTATCGCCACCCCGAGGATCGCTGCGCCTGCCAGGAGACTGGTCCAGTAATTCAACATCAGCGTGTTAATGACATCGACCTGCAGCTTAAACCCGGGATTGGCGTCCCCGGGTCGGCGCTATTCGCTGAGGATTGCCCTGTGCCCCGTCTCTTCATGCCGGTTCTCCTCGCTCAACGTTCGAATACCAGACTCTGGGGATCGGCTCCGAGTTTCTTCAGCGCTCCGTTCACCGCCTCCATGAAACCTGGCGGACCGCACACATAGAAGTGCTGGGCGAAATCGTCGATCTTTTCCGCGAGAAACGCCTCGTCGATCCGGCGATGCTCGTAACCCTGCGCCTCTGCATCGGTGCAGGTCAGGATGCAGCGCTCGCCGAGATAGTGGCGCAGTTCCTTTTCGCAGATGATATCGGCCGGCGTTTTGTTGGAGAAGATCAGGGCATGACGATCGATGTCCCCCGCGAGGACCCGCTCGCGCAGGATGGCGATGAACGGGGTGATGCCGGCGCCCCCGGCAAGAAATACCCCGGGGCCCTGGTAGCTGATGGTGCCGAACGGCTCGGACATCAACAGCTCCGCACCCGGTGACAGACTATGCAGCTCGCGGGTCATTCCCTGGTGCGCGGGATAGCCCTTGATGGTGAATTCAAGCACCTTGTCGTCCACGAGGCAGGTGGGTGTGAACGGCCGTCGCTCGTCTTGCCATCCGGAGCGGTTGATCGCCAGTTCCACCCCTTGCCCGGGCTGGAACGTGAACCCGGGCGGCCGGCTGACCACGAAGCGTTTGACGTCATGGGTGACGAATTCGCCCATCAGCAGGGTCACCGTGTGTAGCTCAGCCATGATGTTTACCGTTTGTCAGTACAGCGTCGGGAATTTCCGGTCTATGGGCTGCGCTCATCAACCGGTCCGGACTCCGCTTCAATACACCTGGAATCCTCCCAGAATGCACCCCGTGCGGCATTGAAAAATATCAATCCAGGCGAAGTGCGAATCGGCGTTTGAAAGGACTGTGCTGGCTACCGGGTGAGAGCCGCCAGGGGTGCGATGTCCGGATATGGCCCGCAGCATCGCGGAGGATCTCAGGAATTTTTCGATCTGCCGTCAGCCCCGGTTCCGCCTGACTGCCTTCGGAGTAACCAGCGACTCAGCCACCAGGTCACGGCGGCTATGACGACCGCCAGGACCAGCAAGCTGGCGAAGCGGATCGTCTCGGGAGCGGCGATGGCGGCAACCACCTGGTCGGAGAACACGGTCAGCGCGAGTGTGCCCGGCATCATTCCCAGGACGGTGCCAAAGGCAAAGTCACGGAACCGGATGTGGGAGGCACCGGCGACCAGATTGATGACGGTGAACGGGGCGACCGGCACGACGCGCAGTGTAATGATCGCGAGCAGGCCCTGTCGCGCCAGACGCCGGCTGACACGGGACACCCAACGGTCCGACAGATTGCGGATGGTGTTGTGCCCGAGCCGCCGTCCGATGGCGTAGCTGACCAGGGCGCTGATTTCGGCGCCCAGCAGGGCATAGGCGAACCCATAGGCGGCGCCGAAGGCCACCCCGGTGGCAATGATCAGCAGGGTGATCGGAAACACCATCAGGCCGGCGATGAGGTAGACGAAGGTGACGATAATCGGTGCGATCCATTCACCGCGCAGACTTCCCAGCCGGCTGATGGTCGCCTTGAGATCGATCCATTCGCCCAGGGGTGTCCAGCGCCAGGTAGCGGCAAGCAGCAGTGCAACGATGAGCACGCCCGCCAGGGCGATCAGGGAGCGTCTGGCCGGCGTTTTTTCCTCGTCTGCAACGAACTCGCGGGCGATCTGCTCGCCGTCAACCGGCATTTCCGGGTCGGCGATCTGCCCGTCGGGCACCAGTGCATCCAGTTCCTCGGACACACAAAACTCGAAGGGTCTGAGCGTGCGGCCTGAGCTCCCGAGCGTTTCGATGACCCGGATGATCGAACGCTGTTGTGCCAGGGTATCAGCCACGATCGAAGCGGTGACATCGAGATGCTCGGCCAGCAGGCGATTACGCAGCGCCGTGATGCCTTCGCGGACGCGCGTCTCACCCCTGGCCTCGATGGCCAGATCGCATTCGGTGTCGAGTCCCATAGAGCGGTTGTTGAAGTTGGCGGAACCTGCGCGCAGCAACTCGTCGTCGATCACCAGTACCTTCGCGTGCACGTTGATGCACTGCGTGCCGAGACCGGGAACATGGGGATAGTAAACACGCAGTCTGTCATGGCGATCGATTTCGTAAAGCCGCTTGAGCAGGCGCTCGCGCAGCACATCCATGGTGTTCTGCGACAACCAGCCGACCGTCCGTTGCGGCAATATCACGACAATCTCCGGGCCATCGTCCTCGCCAAGCCGTCTGGCCAGGGCATCGCCGACCGTGTGCGCCGTGAAATACTGATTCTCGATGTAGATTGTCTCCCGGGCAGCGGCGATCGCGTCGGTCACAAGCCGCTCAACCTCCCGCACTTCTTCCTGACCGTCGTATTTCGGGCGGGTGCGTGCAATGCCGACCGGGGCATTAACGAGGTCGGCGGCGACGTCGCCCGGCCAGGGATCGTAGTCCCCGGCAGACTCCGGCACCCTGAGGTTCTGCCCGGTTGCCATGCGCCAGCGCTCCCGGGCGAGTTCACCGAGCGCCCCGGCGATCGCCCCGCTCACCATCAGCTGGACATCATGGTAGGGCTGGGGAATCGTGCTGTCGATGTCACGGCGTCGCGGATCATCCGGGCGGTGCTCGGAGCTGTCCCAGCGGCCGAGGGCGAAGTCCAGTCCGCCTACGAACGCCACGCGATCGTCGACGACGACGATTTTCTGGTGGTGCGATGCGCCGACGGGATGCCGGCTGTCCAGGCGAAAATGCAGGCGCCGGTGGGTTGTCCAGTCCATCTGGTATGACGGCAGCCATTCCCGGTCGGTGGCGAAGACCATTGCATAATCCCAATCAAGGACATGGATATGGAGCCCCTTCCTGCGTTTGACCAGGCTGTTGAGGAAATCCCTGAGACGGGTGGGAAGGCCATCGGGGGGACGGTCCCGTTCGAGTTCGAAACGACCGTCGATGTCCCAGCCTATGATCAGCACTGAACGCCGGGCGTTTTTTGCCGTTTCCCGGAAGGCATGAAAATACTCGGCGCCATCCACGAGCAGGCTTACGCGATCGGCCTGCTCGATGCGCCAGCAGTTTTCTCCCGGTTTCAGAATGGCGGACTGGGTCATTTCTGTTGCAGTCTCACTGCTGTTGCCGGTCATGATTGATCCTTCAGCCTTGCGGAGATTCAAGTTCCAGCTTCAGGGCAGAGAGCGCACCGGGGATAATCAGACCGGGCCGAATCCTGAGCCGATGAGGCTCGGGATGCGGGTAGCGGCGCGCAGTATGCGCCCGCCATCCATGGGAGATGAGCAGTGCGAGCAACAGCCAGGTCAGATTCAGCCTGACGTCGAAACCGAAAATCCTGAACAGACGATAACCGGTTAATCGGGATGCCGGAGCGTGATTGCGCATATCGGGCAAGTCCGGACTCATGTTACCTCCGCATGGATGCTATGTTTTTGATTCTAGACGAAGGATATGCGGGGGTGCGGCAGACTGCATTGAAAAATTTCAATGTCCTGCGGGTTTTGTATCCGCTCATGCCGCAGTGGCCGATGCGTATCGTGAGCGGAGCAATACCGACGCCGCCGTCTGGAATTGCATGACCGCATCGCCGAGTGCCGGAGTAGCGACAACGACTGGCCGCTCCGGCATTGAAATATATCAATGCATGTCGCGCTGCTTCTGGTATTCAATTACAGTCAAGGCGCCTGACATAATCAGAATCGCAGCCTGGCGGAATGCCGGCGCCAGCGGTCGTGATTACGGATGGTGAATGCAGCAGAACACTCACTCCGGACAGCCATCGTGCCAGCTAGAACTGTCGATTCAATCATCCAGCGGAGGTCCAGTGGCCTGGTGATCACACGGCATGCAGTATGGCCGGAGGAGGGCTGGCATGTTGGATGACCCTACCAGGGCAGTCCGGGCCAGTCTGCACCTGTGAAGACTGCACTGAGCAAAATGCGTCACCATAGCCCTCTGCAATCGGTTTTCCAACTAGAACACTGCACGCTGCATGCGGTTGATGGGGCAATCGGTACTGTGGAGGCGTTGTACTTCGACGAGGTGAAATGGGCGGTACGCTATCTGCTGGTCGATACCAAAGACTGGCTTATGGGTCGACGGGTGCTGATCTCGCCGGTTGCTGTAGGTGAGGTCAGTGCGGAAGATCAGACCATCTTCATCGAGCTGACTCGTGCCCAGATCGAGTCCAGCCCGGCGCTTGATACCGATCACCCGGTATCGAGGCGCTACGAGGAGGCGTACTACCGGCACTACGACTGGCCGGTGTATTGGGAAGATGACCGGCAGTCCGACGTGGCGCTAGTGCAAGACATTCTTCAGGAGAAGCATCTGCAGGGTACCGCCAGGGTCGAGGGGTGTGTTGTCGTGGCGGCTGACGGCGCAATCGGTACGGTCCGGGAAATTTTCGTGGATATCCGCTACTGGGTTATCCGCTATCTGGAGATCGAGACGCGAGGTAACCGGCCGGGCCGGCATGTCCTTGTCAGTACGGGATGGGTCGAGCGGGTGAACTGGGCGGATCGCATCGTGAATATCGATCTTGCCTGCGTAGCGATAGACACGGCGCCCGGTTTCGATGCCTCCAGGGGCATCAGTCGCGACTACGAGGTCGGGCTGTTCAGGCATTATGGGCGGCGTGGCTACTGGCAGCGGGGCGATGGAATGAATTAAGGGTGCCTTGAACTATTCGAACCATAACCATGCCGACCGGTCAGTCATTGGTCAGCAAGGCGACCGGGAAACAATTGAACAGATCCGTTGCTTTCAGCCGGTATCCGTTTTCGTACTGGAGAGTCGGCACGGTTTCACCGGTAAGCACATTGCGATAACTACGTGCTTGCATACCCTCAGGTCCCTCGATCCAGGTGTCATCCCAGACCGGACTGCCGAGTGGCAGTCGATTGGAATCGCCCGCCAGACGCGCGAACCAGCGCGTGGCCGCTACCAGCACCTCCCTGTCTTCGAGACGCCGGGCAAAGGCGCAGATA
>CAVQCA010000015.1:0-3125 GCA_963710815.1 uncultured Gammaproteobacteria bacterium | reverse complement strand
GGCAACCACCTTGTCTGCCAGGTCGGCGCCGAAATCACAGAAAAAGAAAAAGGGCCGGGTGCAGCCCCATTCCTGGCCCATGAAGAGCAGCGGCGGAGAGGGGGCGAGCAGCAACAACGCCATTACGGCACGCAGTGGCGCGGGTTCGATGAGGACACTGATGCGCTCGCCAAAGGCCCGGTTGCCCACCTGATCATGGTTTTGCAGGAATGCCACGAAGGCGGTGGGGGGCAGATGAGTGCTGGGCTCGCCCCGTGGCGCGTTCTCGCGATAGGCCGATGGTTCGCCCTGGTAGGCGAAGCCTTCGGCCAGGCAGCGGGTCAGGTAGAAGACCGGATCCCTGGCATAGTCCATGTAGTAGCCGTCAGTTTCCCCGGTGAGCAGAACATGCAGGCTATGGTGGATATCGTCGTTCCACTGTGCCACATACCGTCGGGGCCGGTGCGATGCATCCCTGGCCAGATAGCGCGAGGCATTGTGGTCGTTCTCCAGTACCAGATGAATATGGCGCTGCTCGCCAAAGCTGCGACGAACGCAATCGGCCAGCTCGGTGAGGATGTCCGGCCTGGAGTCATCCTGAATTGCATGCACGGCGTCGAAACGCAGTCCGTCCAGGTGATATTCCTCGAGCCAGTACAGCGCGTTGTGGATAAAGAACTGTCGAACCCAGTGACTCTGCTCGCCATCGTAATTAATGCCTGCGCCCCACGGTGTCGGGTGTCGGTCCGTAAAGAACTGCGGCGCATAGACATGGAGGTAATTCCCCTCCGGTCCGAAGTGGTTGTACACCACGTCCAGAAATACCATCAGACCCCGCGAATGCGCGGCATCGATCAGCGCCTTCAGATCATCGGGTCTGCCGTAATGACTATCGGGTGCGAACAGGTAAACCCCGTCGTAGCCCCAGTTGCGGGTGCCGGGGAAGTCCGCCACCGGCATGAGTTCAAGCGCGGTGATGCCCAGTTCCACCAGGTAGTCGAGCTTTTCTATAACGCCGGCAAAGCTTCCCTGGGGAGTAAAAGTGCCTACATGCACTTCATAGAAGATGGTCTCTTCCCATTCGCGACCGGACCAGTTCGTGTCCTGCCATTCCCAGGCGCCCGGATCGATCACCTCGCTCGGACCATGAACATCCTGCGGCTGGAAACGTGAGGCGGGGTCGGGGACCTGCATATCGCCATCGATGCGAAAAAGGTAGCGGGTTCCCGCCGCGGCCAGCCCGGTCGTGAGACCGAACCAGCCACCAGGCTCGGCCTCCATTGGCAGCGCCTCGGGGCAGTGGCTTCCGCTGCCATGGCCTGGCAGGCAAACCTCCACCCGTCCGGCCGCCGGGGCCCAAAGTCGAAAACGTACGCGTCCATCCTCGAGCAGCTCGGCGCCAAACGGCATGCAGTGAGAGCGCCTGGCTGTTGTCACTGCGGTATCCTATGTCAGTTCGATGCGATCTCTGGCGCCGTTCCTGCAAGGCAACCATGAGCGTCAGGTATTCACGCAGGTGGCGAGTGATGAGAAAGTTGTCACGCACGAAAACGCGGGCCTTTCTGCCCATCTCATCGATCTTCTCAGGCTGATGCAGCAGGTAGCGGATACGAAGTGCCGCGCCTTCGGGTGTATTCACCAGAAATCCGGTGTGATGGTTGATTACCTGCAGGCGGATCCCGCCAACGTCGCCACCGATAACGGGTTTGCCTTTCCACATGGCCTCGGTGACGGTCAGGCCAAAGCCTTCGCGGATGGACTTCTGCAGCACGATCTCCGCGATGCGCTGCAATGCATTGATTTCCCGATGCGCATCGGGGGGCAGCAGCAACACGTGAATATCGGGATCACCGCGTGCGGATGCCTGTACCTCACTCAGAACCGCTTCTCCTTCAGGATCATCGGCGGCCCCGCCGCCGGCGAGTACCAGCTGCAGTGCGGGCACGAACTGTTTAGCCAGCTGGTACGCCTGAATCACGCCGACAGGATCCTTGAACCGGTCGAAGCGGGAGATTTGAGCGACTACTGGCCGCTCCGGGTCGATCCGGTATTTCTCGGCTGTATCCTGGATTACATTCGAGTCGAGTTCTACATTCTTGTCGCTGAGGGGGTCGATACTCGGTGGTATCAGGTATTGCGGATGTGGCAGTTCCTGGGCAAAGGCCGCCAGCGAAAAGATGCTGGCATCGTAGGGAGCCACAAACTCATGTAAATACTTCCACACCGGTCGATAGGGGTGACTGGCGTCGATATGGCAGCGCCAGACCCATTTTCCCTTCCGGTCGGGGCAATGACGCAGCAATGCGGCGGGTTGCGGATCGTGGATGAATACGAAATCCGCGTCTTCGAGTGCAGGTCGCAGGATTTCCGCATTACGGGCGTTGGTCTCCTCGTAGACCCTGAGGAGGCTTTCGCCCAGGGGGATACGGTTGCCCTGCAGGGTGTTGTGCATGCCCTTGGTACACTCGAAGAACTCGCTCTCTCCGGTAATGACTTCCCAGCTGGTGTCAATGCCCAGTTCCTGCATCAGTGGCACCAGTTTGGTCAGGATCTCGGCAACCCCACCGCCTACGCGCGTCGAATTGACGTGAACAACCCGTGCACCGGCTAACGGACGCGCCAGTTGTCGCAATTGCGCAATAACATCGCTGCCGGCGACCTCTGCATAGTCATCCAGCATGCTCATGAGCGCGGTGCCTGAAAATAGGCGGTAAACAGCAGCGCAAGCTCCTCACGCAGCTCACTCAGACTGCTGAAATAGGGGTCGATGCACGCGAGTTGCTCCTGCAATGAGACGAATTCATTGCCGAAGCCGGTCAGCCAGTCGCTGAAATCGTCACGACTGTCACTGGTGCGACGACGGGCATCGATAAAGTGGTAAAAGATGCTGCTCGTAGTGAGATTCGACAGGGCAGTCGCCAGCTCCGCTGGCTTTCCGAGCTGCCTTCCCGTGTCGAAAACAACGATTTGTGAACAAATGAACTCAAACTGACCGGTGGCGCGCGTCCAGATCAGATGCTCCATTTCATCCATGCGTGTATCAATCAGTTCGATAATTTCCCGGCGCAGTGCTTCGAGATCGGGAAAACTGGTGGGTGCTAATGCCGCAAGACGTTCCGCCAGCACCGCATCGTGTATCCCGTGCC
>CAVQCA010000014.1:0-5911 GCA_963710815.1 uncultured Gammaproteobacteria bacterium | reverse complement strand
CAGAACCAGGGATAGTGCGGCTGGCAGGCTCGGACCAAAAACAACACATGAGAATTAAACGATTCCTGCCCGCGGCAAGGGGTGAGCGCATGTTCAGTAGCTTTACCAGTCCAGCTCGGGTAGACGGCTGAACACCTGTCGCGTGCCTTCGGTCCATTGCTTGCCGATCGTGCTGAAATACGCATCATCCCCATCGAAGCGGCGACGCATCTGCACTTCAAGACTGTCACGTTGATAGCAGATCAGATCGATCGGCATGCCGACGGACAAATTGCTGCGCATGGTTGAATCGAACGAGACGAGGACACATTTTGCGGCATCGTTCAGCGAAGTCGAGCGGGTAATTACCCTGTCGATAATTGGTTTCCCGTATTTGGTTTCCCCGGTCTGGAAATAGGGCGTCTCCAGGCTTGCCTCGATGAAGTTACCCTCCGCATAGATCCGGAAATCGAGCGTGCCTCACCATCGTGTGCCTTGAAGATGGCCTCCAGCCCTGCCAGGTGGCCGTCCACAATGGTGACGGTGGTGCCGGGTTTGAACAGGGCCTCTTCGGGATGGAGTAGTTCGGTGTCCGGGTCTGCCGTCTGGACCAGGGCGTCGATGAGTTGGTCGGGAACGGATGCCGGCAGGCCGTTGAAGCTGACCAGCTTTGTGACGCCGCGGGTGGAGCGGATGGGTGCAACGTTGTCCGCGCCAAGGTCAAGCCGGATAAAGAGATAACGGGGGAACAGCGGTTCGATCCTGTCTCGCCACCGACCGCGATAGCGGTAGGCCTGCTTGATTCGGGGCAGATAGATCTCGAATTCCTGGCGGCGCAGATGCTCCGCGGCGTGCTCTTCCTGCCGGGGTTTGGTATGGATGGCGTACCAGAGTTTCATGCGGGCTGCGGTAACGGGAAAGGGATAATGCTTTGAAGCGGCATTGTTCCTATAAGTTCAGCCTACCATGATTTCTGCCTGGCCTCACTCTTAACGCGCATAAGCCGCAATAACGCGAAAAAAATACAAAAAAAGTATTTAACATATTGAATAATAATATAATAAAATCGCCGGCAAAGCCGTGGACGCCGGTTCGATCCCGACCTCAGTCTCCATTGATCCCCTCGTAGATACAGCGAATTAAGGCGACTTTTTGCGCCTTTGGTTGATCACGTCTGGCGTGAAAAGCGGGTGACCCGCATGAAGCGTGCGCGGAATTTATCACCCGGCACGATGTCATTACGTTGGAGCCCTGACCCGCTTGTGGACCGGGGCATCCGTGACGGCATGAAGGTACGCGCCCTGTTTTCTGCCGCACACATCCCACGCCTCGGTGGCGATGCAGATCGCCAGGTCCGGGTGGCTTCCTCGTCGGCGCGTCCGGCGGGGTCATCGGCATGAAGACCTTCGGCGCCTCGGCCCCGTTCAAGGAGCTACAGAGGAAATTCGGCTTTGAGCCGGAGCGGGTGGTGGCGGTGGTGAAGGCGCTTTTGGGCAGGGAGTGACAGGCCGGGAGTGGCGGCGTGACTCGGTGCCGACTCCTGCCCACGGCTATTCCCCATGAGACTCACGGGTTATGATTCCCGTGCCCGCATGAACTCCTGACAATACTCGTGACCTGGAGGTTGCGAAAACGTGGACGAGAAAACAACAACGGGGGCGACGCTGCGGAGCGGGCCCGGGTCACCGGATGCACCCGCACCGCGCAACAAGCGCAAATGGCTGCTTGGCGGGCTGAGCATATTCTTTGTGCTTTGTGGTGGCGCGTACGGAGCGTACTGGGTGTCCGTCGGCCGGTTCGTGGAAAGTACCGACGATGCGTATGTCACCGGCAATATCGTGCCCCTTACACCGCAGGTGAACGGCACGGTGATCGCCATTCGCGCGGACAACACCCAGCTGGTGAAACAGGGTCAGCCGGTGGTGCTGCTGGACAGTACCGATGCGCGTATCGCACTGGACCAGGCCGAGGCGCGGCTCGCGCAGGCGGTGCGCAAGGTTCAGGGGCTCTACCAGACCGAGGCCCAACAGCAAGCGAATGTGTCACTGAAACGGGCCAGGCTCGCGCAGTCGAAGATCGACCATCGGCGGGACAGCAACCTCGTCAAGCAGAAGTACCTGAGCTCCGAGGACTATCAGCACAGCGGCACGCAAGTGGATATCGACCAGGCGAGCCTCGATCTGGCCGAGCATCAACTCCTGGCCACGCGCGCGGCGGTGGCGAAAACCGATCTCGCCGACCATCCCGAGGTGAGGCTGGCGGCGGCCAACCTGCGTGATGCCTACGTTGCCTTGCAGCGGACCACGATTCCTGCCCCCGTGACGGGTTACGTTGACCATCGCAATGTGCAGATCGGCGCGCGTGTCAGTCCCGGCACCCCGCTGATGGCGATCATCCCGCCAGATCAGGTCTGGGTCGAAGCGAACTTCAAGGAGTCGCAGCTGCGCAAGATCAGGATTGGACAACCCGTCAGCCTCACATCCGATGTCTACAGCGGGCGCGTTGTGTATCGGGGCCGCGTGATCGGTCTCGGCGCCGGTACCGGCAGTGCGTTCGCCGTACTGCCTCCGCAGAATGCCACGGGCAACTGGATCAAGGTGGTGCAACGGGTCCCGGTGCGCATCGGACTCGACCTGCGACAGCTCGCGCGCCACCCGCTGCGCATCGGACTGTCCATGGAGGCTACCGTCGACACGCATGAGCGCAGTGGCGTTGCCGTGAAGGACGATCCGGAACCGCAAAACGTCTACGTTACGAGTGTTTTTCAGGACGAGACCAAAGGCGCCGGCGCACTGATCGCCCGCATCATCCGGGACAACACCGTCACGGCCTTGCCGACGAGGGATACGCGGTTGTCGACGGTAGCATCTCCGGGAGCGACAGCCGGCCAGGTCCACGACGACAGTACTCCGGCGACGGCGAGAATGACTGAGGGGATACCCCTGCGCAGGCAGGTCGATGTACTGAGTCATGACTGAACCCGGTCTGCACGGCGCCAGGCTTGGCCTGCTGACGGTGGCAGTGTCGCTGGGGATTTTCATGAACGTGCTGGATACGTCGATCGCCAACGTGGCCATACCCACGCTCTCCGGCGACCTTGGCGTCAGCCCGGACCAGGGTACCTGGGTAATCACCTCGTTTGCAGTCAGCACCGCGATTGCGCTTCCGCTCACCGGCTGGCTCGGCAAGCGCTTCGGGGAAGTCCGTCTGTTCGTGGCCTCGGTGCTGGTCTTCACCCTGTTCTCGTGGCTGTGCGGGCTGTCCGGAAGCCTGACGACACTGGTGGTGTTCCGGGTGCTGCAGGGCGCCGCGGCGGGCCCGATGATCCCCTTGTCACAGAGCCTGCTACTCATGAATTACCCGGACGAGAAGAAGGGCATCGCGCTGGCGATCTGGAGCCTGACCGCGGTGGTCGCGCCAGTGGCAGGCCCCATACTCGGTGGCTGGATAACCGACGACTACAGCTGGCCCTGGATCTTCTATATCAACGTGCCGGTGGGGTTGCTCTCGGCCTATGTGACCTGGCTGCTGCTCCACCAGCGCGAGACGGATACGACCAGGCTGCCGGTCGATGTCGTGGGTCTGGGGCTGCTGGTCGTCGGCGTGGCGTGTCTGCAGATCATGCTGGACAAGGGCAACGACCTCGACTGGTTCGGTTCGCCCGTCATCGTGACGCTTGCGGTTATCGCCGTCGTGGCGCTCGGTTACTTCATCATCTGGGAACTCACCGAACGCCACCCCATCGTGGATCTCACCCTGTTCAGGCAGACCAACTTCACCATCGGCACGGTGGCCATCAGTCTGGGTTACATGGTCTTCTTCGGAAACATCGTGATCTTCCCTCTATGGCTGCAGACCCAGATGGGTTACACGGCCACCTGGGCGGGGTTTGCCGCCGCGTTCATCGGCATACTGGCGTTCGTGATGTCTCCAATCGTGGGGCATCTTCTGTCGAGGCTCGATCTGCGCGCGCTCGTGAGCTTCGCGTTTATCGTGTTCGCCGTGGTCTCGTTCTGGAATGCCTCTTTCAACACCGATGTTGATTTCGATCAGCTCGTGCTGCCGCGGCTCCTGTTCGGCCTGGGCGTGCCGTGCTTCTTCATCCCGCTTTTCGCGATGTCGCTGTCGGGACTCCCGCCGAGCCGGGTCGCGAGCGCCTCCGGCCTCACCAATTTCCTGCGCATCCTGGGCGGGAGCTTCGGCGTTTCACTTAGTGTCACGCTGTGGGACCGGCGCCAGAGCTTCTACGATAACCGTCTCACCGATCTCATCACGGCATACAATCCGGTGAGCCGGCACTACCTCGAACAGCTGCAGAGTCTCGGCCTGGATCCACTGGCAGCGTCGGCGACCCTGGCACGGAGCACTTCGCAGCAGGCGTTCATGCTCGCCACAAATGACTTTTTCTGGTTATCCGGCTGGATATTCGTCGCGCTGCTGGTACTGGTATGGTTCGCCCGCCCGCCGTTCACGGCCGCCGGCGGCGGTGCCGAGGCGGCGGCATAGCGGCGATCACTTCGGCCTCAGCATCAATCGTTGTAACGTGATTCCTGTCCGTCAATGGGTGCTTAACAGGATCAGAAAGCGCTCCTGATCACGCCGCCGTCGACTCTGAGTGCGGCGCCGGTGGTGGCGGAGGCCAGCGGACTGGCAACGTAGGCGACCATTGAAGCCACCTCTTCCGTCGTGGCGAAGCGCTTGATGATCGAGCTCGGTCGCATCTCCTCGACGAACCCGGCTTCGAACTCGTCGAAGGTTTTGCCTTTTTCCTTCGCGATCCTGCCGACGAATTCCACCACGCCACGGGAGCGGGTAGGGCCGGGCAGGACGCTGTTCACGGTGATCCCGGTGCCGGCAACGGATTCGGCGAGCCCGCGCGCGATGGCAATCTGCGCGGCTTTGGTCATGCCATAGTGGATCATCTCCGGGGGTATCTGTACGCCGCTTTCACTCGATATGAAGATGATGCGGCCCCAGTTGCGCTGCTTCATCCCGGGGAGATAGAGCCGGCTCAGGCGTACACCGCTAAGGACATTGACTTCGAAGAAGCGCCGCCAGTCCGCGTCCGTGATCTGCCCGAATGGCACCGGCTCGAAGATACCCAGACTGTTGACCAGGATATCGACATCCGGATGCTCCCGGGCCAGCTTTTCGGCAACGTCTTCCCGGGAGAGATCGCCGGCAAAGCCAATGAGTTTACCGCTCGCTTTCTGGCGTAGTTTGCCGATGGCATCGTCCACTGATTGCTGTGAGCGGCCATTGATGATGACGTTTGCTCCTTCCCCGGCCAGCGCCTCGGCGATGGCAAAACCGATTCCTGCCGTACTGCCGGTTACCAGAGAAAGTTTGTTCTGAAGCTGCAGGTCCATATTGACTCCCGTAGTTGTTCACTTCGACGGCTGGTATCAAACCAGACCGGTCCAGCTGGAGCAATCTTGCCGCCCGCGACGTCTATTCTGCGGGTTAGCCCTCATGAAATGCAGGGGTCGGCCGTGAATCCGCCTCTTCAGCCCGGCCGCCTTGAGATAATACTACGACCCTGGCGCAACGATTCCTTCCAGTCTTCGATGATATCCAGGTCGGCGCCGAATTCGCCGACGGCCTCAGTCTTCAATTACCTCTCTACATCCATACCCCGTATCGGTAAAATCCAACCCGTGGCCACGCTGCCCGGGTGGCGAAATTGGTAGACGCAAGGGACTTAAAATCCCTCGGTGGCGACACCATACCGGTTCGATTCCGGTCCCGGGCACCATATAATCAATGGGGTTAGAATCGAATGGCACTTACTTAAGTCAAAATCGTGATAAATAGCCACGAAATCCACGGAAGACACAGAAATTATCCGTGAATATTCCGTGTTTTCCGTGTGCTTCCGTGGCCATTGTTTCTTTAAATATAAGAACGATATCCCTTAAGTAAGCGCCATTCG
>CAVQCA010000013.1:0-13620 GCA_963710815.1 uncultured Gammaproteobacteria bacterium | reverse complement strand
CGCGGCGATATCGTCCGTCTCCCCCGCCACCGGCAGGACGACGGTGTCCGTGGCCATGGTGGTTATGGGCAGGTCGTTGCGTGTAAAGGCGTCACCCTGGACATAGCGCATGTAGGTGGTATCGAACTTGCGGTAATTAAGACTGGCCTCGATCCGCACCGGCCCCCGGACATCCTCCGGCACCTGCAGGAGATAGTGCACGACCGACGCCGCACCCGGCGGGATCTGGTGGTTGTAGAGCGGGACGAAGATGTCCTGGGCGTTGCGCCGGTCGATGCGGTTACCGTCCTTGTCGAGAACATAGGCGTTGACGAAATAGGACCAGGGGTCGACCTCTCCGGTGTCATCGCGGCTGCCGCTGCGGCCGATGACGCGGCCGTCGGCCGTCACGGTCACGTCCACCCACAGCTCATTGGAATCCGACGTACCCTGCGTGAGCAGGTGGCCGACGCCGGTGGTGGACAGCACGATTTCGACCAGGTAGCGCCTGCCGGGCACCAGTTCGGGCAGCTCCGGGCGCAGCGGGGCATGCAGGCGGCCTTCGATCGTACCGTCTTCCTTGATGCCGAAGATATCGAGGCGGGTGACGTCGTGCAGCCGCTTCTGCTCGGCCGCCATGACCTCCTCCGGCAGATTGAGCAGGTGCGCGATACCGGTATTGGCGCCGGGAAACTGGTGCAGATGAACACTGCGTTTGCCGCTGTTGTCGAAATCACGCGCGGCGGGGTCGTCGGAGACTTTCAGCGACATGTGACAATGGCTGCAGCGGTCGATCGCGTGCTTGGGATAATTGAAGCTGTCGACGCTGTGCCCGGAGACGCCGCTGAAGAGAAAGCTGTCGTAATGGTCCTGGCCGCGCAGCCAGCGATAGTCATTCAGCGCCTTCGGAAGACTCACCTTGTGGCACAGCGAACAGAACTCCGCGCTGCGGTGAAACGGCTTCAGCAGGGTCTTCTTGTGAAATTCCGGCTTGGCCCTGATCAGCTGATGGTTGATGGCCCTGAGCAGCGGGGATTTGCTGTAGGCGAAAGGATAGGACGGTGGATCGACGATGGTGTAGGCGCCGTTGCCGCGCACGCTGTTCACCCGGGTGATGGCATGACAGACCGCGCAGGTGATCCCGGCCTTCGCCGTCGGGTCGTTGTCCATGTCGTAGGCCGGGTCGTCGAAGCGCCCGCTGAACAGGGGTACCGGGTCGTGGCAGGCCGCGCAAAATCGCGATGCCCGCATGCTGCCGTCACGCTTGTACACCACCTCGCGGGTTTCCTTTACGCTGAACTTGTAGGGTGGATTGGTGAAGGAGCTGAAGTGGTGCATGCTGTGCTCGTGGCTGGCGGCGATATCGGCGTGGCATTCCTTGCATTCCTCGTCCGTCATCAGGTGACCGGGGGGTATCGTCTCGCCCCCCTTGATGACCGCCAGGGAGGGCGGGAATGGCGTCATGCGCGCCGGCCCCTCCCAGATCCGGGTGCCGACGTGCGCCAGGATCATCACCGCGGCAAAACCCGCCGCGACGAATGACCAGCGCACGGCACCCCGCCAGCGTATGGGCGGACCGGCAAGGCGATGCAGCACGAACAGCCAGGCAACCGCGAACGGGCTGATGACGTGGATCCAGTAACTGATGCGCCGGACAAGGGGATCGTTGACCTCCAGAAAGCCGAAACGCGTCAGCAACAGCCCCGACAGCAACACCAGCACGAGCCCGGTCAGCAGCGCGAGGCCGGCCCTGATGGCATAGCGGTTGGGGCGCGACCAGGCACGGCGCATGTGCCCGATGGCGAAGATGATCACCGGCACCGTCAGCAGCAGACCCAGCACCAGGTGGACGAGAAACATCATCAGGTAGAAATAGTCCTGATAGATCTTGTCGCTGGTCTGCTCGAGGATGGTGACGGCGCTGAGATACACCGAATTGACCACCAGCAGCGAGAACAGCAGGAAGACGATGCCAAGCAGCCGCCCGAGACGCGCATTGATCACCGGTTTGTCGGGCCTCGTACCCGAACCTGCTGATGCCATCTAACTCACCCTAACGAAGGTTTCATCACTCTGATCTGCCGCTCGCCCGGCCGATGAGGCACGCCTGGTAACCTGCCACCGGCTGGCGCCAATCTGACTGGATCCGCCTGGATCTGCCTGGAGAAATCGCGCGGCGATATCCTCGCCGGGGGGAAGTATCGCAATTATTGCTTCCCCGTTGGTATGACACTGGTCAACTGAGCTGGATTCTGTTTGCCCTGCCGCCAGCCGGAATATCGCAGGATGCGGTATTGCCGGCAATACTGTATATAATTACAGTTACCGGGGCGTCCCGTTCCGCGGGTGTGCCACTGCCGATCCCTGACCACGGAAACCGTTCTCATGCCGTTTTGCACCACCCCCTGCAGCGAGGAATCCCCGGACTTCAACCGCTGTTGCCCGGTGATCTGGCCGCGCGCCATCCTGCTGGTGGACATGAACGCCTTCTTCGCCTCCATCGAACAGCGCGACCGTCCCGAATGGCGCGGCCGCCCCGTGGCGGTCACCAATGGCCGCCAGGGCACCTGCATCATCACCAGTTCCTACGAAGCGCGGGCCTGTGGCATCAAAACCGGCATGCGCCTGAAAGAGGCGCGCCGGCTGTGTCCTGAGCTGATCCAGTGCCCGGCGCACCCGGAACGCTACGCCGCCACCTCGGCGGCGATCATGGCGGCGCTGCAGGATGTCACGCCGGACATCGAGGTGTTCTCCGTGGACGAGGCCTTCCTCGACGTGACGCATTGCCAGCGTCTGCTGGGTACCCCTCTGCGCATGGCGCGGCTCGCCAAGCGCCGGGTGTTCGCGGCCTCGGGCGTGCTGTGCTCGGTGGGCGTCGGCGGCGACAAGACCACGGCGAAGTTCGCCGCCAAGCTGGACAAGCCGGATGGTCTGACCGTCATTCCGCCCTGGGAGGCGGCCGCGCGCCTGCGGGATGTACCGGTCACGGAGCTGTGCGGCATTGCCGGGGGCATCGGCGGATTTCTGGCGGAACACGGGGTGCGGACCTGCGGGGACATGAAGCGGCTGCCCATCAGCGTGCTGGCGCGCCGCTTCGGCAATCCGGGCCGGCGCATCTGGTACATGTGTCAGGGTGCGGACCCCGAGAGTCTGCAGCGCGAGGTGCCGGCGCCCAAATCCCTCGGCCATGGCAAGGTGGTGCCGCCGGACACCCGCGATCCGGAGGTGCTGCTGACCTACCTGCTGCACATGAGCGAAAAGGTCGGTGCGCGCCTGCGGCGCCACCGGCTGCAGGCGGCGACCTTTTTCATCGGCCTGCGCACGGCCGGAGGCTGGGTGGGCGGCAAGCGGCGCTGCGCCCTGCCCACCGATGACGGCCGGCGGATCATGGCGCTGTGCCGGGTCGTGCTGCGGGAAAACTGGGCCGGCCAGGGCGTGCACCAGGTGCAGGTGACGGCGCTCGACCCGGTCGAGGCCGGCAGCCAGCGGGAACTGTTCGACGCGCTGGACGAGGCGCGCGGCGAGGTCAATGCCGTGATGGACGAAGTCAACCGCCGCTACGGCGAGTTCACCCTCGCCCCGGCGCGACTGCTGCGGCGCTCGAGCATGCCCAATGTGATCGCCCCGGCCTGGAAGCCCCACGGGCACCGGCAGACGATCTAGCCTGATGTGCGGCGGTGTCTATTACTCCGTGAACGACAGGGACGTGCGGGTGTATTTTCCGAACCCCGGCGCCATGCTGCCGGTGCGGACCCGCTGCGGCGGCACCGAACTGCTGGTGTGGGGACGCCGCCACGATCAGACCGGTGAACTGCCCCGGGGCGGCTGGGCGCGGCTGGACAGCATCTACAGCGGGCGCTGGGACCGGTGGTTCCCCGTGCCGGTCAAGCTGCGGCTCAAAAGTTTCATGGAAAAGGACTTTGAGGGGCACAGCCACTGGTATGACCTGACCCGGGGGCAATGGATCCAGGGCCTGGTCGCGCGTTGCCGGTATGAACGCCGCGTCTATGTCGTCACGGTCGATCCGGAACTGCCCGATGCCGTGCACGAGAGATGGCCAAGAATCATGAGCGGATAACCCGGATATCCGGCCTTGGCGGGAAATCGGCAGGTGGAGCCGCCCCCGGTTCTGCACCACATCATGGCGTGGACAGGGCGACTCTGAAGGGATGGCTGAACCTGCCGAAACAATACCTAGAATCCGCCTACAAACCAGGAGATACCACCATGACGACTTGTGATTATCACATAGTGCTTGACGACACGGAGGCCCATGCACTCGAAGAAGCGATGCAGCACCTGATCGAGGAGTGCAATACACACCGGCGCGGGAACGGGGTCGCATCACCCTGGGATACCCAGAAACTGGCTGCCCTGACGATTCTCGACAAGCTGCACGGGGATGTGCGTTGCAACAACTGGTACGAATCATTCGAAGACTGACCGATGTAGACACCCTGCGCCCCCGATCCGTCGCCGCCTTCCGACAAGTCAGCGGTGGCGGCATTCATGTCACCGCGCGACGGCCCTTAACGGGCCGTCGTTTATTGTACGGCCAGCAGTACGGAAAATAAGAACCCGGGCGCAGCGTCCACGGTTCAGGCGGCTGAGAGGGAACGGGATTACGCGTACAAGAACAGAGGCATCGAGGTCATCCCGACACTCTGGCATCAGTGAACGGTATCAGTGCAATCCGGCAATGAAGTCCTGGCAACTTAACTCCTCCACCTGGATATCATTCACTCGCCTCGTCGGTACCCAACGGCGTTCGGAAGTTACCAGCTCACCCATTTGGGTATGCAGAGGAAACCGCGTGATGGGCTTGTAATGACGGCGGTGTGTGCTTCTTCTTTCAACCATAGCCCCTCCCCATTCAACAGGCATTTGTTGATTATTATCCCAATATATTTATAGACCGAATTCAGGTTCACGACAATAAAAGTTCCAAAACGGCGGGCGGGGAGCTGGTTGATTCCACTCTGGTGCTGACTACCTTATCCCGACAGCGCGCGGCGGGCTTATTCCCCGAGGGTCATTTATTCACCCACACCCGGCATGTATTCAGGATAGTGCGCTGCTCACAGGCTGCATATTGTCCGTTCGTACGAAATCGAGGCTGGCTAACGCAGGAGCGGATACCGAGGATGCTGAGAGTAGCGCGCGGAAACGGAATTTTTCCATGAATTTGTGACGCGCGTTTATCTCCGGCGTGGCGCCAGTCACAGAACTCTTGTCGCAACCGGTTCACTATAGAACCATCGAAACAGCAGGTAGTGACGGAGAGACGGATATGAGCATGAACAAGGTAATTATTGCACTGATGGCGATTTACTTTCTGGGTGATCCCGGTCTGCAGTACCTCTCGTGGCTGGGCGATATGAAGCTCTATATCGTCGCCGCCGCCATCGCGCTGGTCAGCATGCCCTGGGTTGCTTCCCAACTCGATGGCTGAACCCCGCACCGTGACGGCCCCGACAACTGTCATCTGTGCGTAACCCCCACGGCGGCCTTTTGGACCCGGGCCGCCGTATTTTAATTCCCCGGGTCTCGTTTCCTCCCCGGGTGGGGTTAAGTCTCAGTGGTTTATTCTTGACCGCCCTCCCCGGCTTTACCTACCCCATCGAGTTGTATCGGTCAGGGGCTCCCCGGGAAGGGCAACAACCGTCGACGGGTTCAGCAGTTTCCCTTCTTGGCCTGGCCGGGCGGACAGAATCGGGAAGCGGGGTATTCCCTCTCGGGATGATAGTAATAATGAGGCGTATCCTCGTGCGATGAGGAGTGATGTGAATCATTATCGGTGGTGACCGCGGTACCAACCGCCCCGCCCAGCGCACCGCCGATAATTGCACCATTACGACCGCCTACCTCATTGCCGATCGCCGCGCCGGCAGCACCGCCGACACCGCCGCCGATCGCCGCGTCGAGGGTGGAATTGTCGGCAACGGCATCAACCGCCACCAGTGCGGCGGCCAAAACAAGATATTTAATGTTCATAGGCATCATGGAATCCTGATCAGATGGACAAGCACCCCTAATAATCGACACTTGTCCTCAGAAATATAGTGACCATGATCACAATCTGAACACGCCAATTGATGCGTGACACAGCAACACAACATCTTTCACCTTGCCTGTCGCGCCTGCCGGCATGTCTGTACAGGAATCCGGTCGAAGAAGCGTTATGCGCGGCGGCGACTGCGGCAGATGCGGGTGATCGGGAAGGTTTCGTGATGCTTATGGGTGGTCCAGCAGCATCGAGAAAAGCACACCCGACCAGACAGCCCGTAACTGTACGGGCGCCTCATCAATCGAGTCTGCCCCGAATGGCGCTTACTTAAGGGATATTGTCATTATAAAAAAATAAATGGCCACGGAAAACACGGAAATTATCAGATGAATATTCCGTGTTTTTCCGTGGATTCCGTGGCCATTTATTTTTTTATAATGACGATTTCCGACTTAAGTAATCGCCATTCGAGTCTGACCCTATTGATCTCTCTGATAAGTAAATGGCGCGTGCGGATTAACGCAGGTAACGCAATACAGACATACTGACCACACTGGCGAATGTGGTTTGTAAGCCAGTTGAAATATGTTTGTTGCACTTTGGCCCGTTGACTCCGGTACGTTCTTTCCTACCAGCTGGATGCACCGAGTCTTCGGGCCAATTTTCACTGCAGCTGCGAATTTCCTGCCTGCTTGATTTGTTACTCTCCGATCTTCTTATAGGCGTCACATAATTTCAGATACGCGGATTTCCACATCCCGGCAGCTCTAAAATTGTCTGCCAGTCTGATGGATTTCAGAGAGCTGTCAACCGGCAGCCCATACTGACTGGCCACATTTGCCTTATTGGTGACCAGGTCATATATATCGTCCCGCGTCCCTGGCAAGACAAAGTCTGCCAGTTGCAGGCACTGAGCCACCTGTATTTCCAATTGCAGGTTCCTGTCTCTTTCCGCGTCCCTGAGATCGCGACAAATTTGAATGTTATTCCGGTAGGTTTGAACCGCATCCTGGATGAAATTGATAGCGTGCACGATCATCTTGAATGCATTTGGAATAGGCAGGCTACCACCCTCACCAACAAGTTCCAGATTCTGATCTTTTGGCGGCACCTCTCCAATAATGTCAAATACTGCCTTTAAATAAGAAATAAAAAGCTTGATACGGTTTAATCTTACAGGATCAATCCCCTTATCCAGCCTGTCTGCATGACTTTCACAAAATCTTTCTGTAGGTGTATTGATAGTCGATGCAGACGTTGTGAAGGAGGCTGTGGTATAGGCAGTTGTTGCAAACCCTGAGGTATCAGCAACTGAAAGCGGCGATAACCTGACAGAAAAAACATCCGGATCAGCAATTTCATCGTAAATACTGGCTAACTGCTCAGGCAGCTTATTCCAGTCCGGCATGCGACTCATGGTCTCGTATATGGGAAATAAAATAATTGGTGGTAACTTGTCCAGCAGCCTAGTCAGTACAGGCGCATCACTCAGTCCAAGTTTCTCCACCACGGGGAAACGATCTGACAACGATGAGAAATTCTGCACAAAGATGGTCAACTCAACCCGAAAGTTATTGCATGGCGATCCTGCAGCGCATCTATCGGGACCCGCAAAATCAGAATAGCCCTGCTTGTGCTCATTCAACCAGTCCAGTAGTTGCTTTGCGGTTTCCTTGACCAGTAAACCCTGTGACTGCAAAAGATCTATCTGCGATTTAAACTGGTCAGCAACAGTTGAAATATTTCCTGTCACCTTTCCTGTAATTGTCGAGACGTTTGACTTGACTGTATTTACATTGTCATTGAGTGTTGTAAATGGGCTATCCCCCCAATCAATACTGGCGTGTGCATTTAATACCGGGAACAGAAAGAAGAAGAGAATTATAACTTTTGACAGTGGGTTATCCATGGTGCCTCCAATATGCATAATTGAATGGCACTCGGTTAAGCCCTCAGTCTCTGAGGATGGCCGTATAACCCGATGTTTCTGCGCGCTGTGCGACGAGTCGTTTGCAATCGCGCGAAAGGCTTGGGTCTTTGTTTGATCGCACGAGGTTCTATCCTTCCGGGACGTTTTCCGACTCGAACGTACGCAATCAGTCGGAACAAGGCTGTCAAGTCTTCCGGCGCATCCGAGAGAAATTGCTTCTGGCTCCAAGCCAACCAAACCTGCACCGTATGCTTGAAGCTCAACTCGCGCGGCAACACATGGGCCTGCACGGCCGCCTGCATCATCAAGAGGCGGATCAGATTGTAGGCCAGCATGTACACCCACAGTTCCTTCTCGCACATCTCGGGTGTCTTGCAGCTCAACATGGCCATACCCAGCGTGTCCTTCACGTTGCGAAGGTCCAGCTCAACGTTCCATCTGTGCAGAAAGAGCGTACCTAGATCTCGCTTGCAGATTTCACGCGGATTCAAAAAGGACGTCACCAGGACCTTCTTGCCTACCTTCGTTTCGCGCACCGTCAGATCCGTGGGAAAGCTCTCGTACTCCTCGTGCGTCATCCACTGCGGCCGGGCAGGGCGGGTCCACTGCACCACATGATCGCGGCTGCCAAGCTTCTCGCCCCGGCGAAAGTCGGTGTGACGCGCTCCGTGCTGCTCAAAGACAAAGTCCACGCCCATCGCCATCAGCACCGCGATCAAAAAGTAACTGCAGTAATAGCCGTCGGCCAGCATCACGTCGCCTGCGGCAAAACATTTCAGCAGTTCACGAAACAGCGAATGTTCCCCGGTTCCTTTGCCTTTGTAGGGTCCCATTGCCACATCGAGCACGGCACCGTGCGCCAAGGACGTCACTGCAACCAAACGCGCGATCGGAAAACCCACCCCAGGCTTCTGGCCCCCGTGCTGCGGATACCGCGCTTGGTTTTCCGGTGTGTCCGGCATCAGAATCGTCGTGCCGTCCACCAATTTTACGTGCCGGCCGCGCCACATCCACGGTGCCGGGGTGTGCGTACCCAGCAGCGTTGCGATCGAGCGGGCCAATTCCTGCGCCAGCTCTCGTGGCAAGCGTTGGCGAGCATCGCAATACGATCCGGTGTTCGCGCTCCCCGGCTCCAAGCCCTTCAGCATCTGGTTGACCATGGCCTCGTTCACCGCGTTCTGACAGGACCCGTCGGCACTCAAGACCTGACCCAGGAACATGGCCAGCGTCACCGTCGGCGGGTATTTACGTTCCCGATACGGCGGCAGCAGCGCTTCCAGCCGCCCCAAAAGCTGTGGACCGGTCAGCAGGTTGAAAAAACTCATCGAATCGACCTGCCGGGCCACTTTCTGGAGATCCTTGCGCAGCTGCTGTTGCTGTCGGGTGCGGCCTGGTCTACGCTTGTTCGCCATGAAGGTTGGTCTCCGGGGGTTGGATGGATGTGTCACAACAACATTCTAACATCCTGAGCCAACCTTCTTCTTTATCAGAACGTTACTCCATTGTGTCTCGCATGCTGGGGCTTAACCGAGTGCCATTCATGCATAATTAATATTTTTCTTACAGCTGTGACCCAATGGGCATCCGACCTTTTTTTATACGACCGTCCTTTGCCAACCCATTGAAGACATCCTAGTTCAGGGTTCCTTGAGTGGCAACATTCTCTTTCTAACGTAAAGGAAACGTTAAATCACGATATACTGGATTAGAGTTATCCTGAATACCTCGAGCATGTGTGTTAATCAATACAGCTGCACTTCCAGTTTGTCCTTTTGGGTTTATGCTCTTATGTATGGAATGCCCCGATGGTTCAACTGTTGACCGGGCTCTTTGTCCGGCTACGCCCTCTGGCCTTTCCTTGCTATAGGATGCTTGTGTTCTGGCGGTCAGGGACATTTATTGGGGCATTGAAAAGAAAAAAGGGCCGTTAGGCCCCTTGGAGTTCTGTCAATAACTGTATCTGGTGACTGATCAACCGAGTCTGACCCTATCGGTCATGCGAGTTTTCGGTACACACCGGATTCCCGCGAACTGCTGTGCTTTTCCCAGAAGGCTGAATTTCCGGAGTTGGCCGATCTGCGCCAATTAGCATTTGCTGATTAAGGAACGCTAAACTTCATGAGTCGACTCGTTGCAGTCCTTTGCGTCAACTGCCGGAACGGAAAATAGCAACGCTACTTCACTTCTACAACACGTGCCGACCGCATTTGAGACTTGACTGTATAACGCCCGATCAGTACTACTTAACAACCCGGGCAGAGTGGTTCATACAAACGGGACCAGTTCTTTCCCCCGCTTGAATATTGTGGCTGCAGGAGGTTCGACCATGGGACAGATATGGGCTGCGGCATCGCTTGTGACATTCCTTCTGGTGAGCCAGACGACTGCGGCTGACCAGGCCCAGGAGGCGAAAACCGCCAGGAGCAAGGCGGAGGTGCTGGAGGAGAAGTCCGCGCCCGAGGGCAGCAAGGTGCTACCGACTCCCGCCCAGCTTATCACCAGGCCCCAGGCGCAGGCGGTCGATCCGACCGGCAAAGAGTCCATTGACGATGCGATTACTTGCCTCGCCCGCAGCATCTACTGGGAGGCCAGGGGAGAGGGTGATGCCGGCATGGAAGCCATCGCCAATGTCATTATGAATAGGACCGGGCATGAGGGCTTTCCAAACACCATCTGTGGAGTCGTCAAGCAAGGCCAAGAGCAAGGTGCCTGCCAGTTCTCGTGGTGGTGTGATGGCCGTTCAGATGACGCAACAGAGGAAGAGCCCTACTCGCACGCCAAGGAAATCGCCCGCAAGGCCCTCAACCACCAACTCAAGGACAGAACAGGTGGTGCCTTGTATTTCCACAATCGGAAAGTGGCACCCAGTTGGTCCAGGGAATATATCAGAACGGTCGATATTGGCGAGCTTGTCTTCTACAAACCGGCTGGCGGTGAGGCCAAATAGGGATTAACAGGTGAATGGCACTTAGTTAAGCCCCAAGCCAGATAAATAGCCACGGAACCACACGGAAGACACGGAAAGAAGAGCCTGTATTCTGTTTATTTCCGTGTGATTCCGTGGCCATAGGGGTGTGATTAGGCCTAACCTGTTGCTATTCGATTAACAGGTAATTTCGCCCTTTACCAGGATTCAATATGCTATCGAGGGAATATTCATGCTTAAAATGAGGCTTTGAACAATCAACAATTGGAGAAAGCTATGGATCTCACTGGAATTGGCGGTCTCATAATCCTGATTGCAGATATTTATGCAATCGTAATGATTCTGCAGAGTTCGGCAGAGAATATTGAAAAATTGGTTTGGTCTTTGGTGGTGTTCTTTCTGCCACTGATCGGCCTGATTATCTGGTACTTTGCGGGGCCAGGTAAGAAACCATTCTGATCGAGCGAAAAAAGCAGAAAAGGGGTCAGTACCCTTCTTGAAATCCTGAATCTGTCTACACTGATAAGCATTAAATGAAGGCACTCAAGACAGTGTAAATATGGTGCCCGGGACCGGAATCGAACCGGTACGGTGTCGCCACCGAGGGATTTTAAGTCCCTTGCGTCTACCAATTTCGCCACCCGGGCAGCGTGGCCACGGGTTGGATTTTACCGACATGGGGTATGGATGTAGAGAGGTAATTGAAGACTGAGGCCGGAATTAAACCGGCGCCCATGGACTGGCCGTGATGATACTTGCTACCCCAGCAAAACAGGCTTGTGAGTGGCCGAAGAGCCCGGTCATGTTGAACGCATGAGATCTTGCGGCGGACGTCACCGACTGATCGCTGGCGGATGCCTATGAGCGGCTTGTTCGCATACTTCCTGGTCTCACGGCCATCCACTCACCCGGCCGATATCCACGGGATCAGCTATGGTTACCCGACTCATTGGCGACTCTGGGTTACGAAGCGGTCGGCGAATTCGTCGCCGACCTGGATATCATCGAAGACTGGAAGGAACCGTTCCGCCAGGGCGTCGTGTATTATCTCAAGGCCGGGCACGTTCGCGGCGTACTACTGTCAAACACCTTGGGCCAGCTCGATGCCGTGCGCCGCCTGATCGATACGAAAGTCAGCTTCAGTGCGGCCGGACTGAAGCGGCGGATTCACGCCTGACCCCCTGAATTACAGCTTCGTTAGCAGAATCTATGGGTGAAGTTCGGTTCAGGTAGCGAGCCAAGCGCATGATACAAGGCGATTTCCATCGCATGATAGGTCCGAAAACCGAAGGCTTTTCTGGTAGTGAGTTTTGCTTTGTTGTTGAAGCCCTCCACCACGGCGCTGGACAGCTGTCCTTTGGCGCGAAACCAGTTCAGCAACAGGGGCCGGTGACGCCTGAGCATCCTGGCTACCTTCTTCATGGGTTCGATCTTCGAGCGCATGGTCTTGGTGCACCAGGTGTCCAGAAACCGTCCCGCCCAGTAGGGCGCGGTGTACGACCAGAGCAGCTGAAACTCCTCCTTGAGAAGATAGCTTCGGATCGATTTCAAATTGTACTGCACCAGATCCGCCAATCGGGTCTCCTGCTTTTCGGTCAGGTGCTCCGGGCGCTTGAGCAACAGCCAGCGCGTTTTGCTCAGTATGGGCTCGTAGCCTTTCTCCTTCAGTTCCTTCGTCTCCTGCGCACGGACCTCGTCAATCGCCTTGCTCAGATGCGCCATGATGTGAAACCGATCCAGAATGTGCACGGCCTGGCCGGCTTTCTTGGCAATCACCTTCAGGTACGGCTTCCACATGTCCGAGCAGATATAATCCAGCGTTTGACTCCGTTCCTTGCCGAACCAGCGAAAGAACTGCAACAAGGTCTTGACCGTGCGTTTCTCTCCAATCCATAACAGGCGCTTGCAGTGGCTGTCAATCTGGTACACCAGCGTCAGGTATTTGTGGCCTTTCCAGGCCGCTATCTCGTCGACACCAATCGCCTTGACACCGGAGAGATCCTGATGCGCACGTCCCCATTCCACGGCCCGCTCCACCGCCCGGAAAACCTGTTCCCAGCTCGTGTGGAACACCTGGGCCACTTCTTTCCAGCTCAGCCGCTTCGCCCAGCCGGACAAAAACCACGCATAGGCTTCGGTCAGCTGCCGCTTGCCCGACGCCCAGGGCATCTGCTCCACCCGTACACCACACTCCGGGCAGTCCACGCGCCGCGGGGCATAACGAAAATAGACCCGGATGCCCCACAGGGGCACGAACTCAAAGCGCCGTTCCGGAAGCCGATCGTATCCCGGCGCTTCGCCGCCGCAGATCGAACAGCGTGCCCGGGCGTTGGTTCGTGGGCGAAGCTCGGCCTCAATGGCAGGCTCGCCGCCCGGTCCTTCTATCCAGCGCACCGCCGAATACACAAACGATTTGAATTTCTGGATCCGATTCAGGATAGTCTTGACGTGCATCCCGTTCCTTTTTCTCTGCAGATGGTTGCTTCGCAACTTCCATCTTCTCAGAGCCGGGGACGGGGTGCGCTATCCTGGCTGCTTCACCCCTTGAATCGGTTGGCCGCAACCCATTTTCAGGCCATAGTTACCCACTAATTCTGCTGAAGACCCAATTTCATTAATGATTAACCCGAATGACACCTGCTTTAAGTCCAAATCGTGCCGGAAAGCCACGGAATCGACCGAAGACACAGAAATTATCAGTGAGTTTTTCCGTGTATTTCCGTGTGCTTCCGTGGCCATTTGTTTTTCGTGAATTCAATTTGTAAGTGCTCCGCGGTA
>CAVQCA010000012.1:0-56400 GCA_963710815.1 uncultured Gammaproteobacteria bacterium | reverse complement strand
GCCGGGTCTCGCCCAAGCTGCAGGAGCTCGACAGTCTCCTTGAGGAGCTCATGGCGGACGGCGATCACAAGATCATCATCTTCTCCGAGTGGCAGCGCATGCTGGAACTGGTTCGTGAGCTGGCCGGGGAGCTGGGGCTGGGTTATGCCTGGCATACCGGCCAGGTTCCGCAAGCGAAACGCCGCGGCGAGATCCGGCGATTCAAGGACGATCCCGAATGCCGACTGTTCCTCTCCACCGACTCTGGCGCCACCGGACTCAACCTGCAGGCAGCCGACGTGGTGATCAATCTGGATATGCCCTGGAACCCGGCGAAGCTGGAGCAGCGCATCGCGCGCGCCTGGCGCAAGCACCAGAAGCGCTCCGTTCAGGTGATCAATCTGGTATCCGAAGACACCATCGAGCACCGGATGCTCGCGTTGCTCGAGCAGAAACGATCCCTGGCCGAGGGCGTGGTGGATGGCACGGGCGGGCGTGAGATGGCTCTGCCTTCGGGCCGCGCCGCCTTCCTGGAACGCATGGAAAGTCTGATGGCCGGGAAAAAACCAGCTCGGCCCGCGCCTGCCACCGACCCGCTCGAACAATTACGCGATGAAATGCTGGGGCAATGGAGCGCCCATCTCGACCTCATGGAATTGCATGGTGAGGGAGAGCAGCAAACCCTGCTGGTGGTGGCAGACCGGCGGGATGATGCGCTGCAGAGCAGCCTTGCCCGGCACCTGCAGGAACGCTTCCCCGACCGGACGCCGCAGCTGCAGTTACTGGATCGGGAGGCCTTCGCAACCATCCGGCAACTAATTGATGCCGGCGTGTTGCATGCCAATCGGGATACCGCCAGGACGCTGTACCGCACCCCGGCCGCGGACAAGCCGAAGGATGACAGATCATCAAAAAGGCTGACAGAGGCCCGCGACCGCCTGGCCCAGAGCGAGCACCAACGGCGCATGGCGAAAGTGCTCACCGAAGGCGGCTTTGCAGCGGAAGCGCTCGCCCCGATGCGCAAGGCCGTGGAAACAGCCGTGCAGGCACTGACCCACTGGAAGGGTCACAACGCCGGGATCCCACCCGCCCTGAGTCTCATCGACTCGACGCTGGTGCAAACGAAGCTGTTGCCAGCCGACACCCTGTCCCTGCTCGCCCGTCTGCGGGAGGATCAACCGGTCGCGGACGACGTTCAGGCGGATGACTTACTGACACAAAGTGACCGCCTCCTTTCACAGGCTGCTGCGCTCCTGAAGTCGGCACAAGTTCAGCTATAGTCATGTCTGAAGAAACTGACCGGGATTGCCCAAGAGATTGCTCACCGACCCGGGACTGCATAAATCGGATATTGAGTAATTACTGGGACTACCAGTCCGGCGGACCGAACAGGGGTTGCGCCGCGCCGCTCGGCGGCGGCCTCCTGGACCTGCGCGTACTGCTCACCGGTGGCGATTCCGAGCTGTGCGCGCGCCTGCAGGATGCGGAGCCCGGCGATCTGCAATGGCAGGTTCTGCCGGTAGGCCTCAACGATGAGCCGGTCCAGCACGGGATCGTTGAACAGCGTCCACCACGCGACGTTGACGGTCTCGTATTTTTCTGACGAGACATTATTTAGGCAGCCAGACTATGGCAATCGATTGCCGTATGTTCGGACGCATCGATACAGGCAACCCCATGGTGAGTGTCTACTTGAACTCCTACAGAGCGCCCGGTCCAGGTGGTGAGCATCCGGGAAGCTGCTGATTCAGAGGAAAAGCGCGACGAACCGCCTCAGGACCCCGGCATTACCACCACCCCGCCATTTCATTACCCCGGGCGGGGTTGAACAGCCCCGGAAACGGTGATGCCGGTCACCGCCTGCCCAACTCGCCCGGGTTATCCCTGTCCTGGAATTCAAATAGCCGAAAAATTGTCGATAATTGAAATGGGTTAGCGCAAATTCCAGTGAATGCAGGCAGTCGGCATGGGAACCGGCCGCTAACGACCACGGCACCGCACAGGACGGTCGCCATGAACGGAGTCATTGAACTGCTGCTGGTCGTCACCGTCATCGGACTGCTGATGGCGCGACGGGCGTCGAGGTACCTCTGGACAGCCGTACTCGGCGCCGGACTGATCTACTGGACCGTCTTCCATCATCCGACAGCCACGGCAGAACTGGCCGCCTGGGTGCTGTTCGTACCGCTCGCCGCCCTGCTCACACTGACACCGCTGCGCCGGCGCCTGATCATGCAACCTTTGCTCGCGGCGTACCGCAGGATCATGCCGGCCATGTCGGACACCGAACGCGCGGCGCTCGAAGCCGGTACGGTGTGGTGGGAGGCGGACCTGTTCACCGGCCAGCCGGACTGGCGTCGCCTGCGCGGATTTCCCGCTCCGAAGCTCAGCCCCGAAGAACAGGCTTTCCTCGACGGACCCGTCGAGGAACTCTGCGGCATGATCGACGACTGGGAGATCACCGAGGAACTTCGTGACCTGACCCCGCAGACCTGGGACACCATGAAACGCCAGGGTTTCTTCGGCATGATCATTCCCCGGCGCTACGGCGGCCTGGAATTTTCCGCCAATGCCCATTCCCTGGTGGTCCTGAAGGTCGCCAGCGTCAGCATTTCCGCCGGGGTCACGGTGATGGTGCCGAACTCGCTCGGACCCGCGAAGCTGCTGCTGTCCTACGGCACCGAAGCCCAGAAAGACTACTACCTGCCGCGCCTGGCGAACGGCACGGACATCCCCTGCTTTGCGCTCACCGGGCCGGAAGCCGGCAGCGACGCCGCGGCCATGCCGGATACCGGCATCGTCTGCCGACAGGACCACGACGGCAAGGCCGACGTGCTCGGCATCCGTCTGAACTGGGAAAAGCGCTACATCACGCTGGGACCGGTGGCCACACTGCTGGGACTCGCCTTTCATCTCTACGACCCGGATCACCTGATAGGGGGAAAGGAGGACATCGGCATCACGCTGGCGCTCATTCCGACGAACACGCCGGGCGTCGAAATCGGCAGCCGTCATTTCCCGATGAACCAGTCCTTCATGAACGGACCGAACCGCGGCACGGATGTGTTCATCCCCATGGACTGGGTCATCGGCGGTCAGGAGCGCGTCGGCACGGGCTGGCGCATGCTGATGAACTGCCTCTCCGACGGGCGCGCCATTTCGCTGCCGGCGCTGAGCACTGCGGCAGGCAAGAAGATGAGCCGCGCGGTCGGCGCCTATGCCGCTGTCAGAAAACAGTTCAGACTGCCCATCGGAAGCTTCGAGGGCATCAGCGAGGTGCTGGCGCGCATCGTCGGCAACACCTACGTGATGAACGCCGCGCGCGGTTTCACCACCGCCGCCATCGACAGCGGCGAGGATCCCTCGGTGGCATCGGCGATCGTCAAGTACCACCTGACCGAACGCATGCGCGTGGTCGTCAACGACTCCATGGACATCCTGGGCGGCTGCGGCATCAGCATGGGGCCGAGGAATTTCGTGGCGCGCGGCTACGAGGCCCTGCCGATCGGTATCACCGTGGAAGGCGCCAACATCCTCACCCGCAACCTGATCATCTTCGGCCAGGGCGCAATCCGCTGCCATCCCTACCTGTTCCGCGAGATGCAGGCCGCGGATCGCAACGATCCGGCGGCCTTCGATGAGGCCCTGCGCGGTCATGCTAGCCACATCATGAGCCTCACCGTGCGCAGCCTGTTCCACGGCCTCAGCGGCGGGCACCTGCTCGGCTCGCCGGTGACCGGGCCTCGCGGAAACCACTACCGGCGTTTCGATCGCCTGTGCCTCGCCTTTGCGGTCAGTACCGAAATGGCCCTGTTGTCGCTGGGCGGTTCACTCAAGCGCAAGGAGTCTCTCTCCGGGCGGCTCGGCGATGTGCTGAGCCTGCTGTATCTGGGCAGCGCCGTGCTCAAGCACCATCACGATCACGGTGAACCGGACGACGAGCTGCCGCTGCTGGAATGGGCCTGCACCGACCTGCAGTTCACCATCCAGGAACGCCTGTACGAGGTGTTCGACAATCTGCCCAACCGCTTCGTTGCCACGCTGACACGCCTGTTGACCTTTCCGCTCGGCAAACCCTGCAAGCGTCCGCGGGATGCGCTGGGTCACTCGGTGGCCGAACTGGTGCTCTCGCCTGGCGCGGTGCGCGACCGCCTGACGCAGGGCATGTATCTTCCGGCTGATGTAAACGCCTCCCTGGCCCGACTCGACGATGCCCTCGAAAAAACCGTGGCGGCCGAAGCAGCGTTGCGCACGCTGCGCCGGGCCATGCAGGACGGCATCCTGCCCCGTGGCGACCCGGAAGATTCCCTGGACAGCGGACTTTCGGCCCGTGTGATAGATGATGAAGAAGCGGCGGCGGTACGCGCAGCCATCACGGCCCGCAAGATCGTCATCCAGGTCGATGAGTTTCCCCCGGAATACCTGGCTAAAACCCATAAATACCAATTTCACCGCGGAGACGCAAAGGACGCAGAGAAGTTCTTTAATTAAAATCATTAAATGACTTAGTGTTCTTTGCGTCTCTGCGGTGAGTTTGCTTCTTTATGGATGGCACTACCTAACAAAGGAGCATGAAGCATGGAGCAGCAGCGGAACGGCCGGCAAGGCCGGCCAGTCTATGTAGTCGACGGGAGCCGCACGCCCTTTCTCAAGGCGCGCGGCAAACCGGGGCCGTTCACGGCCGCCGATCTCGCGGTCGCCGGCGGCAATCCCCTGCTCGCCCGTCAGCCGTTCTCTCCCGACGCGTTCGATGAGGTCATTCTCGGCTGCGTCATGCCCTCGGCCAACGAGGCCAATATTGCCCGCGTGGTGGCGCTGCGTCTCGGCTGCGGGGACCGGGTGCCGGCCTGGACGGTGCAGCGCAATTGCGCCTCGGGCATGCAGGCACTGGATGCGGCGGCGGGCGCCATCGCGAGCGGACGTGCCGGGCTGGTGCTGGCCGGCGGTGTGGAAGTCATGAGCCATGCCCCGATCCTGTTCAGCGAAGCCATGGTCAACTGGCTGGCGGCATGGAACGGCGCGCGCACGCCCGTGGCGCGAATCAAGGTGCTGGCGCGGTTGCGCCCGGCCCATCTGCGGCCGGTCATCGGTCTGCTGCGCGGGCTCACCGATCCGGTGGTCGGCTTGTCGATGGGGCAGACCGCGGAAATCCTCGCCCACCGATTCGCCATCGGCCGCGATGCCATGGACCGCTATGCGCTGCGCAGCCATCAGCGACTGGAAAGCGCACGTATTGACGGACGTTTGGATGAGATCGAGGTCATCTATGACCGGTACGGGGGCTATTACGACCATGATGACGGCGTGCGCGCCGATTCCACCCTGCAGACACTGGCCAAACTCAAACCCGTCTTCGACAAGCCCTACGGCGCGGTAACCGCCGGCAACAGCGCCCAGGTCACCGACGGTGCCGCCTGGCTGATCCTCGCCTCGGAAGAGGCGGTATCGCGCCATCAATTGCCGGTGTTGGGGCGGATCGTCGACTGTCATTGGGCGGGCCTCGATCCCGCGCAGATGGGACTCGGCCCCGTGTACGCCATGGCACCGCTACTGCGCCGCCATGGACTCGGCAGCAACGACATAGACTACTGGGAGATCAACGAGGCCTTCGCCGTGCAGGTGCTTGCCTGTCTGGCGGCATGGCAGGATGCCGACTTCTGCCGCGAGGAACTGAGCTGCGAGTCACCGTTTGCACCGATCGACGAGGAACGGTTGAACGTCGATGGCGGCGCGGTCAGCATCGGGCATCCGGTGGGCGCCAGCGGCGCGCGCATCGTGCTGCACCTGCTGCAGGTGCTGAAACACCACGACGCCCGGCGCGGCGTCGCCAGCCTGTGCATCGGCGGCGGTCAGGGCGGCGCCATGATCATCGAGCGGACAGGGGGACAGCCCACATGAACATCGCTACCGAACACCATCATTTCCGCCTCGAAACCGATCACGATAACATCGCCTGGCTGCACATCGACAAGACGGACGGGGGCACCAATGTGCTTGGCCGCGAGGTGCTGCGGGAGCTGGACCGGCATCTGAAAACGATTGCAAACCACGCACCGCGTGGACTGGTGATACTCTCGGACAAGGCCAATGGCTTCATTGCCGGCGCCGATATTCACGAGTTCACCCGTATCCGCAATGAGGCCGAGGCGCTGGAACTGGTCCTGCAGGGCCAGTCGGTGTTCAGTCGTCTGGAAGCACTCGGCCTGCCGACCGTGGCGCTGATCCACGGCTTCTGCCTGGGTGGCGGCCTGGAACTGGCGCTGGCCTGCCGTTACCGCGTGGCGCTCGATGCCCCGGGCACCCGGCTGGGTCTGCCTGAGGTGCGACTGGGGATACATCCCGGTTTTGGAGGCAGTGTCCGGCTGACATCCCTCCTCGGTGGCATCAAGGCCATGGACATGATGTTGAGCGGCCGCAGTCTCGATGCCCGTCAGGCCAGGCGCATCGGACTGGTGGATGTTGTCGTTCCCCAACGTCATTTGCGGGACGCCGCCCGCCGCCTGGTGCTCGATGCCACGCCGCCGCAGCGACCTGGCCGGCTCGGCCGGCTGTCGAATCTCGCACCGGTTCGGCCGCTGCTTGCCCGGGTGTTGCGCCGGCAGGTCGCCGCAAGGGCAACGGAACAGCACTATCCGGCACCTTATGCGCTGATCGACATCTGGGAGAAATACGCAGACGATCCCGCGCGAATGCTGCAGGCCGAGGCGGAATCCGTCGCCCGTCTGGCGAAGAGTGTTACGGCGCGCAACCTGATCCGTGTTTTCCTGCTGCAGGAACAGCTCAAGTCGCTGGGCAGAACCAGTGCGTGGAAACCACGCGCGGTCCACGTGATCGGCGCCGGGACCATGGGCGGCGACATCGCCGCCTGGTGTGCCCTGCGGGGGTTTCGGGTGTCGCTGCAGGACCGGTCACCGGAACAAATCGCCCCGGCCATCAAACGGGCCCATGAGCTGTTCGCACGCCGTTTGAAGGAACCGCGTGCGATACAGGCGGCACTGGACCGCCTGATGCCCGATCACAAGGGAATGGGTATCGGCCGGGCCGACATCGTGATCGAGGCGATCTTCGAGGATGCCGAGGTCAAACGTGCGCTGTACCGGGACATCGAACCGCGTATGCAGGGCGATGCCGTGCTCGCGACCAACACCTCGAGCATACCCCTGGAAGAACTGAGCGGAGTCCTTGCACATCCCGGGCGGCTGGTCGGGATGCATTTCTTCAACCCGGTCCCGGTGATGCAGCTGGTGGAAATCGTCAACGGCAAATCCACCTCACCGGAAGTTTCGGACAAGGCCATGACGTTTACCCGCATGATCGACCGTCTGCCGCTGCCGGTGAGCAGTACTCCCGGCTTCCTGGTCAACCGGATTCTCATGCCCTATCTGCTGGAAGCCGTTACACTGGAATCCGAAGGTGTTCCGGCCGCCGTCATCGACCGGGCCGCAACCGCCTTCGGTATGCCCATGGGACCGATGGAACTGGCCGATACCACCGGCCTGGATATCTGCCTGCACGTCGCGCAGAACCTGGCCGGACACTTCCATACCGCGATACCCGAACGCCTGCAGCAACTGGTGGCAGCGGGCCATCTCGGCAAAAAGTCCGGTCACGGTTTCTATCGCTACCATAAGGGCAAGGCGGTCAGACCGGAAGCGACGGGAGGAGACTGGAACCTGCCGGAGATAACCGACCGGCTGGTGCTGCGCATGCTGAATGAGGCGGTCTCTTGTCTGCGCGAGCGGGTCGTGGAAAATGCCGATCTGCTGGATGCCGGCATGATCTTCGGTACCGGCTTCGCGCCGTTTCGCGGCGGTCCGATGCAGCACGTCGAGGCGATCGGCGTGCAGGCCCTGCGCGTCCAGCTGCAACACCTGGAACAGCTGCGCGGCAAGCGTTTCTCCCCCGACCCGGGTTGGGAATTGTTACACAAGGATTCAGGTTAAGGGAAAGCGGCATGTCTGGGGGATCCATTGACAAGATACCTGCCGGGACGGCGGGTACTCTTGCCGGACTGTTCCGTGAACGGGTACGCCGCACACCCGATGCCATCGCCTATCGGCACTACGATGAGGTCACGGGACGGTGGCAGGATTCGAGCTGGGCCGACATGGCCACCACCGTCGCGCACTGGCAGGCCGCCTTCGCACGGGAGGAGTTCCGACCGGGCGACCGGGTCGCCATCCTGATGCGCAACTGCAGGGAATGGGTCATCTTCGATCAGGCGGCCCTCGGCTCCGGTCTGGTAGTGGTCCCCCTGTACGTGGATGACCGTCCGGAAAACACTGCCTATATCCTCAACGACGCCGGCGTCAGACTGCTCTACCTCCGCAGCGCGGAGCAGTGGGAGCGATTGATGGCGGTGCACGAGCGGCTGGACACGCTGACGCGCATCATCACGCAGGAGCCCGTCGTGGTGCCGGCGGGTGAGACACGCGTGAGAACGACGGCTGACTGGTTACCCGACGGCCACGGAGGACTGCTGGCCAATGACAGCGAACCGGACGAACTGGCGACCATCGTCTACACCTCGGGCACCACGGGGCGGCCCAAGGGCGTCATGCTCAGCCATCGCAATATCCTGGCCAATGCCGACAGCGGCCTGGAGTGCGTGCCCATGTACCGCGAAGACGTTCTGCTGTCCTTTCTGCCCCTGTCGCACACCTTCGAACGCACCGTCGGCTACTACGCCCCCATGATGACGGGCGCCACCGTCGCCTTCGCACGATCCATCCCCCTGCTGGCCGAGGATCTGCTCACCATCCGGCCGACGGTGCTGGTGTCGGTGCCGCGCATCTACGAACGCGTCTACAACAGGATCATGTCCGGACTGGCGGAGAAGCCGCCGTTCGCGTCCAGGCTGTTCAACCTCGCCGTCGAGATTGGCTGGCGGCGCTTCCTCCGGCGCCAGGGACGGGGAGGCTGGCATCCGAAGCATCTGCTGTGGCCGGCGCTGGACAGGCTGGTGGCCGGCAGGATCATGGCGAAGCTGGGCGGGCGCATGCGGCTCGCGGCGGCGGGCGGCGCCCCGCTGCCACCGGAGATCGCGAAGGTGTTTATCGGCCTGGGTCTCAACCTGCTGCAGGGCTACGGGCTGACCGAAACGAGCCCGATCATTGCCTGCAACACCGCCGGGGACAACGAACCGGACAGCGTCGGCATCCCCTTGCGCAATGTCGAGGTGCGTATCGGCGAGAACGACGAGCTGCTGGTACGCGGCCCTTCGGTGATGCTGGGTTACTGGGAAAGGCCCGAGGCCACGCGGGAACTCATCGATGCCGAAAAGTGGCTGCATACCGGTGACAAGGTGCGCATCGAGCGCAACCATATCTACATTACCGGCCGCCTGAAGGAAATCATCGTACTGGCCAACGGCGAGAAGGTTCCGCCGGCGGACATGGAGATGGCCATCACCCTCGACCCCTTGTTCGAGCAGGTGATGGTGCTCGGTGATTCCCGGCCCTACCTGAGCGCGATCGTCGTGCTGAACGTGGATCAGTGGAGGGCGCTGGCGAAATCACTGACACTCGATCCTGACGATACGGCGGCACTGAACAGCGGTGTGCTGGAAAAGGCCGTACTCGATAAACTGGCCGGGCGCCTGTCCGAATTCCCCGGCTTTGCGCAGGTGCATCGCGCCACCTGCACGCTGGAGCTCTGGACGGTGGACCACGGGTTGATGACCCCCACCATGAAGCTCAAGCGCGATGTAATCATGGCGCGTTATGCCGACGAGATCGCGGCCATGTACGCGGGACACTGACCTCACTACGGGTCGCTCATGGCTTCCTGCCTCATGCGACACATTCACATCCCTGGAGTTCGATGCCCACAGATAAACACGGAGCACTCATGATTGATTCCAGTGCCTTACATGTGCTTCCGTGGCTATATTCGTATCCAGCCCTTGAATTGAGGAAGCTCAGGCTGCGGCAGGGGAATTGAACAGCGTAAGGAAATTGTGCGTCGTCGCCGCGGCGATCTGCTCGAAGGATTCTCCCCGCAGTGCCGCGATATGCTCGGCGACGTAGCGCACGTAGGCCGGCTGGTTGGGTTTGCCGCGGTGGGGCACCGGCGCCAGGTAGGGACAGTCGGTTTCCACCAGCATGCGCTCCAGCGGCATACGGCGCGCAACCTCCATGAGTTCCTGCGCGCTCTTGAAGGTCACGATGCCGGAAAACGAGATATGGAAGTTGAGATCCATGGCCCGTCGGGCCATCTCCCAATCGCCGGTGAAGCAGTGCATGACGCCGCCCGCCTCCTCCGCGCCCGCTTCCCGCAGGATCGCCAGGGTGTCTTCCGCCGCATCGCGTGAATGCACGACCAGCGGTTTCCCCGACTCCCTGGCCGCCTGGATATGGGTCCTGAAGCGCTCGCGCTGCCACCCCAGATCGCCCTCGCTGCGAAAGTAGTCCAGTCCGGTCTCGCCGATGGCCACCACGCCGGGATGGTTGGCGAGTTCGACCAGTTCAGCGGCTGTCGGCTCGTGGCCGCCCCGTTCATTGGGATGCAGCCCGACAGAAACGCTGACCTCGGCACAATCCTCGACCAGCGCGTGCATGCGCGGGTAATGCTCCAGATTGATGGACACGCAGAGAAAGCGCGTGACGTCCTGCGCGCGCGCCGCATCGAGCACGCCCGTGAGCCCGCCGGGAAACGCAGACAGGTCCAGCAGGTCCAGGTGGCAATGGGAATCAACCAGCATGAAGAACCTCTCTCATACGAGAGGCTGAATAATAGCCGGTTTCAGAAGAACCTTACAGGGTATGGGTCGGGCGATCGGACTCGAGGGTGCCGGCGAGATAGCCCTCGATCTTGTTGCGGGCCGCACCGTCGTCCTGATCACTGAACTGCACGCCGATGCCGGCCGCGCGGTTGCCCTGGGCACCGACAGGGGTGATCCAGACGATCCTGCCGGCGACCGGGATCTTCTCGCCTTCGTCCATCAATGTCAGCAGCATGAACACTTCGTCCCCGAGGTTGTAGGGTTTCCTTGTCGGGATGAACAGCCCGCCGCCCTTGACGAACGACATATAGGCTGCGTACAAGGCGCTTTTGTCCTTGATGGTGAGGGAGAGTATTCCCTGCCGCGGGGAGGTTGCGCTTGCCTGGTTCATATCTCGATCATCCTTTCCTGTTGATCCATGTCCGTTTCAGGAAACCCGCTCCGACCATGCGAGCAGGATGTCTTCCATCATCAATTGCCGGTTCAGGGTGCTGTCGGCAAGTCTCAGCATTCGATTGATGCCATCCATCTGGCGGAACACTATCCTACTGTCCAGTTGCGGCGCAAGTGCCGACAGGCTGTCCACCAGATCGATGCCGTGTATCCCCTCCGTTTGTCCGGTGAGGCGGATTCTCAGCAGATCCATGAACCATTCCCGCATCCAGCGCAGCCCCTTCAGGTCCTCGTCCGCAGCCCAGTCCGCCGCCACGGCGAGCGGATCCTCGCGACCCTGGCGGATACCGAGCAAGACGCGGAAACGCCGCTCCCGTTCCTCCAGTGCATTCTCCTGCGCCAGTTGCAGCGCCTGCAGCGGCGCGCCGTTCGCCAGTGCGAGGTACACCCCGGACGATGCGCCGGGATGCCGGTCTGCAAGCCACCGGGAGGTCTGCTGCCGGTCAGTCGCCTGGACGTGGATCTGCTGACAGCGGCTGCGGACCGTGGCCGGCAGACGGGCCGGATACGCACTGACCAGAACCAGTACCGTGTTATCGGTCGGCTCTTCGAGCGTCTTTAGTAAACTATTGGCGGCGTTGATATTCAGGGCATCCGCCGGCGTCAGGATAACAACCTTGCGACCGTTGCCGTGACTGGTCATTGACAGACCTGCGGCCAGTTCCCGGACCTGGTCGATCTTGATCACCCGGCTGTCGGCCGCCGGGGTGACCCGGAAATAATCCGGATTGTTGCCGGCCGCGAACAGGGTGCAGCTGGTGCACTGCCGGCAGGCGGCGGTATCCCCGACCGGATGCTCACACAGGAGAAAGCGCGCCAGTTCTTCGGCCAGCACGGCCTTGCCCATGCCCGGCCGGCCGACCAGCAGCAGCGCATGGGGGAACAGGTTCTGTCGGTGGGCGGTGACGAGGCGCTCCCAAAACGGCGCCAGCCAGGGGTATTCAATAATCATATATAACAGTATCTTGCCATAGTTTTATGATGCTATATCGTGGAAATATGATGGCCGTGTCACGAGTTTCAAGGCGACGACAGGAAGGGCCGCAACACCCCCTCCAGCTGTTGCCGGACCCTGTCCAGTGACTGGCTGGCGTCGATGACACGGTAGCGCCCGTGATGTGTGACGGCGAGGTCCAGATACGCACGCCGCACGCGCTCGAAAAAACCGGACTGTTCCTGTTCGAAGCGATCGGGCGCCCCACGGTTGCCGGCGCGCTGCAGTCCGATGGCAACGGGCACATCCAGCAGCAGGGTCAGATCGGGACGAAAATCGCCTTGCACCCACTGCTCCAGCCGGGCAATTTTTTCGGCGGCGATACCGCGACCACCCCCCTGGTAGGCGTAGGTTGCATCGGTGAATCGGTCGCACAGTACCCATTTTCCCTGCTTCAGTGCCGGAAGAATCACCTTGTCGAGATGTTCGGCCCGCCCCGCGAACATCAGTTGCAGTTCACATTCAGGGTTCATGCCCTGGTATTCCGAATCCAGCAGCAGTCCGCGTATCGCCTCCCCGAGCGGCGTGCCTCCGGGCTCGCGGGTCATGACGACATCGATCCCGGCGGCTTCGATCAGTGTGCGGATATAGGCAAGGTTGGTGCTCTTGCCGACGCCCTCGATTCCCTCCATCGTGATGAACTTTCCCGGCATCGTTACTGCACCGTCGCCGGTCGCGGGGCAGCGGCCTTACCGAGCTGGAACTTCCGCACGGCGCGCTCATGTTCTTTGAGGGTGCGGGAAAAATAATGGCTGCCGTTTCCCCTGGCCACGAAGAAGAGCGCGTCGCCCTTGTCGGGATGCAGCACCGCGTGTATCGATGCCTTCCCCGGCATGGCTATGGGGCTGGGCGGCAGGCCGTAGCGGGTATAGGTATTGTATGGCGTATCCGTGCGCAGGTCGCTGGTGCGGAGGTTGCCGTCAAAACGATCACCCAGTCCGTAGATCACCGTCGGGTCGGTCTGCAGCCGCATCCCCTTCCGCAGTCGCCGGATGAACACACCGGCAATGAGTGGACGCTCCTCGGCGAGACCGGTTTCCTTCTCCACGATCGAGGCGAGCGTCAGGGCCTCATAGGAATTGTTCAGCGGCAGACCCTCGTCACGCTTTGCCCACTCTTCGGCCAGGTAGTGCTCCATCGCGTCATAGGCGCGCTGGAGAAATGACAGATCCGTCGTTCCCTGCGGGAAATGATAGGTATCCGGGAGGAACCTCCCTTCGGGATTTTCGCCCTCATGCCCGAGGCGCTTCATGATCTCGTCCTTGCCGAGGCCATCCAGGGTATGCACGATGTCATCGCTTGCCTCAATCAGCGCCAGCATCTCCGTGAATGTCTGGCCCTCGATCAGGGTCACCGCGTGCTGGACCACCTCGCCACTGGCCAGTTTCCGGAGCAGGCTCTCCGGTGTCATGCCGGGAGTCAGTTCGTATTCTCCCGCCTGCAGACGGTGCGTGAGATCCAGTTCACGACCGAGCCAGATCAGGTACCGGGCGTGATCGATAATATCCCGTCGCTGCAGGTCATACGCCAGCTGACTCAGCGACGTCCCCGCGGCAACCTCATAGTCCACGCCGGGTTCGGATACATTGAGCGGAGTATTCCTGAAATCCTGGTACCGGCCGAACAAAACGGCGAGGAGACCTATCGCACCGAGGCCGGAAACAACCAGCATATACACCAGTAGGTGTTTCCATCTGTTGGTCTGCCGGTTTTCCATGGTCGTGGAGAATAACGCGCTCTATTCAGTTAAGCCATGCCTCGCCATCCACAGACAGACCGGCGAGCAGCGCCTGCAGTCGCCGCGTCGAGTCTCCCACCGGGAACGGGCGGTCATCGACCGCGACAACCGGCCAGATGCCGATGACGCTGTTGGTCAGAAACACCTCGTCCGCATCCCGCAAATCGGACAAGCCCAGCGCCCTGACCCGCACCGGCATCCTTATAGCGTCGGCCAGTTCCATCACGACCGTGCGCAGGATGCCGGCCACGCCGCAGCGGGAGAGTTCTGGCGTCAGCAAGCCCCCCTTCCTGATGAGAAAGAGGTTGCTCATGGTGCCCTCCACCAGGTGATCATCCCCGTCCAGCAACAAGCCTTCCCGGATACCGGGATCATCCCATTCCCTCCGCGCGAGCACCTGCTCCAGGCGGTTGAGGTGCTTGATCCCGGCCAGCGCCGGGTTGCACCCCAGTCGCTGGCGACACAGGCGCGCCCGTACCCCGGCGACGCGGCAGGCATCGGGATAGTCCGGCCAGGGATGCAACTGGATGATCCGGGTCGGGGGGACCTGCGTCGCGGGTCGGTAGCCCTGCCCCCCCTCGCCCCGGGTCACGATGATCTTGAGCACGGCCCGCTGCGTCTCCGCAATCGCCAGCCGGGCTTCCTCCCGCAACCGGTAGTCATCGGGACACCGAATGCCCAGGCGCACACAGCCGGCCTCAAGCCGGGCCAGGTGGCGCCTCCAGAAGCGTGGCCGCCCGGCCTCTACGGCAAGGGTTTCGAAGACCCCGTCGCCGTACAACAATCCCCGATCCAGACACGAGATGCGGTCCGTCGGTTCTCCATCGACCAGTATGCGCAATGACTCGCGGGGGCTCATGAGGGCGTTTCGCGATCATCAGGCCATATCGGCACCGAGCGCATGCAGCAAACCGAGCGCCTTGGCGCGTGTCTCCTCCAGTTCCGCCTCGGGTACGGAATCGGCGACGATGCCGGCGCCGGCGCGAAAGAGGACATCGCTGGCGGAGACCGTCATGCTGCGAATCAGGATATTCATATCCATACTTCCGTCGTGGTTGAGATAGCCCAGGGAACCGGTATAGGCATCCCGCGGTTCCCGCTCGAGTTCGGCGATGATCTCCATGCAGCGCACCTTGGGACAGCCGGTGATCGTTCCTCCCGGGAATACGGCCCTCAGCACTTGTCCGGGCGTCACCCCGGCGCGCAGATCGCCTTTCACGTTGGACACGATATGATGCACGTGGGCATAGGATTCGAGCGCCATGAATTCATCGACCCTCACTGAACCCGGCATGCAGATGCGTCCCAGGTCATTGCGTTCCAGGTCGATCAGCATGACGTGTTCGGCGCGCTCCTTCGGGTGCGCCAGCAATTCCGCGGAATAGTCGCTGTCGGCCTTGCTGTCGCGGCTCCTGGGACGGGTTCCGGCAATCGGGCGCGTCTCCACCGTCCGACCCCGCCTGCGAACCAGGCGCTCCGGCGACGAGCTGATGATGGCGGCATCTCCCCAGCGGGCGATGCCGCTGTAGGGGGCGGGATTGTGGCACCTCAAGCGCCGGTACAGCGCCGCGGCATCCACCGTCTTTCCCGCGCTGATCCGCCAGGGCCGCGAAATATTCACCTGGAATACATCACCTTCGCGGATATAGCGGTGTATGTGTTCGATGGCCTCCAGGTAGTCCTCGCGCGGAGCTTCAGTCAGGTGTTCGAACTGCAACCCCTGCGGATGCTGCGGCGAAGACGGCAGGCCGGCGATATCCCTCTCGATGAGAGCGATCAGGTCATCATGCCCGTGCTCGGCGACAATCACGGTCCTGCCTTTCCGGTGATCGCGCACGATCGCCGACGCGAAGCGCGTGGCGGCAGCGACGGGCAAGACACCGGCGGAATGCGGCAGACGCAGACAGGGTTCGACCTGTGCAGCGAGTTCATAACCCAGGTAGATGAACCAGCCGCCGGTAAACGGCAGGTCTTCCCGCTGACCGTCGTCAGCCGCTGAGGAGGACCACCACCGATCCAGGGCCGCGAGAAAATCGCCGTCCGCCGGAATGGCCTCCGCGGGTCCGCTCAATGCCCCTGTGGCATCGAGTGTAAGCGAGTCCTGCGGAAAGGCGAACAGGATATCGAAACGCCCGTGCGCCGTGCTTTGCAGGAGGTGCGGATAACGGTCAGGATCGTTCGCATGCAGATCGACCGGGTCGAACGACCGGCCGACCTCGCGCACCTGGCAGCGCAATTCGGGAATAGAGGCAGACGAGACCGGCTTCCTGCCTGTGTCACGCAGGGCGTTCACCGGAGTCAGTCCGGTTTGCGCAGGATCAGCGTCGCATTGGTTCCGCCGAATCCGAATGAATTCGACATCACTGCCCCGATCTTCATATCGCGTGCGGTGTTAGGAACATAGTCCAGATCACACTCGGGATCGGGGTTCTCCAGGTTGATGGTGGGTGGCGCCATCTGATCGCGCAGCGCCAGCACCGAGAATACCGCTTCTATCCCACCCGCCGCGCCGAGCAGGTGCCCGGTCATCGACTTCGTCGAGCTGATCGCCACCTTGCCGGCGGCATCGCCGAATACCCGTTTTATCGCCAGTGTCTCGGCGACATCACCGAAGGGCGTGGAGGTTCCATGGGCATTGATGTACTGGATGTCTTCTCTGTCCATGGCGGCGTCGGCGATGGCGTTTTCCATGCACCGTGCCGCGCCCTCCCCTCCGGGGGCGGGCTGTGTCATGTGGTAGGCATCGCCGCTCATGCCGAAGCCGGCGACCTCCGCGTAGATGTTCGCACCGCGGCGGCGCGCCAGTTCGTACTCCTCGAGTATCAGGATACCGGCGCCGTCACCGAGCACGAATCCATCCCTTTCCCGGTCCCAGGGGCGACTGGCGGCCTGCGGGTCATCGTTGCGCGTCGACAGGGCGCGGGCCGCCGCGAAGCCGCCGATACCTGTCGGGCAGGTCGTCATCTCGGCCCCGCCCGCGACCATGATGTCGGCATCCCCGTAGGCGATCATGCGGGCGGCCACGCCGATACTGTGCGTCGACGAGGCACAGGCGGTCACAATCGCCAAATTCGGTCCTTTCATGCCATGGAGTATGGAAAGGTTGCCGCCGATCATGTTGATGATATTGCCGGGCACGAAAAACGGGGAAATCTTGCGCGGGCCACCGTCGATGTAGGCCTGGTAGGCATCCTCGATGCCCGGCAGGCCGCCGATACCCGAGCCGATGGCCACGCCGGTCCGCTCGGCGTTGTCTTCGTTGATAATCAGACCGGAATCGCTGATTGCCTGACTGGCGGCCGCGATGCCGTAATGGATGAAGGGCGCCATCTTGCGGGCATCCTTGGCCGGGAGGTACTGCGTTATGTCGAAATTCCTGACTTCACCGCCAAAACGCACCGGGAACGCGGAAACGTCGATACGGGTTATCGGCCCGATACCGCTCTTCCCTGCCAGGATACCGGACCAGGCTTCGTCGACGGTATTTCCTACCGGCGAAACAACGCCGAGGCCGGTGACAACTACACGTCTTCTGGACAACATCCGACTCCTGCCAGTGGCCCGTAGGAATTAATTCATCAGTGCTGAAAACAAAAAGGCCGCACCTCTATCCAGGTCGGTGCGGCCGGTGTCAGGAAAGGGGATGATCAACCAAGGTGGGCGTTTACGTAATCGATTGCCTGCTGGACGGTGGTGATTTTCTCGGCCTCTTCATCGGGAATTTCACACTCGAATTCCTCTTCCAGAGCCATGACGAGTTCTACTGTATCCAGAGAATCCGCGCCAAGATCATCGACGAAGGAAGCGGTATTGGTCACTTCTTCTTCCTTGACTCCCAGCTGCTCAATAACAATCTTCTTGACGCGTTCATCAACGGTGCTCATTTCAGATGATTCCTCTCTGTTTGAATAAGGCGGCATTCGCTGCGCGAGTATTGTAGTGAATGCCCCGGACAAGATACAAGTAACTTCACCGGATCGGGGACTGCAGAGGGCCGGTGCAGCACTGCTCTGGGTGCGGCCTATTTTAATAGGCATTAAGTACATATCAAACAATATTTTGCACTGTTTTTGGCATTCCGGACCGAAGTCGCACCGGGTCGTCCCGGCAGCCGGGTATTTCAGGCCATGTGCATGCCGCCATTCACGTGCAGCGTCTCCCCGGTAATGTAAGCGGCCTCGCGCGAGGCAAGAAACGCCACCGCAAAGGCGACGTCCTTCACATCGCCGAGTCTGCCCAGCGGGATCTGCTCGAGCAGCTTCTCCCTTTGCGGGTCCGACAGGGCGCGGGTCATATCGGTATCGATGAACCCCGGTGCAACGGCGTTGACGGTGATACCCCGCGAACCAACTTCACGCGCCATTGATTTGGTAAAACCGATGACGCCTGCCTTGGTGGCGGCATAATTCGCCTGCCCGGGATTGCCGGTGGCACCGACGACCGAGGTAATAGTGATAATCCTTCCATACTTCGCCTTCATCATGGCGCGCAGGCACGCCTTGCTCATGTGGAAGACAGCGGTCAAGTTGGTCTGCATGACGGCATCCCACTCCTCATCCTTCATGCGCATAAGCAGATTGTCCCTGGTAATGCCCGCGTTGTTGACCAGTACCGTGGGATTCCCGATATCTTCATGGAGGCTCTTGATGAATGCCGCGATGGAATCGGTGCTGGTGACATTCAGTACCATCCCGGCGCCACGGATGGCATTCCTGGACAGTTCCCCGGAAATGTCGCGGGCGCCCTGTTCGCTCGTTGCCGTACCCACGACGGTCGCCCCGCGCGCACCGAGTTCGAGCGCGATCGCCCTGCCGATCCCGCGGCTGGCGCCGGTTACCAGTACTATCTCCTCATCCAGTCTCATCTCTGTCTCCCAACAGCTTGTTTTCCCGTCAAGCGCCTGATGCCGTCTTCAAACTCTCCGGGTCGAATACCGGCAGGGCCACCAGCCCCCGGTCTATGCGCTTGCACAGGCCGGCGAGCACCTTGCCGGGACCGGCCTCGATGATCCGTCCGATGCCATCGCCGCGCATCCGCTCGACGGTTCTCACCCATTGCACCGGACTATACAACTGCGCCTTGAGCGCCTCGCGTATCGCATCCGGCACGTCATGGGCCGTCACGTCCGCATTCTGGATAACCGGGATGGCCGGCGGTTTGATCTCCACCTGCTGCAGGTGCGAGGCAAAGTGTTCGGCGGCCGGTCGCATCAGTTCGCAATGCGATGGCACGCTGACCGACAAGGGAACGGCGCGTTTCGCGCCGAGCGTCTTCGCCAGTTCCATTGCACGCTGCACGGCGGCGGCATCACCGGCGATGACCACCTGGCCCGGCGAGTTGAAGTTCACGGCGGCAACCACCCGCCCCTCGGCCGCCCGCGCGCAGACATCGACTACGTCCGCATCATCCAGGCCAAGTATGGCCGCCATCGCACCGCTGCCTGCCGGCACCGCCTCTTGCATACGCCGGCCACGTTCGGCCACCAGTGCTATGGCATCGCCAAAGGCCAGGGCATCGGCGCAGACCAGCGCCGTGTATTCACCGAGGCTGTGTCCCGCCATCACGGCGGGTCGCTTTCCGCCCTGCGCGCACCAGACGCGCCACACGGCAACACCCGCCGCGAGCATCGCCGGCTGCGTCCGGTCGGTCCGGTTCAGCTCGGTATCCGGGCCTTCCATGACCAGCTTCCACAGGTCATAACCGAGAGTATCGCTGGCTTCGCGAAAGGTCTCGCTCACCAAAGGAAATGTCTGCGCCAGACCGGACAGCATCCCCACGGATTGGGACCCCTGCCCCGGGAACACCATGGCCAGTGTCTGATCTGAATTTCGTTAGATGTATTCATCGTCAGTCGATAGAATGATTAACCGGAATTTTCACCGCAGAGACGCAGAGAAAATCCTTGAAGAAAACAATAAACATACTTTGCGTTCTTTGCGTCTTTGCGGTGAATTTGGGTTTTTATGGATCAATACTACTTGGTTATTCGCGAACTCTGCGTCTCTGCGGTGAGGCAGTAAAAGCAACCACCGCGGCTTAATACTTGAGCAAGGCGGAGCCCCAGGTGAAACCGCCGCCAAAGGCCTCCATCAGCAGTGTCTCGCCGCGCTGGATACGCCCGTCGCGTACGGCCACATCGAGTGCCAGCGGTACGGAAGCGGCGGAAGTATTACCGTGCTCTTCAATGGTCACCACGACCCTGTCCATGGACATTTTCAGTTTCTTGGCCGTAGCCTGAATGATACGGATATTCGCCTGATGGGGAATCAGCCAGTCGATATCGGACTTGGCAAGCTTGTTGTGAGCCAGGGTCTCATCGGCGATGCGTCCCAGCGTATTCACCGCCATCTTGAACACCTCGTTGCCCTGCATGTGGATATAGGCCTGCCCGCTCTGCACCTTGTCATAGCCGGAGGAGATGCCCGCCGGTACCGTCAGCAGATGTTCGTAGCTGCCGTCGGCATGCAGGTGTGTGGAGAGTATGCCGGGCTCCTCGCTCGCCTCCAGTACGACCGCCCCTGCGCCGTCACCAAAGAGGATACTGGTGCTGCGGTCGTTCCAGTCGACAATACGGGACAGCGTCTCCGCACCCACAACCAGGGCACAGCGCGAGGACCCGGTGCGGATGAACTTGTCCGCGATTCCCAGCGCGTAGATGAAACCGGTACACACCGCCTGCACATCGAAGGCCGCTGTGCCATGGATATCGAGCCGCTGCTGGAGCAGGCAGGCGGTGCTCGGGAACACGCGGTCAGGCGTCGTGGTGGCAAACACGATCAGGTCGACCTGCCGCGGGGTGCGCCCGGCCGCCTCCATGGCGCGGCTTGCCGCGATCTCCGCCAGGTCGCAGGAGGTTTCGTCACCGGCGGCGATATGGCGCTTGTAGATGCCGGTGCGCTCACGGATCCAGGAGTCGCTGGTGTCCATGATCTTCTCCAGATCATGGTTGGTCAGAACCTTTTCCGGCAGACAACCACCAGTTCCAGTAATACGCGAATAAATCATGACGCCTGCCTGTTTTCCATGAAATTTTGCAGCTGTGAACTGATCCGTGCCGGTACCGATGCCCGTACCTCGACGATGGCAACCTTGATGGCGTTGGCATAAGAAAGCACATCGGCGCTGCCGTGACTCTTGATGACGATACCCCTGAGCCCCAGGAGACTGGCGCCGTTATAGTGTCGTGGATCGATTCTCTTCCGAAACGATTTCAGTACCGGCATGGCGATCATCGCCGCAAGCTTCGTCAGCGGGTTGCGTGTGAATTCCTGGCGTATGAAATGGGCGATCATCCTGGCGACACCTTCGCTGGTCTTCAGGGAAATATTACCGACGAATCCGTCACAGACGATGACATCGAACGTCCCCTTGTAGATACCATCACCCTCGGCATACCCCATGAAGTTGAGCGGGCTCCGGGCCAGCAGGCGTGCCGCCTCCTTGACCTGTTCGTTTCCCTTGATTTCCTCTTCGCCGATATTCAGCAGGCCGATGCGCGGCTGCGGATTATCATCGACCGCCCCGGCCAGCACCGATCCCATGAGAGCGAACTGCAAGAGGTGCTCGGCGTTGCAGTCGACATTTGCCCCCAGATCGAGCATCCAGGTATGCGAAGCCATGGTGGGAATCGCGGTACAAATGGCGGGCCGGTCGATACCCGGCAGCATCTTCAGTACAAAGCGGGCGGTAGCCATGAGGGCGCCGGTATTGCCGGCACTCACACAGGCGCCGGCAACCCCCTCCTTGACGAGATCAATCGCGACGCGCATGGAGGAGTCCTTCTTGTTGCGCAGGGCGTGGGAAGGGGTTTCATCCATCCCGACCTTCTGACTGGCATGATGGATCTCCACACGATCAAGACCGGTGGACTTGCCGGATTCCAGCGCGGTTCTCAGGACGGCCTCGTCTCCCACCAGAATAACCCGGAGATCGCGATGTTCCTCAATCGCCCGCAGTGCGGCAGGCACAACCACATCCGGTCCGAAGTCCCCCCCCATGGCGTCGAGCGCAATCGTTACCCCGTTAGTCATGGCGACACGCTACGGGGAAACCTGCAATCTGACGCGTCAAGACGGGAGGGGGTCAGGATTTACCAGGATCGGCCCGGCTACCGCCTAGTCCTGATCCTTGTCGATAACCTTGCGGCCCCGATAAAAGCCGTCGGGACTGACATGGTGGCGGCGATGGGTTTCGCCGGTGGTTGGCTCAATCGACAGCGTGGCGGCGCTCAGGCTGTCATGGGAACGACGCATGCCACGCCGGGATGGGGTTTTCCGGCTTTTCTGGACGGCCATGTTACAACTCCTTATCGTAATATCAGGGTTTCTGTTTCAATTGCGCCAGCACGGCAAACGGGCTTTCCCGCCGTGCGCTGGCTGGTATTCGATCGTCTGTCGCCGGTGACCGGCACGTGCTCACGTCGCTGTGCAGGAACACGATTGGCAATGCCAGCAGCACCTCATCCGTGATCACCTCCGCAAGGTTCGACGGCTCACCGGTCAGGAGCAACGGTTCATAACGGTCGGTCAGTCGCCGCATCTGCTCCTCGCTGTGTACGAGACCCAGCCGGAATACCACGTTCAGCGGGTATTCCACGGGTTCCAGGCAGCGCTGACATTGCAATACCACCCGGCCCCGGACGGAACCGGTGAGGCAATGCGTTCCCGCATCGTCCCGGGCCAGCTCCAGCAGAACCTCGAGCTCGCCTTCTCGGGAGACGAGCAGTGGCAACACACGTTCCAGACTCGCCAGTTTTATCCGGCCCCGCAATGCCCGCCCCGCCTCTGCCGCTGCGTAGAGATCGAGGCGCTCCGGCAAGTGGTTCATCATAACCTGCCAATACTATATTCAGCCCCGAATCCTGTCAAAGAAAACACCGTTATTCAGTGACTTTTCCTATTCGGTCCTGTCCGTACCGCTCCGTTTCCAGGCCTACCGGCGCATCCGTCCTTGCATCATGGGAGTGTGCGGGGATAATTTCAGGTATCCTCACCGCACCAGCCATTGCGAACAACGACCCGGCGGAATACAACCTTGATCCAGAAGATACTGATCGCCAATCGTGGCGAAATCGCCGTTCGCATCATCCGCGCCTGTGCCGAGGCCAATATCACCTCCGTTGCCATCTACGCCGATGCCGACCGGCATGCATTGCACGTCAAAAAAGCCAATGAAGCCTACAACATCGGCCCGGAATCCATCGCCGGCTATCTGAACGCTCACCGTATCGTGAACCTCGCGGTTGCCACCGGTTGTGATGCCCTGCACCCCGGATACGGGTTTCTCTCCGAGAATCCCATGCTGGCGGAGATCTGCAAGGCCCGCAACGTGCGTTACATCGGCCCATCGGCCGAGGTGATCCGCAGGATGGGCGACAAGATCGCCGCCCGCAAGGCCATGCAGGAGGCCGGCATACCCGTGGTGCCCGGCAGTGACGGAAACCTCTCCAGTCTGGACGAAGCCCTGACCCTGGCCGAAGACATCGGCTATCCGGTCATGCTCAAGGCAACGACCGGGGGAGGCGGCCGGGGCATCCGGCGCTGCAATTCCCTCCACGATCTCAGGAAGAGCTACAACCGGGTGCTTTCCGAGGCGAGCAAGGCGTTTGGCCGCGCCGATATCTTCATGGAGAAATGCATCGACCGCCCGAGGCATATCGAGGTTCAGGTGCTGGCCGACACACACGGTAACGTCATACACTTGTTCGAACGTGATTGCTCCATACAGCGACGGCACCAGAAACTCATCGAGATCGCCCCATCGCCCCAGCTGGACGAGCAGCAGCGCGCCTGGCTGGGAGAAACCGCGGTACGCGCCGCGCAGGCCGTCGGCTATGAGAATGCCGGCACGGTGGAATTCCTGATGGATGCCGACAAGCGGTTCTATTTCATGGAAATGAATACACGTCTGCAGGTCGAACACACCGTTACCGAGGCCATTACCGGTATCGACATCGTGAGGGAGCAGATACGCATCGCCGACGGTCTGCCTCTCGGGTATGCCCAGTCCGGGATCCAGAAGCGAGGTTACGCCATGGAGCTGCGCATCAATGCCGAAGACCCGAAAAACGACTTCCTGCCGAGTTTCGGCCGCATTACCCGCTATTTCGCTCCGGGCGGGCCCGGGGTGCGCACCGATGGCGCCATCTACACCGGCTACCTGATCCCGCCCCATTATGACTCCATGTGCGCCAAGCTGACGGTGTGGGCGCTGACCTGGCCGGAGTTGCTCAATCGTGCGGGGCGCGCCCTGCAGGATATCGGCGTCTATGGTGTCAAGACGACAATACCCTACTATATGGAACTGCTGAAAGTCCCCGAGTTCCGTGAAGGATCCTTCGATACCGGATTTGTAGATGATCACCCGGAACTCACCCGGTACAAGACAAGCCGTCCGACGCGGGAACTTTCGGCGGTTATCTCCGCCGCGCTGTCGGCGCACTTCGGCCTTTGACAGGAAGGAACCGGTTCGCCATGTCCATGGTACACATAACGGATGTCATCCTGCGGGATGCCCACCAGTCGCTGATCGCCACCCGCATGCGCACCGAAGACATGCTGCCGATCTGCAAGCAGCTCGATGACATCGGTTACTGGTCTCTCGAGGTCTGGGGCGGCGCCACGTTCGATGCCTGCCTGCGCTATCTCAAGGAGGACCCCTGGGAGCGGCTGCGCAGTCTGCGCGAGGCCCTGCCCAAGACCCGGCTGCAGATGCTGCTGCGCGGACAGAATCTGCTCGGATACCGTCATTACTCGGATGACGTGGTGCGTGAGTTCGTACAGCGCAGCGCGGAGAATGGCATTGACGTATTCCGCATCTTCGACGCCCTGAACGACATACGCAACCTGGAAGTCGCCGTCGAGGCCGTACACAGGGCCGGCAAGCATGCCCAGGGCACGATCTGCTACACCACCAGTCCGGTGCACAACATCCGTACCTTCGTGAATATGGCCAGGGATCTGGAATCGCTGGGTTGCGAAAGTATCGCGATCAAGGATATGGCGGGCCTGCTGACGCCCATGGTGACGGGTGAACTGGTGCGTGAAGTCGTTTCTGCCACGGATCTGCCGGTACATCTGCACAGTCATGCCACCGCCGGCACCGCCGAAATGAGCCTGCTGAAGGCCATCGAGAACGGCTGCAGCCACATCGATACCGCCATCTCCTCGTTTGCGGGCGGCGCGAGCCATACGGCGACCGAAAGCATGGTGGCGGCGCTGCGCGGCACCGAATACGACACCGGCCTGGAACTCGAGGCGTTGCAGAAGATCGGTTTTTACTTCCGCGACGTCCGCAAGAAATACCACCAGTTCGAAAGCGAGTTCACCGGACTCGACACCCGGGTGCAGGTCTACCAGGTGCCCGGCGGCATGATATCCAATCTGTATACACAACTGCGCGGACAGGGCGCGCTGGACCGGATGAATGAAGTCTTCCAGGAGATCCCGCGCGTGCGGGAAGACCTGGGATTCCCGCCTCTGGTGACACCCACTTCACAGATCGTCGGTACCCAGGCGGTGCTGAACGTGCTCACCGGATCGCGCTACAAGACCATCACCAATGAGGTGAAGCTCTATCTCCAGGGCCGCTACGGAAAGGCCCCGGCCGCCATAAATTCCTTCGTGCAGCAGCTCGCCATCGGCAATGAACACATCATCGATGTGCGTCCCGCCGACCTGCTGGAGAACGAAATGGACAACCTGCGTGACGCCATCGGCGAACTGGCCACCAGCGAAGAGGATGTATTGACCTACGCCATGTTTCCGGAAATCGGCAGGGAATTTCTGGAACAGCGCAGCAAGAATGCCCTGGTCGCGGAACCCCTGGAGCAGATCTACAACAGGCGCGCCAACGAGCATGCCCGCCCGACCGAATTCAATGTCACCCTGCACGGCGAGACCTATCACATCAGGGTAACGGGCACCGGGCACCGCACCCAGGACAACCGGCCCTTTTACATGACGGTCGATGGCGTTCCCGAAGAGGTGCTGGTAGAGATCCTCGACGAGATCCATGTGGAAAACGCACCCGCTTCGGGCAAAGCCGCCGTAAAGGGCAGTCAGCGGCCGCGGGCGACACTGCCCGGACATGTAACGACCTCCATGCCGGGCACCATCGTCGACATCCTGGTCAATCTCGACGACCAGGTGACGGCGGGAACACCCGTGCTGATCACCGAGGCCATGAAGATGGAGACCGAGATACAGGCACCCGTTGCCGGCAGCATCAAGGCCATTCATGTCAAGAAAGGCGAGTCGGTCAACCCCGATGAGACCCTGCTGGAAATCGAATAGCGCTTAAACCGCTGTACTACGAGTCGACGATTCAACGCAAAGACGCAAAGAACGCGAAGAAATTCACAAATAAAATATTCCAGCAAACACAAACAATACCAAATGCATCTACGCGTAGGAGCGGGCTTTCCCGCGAAGCTGTTTGTTATGAAGACCGGGTTCACGGGAAAGCCCTCTCCTGCAGAAGAATCATCATTTTTCGAAGTATTCTTGAAAGACTTTGCGTGCTTTGCGCCTTTGCGGTGAGAAGCAGGTAATAATAACGGTCACAGGACATGAACAACCCGACATCGCCTTTGCCGATCGTGCTGGCATCGACTTCACCGTTTCGACGCGAACTGCTGTCACGCCTGGCGCTGCCTTTCGAAACCGCGGCGCCGGACATCGATGAAAGCCGGCACCCCCATGAACCGCCGCTGGACATGGTGCGCCGCCTGTCCGTGGAAAAGGCGCGCGCAGTACCGCGCGGCGACAGGGCACTGGTCATAGGCTCCGACCAGGCTGCCATTGTCGGCGAAGAGGTGCTGGGAAAACCGGGAACCCATGAGCGAGCGGTGGAACAACTGCGCGGCTTGTCCGGCCGGAGCGTCATCTTTCTTACCGGACTCTGCCTGCTGAACAGTGCCACGGGTGAAACGCAGGTCGATGCCGTCCCCTTCCGGGTGCAGTTCCGCGCGCTGAATGAGGCGCAGATAGACCGCTACCTGCGCCACGACCGGCCCTATAACTGTGCCGGCAGTTTCAAATCCGAGGGCCTGGGGATCACCCTGTTTGAGCGCATGGAGGGGGATGACCCGACGGCACTGGTCGGTCTGCCGCTGATCCGTTTAACCGCCATGCTGGCAAAGGCCGGAATCGTGCTGCCGTGACTCCCGGCGGGACTGCGCCCGTTACGGTCAGTGCAGGTAACCCGGCCCGTTCAGCATCGTTTCGGCCATGGCATTGGCCATCGCCACGCCGATGCGTTTTGTGACACGCTCCAGCAGGTCGGGCTTCTTGGTGAAGTCGACGATGTTCTCCTCGCCGATCACCTCTCTGGCGACATATCCCGGGCTTGCGAGTGCATCGACCAACCCCAGTTTTACACTCTCATCGCCGGTCCAGAACAAACCGCTGAACAGCTCCGGGTCATCGCTGGTCAGGCGTTTCCCCCGACCTTCCCTGACCGCGGCGATGAACTGCGCGTGAATGTCGTCCAGGAGTTTCTTGACATGCGCCACGTCGGACGGCTTGGCCGGTAAAAACGGATCAAGAAATCCCTTGTGGTCACCGGCCGTGTAGAGACGCCGCTCGATGCCGAGCTTTTCCAGGCTGCCGACGAAACCGAAACTGTCCATACGCACACCGATGGATCCCACGATACTGGCCTTGTCGGCATAGATCTTGTCGGCGGCGGAGGCCACATAATAGCCGCCCGATGCGCAGATATCGGTCACCACCGCATAGAGCGGCGTATCCGGATACTTCTTCCTGAGGCGCTTGATCTCGTTGTAGATGTAACCGGCCTGCACGGGGCTGCCCCCGGGGGAATTGATGCGCAGGATGATCCCCGCGGTGTTCTTGTCTTCGAAGGCATCCTTGAGGCCCTCGATCACATTGTCGGCGCTCGCCTCGGCGTCATCCGAAATGACGCCCTTCAATTCCACCAGGGCGGTATGCTTGACGCCCGGCGTATTGATGCCGGTCCAGTCGGCGGGCCAGTAAGCCAGCAGTATTGCGCCGAGGTACAGGGCGAGCAGAAACCTGAAGAAGATGTTCCAGCGCCTCGCGCGACGCTGTTCATTCAGGGAGGCGAAGGCGAGGCGATTGACCAGGTCCCGTTCCCAGCCACCTTTCGTACCCATTGCCTCATCGAGCGGCCCGGATGCATTCTTGTCTGACATGGACTCCACCTGATTCTACGAATGACTGCTGTTGAATGAAATGATGCCGGCACTCGACATCCAGACCGGCATGTCCGAAACGCTCGGCAGGCATACCAGCGGGGCATGGCGGTTCAGACGCTCTTCATTGTGCACGCCACTCGTAACGGCGACCCGTGCGGCGCCGGCATGGGCCGCCATTTGCATATCATACTCGGTATCCCCGACCATGATAGTCTGTGCAGGAGCCACGCCAAGCTGGTCCATGAGATCGAGAAGCATCTGCGGATGCGGTTTGGAAGGCGCTTCGTCAGCACAGCGGGTGGCGTGAAAACAGCTCGCCAGGCCGGTCTCTCCCAGCGCCCGGTCCAGGCCGCGCCGTGACTTGCCGGTGGCCACACCCAGCAGTAATTGCCCCCCTCTGAGTATATCCAGCATTTCGGGGACGCCCGCGAACAGGCTGGATCCGCCGGAGGCGAACCAGTATTTGCGGTAATGGGAGGCGAATGCCCGGCAGAAAATCTCGTCCCGCCCGGGGAAGAGCGCATCAACGGCTTCCTGCAGGCCCAGTCCGATCACATTCCTGAGCGTCTGGTCATCCAGCGGCTCGAGTGACAGCTCGCTGACTGCCGCACGCAGGCAGGAGACGATCTGCGCCTCGGAATCCATCAGCGTTCCGTCCCAGTCGAATACGACGAGCCTGACATCACGCGGCAGGTTTCCGTTTGGCAGAAGAGCGGCGCTGTCAGTCACGGGATAACCAGGCCAAGATTGTCCAGCACCAGTTGCAGATCCTGGCCCGGCATTGCGCTGAGGCCGATAATCCCGCCACCGGCCGGGTGGGTAAATTCGATCCTGCGGGCATGCAGAAACAAACGCCGCAGCCCGAAGCCCTTCATCAGCTGGTTGAAGTCTTCATCACCGTATTTCAGGTCACCCGCCAGCGGGTGGCCAATGTGCACGGCATGCACACGGATCTGGTGGGTCCTGCCCGTTTTCAGTTCGACGTCGACCAGTGTTGCCGGTCCATGGCCGGTTAGCGGGTGGAACAGCGTGACCGCTTCCTTGCCCGTCCCATCGACGGTGACGACCCGCTCGCCGCCCTGCAGCTGGTTTTTCCTCAACGCCGCTGTGACGGTTCGCGAGCCCCCGTGCCAGGGCCCCCGCACCAGCGCCAGGTAGCGCTTGTTCATGGCACCCGTACGCAGCTGTTCGTGCAGTGCGCGCAAGGCGCTGCGGCGCTTGGCGATAACCAGACAACCCGAGGTATCCCGATCGAGCCGGTGAACCAGTTCGAGAAAGGGGGCATCAGGGCGCACCGTGCGCAGCGCCTCGATGATGCCGTGACTGATACCGCTGCCGCCATGAACCGCAACCCCGGCGGGTTTGTCGATCACCAGAAGGTGCGTATCCTCGAAGAGGATATGCTCCTCGATCGCCAGCAATCTTTTGCCGGGGGGCGCTTTCGCCGTATCCGGAACCACGCGCGCGGGAGGAATGCGCACCTTGTCACCGGCCTTCACCTTGTACTGGGCGCGCACCCGGCCACTGTTGACCCGCACCTCGCCACGCCGCAGGATGCGATAGATGTGACTGTGCGGCACGCCTTTCAGATAACGCGCCAGAAAATTGTCGATTCGCTGCCCGGCCTCATCTGGACCGACGGCGACGAGTCTGACCTGTGTCTGTGCGAGATGATTGGGAAGGCCCATGGCCGATAGTTGCATAGCTGAAATGACTGGCCCGGCATTGTACCTTCAAATTCACATAACATTCAGTGCCTTCGTTGCTAGGACAGGACAAGGTTGATATAGTCGCGCCAGAACGTGGTCCTTGCCGCCAGCGATAAAGGGTGATTGATACACGTCCTGATACGAATTTCCTGCTGATGAATGCGTGATTTTTCCGGATCGATTTATCAGCAGTTTCAGCAAGCAGCTGCTTTTGGAATTTAATTGACACACTACCAGCGCTCCCATGGCCAACGCAACGCGATATAACCTTATCTCAGTTATCAGCCATTTCCGGGTCTGGCTGGCAGGCAGCGGTTTATCCCTGTTTGCCGAATGGTCAGACGATATGGCTTGCCGGCTGCCACGCGCGGCGCAGCCTGTGGTCGAGCGCGCGAGAGACATAAAATATGAAAAGAATGCTCATCAATACTACGCAACCCGAAGAGTTGCGAGTGGCCCTGGTCGATGGCCAGAAACTGTACGATCTTGATATCGAGATACCCGCGAGAGGACAAAAAAAGTCCAATATTTACAAAGGAAAAATTACTCGAGTTGAACCCAGCCTGGAAGCGGCCTTCATCGATTACGGGGCCGAGCGTCATGGCTTCCTTCCGTTAAAGGAAGTTGCGCGCAACTATTTTTCCGAAGCCGCGAGGGAAAGCGGTGGTCGAGCGAACATCAGGGACGCCCTCAGGGAAGGGCAGGAGCTGGTGGTTCAGGTGGAGAAGGAAGAACGCGGCACCAAGGGAGCCGCGCTGACCACGTTCATCAGTCTCGCCGGGCGCTATCTTGTCCTGATGCCGAACAATCCCAGGGCCGGGGGTGTTTCGAGGCGCATCCAGGGTGACGACCGCAATCTCCTTCGCGACGCCATGAGTGCGATCAACATCCCCGAGGACATGGGCATGATCGTGCGCACGGCCGGTGTGGGGCGCGGCGCCGAGGAGCTTCAATGGGACCTCGATTACCTGCTCACACTCTGGAATGCCATCCTGAAGGCGTCCGAAGAGAAACCGGCGCCATTCCTCATCTACCAGGAAAGCAATGTCATCATTCGCGCCTTGCGTGACTACCTGCGCAAGGATATCGCCGAAATCCTGGTCGACAGCCAGGATGTTTACGAGCAAGCGCAGGATTTCATGCAGCAGGTCATGCCGCATAACCTGAACAAGCTCAAGATGTACCAGGAAAAGATACCGCTGTTCAGTCGCTTCCAGATCGAGTCGCAGATTGAATCGGCCTTCCAGCGGGAAGTCACGCTGCCTTCCGGCGGCGCCATCGTCATCGACCATACGGAAGCCCTGCTTTCCATCGATATCAACTCGGCCCGCGCGACCAAGGGCAGCGATATCGAAGAGACCGCACTGAATACCAACCTCGAGGCGGCGGACGAAATCGCCCGTCAGTTGCGTATCCGCGACCTCGGCGGCCTGATTGTCATCGATTTTATCGATATGCAACCCCCCCGCCACCACCGCGAGGTGGAGAATCGCCTGCGCGATGCACTCAAGATGGACCGGGCCCGTATTCAGATCGGACGCATTTCGCGATTTGGTCTGCTGGAAATGTCGCGGCAGCGGCTGCGTCCCTCGCTGGGAGAATCAAGTCAGGTGACCTGCCCGCGCTGTTCCGGACGCGGGACGATACGGGGTGTCGAGTCCCTGTCGCTTTCGGTGCTGCGCATCATCGAGGAAGATGCCATGAAGGAGAATACGGTCCGTATCGTGGCGCAGGTCCCTGTCGATGTGGGCACTTACCTGCTCAACGAAAAGCGCGAGTTGCTGCTGAGCCTGGAAACCCGTCATGGCGTCTCGGTCATGATGATCCCGTCGCCCACGCTGGAAACGCCGAATTACGACATTCAGCGCATCCGTGGCGAGGATTTGCACGGCAATCAGCCGGAACGCAGTTACCAGATGGTTCATGAGGAACCGGGTGAGGAGACACTGCACTCCCTGAGGCAAACCAGCGCGGCGATGGCGGAAGCACCCGTCGTGAAAGCCGTTTCCCCGTCCACGCCGGCGCCGGAACCCCGACTCGTCGAAGCCACCGCGGAAACAACCCCTGAAAAAGAAAAAAAGCCGGGGCTGTTCAACCGGTTGATTACCACGCTGTTCAGGGCGGAAGACGCACCTGCACAACCCGAAGGAAAACCAGAGGAACAATCGTCCGATCGTCACGTCCGTTCTTCCATCGAGCGTGCCAAGGGAAGCCCCGCGCGTACCGGGAGGAATCGCAGTGGGCAATCCCAGGGAAATCGACGCGGCGGCAATCAAACCCGCCAGTCGACGGGGCGCCCGGGAAGGCCACCACGTCGCGAACGCCCGCCCAAAGAGGACGGGATAGCGGCCACGGAGGAAAAGCAGGAAGTGACGGCGGCACCGGACCCCGCCAACGCTCCTGTCGCCACCCCACCGGTGAACGAGCGCCAGGAACGCAATCAGGGACGCAGTTCCTCCCGACGGGGACGGCGCGGGGGGCGAAACAGGCCTTCCGGGCAGCGACGCAGCAACAACCCGCAGGAACGCATGGCCGATGACCCGCGAGCCATCGGCGCCCAGGGTGACGGCTCAACTCCGGACACCGGTGTGCCGGGGTCTTCTCCCCCCGCCGTGTCAACACCTTCCGGTGACCAGACGGCAAGCACCGCGGTGAATCCGGCAGCCAGACCGACCGCGGTGGCAGACAGCCCCGCCCCGTCGCCGGTCAGGGATGGCGCCGCTCCGGATCAGAAAAAAGAGAGTGCCGTCGTACCGCCAGCGGTTTCCGCCATGGCGGGGTCGGAGAGAAAATCCTCTGGCGAGACTTCCCGCCCGGGCAACCCGGTCGAAACGAGCGAGCCAAGGGTCGACAAGGCATCCTCATGACCGGGACGGCTTTTCATGCCGATTCGAGTTCACAAACGATGCCGTTTGCGTATATCGGCCAGCAGACCTCGTGACGCCGTCTCGATCAGATCAAGTACCCGTTCGAAACCGGTTACCCCGCCATAATAGGGGTCCGGTACTTCATCCTCGGGCAGTCCAGAAGCAAACTCCAGGAACAGATGCAGTTTCACCCGATGGGCAGTCGGACAGAGTGTAATCAGCTCATTATAATTATCGCGATCCATCGCGAGCACATAGTCGAATTCCTGAAAATCATTATCCGTGACCCGGCGCGCACGCTGCCGGCCGAGATCGATACCTCGTTTGCCGGCCGCCTGTGTGGCCCGGGGATCCGGTGGTTCCCCGACATGGTAGGCATGGGTTCCCGCCGAATCGATCTGAATCCGCGATGTCAGGCCGTGTTGTTCGACCAGGTAGCCGAACACCCCCTCTGCGGTCGGTGAGCGGCAGATATTTCCCATGCAGACAAATAGCACTGAAACTACTGGCTTTTCTTTCATAACTCACTGGAATAACAGTATTACAAGGTTCGCTCTGATACGTTACATTTCGCTGTAGTTCCACAGGCAAATGTATCCAGAGGTGTATTCAGATGGGCCGACTCACCGAAGCGAAGGTCCGCACCACCCGTCCCACCGACCGCGACCAATGGCTCAACGATGGCGACGGCCTTTATCTTTGCATCCGCAAGGGCGGCGGCAAAGGGGGGATTATACGCCGCAAGCAGGCCGGAAAGACGCAAATCATCACCCTGGACAGCTACCCTCCCCTCACGCTCAAGGAGGCGCGACAGCGGGCATCTGAATACTTACTGAAGACCCACGTCAGCAATGCCACGGTAGCCGAACTGGCGGGTACCCACCTGGCACGCGGTCGGCAGCGTCGGGTCGCCTGTGGCGTAGTAATAGGGTTGGACTTCAGGACAATTTCGCGGCTGGGGTGACTGGAATACCGTATTAGACAGTGGCACCGAACCTAACAACACGCCACATGACTCCTCCCAATAACCGCCCCCAATCCTCGGGGGCTTTTTTATGCTACCTGCAGTAGCAGAAAGCAGATGCCCTTATCTGCTATACCACTTGCCGTCACTCTTAATGAGGCCATTCTCATCCGCGCACAATTTTTCGGCGTCTTCTCCCGTACTCCCGACGTCGCCGAGGCCGGCCAATCCACCAGCCGCTTCCATGTGTTTCTCTCGCGTGATACAGCGCTTCATGATCTCGGCGTTTTTCTTCGTATCGTCAACAGGAGGTGTATTCACAGAATTCTGGTAAGGCCCTGACCAATACCAGTAAGCAATCCCGATGAGCGCCAGCAATATTACTAGCCTTGCCATATACACACCCCGATCACGATCTGATTCCCCTTTATACTGTCTCCATACAGGGTTATTTTGGATAGCACCAGACCGCATTGCAACCCAACCAGACCCCGGCACATTGCCGGGATTTTTCTTGTGGAAAGCATTAAATCTGCTATATATATCAATAGGTCAATAATCAACAACAAGCCTGTTGATGGGGGGGAGTGGCTATGGTTGAGAAAAGAGAAAAACACCGCCGCCGATTCATACCTGTCACGCGGTTTCCACTAACCACCCTGAGGGGTGACGTGATAACCTCAGAACGCCGATGGTTACCTACAAGGCGCGTGAATGATATCCAGGTGAAAGAAATCGGTTTGGACGATTTTGTTTCTGGTTTGCGCTGAGCCGAATTATTTGAATCGTGCGCAGAATGAGAGCTTGTAAGAAATAAGGAGGTGGTACTAACTTCAACCATACCCCGGCCACCGCGCCGGGGTTTTTATTGTCAAAGGCGGCTAATGTATGCCGGGTTCGGCCATCAAAAGACATTGCCCATCGTTCCGGTAAAGGTCAGGAGTGCGGCAACTCCTGACATTCCCGTCCTGCAATCTGTACGCACACTTTCGGCCATCAATTACCGTTCCAAATCTTCACGTTAAGGTCAGGAACTCAGCAAACTCCAAGTACTCCCCGAAAGCCGCACGGCGATCGAGTACGAACTGCGCATGGAGAAAATGGCGTTATGCGGACATGGGATTTATTGTATGGCGCCATCGGAGTTGTTCAGTTTCGTAATCAGAGTCTGCATATTCGTTGTCGTCAGCCCGGATTTGTTGTACATCGTATTGTTGATGAATGTGGTCATCGCGTTCGCCAGGTCACTGGTCCCCGCCGTTGACTGCATCATGATGCCGCCCATCATGCCGCCCATGCCGCCCATCGAAATCTGACTGCCGCCCATCATGCCGTCCATTGTCCCGTCGGAGGCATCCCCCATCATGGAAGTGACGATGCCCGAAGAGTACGGCATTGCCAGTTCATATGCTTCCTGGGACATCGCCGCCAGGGTCATTCCGTAGTTTCGCTGATCCTGAGTCGCTCCCGCCCCGGAGCCCTGAACCAGCGGGTCCATGGGATGTGTGGTCAGAATATCGCCAATGTTGAAGAATTGCCCCATGGCGCTATTGGCCGAGGCAATATTCGCCTGGGTCATCCCGCCGGTCATATCCTGGGCCCATGTCTGAGCCATCGAGGTCACCGGTGTGATCTCGATATTCCCGATCGTTCCCCCGGCCGTCATGGTGGGAATCAGCGCGGTCATTACCGTGTTCTGGTACATGTTCATGGACTGGCCTGTCGCCTCATCCATGTAGTTCCCACCCGAGAGTTGCAGCATGACTGCTCCGGAATAATTTCCCACGGTCATCGAGAAATTTCCCTGTGCATCTGTCGTTGCCGTACCGATCTGGGCGCCCCGGGAGCCGTTGGCATTCACACCATAGGCCGTAACCGTTCCCCCGTTCACCGGACCCTTGGCGGCAGACCCACTGATCGTCCCGGTATTTGCCGCTCCCCCTTGTAGGTTACCGTCGGAGTTGTTCAGTTTCGTAATCAGAGTCTGCATATTCGTTGTCGTCAGCCCGGATTTGTTGTACATCGTATTGTTGATGAATGTGGTCATCGCGTTCGCCAGGTCACTGGTCCCCGCCGTTGACTGCATCATGATGCCGCCCATCATGCCGCCCATGCCGCCCATCGAAATCTGACTGCCGCCCATCATGCCGTCCATTGTCCCGTCGGAGGCATCCCCCATCATGGAAGTGACGATGCCCGAAGAGTACGGCATTGCCAGTTCATATGCTTCCTGGGACATCGCCGCCAGGGTCATTCCGTAGTTTCGCTGATCCTGAGTCGCTCCCGCCCCGGAGCCCTGAACCAGCGGGTCCATGGGATGTGTGGTCAGAATATCGCCAATGTTGAAGAATTGCCCCATGGCGCTATTGGCCGAGGCAATATTCGCCTGGGTCATCCCGCCGGTCATATCCTGGGCCCATGTCTGAGCCATCGAGGTCACCGGTGTGATCTCGATATTCCCGATCGTTCCCCCGGCCGTCATGGTGGGAATCAGCGCGGTCATTACCGTGTTCTGGTACATGTTCATGGACTGGCCTGTCGCCTCATCCATGTAGTTCCCACCCGAGAGTTGCAGCATGACTGCTCCGGAATAATTTCCCACGGTCATCGAGAAATTTCCCTGTGCATCTGTCGTTGCCGTACCGATCTGGGCGCCCCGGGAGCCGTTGGCATTCACACCATAGGCCGTAACCGTTCCCCCGTTCACCGGACCCTTGGCGGCCGTGCCGCTGATCGTGCCCAAGTCCGTAACAGATGTTCCGCCGCCTCCGCCGCCTCCCCCACAACCTGTAAGTGAGAGTGCAGCAAGAAGGGAAAATGCCGCCAATATTCCGCCAGTATTCATTGTTGTCTTCATGGTATTACCCCGTCAATGACTTAAGTTTCTACCCTGGACGAAACCGGCGGCATTTTCGAACCATCTCGAAAGATAGGTTCAAAACGTCTCTGGTCAGATCCGTTCAATATGGAGAGAACCCCCGGTATCAATAGGCAATACCGCACGAACATGACAATCGCGCCTGAGGAACTTGCAGCATGTAGATGTCTTGATATTAGACCAACCGGAAATGATTTGGTTTACTATTGTACATACTTTAGAAGTGGACCCCGGTGGGGGGAGGGTAGCAGTGGGATGAAGTGGGTTAAATTAGCAGGAATCCTGGCTGGCCTGGCCGGTAGTGTCCGTGTCAGGTTTACAGGTTCCCGGGGTGGTGGGGGTGAAAACCTGAAATCCTGGTGACCTGTCCAGCCCTCAGTCACCGTGCCATCATGCAACTACCCCAAACATCCGGCCGACTGCTGCGGTTAAACCCATTGCGGGTATCGGCGCCAGGATAAAACAACCGGGCCAGCTGGTTTGTCACTGAATCTCGAGTTTTTACACAGTCTGGACCAACTCCTGACCTGCACGGGTGACCAACGAAGGGCAACTGTGCAGCAGTTGCGGACATATGGCTAACCACGATCATCCGTGACCCCGGCATAGAGCCTCAAGCATGAATGTGCCATTGACATCGAGACCGTCCGAGCCTGCAGAGCTGCCGTCAGAATCATCGCCTGCATCGGGGCCCTGTTGACTCTGCTACGGATTATTCATTCGAGCCTTCGCATATCGCGCGGGCGAGGTTTTCGGGAGTGCCGATATCGAGGAAAGGCGTGTCGGAGACATATACACCTTCGACTCTAATCCCGCATTTTATTCCTGCCTGAACTACATCTCCCACGAATAGCTCTCGGGTATCTTTGGTTGGGATCGGTAGACCGGCCAGGTAATCGTGTATGAATTCAGTGAACGTCGGCGTCCAGACGGCGATTCCCCAAGTGTGCGGCAGTATCGTCTGCTTTGGCTTTGTTAGAATTTGCACAATTCGGCCTCGGTCATCAAACGCTACGACATCAGTAGCTTGCGGTTGATCGGTCGGGAACAAGCCGAGCACGACGTCTGCACCACTCTTTATCTGATGTTCTATCAAATGTGTGTAGGCGTCATTGGGCGAAAATAGAATGTCAGGAAACCCAAGTGCGACGATGGAGTCGCGTACGAAGGGGTAGGCGACATCGAGCGTATAGGGCGTGCCGTACGGTACCGTGACAAGCAGATAGGCGAGAAACATATCCACCGTGGCACCATCCTTGAAATGAGCGGCGATATCCCACTTTCCATCGCGGAGGATGAAGTACGCCCGATCAATTCCTGCGTAGCGCATCTTTTCGAGCAGATAGTGGCTCACGACCTTGGGGCGCAGGCCTGACCCGTTCGGATCGAAGTATGTCCCAATCGGATGAATCTCCTTGCTGTGTGGTAGCGTGCCGAGACGTGTCGCGTAGCCAGCAGCAGGAATCAATCCGACGAGGCGTTTGGTGTTAGCGGGGGAAAACGCGGTTCCGGCCATATGGTGCTACCGTGGTCTCTGTACTTTCGTCGCTCGCGGAGGGATCCGTGCAAAGTATTTGAAGTCAAGATAGCTCCTGCCCAGTGGCAGTGTGCTGAGGAGGAATCGTAATCCCGTGCGTATTTCTACGGATCTCACAGTTTGAATTGCTAATTTGCATTCTTCAGTCAAGATATCAGAAAACGTAAGTGCTGACAGTGACGAACCGATGTCCGTTATCATTTTGGGAGTGACTGGCACTTGGTTAAATGCCCAGGCCCGATAAATAGCCACGGAATCACGCGGAAGACACTGAAATCAAGAGGATATATTCCGGGCTTTTGCGCGTGCTTTCGTAGCCAAAGGGACGTCGTGCGGGATGACACGCGTTAGTAGGCGCCTTTCATGACTGATATCATTTTGATGCCAGCATGCGATCAGCCCGCGCCAGATCCGCCTCGGTATCCACGCCGGGGGCGGGAACGGCGTCCGCGATACCGACATGGATTTTCAGACCATGCCAGAGCGCACGCAATTGTTCGAGTTTCTCGAAAACCTCCAGCGGCGAGGTTTCCAGCTGGCCGTAGTCGCGCAGAAAGTGTGCACGGTAGGCATAGAGGCCGATATGGTGCAGCATGGGATTCCCGCCGGGTATGCCGGAGCCCGTCTCCGCGGGATCGCGGTGCCAGGGGATCGGAGCCCGACTGAAATACATCGCATAGCCGTCACGATCGACAACCACCTTGACGATATGCGGATCAGTTTCGTTCTCGGATGCCTTCAATGGATAGGCCAGGGTCGTGATTGCAGCTGATGGATGCGCGGCGAGATCGAGTGCCACCTGGTCGATCAGTACAGGAGGCATCAAGGGCTCGTCACCCTGCAGGTTGACGACGATGACGTCATCACTCCACCCACGGGATATAACCACTTCGGCCAGTCGCTCGGTGCCCGAGGTATGCGTCATGGATGTCATGCAGACATCGGCGCCAAAACCGATCGCGGCCGCTGCGATACGCTCGTCGTCGGTCGCGATCACGATATCCCGCGCGCCGCTTTCCCGTGCGCGCTCGTGAACATGCTGCAACATGGGCTTGCCGGCGAGCAGGCGCAGTGGCTTGCCGGGCAGGCGCGAGGAGGCGTATCTCGCGGGAATGACGATCCTGAATGCTGTGGTCATGGTCGAAGGACGCCTGATTTAATGGACATCGTGTATATCAACGCAGCACTGGTCACGGAAGCACACCTACACTGACGATATCTCTCGCTTCTGCGGCGTCTGGCAGTCTCAGAGCGCGGGTAACGCCATGCTGATCACGGCCGTAACGATAGCCGCCACGCACGCCGGCCGCAACAGCTATGAGATCCGCCGGGAAATCATATCAGCCCTGCGGGCCGGCCGGTCCCCGTCAACAACCACTGCGCTCATCCGCGCCCATGTGCGGGCAGATGATTTCAGACTTCTTCTTCCGCATCCAGCGGCGCGCCTCTTCCTCCAGCATGACCGGAATATCATCCTTTATCGGATAGGCCAGGCGGTCTGCCTTGCAGATCAGTTCTCCTGCCTTCTCATGGAAGATCAACGGTCCCTTGCATATCGGGCAGGCCAGGATATCGAGTAATTTCTTGTCCACATTCAACCCCATTCATCATTCATGTCACAAGGCAACCATCGGGGCGGCGCTTCCGCCACTGGCGAGCAGGTCCAGCACCCTGGCCCCGAACTCCACCGTCATCTCGATCGACACCGGCACATACCAGGCATTCCCGAGGCGCAAACGCCGGCATTTTACCGCATCCTTTTCGGTCATTATGACCGGCTTGTCATCAGCGAAATCAAGGTCCATCGCCCCATAGGCGTGGTGATCCGGGAAAACATGCTCCTCCAGCCGCATACCTGCCTGCTCAAGACGGGTAAAAAACCGTCGCGGGTTGCCGATTCCGGCTACCGCATGCACCGACTGCCGTTCGAAAGCGGCCAGGTCTCTCGAGACACTGTCATCGTAAAGGCTGATCACTCTTTCCGCGCGCATCGTCATCGGGTATTCGCCATCCCGGCCCGGCCCGTTGACGACGACGAGATCGGCTGCCTGCAACCGTCCAGGCGGTTCACGCAAGGGACCGGCAGGCAGGCAATGCCCGTTACCCAGACGCCGGTCACCATCAATAACGACGATCTCGATATCACGTTCGAGTGCATAATGCTGCAAGCCATCATCACACACGACCAGGTCGCAGTCACCGCCCGCCAGCAGCACCCGGGCCGCCGCCACACGATCCGGGGCCGCGACGATCGGGCAGTCGCAGCGACCGGCGAGAAGGACCGCCTCATCGCCCACGGCCAGGGGATCGCTGTCAGCATGCACCCGCTGCGGCCAGTGACGCGCCCCGCCCTTGTAGCCGCGTGCAATCACACCTGGCCGGTAGCCGGATGCTCTCAGGAAGTTCACCAGCCAGATCACCAGCGGGGTCTTCCCGGTGCCACCGACACTGAGGTTTCCTGCAATGATCACCGGCACGGGCAGCTTGTGAGCGGTCAGCCATCCTGCCTGGTAAAGTCGACGACGCAGCCCGCCCAACCCGCAATAGACTATCGATGCCGGAGTCAGGAGCACAGGCCACCGGCTGCTGGCATACCAGGCACGCTCCAGGCGGTTCATGGGCCCGGATCATACGTCATTTCCTGCAGCAGCCAAACCGGTTCCCGGCGGTGCAGGCAGCGGCGCGCCAGTAACGCGGATGGCTGCAACGAAACGCCTCGGCATCCCCGGGCGGACCTCCCGGTCGCAGCTTCACGGTTATGGCGCCCAGCCGCGCGGTGTCGAGCAACTCGGAACCTGCCTGCCGATACCTGTCCACTACGGGTCCACGCGGAAACCGGAATCGATTGCGGTACCCGGTAGCAAACAGTGCATAGGCGGGATTCACGGCCGCGACAAATGCCGGTGATGAAGAGGTCAAACTGCCGTGATGCGGTACGATCAACACATCAGCGGGCAGCTGGCCGCGCAACTCCTTCAGGAGCATCCGCTCCGATTCCGTCCCGATGTCTCCGGTCAGCATGGCATGCCCTCCCCCTGCCGTCCCGATGCGCAGGACGCAGGAGGCATTATTGCCTTTCCCGTAGTTGCGCGCATCCGGGTGCAACAGGGAAAAATCCACCCCGTCCCACCGCCATCGCTCACCTCGATGGCATTGCGAGGCCTGGCGTATCGTCAGTCGTTCGGGGACCCCGGCCTCCAGGTCCTTAACCGGATATTCCTTCACTATCGAGGATACACCACCGCTATGGTCGATATCCCCGTGACTCACGAACAGCTTGTCGATGCTGCCTATACCCTGACTGCGCAGATAGGGAACCACGACGGACCGGCCGGCATCAAATGCCGGACCGTAGGCCGGCCCGGCATCATAAACCAGGGTGTGCTCCCGCGTTCGCACGACCGTCGAAAGCCCCTGCCCGACATCGAGCAGGGTCACCCATGCCTCACCGAATCCGGGCGCCGGTGGCCTTGCGGCAAGCAGGGGCAGCAGCAGCACCAGGCCGAGCCATTTCCCGGGGAATCCACGCGGTGCAAAGAGCAGGAGCGTGCCGGCGGTCGCCGGCGCCCATGTCCATTGCAGGGGTTGATGGTGATGCAGAAGTGAAAACTCCAGGCTGCCCAGCCATCCAAGGAATGGCCACAGGGTATCCATCAGCCAGGCCGCCAGATTCAGCAGCAGGCCACCCGCCGCGGTGCTGATAAAAAGAAGCAGTGTTCCGACCAGGGCCACGGGTATTACCAGCAGGCTTACCCAGGGAACGGCAATGATATTTGCCAGCGGGGCGACCAGTGATGCCTGCTGAAAAAATACCAGCAACACCGGCAGCATGCCGATGGCAAGGATGATGTGGACACGGGTCCACTTGTGCCACAGGCCCACGGCGCCGTGATGTCCGGAGGTGGTATAGACGATCATGGTCACGGCCCAGAACGACAGCCACCACCCGGCGGAAAGCACCGCCAGCGGGTCGTCTACCAGCGTACCGAGTGCTGCCAGGCACAGCACATGAGCAGGCCTGGACCACCTCCCCGCCAGGAGCGCCGCCATGGCAACGGCCAGCATGATCAGCGCCCGTCTGGTAGGAATTCCAAACCCGGCGAGAAAGGCATAACAGGTTGCCGCCAGCAGGGACAGCACCGCCGCGGCCCGTGCGGACGGAATGACTTCAGGCAAGGCGCCGAGTCGTGACCAGACCAGCCGCATCAGCCAGAACGCCAGGCCGGCCACCAGACTGATATGCAGTCCTGAAATGGCCATCAAGTGGCTGGTGCCGGTGGATCGAAGCACCTCCCACTGCGCCGGGACGATGGCGCTTCGATCGCCGATCGTCATGGCGCGTATCAGGGCAAGGCCGGGTGTCGGCTGTTCCCGGGAGTCGAGGCATGCCGCGACGAACCTCCGCATCCCGCTGATGACCAGATGACGAACGACCTTCGAGCCGGTGATTGCGCTTATCGGACGTTACATAGCCGGTTGCCGAGATCCGCTGCTGGAAAAGCCAGCGTTCGTAGTCGAAACCACCCGGATTTGCATTGCCATGCGGGCGCTTCATCCGCAGGGTCAGTTGCCAGCGATCACCCAGCGCCGGGAGTTGCGGGTTCCGGTACCAGCTGAGCCGGAGACTTCTTGCGAAATCTTTCCAGCCGTTTCCCTCGTCGAGCCGTTCCGCGCGGAACAGGAAGCGGACACCCTGGTTTGACAGGTTTGCGGGGATATCCGCAACGGTTCCCTGTACCAGGACGGTGCGGCCTTCGAGGCGACTTTCAAGCACGGCATCCAGCGTGCGCTGTGCATGATACGCCGCCCAGAAGAACCCGATGAAGAAGACCGCAGGCAACCACGCAGGGCGCCAGCGCAGCGCAAGGAATGCGGTGAAAACTCCGGAATAACAATACCAGGGCGGCAGTTCAGGCAGGCATTGAAGCGCCAGAACACCCGCCAGGAAGGCACAGGTTCCAATGATCATGTTCGTCCCTGAACACAGTAATTTTCCCTCTACTCCCGGACACCCTGTCCGGGCTGCAAGCGCGTTCCCTGCTGCGAGTCAGTTCACTGCTCCGTGATATGGCCGTCATCGAGGACCAATACCCGGTCCATGCGCTCCGCAATGTGCGGATCGTGCGTGGCAATCAGATAGCTGGTGGCAAATTCCCTGTTAAGCTCCAGCATCAGGTTATACACCTGGTCGGCATTCTTCCGGTCCAGGTTCCCGGTTGGCTCATCGGCCAGGACACAGACCGGACGGGTAACCAGCGCACGGGCGACGGCTGCCCGCTGGCGCTCCCCGCCGGACAGTTCGCCCGGTTTGTGCGTCAGGCGAGCACCAAGACCTACCCGATCGAGCATCTCTGTTGCGTCACTGGCGGCTTTTGCAGGAGATAAGCCACGCACCAGCAGTGGCATGGCGACATTCTCCAGTGCGGTGAATTCCGGCAGCAGGTGATGGAACTGGTAGATAAAGCCCAGGGCCCGATTGCGCAACCGGCCCAGCTGCACGGCGTTCAGATGCAGGACCTGGGTGCCGTCAATATAAATCTCTCCACTGGTCGGAGTGTCCAGCCCCCCCAGTAGATGCAGCAGAGTGCTCTTGCCACTGCCGGAAGCCCCCATGACGGCGATTTGCTCCCCCTTTCCGATGATCAGATCAATACCGCGCAGCACATGCAGCGTCGTGCCGGCATCGGTATAACTCATCGCCAGGCGCGAGCAGGACAGCACCTCACTCATAGCGCAGCGCCTCGGCTGGATGGGTTCTTGCCGCCCGCCAGGCGGGATAGAGGGTCGCGAGCAGGCTGAGCGCTATCGCAACCCACGCTATGACGGTCACATCATGCCAGTGCAGGGCGGAGGGAACCTCGCTGATGTAATAAACGTCGGCGGAAAGAAACTTCACCTTGAAGAACGATTCAATCGCCGGCACTATGGTCTCGATATTGAGAGCCAGCGAGACGCCGCCCAGCACGCCCAGCAAGGTCCCGAACAGACCTATGACGGCGCCCTGGATGACGAATATCACCATGACGCTGCCGGGAGAAGCCCCCAGGGTGCGCAGTATGGCGATATCGGCGCGTTTGTCCGTCACGACCATCACCAGGGTGGAAACGAGGTTGAAGGCCGCAACGGCGACGATCAGCGTCAGAATCACGAACATGACGCGCTTCTCGGTCTTGACGGCACGGAAGAAATTCGCATGCTGCCGGGTCCAGTCCTGGACCCGGTAATCCCCCCCCAGCTGGATACCCAGTTCCCTGGCGACGCGCGGCGCCGCGTACAGGTCATTCAGCTTCAGCCGCACACCGGTGACGTTATCCCCGAGACGGAACAGCCGCTCCGCATCCTTCATTTGCACCAGGGCCACGCCCCGGTCATATTCATACATCCCGACTTCGAACAGTCCGACCACGGTGAAGCGGCGCAGTGTGGGCATGACGCCGGTCGGGCCTACCATGACTTCGGGTGAGACCACCGTCACGGCATCCCCCAGGCCGACACCCAGGGCATAGGCCAGTTCACTGCCCAGGATGATCCCGTAGTCGCCGGGCTTCAGGAGCTGGAGAGAACCGGCCTTGATATGCGACACCACATCGGATACCGCTCCTTCCTGCTTCGGCAGGATGCCGCGTATGATCGCCCCGCTGACACGGGTGCCTGCGCTCAGCATGGTCTCACCGCTGACGTAAGGGGCGGCGCCGATGACATCGGAGTGTTTCATGACGGCCTGTTGGACATGCTGCCAGTCACTCAGATGCCCGTCGAACGTGGTCACCGTCACATGGGACGCCATACCAAGGATGCGATCGCGCAATTCCTGTTCAAACCCGTTCATCACCGACAGTACGGTAATCAGCGCCGTCACGCCGAGCGCGATACCCAGCATGGATGTCATCGAGATGAACGAGATGAAGTGGGTGCGCCGTTTGGCATGCGTGTAGCGCATGCCAATGAACAGTTCAAGGGGTCGGTACATGGCGGTGGGGATTAAATCACATCTCCCTGTGAATGAGGGCGGCGCGTGAAAATTGTTACAGTGGGAGGCGTTCCGGCTGCCCGCCTGTCGCCACAAACGGCCCGCGCGGGTTCAGGGTCCGGTCATTGCCGATTGCGGTCGGAGCCGTGGCGCAATGCCCTGGTCAACTTTCACTCGCGCGGCACACCGGAGCCCGTCTGCTGTCTGCGGAAGCTGCAGTACCTGCAGGATCGAGCGGCATTATCACACGGGGCCAGTCTCATGTCACTTATGATGCAATCCCCGGGGTAATGAACAACCGGATCACGGCCGGGCCTGCCATGGCCGCAGTCGCGTGGCGTATCAGGCCCGCTAATGAAGCCTCGGTCTGGCGTTGGCAGCGACTGAATCCACGCCGATATGACACCCCTCGTGCGGGCTTATCATTTCCCTGAACGAGTTCAACAAATTACGCGGCATCCAGACTTCCCCCTCATGAACCCGCCTGATGGCTTTCACGAGCAGTTGCCGCAGATCACTCCGGCGTATCACCCCACGCGCACCCCGGGTGATCAGCCACAGCATCCTGTTCTCATCGAAACTTTCCATGATTACCAGGCACCTTGCCCCCGGGTTGGATGCGAGCAGCATGATCAGGGATTCATCACCGTCGCGACGGATAATCGCTTCGTCGATTACCACGACATCCGAGCCTGACAGAGCCGTCCAGACGCCCCGCTGGTTTGGGCTCGGGGTTACCACCACCAGATCAATGTCCGGGTTGTGTTTAACCGAACAGATACATTCCGGCTGGACGGTGCTTCGGGAAGATATGAAAGTCACATTTATTATTTTCATAAGTTATTGTTTCCTCAGACCATATTCAGTCTATCAGATGCCTGGTAGCACGCAATTGGACTTAGGTACCAACCTGCTCCCGATGCCACGATATTCAGCGCTTGCCTCGAGACTCCAGCGCAGGGCTCAGTCCCCGCTGCGACGACTCCCGGGGGACAAATATAAACCAAAGCACCAGTCATAAATGCCGATAGACCAGGGAATGGCCGGGAAATCAACCGCAATTGAGCGCTACCCTGTGACAGCAGCACCGACAAACACACAACAACCACCGCCGGGGGAACACTGGCCTGTCCGGTTGCCAGCCCGTGATACGCGTGGTATCCCTCTCGTATCCGTTCATGCCGGATACCCGGGGGGCCCACTATGGTGGCTCTGTGTTACCACAGTCGTTTTCTGCCTGCTTGCCAGCGCCCGCTGCACGGCGGGTGAATTCACCCTGACGAAACAGGCTATCGCCAAAATCGAACGGGAGTACGGTGAGCCGGCGCGCGAGCGTGTCGTGCGCTGGCAGGAGCTGATCAGGTCGGGCGCGCATCTCACCGAGATGGAGAAATTACGCAGGGTCAATGACTTTTTCAACGGGCTCGAATTTATCAGTGATATTGAACACTGGGGCAAAAAAGACTACTGGGCTACCCCGCTGGAAACGCTCGTATCGAACGGCGGTGATTGTGAAGACTTTTCCATCGGGAAGTATTTCACGCTCCAGGAGATGGGCATCCCGGCAGACAAGATGAGACTGACGTACGTCAAGGCACTGCGCCTGAATCAGGCACACATGGTTCTGACCTATTTTCCCGCGCCGGATGAAGATCCGCTGGTGCTGGACAACCTCGACAAGAAAATTCGTCCTGCAGCACAGCGCCACGACCTGCTGCCCGTATACAGTTTCAATGGTAATGGTCTGTGGCTGGCAAAGGCACGACTGGCCGACAGCAAGGAGGTGGGAAAAGCGGACCGGCTCGCCCCGTGGCGTGGTGTCATTGCCCGCATCGACATCGAGCTTGCACAATAGCCGCGTACGGGAACGGGTATTCTGCCTCCGTTCCGCCAGGGATGCGACAGGCCGATGACACTCTACCGTCAACTTGTAATAACCATTATCGCGTTATTCACCCAATGCTTCCTGGCTTCGGTGAGCATCAGTACAGGAAATCTGCGCGACTTTCTTGCCGAACAACTCGAATCGCACGCCCAGGATACGGCGACCTCGCTCGGCCTCTCGCTCTCCCCGTTCATGCGCAGCAACGATACCTCTGTCATGAATTCCATGGTTGATGCAGTCTTCGACCACGGCTATTACAAGTCAATCAGCCTCATCACCATCGACGGACATACATTGATTGGACGTCGCAATCCCGTGACCGCAATTGGCGTTCCGGCATGGTTCATTGACTATATCGACCTGCGTATCCCCCCGGCCCGGGCCGTGGTGATGTCCGGCTGGAAACAGGCGGCCTCGGTCGTAGTCGTCAGCCATCCGGGATACGCCTACCAGGAACTGTGGAAAAACACAGTCGATACATTCCGGCTGTTCCTGATTACGACCATCACGACCCTGCTGCTGGGGATGGCGGCCGTTCACCTGTTGCTGAGACCGTTGCGCAGGGTTGAGAAACAGGCCGAAGCGATATGCCAGCGAACCTTTACGATTCAAGACAGGCTGCCGCGCACACGTGAACTGCGCCGCGTCGTGGAGGCCATGAACAACCTTGCGAGGAAGGTCAGCAATATCTTTACGGAACAATCCACATTGTCGGAACGGCTGCGCGAACAGGCATACCGGGATCCGGTTACCGGTCTGGGAAACCGGCGCTATTTCACCCGCCGGCTGCAAGCCTTGATGGAAAGCCGCGAGAAAACCACGGGTGGCGCCGTCCTGCTGCTCGAACTTCACCATCTCGAACAGATCAACACCGCTTCGGGATTCCAGGCGGGCGATCGCGTGCTGCGCAGGGCCGCGGAACTGATCCAGGCCCGACTTGCTGATTGCGGAAATTGTTTCGTGGTGCGTCTGTCCGGTGGAGGATTCGGCGTCGTGGCAGGCGACGTCAACGGCGGGCAGGCCGATGTACTGGCGGCTTCGCTCGGCGACGAGCTTCTCCGGCTGCACACCGAGAAGCTCGTCGAATACGGAGATATCGCCAACATCGGTGTGGCGATGTGGAAACCCGGCGATGCCTTGCCCGCCGTGCTTGCGGAGGCGGACATGGCATTGCGATCCGCCCGGGGCATCGGCGGAAACGCCTGGCGCCGTTATGAATCACCCGCCGCGGGACGAATCCCGGGCATGGGCGCCTCGCAATGGCGTGAGCGCCTCAAACCCTTCATCGGGTCCGCCCGTGCCGTGCTTTATGTCCAGTCCGTACGAAAACTCACCGGCACCGGAGACGAACCGTTACACCGGGAAATCCTTCTGCGTCTGCCTGACATGAGTGGTGGATTGATGGCGGCCGGAGTCTTCATGCCGATGGCCGAGCGGACCGGACTGGCAATCGACCTGGACAAGATGGTCATTGACAAAATACTCGAGTATCTTGCTTCAAGTGAGGACGATTCCAGCCTTTATGCACTCAACGTGACATCGACATCCCTGCATGAGCCGGCCTTCGTGGAATGGCTCTGCGACCGGCTGGAGGCGCACCCCGGGACCGGCCGGCGGATTGTATTCGAATTTCCCGAGTTCGGGGTGTTGAGAAATATCCACGCCACGCGCGTCGTCGTCGAGAGACTGGCGGCGCTGGGCTGTGGATGCGGGATCGATCAATTCGGATGCGGTTTCGCTTCGTTTGGCTATCTACGCAGTATCGGGGTGCAATACCTCAAGATTGACGGAAGTTTCACCCGCGACATCAACCGTGAGGCTGACAATCAATTCTTTATTCATGCGCTGGCGGATACGGCTCACAGCGTGGGCATCGGTGTTATAGCAGAGGCCGTTGAGTCCGAGGATGAACTCGCCGAACTTCGTTTGTTGAATATCGATGGTGTTCAGGGATACCTGGTGGGAAAACCGGAACCGCTCTGATTTTCGCCGACGGAGTAACAGGCTCTTCCGGTGTACTGCCCGGTACCCGTCGAGACTGTCGTCCGGCCGATCCTGGTCATGATGCCGGAATACCCCCGGGCCGCTCCCGCGGGAATGCGGCCTGTCTTTTAACCGTATGAGAGAAAAACAGATATTTCGCTCTCAAGCGCGCTGCGGACATATCCGCGCGGTATCCCCCCGGTCTGCGCCTAAACTCGAACACATACGCGCCGATATCATCCCTGGTAACAAGCTGACAGCCGCGACCTCCTCCGGCCCTGGATTCATCTGGAATACATGAGGTTCGAAAGTACGCCCGAGCGGGCGGAAGGTGATATCCACCCATGTGATGGGACGAAGAGATGAATCCCCGTATGACAAAGAAAAATGTCAAGGTACTGGTCGCGAGCAGTGACGGCGCGCTTGTCACACGATTCACGAAAATACTTGGTTTTTACAGCACCGTGGCCAGCGCGGGAACCTTGGCCGGTGTGATGGAATCTGTTGCCTCCGCGAAACATCACATCGTGATACTGGATCCGGAGATGGGTGGACGTGGTGCTCTGGAGGCAGCAGATCAACTCGCCTCCGTTTCCTCCGATACGCACCTCATCATAGTAGACACCCCCCTCCTTCCCGAGGAGGATCAGGTTGCCCTTTTCAAGCTGGGAGTTCATGGATTCTGTCAACGTGACATAACATCAGAACTGCTGGTCAAGGCAGTCAACGCCGTGGTGAATGGGGAACTCTGGATGCCGCGGGCGCTTATCACCAGGATAATTGACGATCTGACCCGCAACGGGGCACAGGAGCCCACCGAAAGCGTTGTCTCGGGTGATTCTGTGACGAGTTGTCTTACGCCAAGGGAACTCGAAGTTGCGCGTATGGTGCACAAGGGTGGCAACAACAAAACCATCGCGAGAAAGCTGGACATATCCGAACGGACGGTAAAAGCGCACCTCAGCTCAATTTTCAGGAAGCTCAATATCGAAAATCGCCTGCATCTCGCGATCTTCTTTCATAATGTAGATTGACGGAATCCCTTCCATTCGGCATTGACCGCATCTCCCCCTGCCGCAATAACATACAGTCACCCCCCCCCGGGCTGCGTCCTTCCCCGCTTCCGTGTATCTAGCAATGCTGATGCACGATACTAATAGCCGCATGCTTAAGCACCAGTCCCGGCAAATGGCGGTGGAAACACGCGAATGACACTGGAATAACGGGTGTATAGTCCGTGTTTCTGTATATGCTGCAGTGAACATGGCATCGTATACAGGAACGATACCCCTCATAAGCGTTATCCGTGCCGGACATCCGGCGACGGGCCACGGAAGAGTTCGTTGACTATGCGATGACGCCCGATTGAGACTAAGATTGGCAGGAAGCGGACTACAGATACACGACAGTCGTCACTTCTCCTCGAACGGGCGTGAAGTATCGTATGCAGATCAGGGGAAGGAAACTCTAATGCCGGGTTGATCGTTTCCGGATTCCAGTCAATGCCTGCCGCCGTTCACCGGGTGCGCCGGTGAAAAAATAATCTGTCTATACAATGCCCAGAAAATGCACGAAGAATCGCTGATATTCTCGATGTTCCTGATCTTTACCGGGGCCGCGGTATTTTCCGCCCTTGCGTTATTCGCCCGTCAATCACTGCTTGTCGCCTATATACTGCTGGGCGGCCTGGCGGGTCCCGCGGGTCTTGGACTCGTCAGGGATCCTTCCCTGATACAAGAGATCGGGCATATTGGAATCATATTTTTATTATTCCTGCTCGGTCTCAATCTGCAACCCACACAACTCATACGCATGTTGCGCGAGGCGGTAGTGGTGACACTCGCGAGCTCAATCGCTTTTGGGGCGGTCGGCGCCCTGATCGGGCTGGTCTCGGGATACGGTGCGGTGGAGAGCCTCATAATTGGTTCCGTCATGATGTTCTCCAGCACCATCATTGGGCTGAAACTCCTGCCGACAACCGCCCTTCACCATCGGCATGTCGGTCAGGTCATGATCAGTATCCTGCTCTTGCAAGACATACTGGCAATCGTTATTTTGCTGGCGCTGGAGGGTTCCTCACGCCCTGGAATGGAATGGAAACAGATTCTCACACTCACTGTGTCCTTACCGCTGCTGGTGCTGATCGCCATTGCTTTCGAACGATACGTTCTCGTACGTCTCATGCGGCGTTTCGACACCATACAGGAATACATTTTCCTGACTTCGATCGGCTGGTGCCTTGGTGTGGCGCAGCTGGGCCAGTTCATGGGGCTTTCCTACTCCATCGGCGCCTTTATCGCCGGCGTATCTCTGGCCAACAGCCCTATCGCCCTTTTCATTTCGGAAAGCTTCAAACCGCTGCGTGATTTCTTCCTGATCATGTTTTTCTTCTCGCTCGGCGCCAGCTTTGATATTCGGGTGCTCCCCGAGGTGTTGATGCCGGCAATCTTTCTGGCATCGATCATACTGGTGTTCAAACCGTTGATCTTTTCCAGACTGCTGGTTGGAACCGGTGAATCCGTGAAGCTGTCAAGAGAAGTCGGCATCCGCCTCGGTCAAATCAGTGAGTTCTCGTTGATGATCGCGATACTGGCGCTGGATGCCGACGCAATCAGCTCGAAGGCATCCTACCTTATCCAGACCACGACGCTGATTACCTTCATCGTTTCCTCGTATATCATCATGTTGCGCTACCCGACGCCGATCACCGTCAACAACAGACTGAGAAAAGATTGACGTGTAGAGGCCGAAACGAAGGGTCCCCACTCCCGGAGGGAGAGGGAGACAGGGTGCTGCCAATCCACGAATTTTCCTGGAGAGCCCGCATTTGCTACCATCGTCGCCGACAGCTTGCTCATGGAACAGCAGTACCTGATCATCACTCGTTCCCGACGACGCTCACCGAATCTCTCAGCCATGGACCGTTCCCTGTCGCTGCCTGAATACCAATTCGCCCTATACAGGTGGCTGACAACGTTGCTGTTTGTTGCAACTGCCTGCGCCGACGCAAGCGGCGGTGCGAGCACGATGCCGGAAACAGGGGATCCATGTTCCGATGCATGGTACCGGTCGATCGAGGAGAAAGTGCCAACGGGCGACGGCCATGGGCATGGTCCTGATATCGGCTCTGACGAATGGAAGTCGGTGATCGAGTTTAAACTTGGTATTCGTGGCAACCCGAATGTTCCAGATCTCCACACCGAAGCCTGGTGCGCGTATATCGATCAAAGGGTTCGGGCGGGTCAAATGTCATCGACAAGTAACGAGCCCGTTGCCGGAATTTCGATTGCGCAAGGCCCTTCGTACGCCTGTGACAGAGTAGAACCTGGCAGCATCGAGGCGATGATTTGCGATGATAAGGAACTGTCTGCGCTCGACCTCAAGTTGTCTGGTGTCTACACAGCCGCATCCAGGAAAGCGGCCAATGAACACCCTCCGCTACTGAAAGCAGAGCAGAGAGGATGGATCAAGGGACGCAATGAATGCTGGAAAAGCGATGACAGGCAGGGTTGTGTCCTGGGTGAGTACATACGCCGCATCGCTGAATTGCAGGCCCGGTATCGACTGGTACCTGGTAAAGGGCCTTTCCGCTTTATATGCGAGGGCAACCCAGCCAATGAGGTTGTCGCTACGTTCTTCCAGACCGACCCACCAACGCTGGTCGCCGAACACGGAGACAGCGTTTCATTGATGTACTTGCAGCCGAGCGGCAGCGGAGCAAGGTACCAGGGCCGCAATGAGACCTTTTGGGAGCACCATGGCGAAGCATTGATCACCTGGGGCTATGGCGCACCGCAGATGCGCTGCAGGAAGGCCCGGTGAGGGTGTTTGAGTTGGCGAATGATTCGGTACAATCCGGACCTGGAATCAGAACATATGGCCAGAAAATGTCCGTAATTGCTCCGGCACTCCGCCGACAAGGATGCCGTGGATTTCTAATGTATTAACTTATATATATAATATATATATTTGATTATAAAAGTATTATTATAAAAATGAATTCCGATTGCCTGGCTCGCAGGGGCAACCATCCGTTTTTAAGGAGATGACTTAATGAAACTCTTCCTATGCACCCTTGCGCTGGCGCTGGCCTTGGGGGTGACGCTCCCGGCAGCCGCACAGATCGACCAGGCAGCCGAACTGAAGATGCTGGAAAACGAGGCCAAGGGCGGGCAACCCGAGGCTGAGCTGCTCTATGGTCTGGCGCTGCTGGAGGGACGTGACGGCATCAAACCCGATCCGGTGCAGGGGTACAACTGGATCCGTCGTGCCGCCCACGAGGGCGACACCTATTCGCAGTATATGCTCGGTACCCTCTACGCCGAAGGGCGTGGCACCGAGGTGAAGAACGACCGCGCCATCTACTGGTGGCGGGAAGCCGCCAAGGGTGACAACCGCACCGCCCAATACCTCCTCGGCAAGGCCTATCTCGAAGGGAAGATGCTGCCGCGAGATAACACCGAAGCGATCCACTGGCTGACCAAGTCCGCCGAACAAGGCAACAGCGACGCCGAGTTCCTGATCGGCAAGATGTATCTGGAGGGGGATGCCGTAGCCCAGGACAAGCTGCTCGCCCGCGACTGGCTGGATCGTGCCGCGCGTCAGGGCCACTCCGATGCCATCAACGTCCTGCGTGGCCTGGCCAACGTGGTCAACTATACTACCATGGTCTATCAGGAGTCAGCCGACCGACTCATGGCACGAGCCCGCAGCGGAGATCCCCATGCCGAGTATGAGCTGGCCATGCGTTACCAGAGTGGCGCATGGGATGTACGCCAGAACGATGCCAAAGCGCTGGAGTGGCTGCTCAAGTCAGCCAATCACGGCAACCGTCTGGCAATGCAGACCCTGGTTCATGTCTATGGCCAGGGGGAACTCGGTGTAACTGCGGATGCCAGGCAGAGCGCCTATTGGCAACAACGCGCAGCCCAAATCCATTAACTCCAGATAGAACGACACACAACGATGAGTTCCTCTACGAGGAGCGCCCGATGGATTTCATGGTTGGCCTGCTAATGGGAAGGCTGCATTGATCACCTAGTAGTCCTTCAATAAAATAAATTAGTATGTTAAGGTTGTTTCTCAATAGGCGATTTCAACCTATTGAGGACTATAGTAATGAAAAAACGTTATGTGGTGAAATTATCATCGGAAGAACGGGAACAACTTGAAGGACTCATCAATCGGGGGCGAGAAGCGGCCTATCGCAGGCGGCATGCACAAGTCTTGTTGTTGGTGGATGAAGGCGAACAGGGGCCTGCGCTTATCGATAAGGATGCCGCCGAACGCACCGGTTTCACAAGACGCTCGGTTGAACAGATACGCGAACGTTGTGTCACCGAGGGCCTGAACAGCGCATTAGAACGGAAGAAACGCAGCCGTCACCGCTCACGAAAACTGGATGGTGAAGGTGAAGCCCGGTTGGTCAGTATAGCCTGCAGCGATGCGCCGGAAGGCTATGCTCGTTGGACCCTGCATCGGTTGGCTGACCGGCTCGTCGAACTGAATGTTGTGGATAGCATCTCACACGAATGTGTCCGCCAGATTTTAAAAAAACACCATCAAACCCTGGCAGAAGCGAATGTGGTGTATCCCGGCAGAGGGTAATGCGCATTTTGTGTGTCAGATGGAGGCCGTACTGGAGGTCTATAAAAGGCCACTTAACCCACTGCACCCTGTGGTCTGCATGGATGAAACCAGTGTGCAATGTATCAAGGAAATCCGCCCGGCGATTGCCGCAAGGCCCGGAGAAACGGAACGCTATGTACTAGGAGCCTGTCGGACTTGGGTGATCGTAGCGAGCATAGTGGGAGAACGAGCACAGAGTTTCACGATATCGAGGCGCATAGTGGTTCTATGCAACGAAATATCGGGGGGCTATGGGCCGTTCTCCCACCAGCGCAGTAGATCAATCCCAAGTCCGACAGGCTCCTAGACCCCGGCCAGCGCCGGTAAGGTCCGGCTTAACCTGCACATTCGGGTCTGCCTCATACCTGCAAGGGTATCCTGACCCAGGATGTAAACCTTTTGAATATGTAGGATAGACGCAATGAAGAATCTGAATTTCGGATCCCCAGTGTGTCTGCTGATCATTCTAGGGCTGGCTTCGGAGGTTTCTGCAAGCTCATGGACATGTCAGAAAGCCGAGCGCACCCGGCAAGTGGTTGTTTTCTACCCGGAAGCGCCTGCGCGATTGCCGTGCAAAGTGTTTTATGCCAAGCCTAAGGAGAATGTCTTGCCCCAGGCATTATGGGAAGCAAAAAATGAGCAGAATTATTGCGAACACAAGGCAGCAGAGTTCGTTAAAAAATTGAGTTCATTGGGGTGGCACTGTTTTAGCGACGACCTCAAAAAATAAACCAAAACATTAGTAGACGGTTAAATATAGCTTTTAATAGCTTCTGGCCGTCCTCGGCAATATCGACTGCCTGATGGGAACGACAGGTTCTGCTGAAAACGGACACTTTTGATCCCGACTATCGGAGGAACCTCGGGTCAATACCGTTTGTTCTGCCGCGCACGCCGATGTCCTGATCATCGATTATGAACACTCCACCGGCTAAAGCCGGTAGCGTCGGGTTACGGCTCAAAGCCGGATCGATCGGCCATCCGGCCGATGACCGTCGCTACACGACGGTAAAATTGATGCTAACCCCGGTACGCTCCCTTAACGCCTTGTGCGACATTATCCAGATTTACCGCGTGGACGTACTTCGTGACGCGGGAAGCGCCACCCAAGATACACAGCGTATGCCGGGATGGCGACGATCACCAGCACACATAAGAACATCCAGCGTTTAAGACGCACAAACGTCAGTGTGACTGTGCGAATATTTCCAGCTACAAAGTCGTCTACAGACACGTAGGCTATGAGGCCACGACCACTCACTGGCGTGATCTGCAGTGGTGTACGGTTGAACGCCTCCCTGATGGATGCTGAAAGGGTCACGCAGAGTTGGCTGGCCGTCTCCGGTCTCGATCCGGCCGCACCGACATCGAGCAGTGTACAGTCGGAGTCACGCGGCACCAGATACAGAGTGTCGCGCGTCATGTCATAACGCATTGATGTTGTCGTGATCACCGTTCCGGTGACCACCTTGTGGTCCATCGTCCCTGTTACGACTATTTCGAACGTTGTGGCATCATCTGAATGAACGCCCGGCCGCTCGAGCTGCAGGGGCACACCTCTTTCGACCAGACGATGGAATTCTTCGGACAACACCCATTCCACCCATGCATTCATGTTCTTTGCATCGAACGAGAACGTGTCACGGGAGTACGATCCCCAGGCAAGAACACCTACTGCTACCACACCTGCCAACAGGACTGCACCCCAATGTTTCTTGTGTAGCTGCATTTATCTGTTACTTATGGTGACCGCTATTATATGTCTGACCGTATGTAACTGTGTGCAGGATAATTGTCAATTGCTGGCCTTGGGGGGCGATCGTATGACCGATCCCGGAGATTTAGATAGCCAGCTGGTGAGCGAATCGGCACCGATGACATACTTTTACTTGTTTCGGTCTGATTAGTCCCGC
>CAVQCA010000011.1:0-50781 GCA_963710815.1 uncultured Gammaproteobacteria bacterium | reverse complement strand
GTTAGTCAACTTGCGCCATGAATCGATATCTGATCCGAATGGTGCCTGATTAAGCCAAACACACCACTATAGGTTCAGAAACACACGGAAGGCATGGAAAGACAGAAATAAATATTCCGTGTTTTTCAGTGTGATTCCGTGGCCATTTATCACACTTCGGTCACAGTACAATTCATGCAATTATTGTATGTCACACTGCTTCTTGATCTCGACGATCTTCGCATCCAGTTTCCGGTTGTAGTCCCCGGTGCCAATCTCCATGCTTTCTTTCTCACTGCCGCCAAACAGGTGCGCCACTGCACCGATGGGAATAATCGAGCTGGCACCGTCTTCAATTTCCTGAGAGGTACGGGCTTTCTCGCTGGTCAGGATTTTGATATCCGCTTGTGCCTTGCTGCAGTCAATCGATTGGGACAGGCTTTCCTGTACTTGTTTCTCCGGTGCCGGGGCTTGCGCGGCGCAGCCTGCCACCAACGCGAGTAGCATCATGGTCGGTATCGTAGTTTTCATTCATCATCTCCAGAATTGGTTCCGGCAACGGACAGGGTGAGATCACCAGCACAATCAGCTGAACTATACACAGGGTAGTACTTGTCGGAATTGACCGGTTAAGACACAGAATTGATAAATTCCGACAGTAACGCATCGAAGATTCACGACCATTTGCAGGTCAAAGTTGACACCCCGAAAATCAACATTACAAGTCATGGGTCGTAATGCTCTTTCCTCACACCGTTCAGGCCTTCGCGGCCTTGCGGGCGGCCAGCGCGACGAATACCGACGACCAGCCGTTAAAGATCATCTCGATGGCGACGAACAGGCCGATCACCCAGAAGCCCGTGGCCGGCCATTGCGCGAGGATCATGGCGCCCAGTGCAATGGAGATCAACCCCGAAACCAGCGGCCAGAACCACCCCTTCACCTCGCGCAACTGAAAAGCCATAAAAATGCGCAGCACGCCTACCGTAATCAGAATCCAGGCAAGAGCAATCGTCAGACTCAGGGAAGCAAACACCGGGTCGGTAAAGATGATGATGCCGGCAGCGATATACAGCAGGGCGATCAAAACGTGCCAGAGGACGCTCTTCCAACCCTTGAGCTGAAAAGCGTTGAGCAACTGGAAGATGCCACCTACGGCAAGCAACGCACCGAACATGATCACGGTAGCCAGCGTCATCGCAAAGCTCATCCAGAGCCCCAGGGTTCCCAGCACAATGAGTGATATACCGAGCGCGAGCAGCCAGCCCCACTTGTTTTTCAGTTCACCGAGTACAGTGCTGCGAATGGCGGACAAATCAACTTCGCCACTTTCAGACATATCGTTTCTCCTTCGTTCATTGTCATTTTCAGGTTGATACGATATCACGTGAAAAATCGTTTCGGTTACTCATACACCCGCAGATGCCTGATCCGGCGCTACTGTTGTTCCTCAGGGACACCTTCATTCCAGCCCGCCGTTTCAGCCACTGAAGGTGACGTGTCAAAGCTGCCGCCGAGCGCGAGATGCAGCTGGATGCGGTTGGTGACTTTTGCATTGCGCAGCTTGATGACGTTCTCTTCCACGGCGAGCTGTTCGGTCTGCAACTGTTCCACCCACAGCAAATCCCTTTTCCCCGCCTGATACTGCACGGTGGCGAGCTGCACGGCTCTCGTACTATCCACAAGGGCGCTCTGTTCATACTCGAGGCGCTTCTCCAGCGTCTGCTCGCTGGCGATGGCATCCTCGACTTCCTTGAATGCCTTAAGCACCACGCTGCCATACTCCGACACCGCCTGCGCCTGCTGGGCCGTGGCGATCTTTACCTGCGCGCGCAGGGCGCCGCCTTCGTAGATTGGCACGGTCATGCCGACGCCCGCCGAGGCAAGCCACGGATTGAGCTTCAGTTGCCGCAGCAGATGATCGGCTACGCGCTCGCCGGTGAGCGAGATCGAGAAATCCGGCAGCAACGCAAGTCGGGCCGCCTCTTTCTGTCGGAACGCGGCCCGTACCACGCGCTCGGCTGCGACAATATCGGGCCGTCGTTCGAGCAGGGCCGCCGGCACTCCGGCGCCGGCGGACGGGGGCAGCGGTGGGTACGTCGTCGCCGCCTCGATCTCGGCGGCCGGATAACGCCCGAGCAACACTTCGAGGGCGCGGCGTGTCTCGGCATAGTTGCTACGCGCCGCTTCCAGATCACTCTGCGCGGTTTCCAGCCTGGCGCGCGCATCAACCACGTCCAGTTCCGAACTTCTTCCTGCCGCTTGCCTGATCCTCGCCAGCTCGAACAGCTCACCGTAAATTCGGGTGGCCCGCTCGGCGAGTGCCAGCAGCTGGTGTGTCTCGGTCGTGAGATACCAGCTCATCGCCACCGTCGCGGCCAGCGATTGGAGCGCATAGGCATAATCAAGCGCGTTGGCCTCGTACCCCGCCACAGCGCCGGCCCGCTGGGCACGCAACCGGCCCCAGACATCCAGTTCCCAGGCCGCCCCGAGCGATACGACGGTGTGGTTGAACGTATGCCGGACGTCGCTTTCGTCACCGAAGTCGTGAGTATGCTTGTAGCCGAGTTGGCCATTGAGCTGTGGCGATAATTGCGCGCCGACCACGACGATGGTCTGGCGGGCCATCGCCACGCGATCCGCGGCCTGGCGCAAGTCCAGGTTGTTCGCCATCGACTCGGCAACGATGGCATCCAGTCCCGGATCGTTGAAGCGCTTCAGCCAGTCACCGGTGACCGCGCCGGTCGTTGCGTCCGCTTTCCACGACGGTGGCACCTGCGTCCCCACCGGCAGGGCCTGCTTGAGCACCTCGGTCTGCGTCGGCGGTGTCTGCAGCGCGCAGCCGCCAAGCGCGAGGCTGAGGACCACCAGTGTGCCGATTCCCTGTCTCATCCGGAGAACGGATAGATCCAGTTGAGCCAGGTGTAGCCGCGAATGCCGATCTTGCGCAGCGCCACGAAGCCGCTGTGGGGGTTGGTATAGATCGTCGCCCGCCCCTGCGTCCCGATGGGGAACATCGACTGATTTTCCCCGTCGAGGTGGATCGCAACCGCAAACTGGCCCTGCGGAATCTCGGTCGGCTCATACGTGAACACCGGTAAATTGCCGCTCGGCAGCATCTGCCCTGCCCCGCTGCCCTGCCAGATGGCCTCAACCTTGCCCGTGAAGATCTGACCCGGATACAGGTCAAGCGCGACCTCCGTCTCCTGCCCCGCTTTGACGTACTTGAGGTTTTCCTGGAAGAAGTTTGCCAGCAGGTACCGGTCGGAATCGCAGATGAACGAGGCGATGGCGCCGAAACGGACAATGCCGGCCACCATGCCGGGGCGCACCTGCAGATTGATGATGTACCCGTCATCGGGGGCCACCATCCGGGTATTGTCGAGGTAGAAGCGCGCCAGCTCGAGCCTGGCCTGAACGGTGGCGACCGTCGTGTTCACGCCGTTGATTTCAGAGTGGTAGCGCAGCTCCGCGCGCACCACCTCGGCCTGTGCTTCCTTGATGGCCGCCTCGTCAGCGGCGACCTGCGCATTCCATTTCTGTGCGTCTTCTTCCGGACCGGCGCCGCGTTTCGCCAGATCGGTCGAAAGCTTCTGCTGGTAGCGGGCATAGGTGAGTTCACTCTGCAACTGCACCACCTTCTGCCGGGAGACGTCCAGGTCGGCTTTCAGCACCTCGACATCCTGCTTCGCCTTGGCCAGCTCCGCTTCCAGTTCATTGACCTTGTACTCGTAGGGCCGGCGGTCAAACTGAAACAGCGGCTGCCCCTTTTTCACGTGCACATTGGGCTCGACCAGAACATCGGTGACCAGCGTGGGCTCGGACAATCGCGGAATCAGCTGGATAGTGTGCTGAATCATCTTCGCGTCGGTCGAGTACGGCGTTACGAAGCGCAGGCCGATCAGGAAAATCAGCAGCAGGTGCACCCCGACAAACGCCGTGACGAAGGCCCAGGTGATGTTGAACTTCATCCATTTGAACTTGAAAAACGTGAGCCATACAGCGATGGCATACACGAACAGGATGACAAAACCCGCCAGCATGCGATTCCCTCCCTAGCGTTGCGTGTCGCTGTCCGGCGCCGGTTTCTCCCCTGCCGGCGACTTGGTCTTCTTCTTGTCCGTCTCTCCCTTAAGGCGGGCGATCTCCTTTTCCGTCTCCGCCGCCTCCTCGGAGGGGAAGCGCCGGATGTCCACCACATTGGTCGGCTTGAACGCCCAGATGAAGGCCTGGATCCAGGGCACCATCGCCAGGAAACCCGCGTAGCCCATGATCTTCACCGCCTCGGCCTCCGGGTGATTGCGTGCAATGGCGATCTGGCCCGGCAGTCCTGCAATCCACAGCAGTATCACGATCACCGCAACGGCGGCGAGAAAGGCCGTCAGGAAGGTCAGGTAGTCCCAGAAGGTAATTTCAAATCCCAGCATGTCATCTCCTCGTGAAGAGCAGCGCTGTACAAGCCGCTCCAGTTGTCTCTTGTTCTTCCCGATCGAGCCGGCGAAGACTCGTCATTCCGGAATCGAATGGTACTCAGTTAAACCTGACCACACCCCTATGGCCACGGAAGTACACGGAAAAATATGGAGCAACTATTACGAGTGTTTCTGTGTGGTTCCGTAGCTATTTATCACGATCTGGCTACAACCCGTCGCCGGCCTTCACGGCCATGTCCCTGTCCATCAAGTCGCGAACCCGCACACCGGCGACGGATGGCCGACGAAAACCCACCGGCACAACATGCCCGCGGGCAACCAGTTTCATGGTGTAAATATCCTCTTCCATGAGGGCCCGGCGTATGGCGTACGCCACGGCGGTCGTCAGGATGAGCGGCAGCATCACCCGGTGATCCTGCGTCATCTCCATGATCATAATGATACCGGTCAGGACCGCACCGGTAGAACCGGCGATCATGCCGGCCATCCCGGCGATGGCGAAGGCAGGGAGCGACACCTGCAAGCCGGGGATCAATGCGTGGCACATGTGACCGAACAGCGCCCCCCCCGTGGCGCCAACAAACAACGCCGGGGAGAACACACCACCCGAGGCTCCGGATCCGAGCGAAAGCCAGGTCGCAAGCAGCTTCAGCCCCAACAGCAGCAGCAGAAACCACGGATCGTTCAGGACACCCTGCAGGACGTCCATCACCGTGGCGTATCCGACCCCTTCCTCGTAATACTGACCAGTGAACCGGAAAAGCAGGTAAATCATAATACCCACGCACAGCATGCCGAGCGCATGGCGGCTGTAGTAATTCCCCGGTATGGCGTCGAAAACGTCCTCCATCCAGTAAAGACCCCGAATGAAGACGACCGACAGCACCCCCATGAGCCCACCCAGCATAAGGAACTGCGCGAGGGCCACAGGTTGAAAGGAAGCGAAATCGGGCACCTCAAGGGCCGGGATGTAGAAGCTGGGGTGGGTCCCGAGTAACTGGTGGCTGATCAGGATAGCAACAACGGAGGTGACAGCCACCACCAACAGGGTGCGTGCGCTGATCGAGACCAGCAGCAGCTCGAGGGCGAAGGCAACGCCTCCCAGCGGCGCATTGAAGGTGGCGGCGATGCCCGCGCCGGAGCCCGCGGCGATGAGGGTGATGCGGTCACCGGCCGGCATGCGGATAATTTGACCCAGGGTGGAACCGAAGGCCGAGCCGATCTGCACAATCGGACCTTCGCGTCCGACGGAGCCGCCGCTGCCGATGGAGATGGCCGAGGCAATGGACTTGACCACGGCGACGCGCGGTCGAATCCGCCCTTCGTTGTAGTAGATGGCGTCCATCACCTCGGGAACGCCGTGACCCTTGGCCTCGGGCGCGAAGTTCTTCACCAGCCAGGCCACCACCACACTGCCCGCCACCGGGACCAGAATCACGCCCCAGCCCCAGGGGCTGGCCGGCGTGTGCACATTGGCGTCGTAATGGAACGATGGATCACCGAGGAAAAGCACGTTGTGCACCAGGCCGATCATCATGCGAAACGCCCACGCGCCCGTGCCGGCGATCATGCCGGTCGCCACTGCGAGCAGGCTCATCAGCAGCAGCGACCGCTGCGCTTCCGGTTCATCCAAAGGGCTATTCTCAGGACCGTTGCGCATCACAACGTCGAGCCAGTGTGCCAGAAACCTGCCGAAGCGCCATCAACGCGGGGGGCACTCCAGCCATTCGCCGATCCTCACAGTGCCTCAGGACGAGCTTTCGATGCGCCCGATCGCCTGTTTGATTTCATCCAGGATCAGTTGCCGTCCCCTGGCCTCGTCGGCCTCCGGAATGTCCCATTCCATCGCCCTGAGATATTTATCCACCAGCGAGCTGACGTCCTTGTCCAGCGCCTTGCGGCGCTTTTCCAGTTCGATTTCTTCCATCGATGGCATAATCCATCCTCCTCTCGGCTGTATATGACGCAGGATCGCGCAGATGCAACGACCTGCGCGAATCAGGGTTGCAGTTCGATCTCCCCGGGCCGCCAGGTCTGGTTAAACCAGGGCTCCAGCGGGCCGTAGAGGCGCAGGATCATGAACCAGCCCTTGCCGGGGATCGTCTGTACCCAGTTGTTCTCTTTCCCTTCGGGGGCCTTGGGCCGAACCAGACATCCACCGAGCCGTCCGCATTGATTGAAGATCCTTGTTCTGGCTGCTCACGCTCGGCGCCTGCTGATCGGTCTGCAGCATCGAGCGGGTCTGGGTGTCGTAGACGATGACCGACCAGAAGTCCTTGACCGGAATGTTTGGCGGCAGGTGCAGCTTGTAGGTCCTGGCGCCGTCGAACGGGTTGCCGTTCGCATCCAGGGCGGTCCATGGGTACTGCGACCCTTTCCCGACCATCTTCTCCTCCATCGCGGGAGTCACGCCGGTGGCGAAGAAGTAGAAGAAAGCGGCCCCATCCAGGTTGCTCACACCCGGTGAGACCTCGAACTTGTAGCCACCGAAGAATGGCAGGCGCCACTGGCTGTCCGGATAGAAAAAGGCGTCCTTCTCTCGCATCTTGAATGCGATGGCGCGGGCGGTCATCGCGCCGATGTTGGCGGCGTCCGTCAGGATCTTTTTCATTCGCTCATCGGGATTGAAGGGCTTGCCCTTCTCGATGCCGATCGAGGCGAAAAGACCCAGCGTAGTCGGATCGGAGCCTTCGCTCGGCTCTTCCTGGATCACCTGGTTCAAGAGCTCCCAGAAGGTGTAGTCGCCGGGAAAGACGAAATTCGAGGGGATGCCCGAGGCATTGGCGAACTTCATCTCCGGGGGATCGGCCGCATCGGCGAGTGGATAGATCTTCAGGGTCTTCCTGACCGACTCCACGCCGGGCTTGGGCGAGCCATCCACGAGGAAGGTCCGGAACGGCACCCAGTTGCCGTAGGTGCTCGGGCGGACCACGAAGTAGCCTTCCGGAACTTCACCCTTGTAGCCGGGGGGCAGGATCAGGTACTTGCCGCCCTTGCCCTTGTCGGCACCGGTGATACCGATGTCGCCACCCAGCGATACCAGAAGTCGTCGATCAGGCCCAGCAACATGGGCGGGACCTCCACCACCAGCGGCCCCTTGTGGGTATCCATCCAGATGAAGTTGTAGATAGTATTGTCGTTCGCCGTCAGCTCCACGGTCTTGGGGTCAACCAGGTTTTCCCAGATGACATCCGTCCGGTTGACCGGCCCGAACTTGCGCAGCGAGTCGCGCATGCTGGCCTGGTTGACGATCGGAATGGCCAGCAGGTAAGCCTGCAGCGCACGAGACCGATCCAGATTGTCGTAGATCTTCTCGATCGTGTCAGGCTTTGGAAAGCCATCTTTCAACTTCAACGTGCCAATCGAGGTTTCGAGCTTGTCCGGTGTGGCGACGCCCGGCGCGATGGAGGTTGACATCTTGTAGGTCTGGGCGGAAGCCGCCGGGGTAAAGGCAACGGCGAGCATCAACGTGGTTGCGGCGGCTGCGGCAACACCGGTGGACTTCTTCATCGTGTTTCTCCTTGTGACTGGTTGATGCAGAGAACGGATTTGCATAACTTACCTCTGATATGAACGCACTTGCTTAAGCTGGTATGCAATCGATGTGTGGGTCAGGCACGCTGTGTGTGCCGTAACCCGCCAGGCTGTGCCGACAGGCACTCAGTATAAGAATGCATAGTGTTGCTACGCAACGCCTGGCGGGTTACGCAAAAAACGCTAACCCACCCTGCATTTCTAATCACACCCCTATGACCACGGAATCACGGAAATACACGGAATATCAGCTCTTCTTTCCGTGTCTTCCGTGTGGTTCCGTGGCTATTTATCACGCCTGGACCTTAACTAAATGCCATTCATTTCTGACTTGACGATGAGATACCTATTTCGGGAACATCAACTGCGCTTGCAAACGCCAGGTCCAGTTCGGTCCGAACTCGGGCTTTTCGATGTTGCGAAAGAGTTGGGTCTGGAAGTTCACTGGCAATTTTCCGAAGCGTACGATTTTACCCACACCGCCGCCCAGCGGTACGGTCCAGCGGTCGCCGCTGTCCGCCTTCCAGTCGGCGGTGATGATCGGCGCCGAGCTCAGATACAGCCCGCCGGCAAAGTTGTAGTTGATGAAGGGCTGCAGCAGGAACGTGTTGTAGCTCGGATCGCTGTGCGAACTACTGACCGACCAGAGGTTGTTGGCAAGCGCACCATACACCCAGTGACCCTCGATACGCAGCACCACGACGGAGGGACCGAGACCCCAGCGGTCGTTGCCCAGAACTTTGTCGTTATTGGTGGGCAACTGCAGGATCGGTCCCGCACCCCATATCAACCCCTTGGTGCTGTTCGGTGACAGGAAGGCGGTGAACTGGGTGTCACCGATTCCGTTGGTGCGGCCCTCCCCGGGGAAGAACCCGGGCTGGGAGATGACCGGCAGGATGGTACGGGTGATCAGGTTCCAGTCAGAACCCAGGCTGACCGGGATCACGGGCTGGATATTCAGTACGTTCTGGGTCTTCTCCTCCGGTCCGACGTTGAAGTTGATGTTGTCCTGAAAGGGCACGCTGATAAGGTTGGCAACCGGGTTCTGGGCCGCCCTGGCCAGTTCCTCGTTACTCTCAGCCGACCAGGCGTGCGAAGCCGGGACGAAGCACAGGCCGAGCAGTGAAATCGCGCAGAGGGCGTTCCGGAATGCTGGTGTCTTCATGACATAGGATCCCTTTGTCACTTCGGCGGTACATGTGCGGGCCGCGCCTCCAGGAGTACGCGGCCCGCGCATTTCACAGCCGAAACGACGTTACTGGATGCCGAGGGCGGCCTTCTTCATACCCTCTTCCAGCTTCCTGATCTCTTCCGGCGACAACTTCGGACGGTCGATCTTGATCGTCAGCTTGTTGAACTTCGCCGTCAGCGGGAACGGTGGCAGGTAATCCGCGTCGTCGATGCCGGTGATGGTGTCCGAGCCGATGTCGAAGCTTTCATCCCACTGGAGAATGATCGGGATCGTCTTCTCCATCCGCTTCGTGGCAACCATCTTGCCATCCACTTTCAGCGTGCCGAGACCGCCCTTGCCGATGCCGGAGAAGTTGTTGTACTCCATGGTGCCGACGCCGAGGCCGTCATACTTGAAATCGAACTCAATGGTGTGTTCGCCGGGCGCGAGCGCCTCCGGAGCCTCCCACTTGACCCATTCGAGGTTAAGCAGGTTCCAGTTGAACACCGGCTTGCCTTTGAGCAGATAAAAACCCCAGCCCGCGAAACGCCCGCCGGAGGTGGCGATCATGCCCTCGGCGCCGCCTTCCGGCACCGTGATATCCGCCGTGAGGCTGTAGGAGGTGTCGAGCAGGTACGGCGCATCGCCCTGCGGAACGCCGGTCATCGGGTGGGTATAGACCAACTCGCTGTGGCCGGCGGTAAGGCTCGGCCGCGGAGCCGCGACTCTGGCCCCCACCGACGCGTCCAGCGGGAAGACGTGGTACTTCTTCGCTTCCTCGACGAACATCTTGCGCATCTCTGCGACCTTTTCCGGATACTGTGCGGCGATGTCCTCGGACTGGTTGAAGTTCTTGTTCAGGTTGTAGAGCTGGAACACCTGGTTGTTGAGCGGATCCGGGTTGGCGGGGCTGTAGGCGTCCCACGGCACCCGGTTGACCTTGGTGCTCAGTATCCAGCCGTCGTGATAGAGCGCCCATTGGCCCATCATCTCGAAGTACTGCGTATGGTGACGGGACGGGTGCCTTGGCATTCTTTTTGTCGAAGGTGTAGGCGAAGCTGGTGCCCTCGATCGGCTTCTGCTTGATGCCGTCCACGTATTCCGGCGCGGGGATGCCGGTGACCTCGAGCAGGGTGGGCACGATGTCGATGACATGCATGAACTGCTCGCGCAGCCCGCCCTTGTCCTTGATGCGCTTCGGCCAGGAAATGACCATGTTCTGGTTGGTGCCGCCGAGCCGGGAGGCGTTCTGCTTGAACCAGTCGAACGGGGTGTCGAATGCCCAGGACCAGCCCGCCGACATGTGGTTGTAGGCGTATTCGGTGCCCCAGGCGTCGTAGTACTTCATCTGCACGTCCACCGGCGGACGGACGCCATTGAAGAACGCGACCTCGCTGAAGGTGCCTTCCGGCCCGCCCTCGGCGCTGGTGCCGTTGTCGCCGTTCTGGTAGATGATCAGCGTGTTGTCAGCTTGCCCGATTTTCTTGAAAGCCTCGATCACCCGGCCGATCTCGTAGTCGTTATAAGCCACGTAGGCGGCGAACACTTCAACCTGCCGGATGTAGAGCTTCTTGGCCTCGTCGCTGAGCTCGTCCCAGGGCGTCAGGACGTCCTTGGGCCAGGGCGTCAGTTCTTCGTCCGGCGGAATCACGCCCAGCTTCTTCTGGTTCGCGAAGATGCGCTCGCGCAGCTTCTGGTAGCCGTCATCGAACAGGTGCATCGCGTGGATCTTGTCCACCCACGCCTTCGGCGGGTGATGCGGCGCGTGCGAGGAGCCGGGCACGTAATAGAGAAAGATCGGCTGGTCGGGAGCGGTCTGGTGAACCCGGTACATCCAGTCGATGGCGTCGTCCGCCATCGCCGTGATCAGATTCCAGGAGCTCTCCTTGCCGGTGACCGGCCAGATCTCTGCCTTTGGATCCGACCGATCCATCTTCAACGTGCCCTTGTGCTCGTTGAAGGGATAGATCTGCGTGGTGTTGCGGAAGAGGTTCGGACCCCACTGGTTGGCATCGCCGCCGACGAAGCCGTAGAAGTAGTCGAAGCCCATGCCCGTTGGCCACTGTGTGAAGGGCCCGGCCTGGCTGGCCTCGTAGGTCGGCGTGTTGTGATCCTTCCCGAACCAGCTGGTCGCGTAGCCGTTGTCGCGCAGGATACGGCCGATGGTTGCGTTGTCCACGCCGATGACGCTGTCGTAGCCAGGGAAGCCGGTGGCCTGCTCGGCAATCACCCCGAAGCCGACCGAGTGATGGTTGCGCCCGGTGATCTGCGCGGCGCGTGTCGGCGAACACAGGGAGGTGGAGAACATCCGGTTGTAGCGCAGCCCTTCCTTTGCGATACGGTCCATGGTCGGTGTCGGGATAACGCCGCCGAAGGTGCTCGGGATGGCAAAACCGGCATCGTCGGTCATGATCAGCAGGATGTTCGGTGCGTTCTTCGGCGGCACCACGGTCGGCGGCCACCAGGGTGTGGAATGCAGTGCGTCATCCTTGATCACGCCGCCGAACTTCGGCGCGGGCGGAGGCAGCTGATTGCCGGGAAGGGTGGTCGTGGCGCTCGGTGATCCGAGCGTGCCGGTGACGACGACGGGGGCCTTTTCCTCCGCGGCCGCGCTGGCCTGCGGAGACTGGACACATCCCCAGCCAAGTGAAATCAGAACGGCTGTCAGCAGCGTGGCAGGCCATACCCCAGGGCGCCCACCCCCCTGACTTGCGATCCTTGTGTTTCTCATTACGGCGTTTCTCCCCATTTACAATGCCCTCACAAAAAATTTACCTTGCGTTCACGAAAAACCCTTCCTGCTCATCGACAGGCGCGTGCGCTGCCTCGACAGCAAACACGCGCCTCCCGGCCCGCTTCATAACTGATCGCGGTCCAACCCGGCGATTTCACCCCGTCGACACGTACGTCGCTGTGCCATCGTACCGTCAAGCGCGACCTGCCTGTTGATTCCCGTCAGGGACAGCAGTCAGCTTGAGCATATATTTTAATTATTAGATTTTAGTTAAGGTAAGTTAATTAAGCGACTATCACCATCGTGGCGACTACTATAAGCATGGTGTTCCTTGAGGATATTGACAAATCAAGACAAAAATTTGCCAAATACAGACAGTCACACCCCGGGGATCAACTCGTGCAGGACGCCGGATCAAACAGAACCAGGAGGCCGCGACGTTCGGCCGGAAGAAGAGAAAGCTCCGTCCGTGTCGGACCCCTGTGTGGAATAATGAATGTCACGCGTGAACTTGGTGTTAACCCGGACGAAATTTTCAATCACTTCGGCTACACCACGGCTCAGGTTGAAGATCCCGACTTCGAGATTCCCTATGCCACCGCGGGTCGGTTACTGGCACGTTGCGCAAATGCCGCTCAATGTCCGCATTTCGGGTTGCTGGTGGGCATGCGTGCACGTCCTTCCACCCTCGGCATCCCCGGATTTCTGCTGTTAAACGCCCCGGATGTGGGCACTGCGTTACACGCACTTGTGCAAAATCTTGATCTGCATGACCAGGGCGGGGTGCCTGTACTGGACATTCAGGATAATTTCACGCGACTCGGTTATGCAATCCACCAGACCAACGTGGAGGCGGCCGACCATATTTACGACATCTCGATCGCCATCGCCTGCAATATCATGCGCAGCATGTGTGGTGAGGGATGGAATCCCACTGAGGTGCTCTTCTCAAGGCATCCACCGCCCGACCTGAAAGCCCACAGACAATTCTATCGGGCACCCCTGCGATTTGACATGGATCGAAACGTCATTGTGTTCCGGACCCGCTGGATGAATCACAAGATTTCGAGTGCCGACGCCCTGCTGCATCGCCACCTGATGCGGGAAGCGAACGAGTTTCATATGCTGCGGCAGGAAAACATCGTCGATGTTACGCGCAGGTTGTTGCACACAATGCTGATGTCCGGGAATTGCACGATTAACGACATCGCCGGACAACTCTGCATGCATGAGCGCACCCTGCACCGCAGGCTTCGCGAGGAAGGTACGAGCTTTCAGATCGAACTGGATGCTGTCCGTTATGACACCGCCCGGCAGCTGCTTGGAGAAACTACGATGTCCATCGCCAGTATTGCGGAAACACTCAATTATTCCGGCGTGAGCGCATTCAACCGTGCGTTCAAGCGCTGGGCTGATATCACACCGGCACGCTGGCGGGCTGGAAAAAAGGCATGACCCGGGCAATCCCGTCGAACGCCGTCAATCACGCGTTACACAAAAGCACGACGCCACCTCGGTCACCGCCGCATCGAGGTGTCTCCGGTCGATGGCCACATCCCTTGCCTCGGGCGTTTCCGGCACCGCGGACTCGATGCTGCAGGTCCGGAACGCCCGCCGGTACACCTCGGCCATGTGCTTGTCGTCCAGCTGCGGCTGGTTTTTCCGGTACAGTTGCAGGCAGAGGGCATTCACACCTACTGCGCGCCGTCCTGCGTAGTCTGCATTGATTACCCGGCCTGCCTCGGTCCGCAAGTCTGAACGCTCGCCACGGTCCGCTTTGGGCTGGTAGAGAACTGTTACTGCCTGGATCTCAGGCGATCAATGCCACGCTCTTGACCTGGGCGTAAAGATGCATCCCTTCATGCAGGCCGATGGCCATGCCGGACCAGCGCGTGATGCGGGAAAGCAGGGTCTGACCGTCGGCCAGTTCGAGACGCACGAGCAGGTGACTCGGGTTGGTTTCATGCGTGTCGATCACCCTGGCGGGCAATATGTTGATAATGCTGGTGTCGAAATGCGCCTTCAGGGACAGGCTCACATCCCGGGCCAGGATCTCGACCCGGGTGCGTTTGCCGATGGGCAGGTCATCCCGGGCCACGGCAATGCGTCCGCCGTGCATGCCGATCCAGGTCAGATGATAGGTGTGGTCATGCGTCGAGACGCTGCCTTCGAGAATGGAAGCGGCGTCATCATAGCCTGCCAGCGGCAGGTCGAGGCGGGTCATCAGGTCGGCGGCGGCGCCTTGCGCAACGACGCTGCCCTGTTCAAGCAGCACCATATGATCTGCGAGCCGGGCCACTTCGTTGGGGTCGTGCGAGACATAGAGCGAGGGCAGACCGAACTCGTCGTGCAGGTTCTGCAGGTAGGGCATGATCGCCTGTTTTGACTCATGGTCCAGCGCGGAGAGGGGTTCGTCCATCAACAGCAGGTCCGGGCTGGTCAGCAAGGCGCGGGCGATGGCCACCCGCTGACATTCCCCCCCGGAGAGGCGATGCGTGGCCCGTTCCAGCAGGGGGCCAATGCCCAGCAGTTCCACAATACTCGCGAAGCTGACGCGTCGCTGTGCTTCCGGGACCCGCCGCCAGCCATATTCCAGGTTGCGCCTGACCGAGAGATGCGGAAACAGGTTCGCCTCCTGAAACACATAACCCACCGGCCGCTGATGGGCTGGCAGGAAGCGCCCGGCGTCCTGCCAGATCTCGCCATTGAAGCTCACCCTGCCCCGGGAGGAGTGCTCCAGGCCGGCCACGGCACGCAGAATGCTGGTTTTCCCCGAGCCGGATCGACCGAAAAGTGCGGTGACCCCCTTCGCGGGTATGGCAAAGTCGACATCCAGCCTGAAGTCTCCCAGGCGGTTTTGCAGGCGAACTTCAAGGCTGCCCATGATGGCGGACGAAGCGTTTGTTGAGCAGAAAGAGCGCCACCAGGATGGTGAATGCGAAGACCAGCATGCCGGCGGAGAGCACGTGCGCCTGTGCGTATTCCAGTGTCTCCACATGATCGTAGATTGCCACCGACAGCACTCTGGTCTCGCCGGGGATGTTGCCGCCGATCATCAACACCACGCCGAATTCGCCCATGGTATGGGCGAATGCAAGCACGGCGGCCGTGAGATAGCCGGGCCGCGCCAGGGGGAGCACCACGGTCAGGAAACGGTCCCGGGGCGAGGCCCGCAGGGTCGCCGCCGCCTCCAGCGGGCGGCGGCCCAGAGACTCGAAGGTGTTCTGCAAGGGCTGCACCACAAACGGCAGGGAATAGATGACCGAGGCGACCACCAGACCCCCGAAGGTGAAGGGCAGCGTGCCGAGGCCGACGGCCTGGGTGAATGCGCCCACCGGTCCCTTTGGCCCGAGCAGCAGCAGCAGGTAAAAGCCCAGCACGGTCGGTGGCAGCACCAGCGGCAGGGCCACCACCGCAGCCAGCGGCTGTTTGTACCATGCCTCGGTGCGCGCCAGCCACCAGGCAAGCGGTGTGCCCAGCAGCAGCAGGGTGACCGTGGTGATACCGGCCAGCATGAGCGTCAGCCAGACAGGTTGCCAGTCGAAAACCATGACTTCTCCGATACAAAAGTGATCGGGGCGGGATCGCCCCCGGACGTATTATTCCACGCCGTAGCCAAAATGTTCGATCACCGCCCGGGTGGAATCGCGCTTGAGAAACGCCAGAAATGCCCGGGCGGCGGGATTATTTCCCCCCCGCTTGAGCAGCACGGCGGCCTGGTTGATGGGGTCATAGTCGTCTGCCGGTATTTCCCAGGTCGTTCCCGGTGTACCCTGCCAGGCCTTGACCTGCGACCAGGCGACAAAGCCGATTTCGGCGTTGCCGGTGGCCACGAACTGGAAGGTCTGGGCAATGGAGTCGCCGCGCACCAGCCGGGGCTGGAGTATCTGCCAGACCCCCAGGTGCTCCATGACCTGCCGGGCGGCGAGTCCGTAGGGTGCGGTTTCCGGGTTGGCGATGGCGACGTGCGCAAATTCGCCCTGTTTCAGAAAGGACTCTCCCGCGTCGAAGGCGCCTTGTTTCGCGCTCCACAACACCAGTTTGCCCCTGGCATAAATAAAGCGGCTGCCGGGAACCGCCAGCCCCTCGGCTTCCGCCTTGATCGGCCGGCGGGTGTCGGCGGCCAGAAAGACGTCGAACGGGGCGCCGTTCTCGATCTGGGAAAAGAGCATGCCGGTAGAACCGTAACTGATCCGGGTGGTGTGGCCGGTGGCCTGCTCGAACAGCGGGACGATCTGCCGGGTGACATCGGTGAAGTTGGCCGCGACCGCGATGCGAACCTCCCCGGCGGCAAGCTGGCCGCTGATCAGCGCCGTGGCCAGCAAGGTCGAGAAAATGAGTATGCGGTGTTTTCTCATGGCGACATTCCGGGCATGGGAACTAGCGATGAACGCCGGGCATGACGTGGGAGTCCCTGATCCGGGTCCGCGAGGAAGGCAACCGGGTGGAAATCTATCGGCCCATCACCGCCGCCCAGGAGACGGTGGAAAGACGCGACAACAGGTAATGACGTGCGGACTGCAAACGGTGTCCTTACCCTCGACACTTCGTCGATACGTCATATCATGATCACAGACCGTATTTCTTGATCTTGTACCACAGGGTGCGCTCGCTGACCCCGAGCAGGCGCGAGGCCGCGGATTTGTTATCGTCGCTACGCTCCAGCGCAGCCGTTATCAAGCGTTTCTCCAGTGCGGCGACTTGCTCCTCCAGCACCAGCGATTCGGACTCCCCGGCGCCGCCTGCCGACGGGGCGGAAGACGGGATGACGGTGGCAGCGGTCATATCCGGCGGAAGTAGCTGCAGATCGACCGTCGTGCCGCGGCACAGCACGCTGGCGCGCTCCATGAGATTTTCCAGTTCGCGGACGTTTCCCGGCCATGAATAGGCCAGCAGGCTCTGCGTCACCGCCTCGGTCAGACGCGGTACCGGGCGACCCAGTTCGCTGCTGTATTTCTGCAGAAAATGCCCGGCGAGCAATTGAATGTCCTCGCGTCGCTCCCGCAAGGGCGGCACGTCAACGCGCACCACGTTCAATCTGAAAAACAGATCCTGGCGCATTGCGCCGTCGTCCACGGCCTGCTGCGGATCGCGGTTGGTGGCCGCGACGATACGCAGATCGACCTTGACGGCACGCTGCGCGCCCAGGCGCTCCACAGTCCCCTCCTGCAGCACCCGCAGCAGCTTGGCCTGTAGAGCCAGCGGCATTTCGGTGACTTCATCGAGGAAGATCGTGCCGCCGCTGGACAGTTCGAATTTGCCCATGCGGTCGCGGTAGGCGCCGGTGAAAGCGCCTTTCTGATGGCCGAACAGTTCGCTTTCCAGCAGATCGGCGGGGATCGCCGCGCAATTGATGGGCACGAACAAACCGCCGCGCCCCGAGGCCTGATGGATGGCGCGCGCCACCAGTTCCTTGCCGGTACCGGTCTCTCCGACGATCAACACGCTGCTGCGCGCCGGCGCCACCTGCCGGATGAGTTCGTAGAGCTCGCGCATCTTCGGGCTGCGCCCGATGAACTCGCCCCATCCCCGCTCGACCTCATCGCGCAGGAAACGGTTTTCGCGCTGCATGGCCCCCATGGCGAGCGCACGCGTCACCGCCAGTTCCACGGTATCCATCTCGAAGGGCCGGATAATGTAATCGGCGGCCCCCAGCTTCATGGCCTCCACCGCCGTTTCGATGGTGCCGAAGGCGGTCAGCACGATCACCGGCACCTCCTCGCCCCGCTCCCGCAAACTTCTCAATAGCTGCATGCCGTCCATGCGCGGCATGTTGAGGTCGGTCATCAGCAGATCGAAGGGCGCCTCGTCGAAACAGGCCATCGCCTCCGCACCGTCGGCGGCCTGGACCACGTCGTGCCCCATGTTCTTCAGGGACATTTCCAGCAAGCGGCGCATTTTCACTTCATCGTCGACCACCAGAATCCTGTGTGTTTCCATCAGCGCTCGTTACCCTCGTCGTAGCTATCGAAGCGGATATTAAAGCAGGCCCCGCCCCACGGGCTTTCCGTCATCCAGATTTCACCATGGTGCACCTGCACGATCTGCTGCACGATGGTCAGGCCGAGGCCGATGCCGCCTTCGCGCCGGGTGAAGAACGGATCGAATACCCGCTGCCGCAGTTCGGCAGGGAGACCGGGGCCGTCGTCGGAGACACTGACCACGATCGAACCCTGTCGTTGCGCGTGGCGGTGACGATGCGCCCCCCTGCGGGCACGAAGTGCAAGGCATTGATCACCAGATTAAGCAAAACCTGGATCAGTTGCTCGCGGTCGCACACCAGGATGGAGTGCTGCGCCGTCAGTTCCCGTTGCAATCGCACGCCCCTGCCCTCCGCCCTGGACGCCAGCAAGTCCAGTACATGTCCGGCGATCGCATGAATATCATGAGGCTTGAAGTCCGGAGCCCGGGGACTGGCGCATTCCAGCAACATGCTCACCAGGCGGTTGAGACGATCGGTTTCGCTGATGATGAAGCCTGTCAGCTCCCGCTCCCTTTCACCCAGATCAGGCTGTCGTTCCAGCATCTGCGCGGAAGAACGCAAAATCCCCAACGGCGTGCGCACCTCGTGCGCCATCACCGCCGCCATCTCGCCCACCACGGCCAGCTTTCCCGCACGCACGATCTGCTCGCGCGACCGTTCCAGCGCCCCGATCATATCCGTATATGCCCGGGTCAGTTCACCCACCTCGGACAGTGTCGCCGGCGTGTCCACCGGTTTGCTTTGTTCCCCTTTGCGATACCGGCGCGTTAACTCCGTTAATCCCATGATGGGCCGGGCGATCCTCGCCGCCAGGCGCGTTGAAAGCCATCCCGCCGCCAACAGCGTCAACAACAATAAAATCACCATGGCGAACAGCAAATGCCAGATCGGCGCGAAGGCAACGGTGGTGGGCACCACCATGAGCAGGCGCCAGCCGAAACCGGGGAAATGCTGATATCCGCCCGACGCGGCGCCGCCCACCAGCAGCGCGGAGTACCCGAGCAGGTCACCGGCACGGATCTCGGGGTTCTTGCCGTGGCTGTGCCTGTACCAGCCCTTGAGGTCAAGTCCGTCGATCCCCTGCCGCTGGCGCAATGCAGCAGAGACGGCGATGACCCTACCTGCGGCATCGAGCAGCAAGGCTTCCCGCGCGCTGTTCATGACCGCATCATCCAGCAGATCCCACACCTCCTCCCAACCCATGACGGCATAGAAATAACCCAGTTGTCCCTTGCCAAACGCATCGGGCACCGTGGTGCGCAAGGCCACCGTCGCCGCATCATCGATCTGCAGCGGCTCCAGCACCACGGGTTCATCTGGTCCGGCGCCCGGCATCTTCTGCCAGACGCCCCCGGGAACCTTCATGCGCCCGATCCACGCAGGATCACTCGACGCAACCACCTTGCCGTCCCGGTCCGTGCACAACAGAAGGTGATAGACATGGCCGTGCCCCTTTTGCAAATCCGAAAGAAAGACCGATAAACGCTTGTCGACGTCATTCACCCGAATGTCCTGCATTACCTCCAGGCGACGCCAGATACGGATATTTTCTATACGCTCAAAAAAGAAGGCATCGATGCGCTGCATCACCGCATTCGCGCCAAATTGCAAATTGTTGGCAATCTCCGCCTGCAGGGTCTGGCGGAACTGATAGAAAGACAGCGCTCCCATCAGTACAACGGCGCCAAAGACCAGCGCAAAAAAGGCCCGCAGCAGAGCTTTGTTGATCGTCACCGGCACTCTTGTCATTCGCCATCCGTTTTCGCCTGCGGTCATTCTACGCAGTCAGCAGTCATCGCACACCAGGTCTATCTTATTTAACAAAAGCCTGCTATTTTTCGGGCGTCGTCACCTGCAGCAATGGCCCGCAAATCGGTGACGGCTTACATCCACTCCTTACATATAAGGTTCCCATGCATCGTCGCGCCCAGCCTTTCTCCCCGACTCTGTGCAGGGTGGTCTAGCAATGCCATTACTGAGACTCGGCGCAGGACTGGGATTTCTGCTGCTCATCGCCGGCTTTTCAACCACCGCCCTCCCTGACGAAAACAGCATCTGGAACCACGATGCCTATGGCCTGGGGCAAGGCCTGAACTTTCCGCAGCAAAACCTCATCGTCGGCGGTTACCTGAGCCTTCATTACTCCAACCTGAAGAATCAGGACTGGAATTTCACGGCACGTGACCTCAGCCTGTTCGTCAGTAAAACGCTCACCAACCGCTGGCAACTGTTCTCCGAAATAGAACTCGGTGACGCCCTGGAGTTTTCCCCGGACGGCGTCACCGCCAGTCATACGGAGCTCGATCTGGAACGTCTGTACGCCGACTACCGGGCGACAAGGGCAATCAATTTACGCTTCGGCAAATACCTCACCCCGGTGGGGCGCTGGAACGTAATCCATGCCGATCCGCTGGTGTGGACTGCGGACCGACCCGTGACCACCACCGCGCCCTTTGCGCGGCATGCGACCGGCGCAATGCTCTATGGCGATGTCGATGTCGGCGGAAACAGCCTGGATTACAGCCTGTACGCCGATGACAGCGGACCTCTGGACCCCACGCAGAGAAATGAGCTCGCTTTCGAGGACGACACCTCGGGCACCTCTCCCCACAATGCCTTCAAGCAGGCGGCGGGCGGCCGGGTTGCCTACCACTTCATGAACGATGCCGTTCAGATCGGCGTCTCCTATCTGCGTTTCAAGCTGTCTGACTTGCAGGACAACCAGGAACTCATCGGAGCGGATGCGCTGTGGACAGTCAGGCGCATGGAGTTCAGCGGGGAATGGGTTTACCGCAACAGCCTCGGCTCCACAGACCCGGATGAACACGGCGGTTTCGTTCAGGCGGTACTGCCTCTTCCCGAGCACTTTTACCTTGTAGGACGGTATGAAAAATACCATGCACCCTCTATTTCACCTACCGCCACCATCGACACCGTGGGAATCACCTACCGTCCGCACAGGGCAGTGTCGGTTAAACTCGAATATCGCGACGGCCATCACAACGAGATCATGGCACCCAGCGGCTGGCTAGGCTCGCTGGCGATCCTTTTCTAGGGCCATGACAGGTCACAACCGCTACCTGACGATATGCGCCATGGTTCTGCTGGCACTGCTGTGGAACGACCCGGCATCGGCCAGCGACGAGATCATCATTATCGTCGCCAGGGATGCTCCTGACTATTCGATCAATCGGGTAATGTTGCGCGACATCTATCTGAAAAAGATTTTCCTGGATGATAACGGACGTCCCTTTGTCCCCGTCAATCTGCCACCGGAAAATCCCCTGCGCCTCAGCCTGGCAGAAACCCTCTTCAACAAAAGCGCGCAACAGCTTCAGGACTACTGGAACCAGCGTTACTTCCAGGGTGTTGCGCCCCCCTATGTCCTGCGCTCACAAGAAGCGATGGTGCAGTTCGTTGCAAAGACGCCCGGCGCCATTGGCTATATCGCCGCGTGTTGTCTCGACAAACGGGTCAAGGAAGTGCTGGCGATTCCCGTAGCGCCCTCGCAACGCGAGGCATTAGCCAAACTTTGCTCACACACCCGGAATGCCGACCAGCCGAATTAGTGTCCGTACATAAACACCGTTTTCACCGCAAAGACGCAAAGAACGCAGAGAAATCCTTTAACGAAAACACACAACGACTTTGCGCTCTTTGCGGCTTTGCGGCTTTGCGGCTTTGCGGCTTTGCGGTGAGTGTATTTCATTATGGATAGCCTCGAATTAGTGCAAAATTCCTCATACAATTTTTGCGCACTGCAAACTTTCGCAGCCGGAAATCCCCGCCCCTCTTTCTAACTAATTCATATTTTTCAATGCAATAGAAAGTTGGCATGAAGCTGGCAATAGTCCTGACAGCAGACCTCTCGTGAGGCAGCAACCAAAAGGCGCCAGGATGATTACCACGGCCGGACTCGAACACAACCCCTGTATCGTCGCAGGCGTCCAGCCCCTGCTCACTGAATTGCGTGACCCCGTCAGGATCCACTTCCGCGGTCAGCACGACACAGGACGCAAACCGCTGGAAGCTTTCATTCACCACACCTTCCGGCAGGCCTACGGTGCGCAGGTGCGCGTGTTCTATCCGAACCTGACCGCCTTCACCACGTGCGGCCGGATTCGCGGTGTTGTCGGTTACCGCAACGGCGTGGCGCAGCCGCTGTTCTCCGAACAGTACCTGGACACGCCCGTGGAAAAGGTAATGACCACGCATCTCGATCAAGCCGTCGAACGCCGTCACGTGGTTGAAGTGGGCAATCTGGCCCTCAGCGGCACGGGCGAAGCGCGCTGGGTCATTGCAGCGATGACGGTGTTCCTGCAGGCCGCAGGCTACCGCTGGGTGTTGTTTACCGCCGTCAAACCCCTGTTCAACGCCTTCCAGCGTCTGGGATTGAGACCCGTTCAAATTGCCACCCCCGACCCCAAACGTCTGCCGAACGGCGGCAACGACTGGGGCAGCTATTATGAAGCCGGGCCGATGGTATATGCCGGAAATATCGAGGCCGGTTATAAAAAACTGGTCGCCCATCTCTTGCATGGCACTCCCAGACTCCATGCGCTGATGCAGGAAGCGCAGCACCAGGGCATGCGCATCCGCCTCGACGAATTCCGGCACATCCGCGAAGCGGTTTAACTCATGCAAGCGATACTCGACCGCATTGCCTGGTTCGCCGGGAAGCGCCCCCGTCACACCGCCCTGGCCGACGGTGACATTTCCCTTAACTATCGTGAACTGAAACAGGAAATCGAGCGGATTGGCTCCGCCCTGCACGTGAAAAGGATCGGGCTTCTGCTCGCCAACGGGTGCCCATGGGCGATCCTGGATCTGGCCGCGCATCACCGGGGTGCCGCATGCACCCCCATGCCATCGTTTTTCTCCGATGGCCAGTTACAGCACTTGATCGCAGACGCCGGGATCGAGCTGATCATAAGCGACCAACCGTCACGCGTGCTGAATCTTGTTCAAGCCCTCATGGAGACGGAAATCACCGTAGCGGGAAAGACCCTCGCCTGCATCTTCACCACACAGACGGGAGGCCATGACTTGCCTCCGTCCACCGCCAGGATCACCTACACCTCGGGCACCACTGGACAGCCGAGGGGAGTATGCCTGACGGGCGCGGCCATGGAGCGTGTCACCGCTTCGCTGAGTGCCGCCGTCGGCGCTTCCGGCCAGGATAAGGCGCTCACCCTGCTGCCGCTCTCTACCTTGCTGGCGAATATCGCGGGTATATACACACCGCTTTTCAGCGGAAGCGCGGCCTATGTGCCCGATCTCCCGGATTGTGGAATCCAGGGTTCCACGGGGGTGCGCGCCGATCAGCTCATTGCGACGCTGAATCATTACCAGCCGACGGTAACCGTTCTGGTTCCGCATTTATTGAAACTACTGGTCGAGGCTGCCACGCAGGGCGTGCGCATGCCGTCGTCGCTGCGTTTTATCGCGGTGGGCGGTGCGCCCGTCTCCCCGCTGCTGTTGAAACGGGCCCGCGCCCTGGGCCTCCCGGTCTATGAAGGTTACGGGCTTTCGGAAGCGGCGTCTGTGGTAAGCATGAATGTCCCCGGGAAGAACTGCATCGGCAGCGTCGGACACCCGTTGCCCCATACCAGGGTACGCATCGCTCCGGACGGCGAAATTGTGGTTGGCGGCAATCTCTTCAGCGGTTACCTCGGCCAGCCCTTCCGTTGCCTCGATGAATGGGCGACAGGCGACATCGGTTTCCTCGACAGCGACGGCAATCTTCGTATTACCGGGCGCAAGAAAACCGCGTTCGCGACGGCGCATGGCCGCAAGCTCGCCCCCGAGTGGATCGAAAGCGAACTCACCGGAACGCCTGCCATCGCCCAGGCAGCGTTATTCGGAGAGGGGCGCAGCTGGAACATCGCCGTGATCGTACCACGCGACGCGGCGGCGGGAGCACGGATCAGACCGGACATCGAGGCCTTGAATCAAACCTTGCCCGACTATGCGCGGGTAAAAGACTGGATCGTCGCCGTCGAACCCTTCTGCAGCCACAACGGTCTCGCCAACGGTGTCGGGGTACCTGACCGTCAGGCCATCGCCGCCAGGTATTCCAGACAGATTGAATGGCTGTACAAGGCAACGTAATAACATGCCATTCTATGACCGGCTCCTCGCCGCCACCGACACCGAGCGGGATAAATTCCTCGCGATGCCCATTCTGCAACGCGCCCTGCACAGCGACATCACCAGGGAGGATTACTTAACCTTTCTGGAGCAGGCCTATCATCACGTCAAGCACACCGTGCCTTTGCTGATGGGTTGCGGCTGCCGGTTACCCGAACACTACGCCTGGTTGCGCGAGGCCGTCGGCGAGTACATCGAGGAAGAAACCGGCCATGAGGAGTGGATTCTGAACGACATCACGGCCTGCGGCGGCGACCGCAAGGCGGCTCGCGACGCAACGCCGTTCGCGGACACCGAATTGATGGTGTCCTATGCCTACGACGTGATTCAGCGACGCAACCCCGTTGGTTTTTTCGGCATGGTGCTGGTACTGGAAGGCACCAGCGCCGCTATCGCCTCCAGGGCGGCCGCAGTCATCAAGCAACACCTGAAGCTGCCCGACAATGCCTTCAGCTATCTCGATTCTCACGGGGTTCTGGATCAAGGCCACATGAAGTTCTTCCAGAACCTTATGAACCGCATCACAGACGATGAAGACCAGAATACGGTGATCCACTGCGCGAACATGTTCTATCGCCTGTATGGAAACATTTTCCGCGCCATATCCGGGTAAACGAGGCCACTGGAGATTTAACCTATGCAACGCATCACAAACGCGCTATCGATCCTGCTCCTGAGTCTGCTCTCCAGCACGGCGCTCGCCCGGGATGCCGGTCTGAACAACGGGATTATCGAGATTCAGCACGCCTGGGCGCACGTCCATTACCAGCTTCCCAAGGACCAGCAAGACGCCGCCTATCCCCACGTGGAGAAAATGGCGGACGCACTGATCGCGCGTTATCCGGGGCATGCCGAACCGCTGGTATGGAAGGCAATCGTTATCAGCACCCACGCGGGCGCGAAAGGCGGACTGGGCGCCCTGAGCATGGTGCGTGAGGCGCGCGATCTCCTGGAACAGGCTGAAAAGATCGATCCCGATGCGCTTGACGGTTCCATCTATACCAGTCTCGGCAGTCTTTACTATCAGGTGCCTGGCTGGCCCCTGGGTTACGGCGACGACAAAAAAGCCGCGATCTTCCTGAAGAAGGCTCTGGCGATCAATCCCACCGGTATCGATCCGAATTATTTTTACGGCGACTTCCTGTACCGCAAGAGCCGCTATTCTGAAGCGCTGACATACCTCGACAAAGCCATGCATGCACCGCCCCGCCCTGACCGGCCGCTGGCAGATCAGGGACGCCGCGAGGAGATCCAGGTCATTATCGCCAGGATTCAAGACAAGACGAAGAAAAGCCTTTGAGGGTGTAGAAGGTGAATCACTGCCCGCTTCCATATTGAAATAACCTCACTCCAAGGCCCCCAAGAGCGCAAAGTGTTTCATGGTTCTCGTTATGGACTTTCTCTGCGTCCCTTGCGTCTCTGCGGTGAAAACGGTGTTTATGATGAGCACCAATAAACAACTTCTCGTCGCTTGCGACTCATTGCCTCCAGGAAGGTCTCACTCATGAATCTCGAATCGCAACGCATCCTCGTCACTGGCGCGGGCGGTGGCATCGGCCAGGAATTGTGCGCGCAACTCGCCGCGCGCAAGGCCAGATTGTGCCTGCTCGACAGAAATCACGAGAACGCCGAACGTCTGGCGTGTGAATTAAAAAGTTTCCCGTCGGAAATTCTCACAGTACAGGCTGATCTCACGCGCGCCGAAGAGCGCGAACGCGCCATCAACATGATGATACAGGCATGGGGAGGCATCGATATCCTCATCAATCTCGCCGGCGTGATGGACTTCGTCCGTTTTGACGAGCAGGACCCGGGCATGATACAGCGCCTGATCCAGATTAATGTCGAGGCTCCGATGCAAATGATTCGTTCCGTACTGCCGCAGATGATGGAGCGGCGTCACGGGCGCATCGTCAACATAGGTTCGATGTTCGGCAGCATCGGCTTTCCCTGCTTCGCCGCCTACTCGGCCAGCAAATTCGCCTTGCGCGGTTTCTCCCAGGCGTTACGTCGCGAACTTGCCGGCAGCGGCGTCGGCATCACCCACGTCTCTCCCCGCGCCGTGAGAACGCCGTTCAACCCGCCCGTGGTACACCATATGGCCGAACTCGGGCTGATGCACCTGGACAATCCGCAATGGGTGGCGAAAAAGATCGTACGAGCCATCGAAAATAATAAGAATGAAGCTTATATCGGCTTTCCGGAAAGCCTGTTCGCGCGCCTCAATGCCATCCTGCCGGGAATCGTCAGTCATGCGATCGCCCGGCAAGTCCCGACGCTTATTTCCTTCACTCAACAAAAAGCCAAGGCTTGAGATGAACGTCCGGTTCCTCTTGACCTGCTCCCGGTAAACCGCCGCACAGCAGGCAGCAGATGCACCTCAAGAGGTCTGCAACTCCGCGCTGGCGTTCTGATCATGCTCACCCAGTGGCACAATGAGAAACTTGCCAGCAAAAATACGGGCGCTTCCCAGTTGATTAACCTGGCGCAGCCTGGTGACTGTCGTCCGGCTGTTCTGTGCGATGGTACTTAATGTGTCACCCCAGCGAACCCGGTACTTCACCGACTGTACACGCCGGTCCGCGGGCAGCCGGGCGAGCCGTTCGCGGAAGTGCCGTTCACTTTTCCTTGGGATGAGCAGGGTGTGCGGGCTATCGGGCGGAACAGTCGACCGGATGAGACCCGGGTTGAGGCGTTGTAACTCCTCCACTGAGGTTCCGGACAACTTTGCTGCGACCTGCAGATCAAGCTGTCCACCGGTATCGACGACAGTGAAATTCGGGGTATTGGCCAAGGCAGGCAGTGTGATGTTGTAGGCATCGGGATTGGAGATGATGGCTCGCAGCGCGATCAGTTTTGGCACATAATTCCGGGTCTCCTCAGGCAAGGGCAGGTGCCAGAAATCGACCGGTTTTCCCCGGCTGCGATTGAGGCGTATGGCTTCATTAACCCGTGCCCTGCCAGCGTTGTACGCACCCAATGCCCGGAGCCAATTGCCGTCAAAGCTCTGATGGAGCTCGCTCAAATAATCCAGGGCGGCCTCGGTTGCTGCGACGATGTCCCGGCGACCGTCAAACCACCAGTCCTGGCGCAGTCCGACATGTTCGGCTGTGACAGGCATAAACTGCCAGATACCGGCCGCCCCGGCTGGAGAGCTGGAAAAGGGATCAAAGGCGCTTTCAATGGCCGGCAGCAACGCGAGTTCAGTGGGCAAACCGCGGTCCTCCACGCGACTGAGGATATAAGACAGGTAGGGTTGACCGCGCTGTAATATTTGCTCGATATCACGGGGGTGGTTACGGAAGTGATCGATTTGAGCTTGCACGGACGGCGCAGCCTTTAGCGGGAGGGTGAACCCGGTGCGCAGCCGCTCCCAGATATCAATGGCCTCGTCCGTCCCGACAGGAGCCTTCGCCACTGGCGGCGTGGTCGCAGTCGGCGTGTTTTCCCGGACGCATCCCGGCAGGGTGCAGCCCGGCTGAAGGGGAACGGATGCAATTAATGTATCCCTCTCCCACTCCACGTCATCGCCGATCCTGCGGGTATCCCTGGAGATGTGAAAGTGTGTGGCGAGCGCAGAGGCAGCCATTGCAAACGCCGGTAGCCAGAGACTGTGTGTAATAGCCATAGTTCTGTATCTCCAGAATGCGCGTCGTTGCTCACTACGGTTCATTCGCACTATGACGTAAGGCAATATGCGTACCATCCCGCTGATTGCGGTTTCAGCAGGCAGCAAAAAACACTAACATACTGTTTATTTAGTTATTTTTTGTATCGCGTTGGGTGCTAGAGATAATGAACGCATGCGTCAGGTTATTGGCATTACAGAGGTTTCGGTCATTGTGCCGCCAGAAAACCACCGCACCCACTACACCGACCTCGGTCGATTCCAGTGGAAACCACACTGCTGGTCTATACCAGCTGCTCGTCGCAGCCTGAGTAGTCATTCGCCATAGACAGGGGATGCCGGCAATACCATCAACAAAACACGCGGGTGATCGGCTGGCGGAGCGGCTGCGGCACGTCGTCAACGTGAGGCAGGAAGAGGTCGCCGCGCTGTCCTGTGCGTTCCTGTATTTCTTCTCCCTGCTGTACAAAAACGTCGTGGCCGAACACTCAACCAGCTATCCAACCCTTTCGAAAGAACTACTTTTATTTGCAAGTTGGTTTTCCAATGCTTGCAGGAAATTTCATACGACTTCGTGCTGAAAGCCCGTGCCCGTTCTTGGGCATCGACTCCCTGCCTGATCAGTGCAGCTGTCCCTAAGGTTGGGCTTATTGGCAACAGCGTGCAACTCAAAACCGTTGATTCCACAATCTGCGGCAAACCCGGGCGTCGTGTCATGTGCAGCAGGAATGGTCATGCCTGCGTCACGTGCGGCAAGACGGGGATGCTGCCCGTAGCAGCATGACTAACAATTCGCCATACACAGCTTTCTCCGTTTGTGAGCAATTCTTTTTTAATGTATAAAACGGGGCCATGAAACGGCAAATCATCGGGTGGCGAGAATGGCTGGCTTTACCGGAACTGAAGATCGCCCGTATCAAGGCCAAGATCGATACCGGAGCACGCACATCCGCCTTGCATACCTTCTCTATCGAAACGGTGGCCGTTGGCGGCCAAACCAGGGTACGCTTTGGCATCCACCCCTATCAGAACCGCATCGACATAGAACAGTACTGTACAGCCGATATCATCGACGAACGCTGGGTTACCGATTCCGGCGGCCATAGGGAAAAACGCCTGGTCATCGTCACTGCGGTGCAATTCGGCCTTAACCGCTGGCCCATTGAAATTACACTCACCAACCGCGAAACGATGCGCTTTCGCATGCTGATCGGGCGAGCCGCAATGAACCATCGCTTCTCGGTCAATCCGGATAAATCCTACTTGCTCGGCAAACCGACGATGAAATAACCGTCCTCAATACGAGCCTGTCAGATGATCGGTGGTTCGCTGGCGCTTTCGATCACGGCCTGATGTTCCATATTGAAATCCTCGACATGTTTAGCCACGAACTTCCCCTCCTTGCCGAAACGCGCAATGTGGAACAAGGCATCTCCTTCATTGACCAATGGCAGATGTGTCCGTCCGATGACAACACCGTTGATTTGCGCCCTGACTTCGAATTCGGTTTCGCCAAAAGGATCGCTGATCATACCTAGCAAATCGTTTTTCTGCACATGCGCGCCCAATGCGATCAGCGTCCTCAACATGCCGCTTTCCGGCGCCCTGATCCAGGCACTGGAATGGGCCACAAACGGCTCGACCAATTTTTCTTGCCAGCGCTTTGTTAGCGGCAACATCCCAAGCTCACGCATCACATTCTTGATTCCTTCGACACCGGCGCGAATATACAATTCGTCGAAACGCAACGCCTCGCCCGCCTCGTATAACAATATCGGTATGCCCGCCTCATCGGCCGATTGCCGCAAGGAACCGTCACGGAAGCTTGAATTAAGCAAAACCGGCACACCGAAGACACGTGCCATCCGCTCGGTTTCCGGATGGTCAAGATTGGCCCTGATGTGTGGCAGATTGACACGATGTACGGCACCGGTATGCAGATCGATGCCATGCGTGCACTGACTGACGATCTGCTGCATGAATAAATACGCCAGTCGTGCGGCTAACGAACCGCTCTCGGAACCGGGGAAGGAACGGTTAAGATCACGGCGATCGGGCAAATAGCGGGAATGATGAATAACGCCATATACATTGACTATCGGCACGGCCACCAGGGTTCCGGCCAATCGCTTCAACCCGCCATATTTCAACAGGCGGCGGATAATCTCGATGCCATTGATCTCATCACCATGGATCGCGGCACAAACAAACAGGCGCGGGCCGTCTTTCCGGCCCCGCACGACATGCACCGGCATCGTCGTCTCTGTGTGTGTATATAGCTTTGGCACCGGGAGATCTATGGTCATGCGCGTACCCGGCGATATCTGCTGACCATTAATGGAAAATTCCTGATTCGGCATCGATCAGCCTTTTCCGCGGGTTCGCGACCGGCTTCGCTTGCCGGCCGTTTCCGCCAGCCGCTTTTCGATAAATTGAATGATCAGGCCGGCGATATCTTTCCCGGTAGCACCTTCAATACCTTGCAGTCCTGGCGACGAATTTACCTCCATTACGACCGGGCCATGATTGGACCGCAGCAAATCGACGCCAGCCACATTCAGCCCCAGGGTATTGGCCGCCCTCACTGCCGCCACCCGCTCCTCCGGCGAAATCCGGATCAGGCTGGCCGAACCGCCACGATGCAGGTTCGAACGGAACTCACCCTCCTGGCCCTGACGTTTCATCGCCGCCACGACCTTGTCGTCAACGACGAGACAGCGGATGTCGGCACCGCCCGCCTCCTTGATGAATTCCTGCGTGAGGATATTAGCACGCAGCCCCATGAATGCCTCGATGACACTTTCCGCGGCCTTTTGAGTTTCAGCAAGGACGACACCGATGCCCTGCGTCCCTTCGAGCAGCTTGATCACCAGCGGTGCGCCACCGACGATATTAATCAGATCATCAACATCATCAGGCTTGTGAGCAAAGCCGGTCACCGGCAACCCGATACCCTTGCGCGCCAACAATTGCAGGGAACGTAATTTGTCGCGGCTGCGAGTAATCCCCACCGATTCATTCAGGGGATACACTCCCATCATCTCGAACTGGCGCAGCACAGCAGTGCCATAGAAAGTGACTGAAGCGCCGATACGCGGTATCACCGCGTCAACGCCGGTAATCACCTCGCCCTTGTAGCGCACCTCCGGTTTATGCGAGGTGATATTCATATAGCAACGCAGGACATCCAGCACACGTGTCTCATGACCGCGTGATTCGGCTGCCTCGATCAGGCGTTTTGTGGAATATAATTTTCTGTTCCGTGAAAGAATAACGATCTTCATTTGGACACCCCCTATTCACCTGTTGTTTGACCATAGTGGGCTTTTTTGCCTCGCTTGAAAAGTAATCGGGCGGCATAAACACCGCCCATTTGGCCAATATGAGGAATTCCATTACAGTGAGAAGCGGCTTACACCACGCAGGACATGATTCGCCATGACCGGGCCCGGGTACTTGAGATATGGCGTGATCCACGGCCCTGGGCAAGAGTTACAAGGGCGGCTGCGCCATACATCAGCGGCTTGACGAAACCGCTCACAAACAGCAGCCACACCGCGGAACCCGGCACCACGGTCGCGTGCCGGCACGACGACATAAGCACCAGCTAACGGTTCTTATCGACTGATCGATATTCCTGTCCCCTGCAATTTTTCAACAAGGACAACACATGAGCAAGACAATAAAGGGCCCCGACGACAAACACCGCTGCCAATGGTGCAGCGCCGCACCGGAGTTTCTGGCCTATCACGATACCGAATGGGGTTTCCCGGTCAGTGACGATCATCGCTTGTTCGAGAAATTGAGCCTGGAGGGCTTCCAGTCCGGGTTGAGCTGGCGCACCATCCTGGCCAAGCGCGAAAACTTCCGCGCTGCATTCCACGATTTCGATTTCGACAGGATAGCGCGCTTCACCCAGCGCGACGTGGATCGATTGCTCAAGGACGAAGGCATCGTCCGCCATCGGGGCAAGATCGAGGCAGTGATCAATAATGCACGGCGGGCGCAGGAACTCGTCAAACAGGAAGGTTCGTTGGCAGCCTTCATCTGGCGTTACGAACCGGACCCGAAGCAACTCGAAAAGGCGCAAACCGCGTCGACGTCTGCAGATTCACTCACCTTGTCGAAGGATCTGAAAAAGCAAGGCTGGAAATTCGTCGGACCCACTACCGTGTATGCTTTTATGCAAGCAATGGGGCTGATCAACGATCATGTTGAGGACTGCGTGATCAGAATCAACGTTGAGCGCGCGCGCAAGAATTTCAGGCGACCGGGGCGCTGATTGTTCGAAGGGATTTATCGAAATTTCAAAGCTCCGCGCCGCGTCGGATGCCCTGTAATTCTTCTCGGCACCGGGGCCACCCCATTACTCCAGTGGACCCCTTCAATCCCGATGGTCCGGCTGATCACCGCGATCCGGATCGTGAACATCCGCATCGTGATTATGGTCTGTCGCATCACCGCGGTCCTGATCATGCGCCGCCCCGGAAGCGACAGGGTGATGCTCGTCGTCCTCCCCTGGCCCGGCCATGCGGTCCATTTTCTGGTATTCCGCTGCGCTCAGGTGCGGCAGTTTTTCGAGAAACGCCACAATAGCCCAGATCCTGGCATCGCTGTGGGTCGGACCCCAGGCGGGCATGCCGGTCATCTTCACGCCGTTCCTGGTCACCCAAAAAAGCTCCTCGGGCGTCCACTCTTCCACCGCCTCCTGTAGCTTGGGTGGCCGCGGCATCAAACCTTCGCTGATTTCAGTCGAGTCGATGCCCGGTGCAAGATGGCAGCCCACACACATTTCACGGTAGTGCCGGAATCCTTCCATAATCATCCGGGGGTCATCCAGGGCCGGTGCGGTAATTCCCTTGGCGTGCACGCGCACCGAATTATCCATGGTAGTACTCAGGATGAAACGCGTTACCGGATGGTGCGGGTCCGTGGCGGCAACGTTGATGACCCCGGTGAACATCACGACCACGCCGGCAATGAACGCAATCACCGCCAGCAAGAGAAGCCCTTTAATGCATTTCATAGCCACCCCGAATTGTAGTTAATTCATCGTGTCGCATAGCATAAAGCCCCGCTTACAAAAATCCAGCCTTATACCTGTCCCTATCCAGTTGCCGTTTCCGAACATGCTCACTTTCGGTGAATTGCTCAGATGTGCGCCTTGCGCCTGTGCAGAATCTGGCAAATGCGGCGTAATCACAAATAAATGGTCAAAGGCACTTGACGATATGAATGCGAATCATTATCATTTCGTTAAAAGGAGCCCTGCATGAAGACCCTGATTATCCTGCTTTCACTTTATTCATTAACCGCGTACGCCGTTGATAACGAAGCGATGTTGATTATCCGGGACCACCGCTTTGAGCCGGAAGAAGTTCGGATTCCCGCCGGTAAGAAGGTCAGGTTAATGGTGCACAACCAGGACAGCACACCGGAAGAGTTTGAGAGCTATGAACTCAACCGGGAAAAGGTTGCCGCAGCTGGTGCAAAGGTAACTATCTACATCGGCCCTCTCAGTCCCGGGCGCTATCCGTTCTTTGGTGAATTCCACGAGAAAACAGCGCGTGGAACCATTGTTGCGGAGTAAGCCCTGATGTTGGGATCAGCGATTATTGTATTCCGTGAGGTCCTTGAAGCCGCATTGATTATCGGGATCATCGCGGCTGCAACGCGTAATCTGCCTGGTCGCAACATCTGGCTGCTTGCAGGGATCGCGGCAGGGTTGCTTGGTTCGGTAATCGTTGCATCCTTGACTAACCAGATTGCCGAACTTGCCGAGGGCGTTGGCCAGGAGTTGTTCAATGCGGCTATCCTCGGGGTGGCGACCGTGATGCTCGCATGGCACAACATCTGGATGGCTCGTCACGGGGTACAGTTGGCCCGCAACGCCAGGCAATTGGGAAACGATGTTGCATCGGGCGGGCGTGAAATGTCTGCGTTGGCACTCGTGATCGCACTTGCAATACTCCGTGAAGGATCCGAGACAGTGCTCTTCCTCTATGGTCTCCTGGCTGGTAGCGAGCAGAGTTTTGCCAGTGTTATTGGCGGGGGCGCGATTGGACTTATTGCCGGGGCTCTCGCTGGATATGGCCTTTATGCAGGATTTCTGACTATTCCTGCACGTCTGTTCTTTGCTGCAACAAGTGGCCTGATTCTCCTGCTAGCCGCAGCCATGGCCAGCCAGGCCGCCCGCTTCCTGGTTCAGGCCGACCTGATTCCCAGTCTTGCCAATCCGCTGTGGAACAGTTCCCGATGGCTCGACAATAGCTCGCTCTTAGGGCGTTTTCTTCACACCCTTATTGGCTATGATGCCATGCCTTCCGGAATTCAAGTCGTTTTTTACTCGGCGACATTGATCCTGATTCTGACCGGAATGCGTTTCTTCCGTCCGCCTCCTCCGACTTTCACCACTGGTTAAACTGGAGTTCCCATGAAAACCTATGCACCGATTCTGGTTGCAGGGGCACTGCTGAGCCCCGTGTTTGCCCACGCCGGTCCTGCAGACTACGTCTATACGCCTACCGTCGAATACGGCGAAAAGGAAATTGACTTTAAATTCGGAACTGCACAGAAAAGCGGGGAACCCGATGACTCGGCCGCCAGTATAGGCCTCGGATATGGCGCCACCGAATGGTGGTTCACCGAGCTGTACGTCAAGGGCAAACAGGAAAACAACGATAATGCGAAATATGACGCCGTCGAGTGGGAGAACAAGCTGCAGCTCACCGAAACCGGCAAGTACCCCGTGGATGCCGGTTTGCTACTTGAAATCGAACGCCCACAGGATCATTCGGAAGGCTGGGAAGTCAAATACGGCGGACTATTCCAGACGGAGTTCGGCAAACTCCAAATCAATGCCAATGCACTTCTCGAACGCCACTACCAGGCAGAATCCAGCAGCGCCACTGAATTTCTCTACCAATGGCAGGCGAAGTATCGCTGGCTACCGCAATTTGAATACGGGTTGCAGGGATTCGGCGATATGGGTGACTGGAATCATTGGGAGAGTTATGACAAGACTTCACAACGGCTAGGACCAGCGATCTTTGGCAAATTACCTGTCGGTGGTCACCAGGCTATCAGGTACAACGCTGCCTGGCTGGCAGGAACATCCAGGGCTGCCCCGGACAATACCTTCAGAGTACAGATCGAATACGAGTTCTAATCGATGCGCCATCGCGAATTCAGCCATTTCCAGCCGTTGGCCACAACTTATCCTTCCCGAACGACTACCCGCGCGCGGTGTTTGCTGTGATGTATGGCGATTATGCACCAGGCACGCTTTGACTTGCTTCTTCACACCATTGTTAGCGGGAAGAAGCATTGATTGTTACTTACATCGCGCATCCCTGTAGCTTCGTCACTTCAATTCCGTGTTTATGCGTAACTCAATCCCGGCGCCACGGCCTTCACTTCATCGGCCGCATAGTCTTCGAACTGTTTGAAGTTCTCGTGAAAGGCATGCGCCAGTTCCAATGCCTTGGCCCGGTATGCTTCCTTGTCGGCCCAGGTATTGATGGGTTGTAGCACCTCGTCGGGAACACCTGGGCAGTGTTCAGGTACAAGTATGCGAAAGATCGGGTCTTCGGTCATCGGCACATCGTCCAGCACACCGTTCAGCGCGGCCCTGAGCAGGGCGCGTGTGTGATGAATGTCCATGCGCTCGCCGACACCGTACGGGCCACCGGACCAGCCGGTGTTGATCAGCCAGCAGCGCACATCGTGCTCGCGCAGCTTGCGCCCCAGCAGTTTGCTGTAGACGCTCGGGTGCAGCGACATGAACGGCGCACCGAAGCAGGCGCTGAAGGTCAGTTGCGGTTCGGTGATACCGGCTTCGGTGCCGGCGACCTTGGCGGTGTAGCCCGACAGGAAATGATACCTGGCCAGTTCCGGTGTCAGCCTGGCAATCGGCGGCAATACGCCGAAGGCATCGCAGGTCAGCATCACGATATCCCGGGGGTGACCAGCGATCCCCGGATAGATCGCATTGGGAATGTGCGTGATCGGGTAGGACGCTCGCGTGTTTTCGGTGAGGCGGTCGTCATCCAGGCCCAGCTTGCGATCGCGAAAATCCATGCCCACGTTTTCGAGGATGGTGCCGAAGCGTCGCGTGGTATCGTAAATCAGCGGTTCGTGTTCCTGCGACAGTTTGATGATCTTCGCGTAGCATCCCCCCTCCAGGTTGAAAACACCGTGTTCGCCCCAGCCGTGTTCATCGTCGCCGATCAGCTTGCGCTCCGGATCGGCCGACAGCGTGGTTTTTCCGGTGCCGGACAGCCCGAAAAATATCGCGGCGGCGCCTGCGTCATTTGCGTTGGCGGCGGCGTGCATGGTCAGCACGTCATTCTGCGGCAACAGATAGTTCATCACCGAAAAAATCGATTTCTTGATTTCACCGGCGTACTGGGTGCCGCCGACCAACACCAGCCGGCGGGCGAAATTCACCACGATGAAGGCGCTGGAGTTCGTACCGTCGATTACCGGCTGGGCATGAAAATGCGGCACATGAACCACGGTGAATTCGGTTTCGTATCGCGGTTTCTTGCGACCGAGGTTTTCCGGGCGGATGAACATGTTGCGCGCGAACAGCGAATGCCAGGCCATCTGGCTGATCACCCGGATCGGCATCTCGTGTTCCGGGTCCGCGCCCACGACCAGATCCTGCACGAATACTTCCTGGCCTTCGAGAAATACGCAGACTTTCCGGTACAGGGCATCGAATTGCTCTACAGACATGGCCTTGTTGACCTTGCCCCACCAGACCTTGTCGTGCGAACCGGGTTCATCGACGATGAATTTGTCGTTCGGCGCGCGACCGGTAAAGGAACCCGTGCGCGTGACCAGTGGACCGAGGTGCGCCAGGTGCCCTTCGTAGCGGCGAATGGCCGCCTCGTAGAGCTGCGCGCTGGACAAGCCCCAGTGAATCTGATCGAGATTGATGATTCCCATATTCGCGAGAACTTCTTCGCGTGTATTGGTCATTGTGCTGTGCTCTTTTCGGTTTGTTGTACTCTGGTGGTGAAATGTGCATCAATGGGGTCAGACACGAATGGCGCTTACTTGAGGGATATCGTCATTATAAAAAAATAAATGGCCACGGAAGCACACGGAAAAACACGGAATATTCACAGATAATTTCTGTGTTTTCCGTGGATTCCATGGCTATTGTTTCTTTAAATATAAGAACGATATCCCTCAAGTAAGCGCCATTCGCGTACAGGCAGTATAAACGGTCTTTTCCTCCGACAGCACTCGCTCCTCCCCCGCCTCTGAACCTGCGGCAGGCGTTCGCGCTTACCGGCGGACGGCCTCAAGGCCCCATTCCGGTGCCCGAATCCACCCAACAACCGGTCTGCTCGCGCACTTGTCCCCGCGACCGACGACCCTCTGGCCAGCCGCCACCGTTGCCGCGTCGCTGACACCACAGCGCGGGGGGCATCGTTGGGTAATCCGGCTCAGCCGAACAGCCCCTGCCGGGGCGGCGCTCGCACTGCAGGGGATCCGAAACCCTTGCCCATTTCTCCTGCCTGCAGAAACCGGCGGACCCAACCAACGAATTCGCTATACTCTGGGCACCCTGCACCACCGCCATGAACCAGGAACCACTCCGCACTATGAAATATTTTCTCGCCCTGTTTATCGTGATCCTGGCGGCAGCCGGTTTGATATTCCACGATCGCGACAAACAGGCCAGCGACGATCCCGTGACCGGCCTGCCCTGGCAGATAGACAAGCTGGAAAACGGGGATACGCAGGTGTTCGGCATCACGCCCGGGCAGACCACGCTTGGCGAAGCCATCGAATTGCTGGGCGATGACATGGATCTTGCGATCATCGCGGCACCGGGCGAATCAGGCAGCCTGGAGGCCTATTACGGCCACTACTCGGCCGGTCCGATCACAGGCAAACTGATCCTGGTGCTGGACATCCGCACGGACGCGCTCGAAGCCATGCGCGAGCGGGGGTTCCATGACGGCGGAACGCGCCGCTACCACCTGCATCCCGACGACCTCCCGGCCGCCTACCAGGCGCCGGTCAGGGTAATCACGTTCCTTCCCAGCATCGATCTTGACGAGGCCATCGTGCAGAACCGGTTTGGCTCCCCCGCCGAGGTCATCCAGGTCAGCGAGCGGCAGAAGCACCTGCTCTATCCCGACGAGGGACTCGACCTTGTCTTCAATACCGACAGCGGGGAAATCCTGCAATACCTGCAGCCACAGGCATTCGGCGCCCACCGCGCGCAATTAATGAACATCCCGGCGCACCTCGCACCGGCCAGGGCGAGGCGCTGATGCCGGCTATTCCGCGCGCAATGCCTCCACGGGGTCAAGGCGGGCGGCGCGCTGCGCTGGCAGCACGCCGGCGAGGAGACCGATCAGCACGGCCACGGCTTCTGCCGCGACAACAAAAATCCAGGGGGTATGTACAGGCAGCGCCGGTAATGCCAGGTGCAGCAGATTGGCGATGCCCACGCCTAGAAACAGGCCGGCGATTCCGCCCACCGCGGCGAGCACAATGGCCTCGCCGAGGAACAGGCTGAGCACCTGGCTGCGCCGCGCACCGAGGGCGCGAATCAGGCCTATCTCGCTGGTGCGCTCATTGACCGCAATGGTCATGATGGTGACGATGCCGATGGCGCCCACCAGCAGCGAAATACCGCCGATGGCCCCGACGGCGAATGTCAGGATGTTGAGGATCGAGCCGAGCACGTCCAGCATCTGTTCCTGGGTGGTGACGGTAAAGTCTTCGCGCCCGTGTCGGGCGATAAGCAGCTTCTTGATGCCTGCGACGACCGTATCGGCTTTTACCGTCTTTTTGTAGAGCAGATCGATTTCGAACAGCGAGTTCCGATTGAACAGCTCCAGCCCGCGCGCGGCCGGGATGTAGACGGTGTCGTCGAGGTCGAATCCCAGCACGGTGCCCTTGGGTTCCATCACGCCGATCACGCGGTAGCGGTTGCCGCCGACGCGGATGCGCTGGCCCAGCGGGTTGCGGTCGCCGAACAGTTCCTGACGTAGTTTGCTGCCCAGCACGGCCAGGGCGCGCGGCGCGGTGGGATCGTCGTGCGGCAGGAAACGCCCGGACTGTACGTACATGCTGAAGGCCTCGGGCATCTCCGGCCCGGCACCGTAGATGCTGGTACGCCGACGCCGGTTGCCGGCCTCCACTTCGGCATTGCCCTGTACGAAAGGGACCACCGCGCGAGCGAAAGACAGCCGTTTGAGAGCCTGGGCGTCTTCGATGGTCAGTGGGCGCACTGTGCCGAACACACCGGTCGATGCACCGTGGGTGGTGGTGCGGCCGGGGTTTATGCCGACGATAGTGGTGCCGAACTGGGTGAATTCAGACAGCACGAACTGGTGGATACCTTCACCGATGGAGGTCAGCAGCATAACCGCGGCGATGCCGACCGCGATGCCGAGCGTGGTCAGGAAGGTGCGCAGGCGGTGCGCGATCAGGGAACCACCGGTCAGCCTGAGAAAATCGCGCAGCAGCATGGCTTACCTGCGCGACAACGCCAGCACCGGATCGAGCCGCGCCGCGCGCCGGGCCGGGAGCAGGCTGAACAGCAGGCCGGTGAGCAAGGCGACCAGTATCGCGGTCAACACCGCCCATAGCGGCGCCTGGGCCGGCAGTACCGGGAACGCCTTGCGGATCAGCAGGCTCGCGAATTCACCCAGCACCAGGCCAGCGCCGGTGCCGAGTAGCGACAGCAGAAAGGCTTCGCTCAGGAACAGCACCACGATTTGCTTCGGAGCGGCACCCAGCGCCTTGAGCAGGCCGATTTCGGCGGTGCGCTGGGATACGGCCACCAGCATGACATTCATGATCAGGATACCGGCCACAAACAGGCTGATAGCCGCGATACCGCCGACCGCATAGGTGAGCGCCGAGAAAATGCGGTCGAAGGTGGCGAGCACGGCGTCCTGGGTGATCACGGTCACATCCTTTTCACCCTGGTGTCGTTCCTGCAGTGTATCGACAATGAACTGCTTGACCGGTTCGATGGCCGCGCGGCTCTTGGCCTCCACCAGGATCCGGAACAATGACGGCGTATTGAACAGCTGCTGTGCCGACGCAACCGGTATCATGATGGTTTCCTGCACGTCGACACCGATGGATCGTCCCGCGGAACCCATGACGCCGATGACGCGAAAACGCCGGTCGCCAAGACGCAGCCATTCGCCGATAGCGCGTTTCGCGCCGAACAGTTCCGAGCGTATCTTGCTGCCGATGACGCATACCGGTGTGGCCACGTCCAGGTCCGAGTCGGGCAGGAATTTCCCCTGCGACAGTTCCCAGTGCCGTATCGCCAGCATTTGGTGATTGGTGCCGATAACGGTCACTTCGCGTTGTTTTCCGTGCCAGTTGACGTCGGTGGAACCCACGTTCAGCGGGGCGATGCGGCGCACGCTGTAGCTGCGGGTGAGGGCGAGGGCGTCGTCGAGCGTCAGGTCGCGCGGTGTCTCCCCCATCAAGGTGGTAGGGTTGACGCCGGCGGTCTCGGAACGGCCGGGTATAACGATAATCAGGTTGGTGCCGAGCGACGAGAACTCGTCGCTGACGTAGCGCCGTGCGCCCTCGCCGAGCGAGGTCAGCACAACGACGGCGGCGACACCGATCGCCATGGCGATCAGCATCAGCGTGGTGCGCCCGGGGTAGCCGCGCAGCGCGCCCAGGGCAAAGCGGGCAACGTCCCGGTTATGCACCCTGGCTCTCCGTGGCGGAGTCGGTTTCAATCTGCCCGTCGCGCATCTCCAGGCGGCGCCGCGCACGGCCACCGATTTCCGGGTCGTGCGTGACCACAATCAGGGTAATGCCCCGTGTGTTCAGCGACTCGAGAATGTTGATGACATCGTCGCCGGACTTGTGATCGAGGTTGCCGGTCGGTTCATCGGCCAGCAACACCGCGGGTTCGGTTACCGTGGCGCGTGCAATGGCGACGCGCTGGCGCTGTCCCCCGGAGAGCTGCTCCGGCTTGTGATGGGCGCGGTCGCTGAGGCCCAGCGATTCCAGCGTCCTGGCGACCCGTGGCTTGCGCTGTTCCACGGGCATGGCGGCCAGAACCAGCGGCAGTTCCACGTTTTCCGCCGCTGTCAGGCGTGGCACCAGGTGAAAGGCCTGGAACACAAAACCGATCCGGCGGTTGCGGGTTGCGGCCTGTTCGATATCGCTGAGCGTCGTGACGTCCTCGCCATCGAGCAGATAGCGGCCGCTGCTGGCGCGGTCCAGCAGACCGATCAGGTTCAGCAGGGTGGATTTGCCCGAGCCGGAAGGTCCCATGATGGAAACATATTCGCCGGCCGCGATATGCAGATCGATGTCGTCGAGGGCGTGGACAACCTGGTCGCCGACCTGGAAGTTGCGGTGGATCTGCTGCAGGTCAATCATCGCCGCTGGTCGTGGTTTCGATCTCTGCGCGCGCACCGTTTTCGACGCCGTCCCGATCGACCGAGACGACAACTTTGTCGCCGGCCTTCAGGCCTTTCAGCACCTCGGTGAACTCCCAGTTGCTCAGGCCGGTTTCGATCTCGCGCTCCTCCAGCAGACCGTCAGCGCTGAACACCAGGACCTTGTTGCCTTCCAGAATCGCTTCGGTAGGCACGCGCACCACATTCTTCCGCTCGTCGAGGATCACCTCGATGTCCGCGCTGTAGCCGGGCAGCATCTTGCGGGTGTCCTCAGGATCCGCGAAGTCCACCTCTACATCCACGGTGCGCGCCTGTTTCTCAACCTCCCGCACGTAAGGCGCGACGCGGCGTACCTTGCCGTCGAATTTCCGCTTGGGAAAAGCGTCCAGAGAAATTTTTGCCGGCATGTCCACGCGGATGCCCGGCGCATCGACTTCATCGATCGGCGCCGACGCATACAGGCAGTTGATGTCCACCAGGTCGATGGCGGGCGGTGTCGGGATGCCGACCGGCGAGGGCGTGACGAACTCGCCGACTTCACCGTTGATTTCCGCAACGATGCCGGCGAACGGCGCGGTCAGCCGGGTGCGGTCCAGCGATGCCAGCGCCACATCCAGGCGCGACTGGCTGACCTCGGTCCTGGCGCGGGCCGCCTCACAGGCCGCCGCCTGGGCACGCTTGTCACCGTCGGCCTTGTCGGCGTCTCCCTCGGTGGCCAGGCCCTTCTTGCGCAGCGTGCGCAGACGCTCGGCGTCGCGGGCGGCGACGTCCGCAAGCACGCAGGACTGGCGACCGAGCGCCTCGGACGCTTTTGCTTCACTGCGCGCCAGGGCGACTTCCGCGAGCAGGTCGGCGTTCCATAACTCCAGCAGCAGCTGACCCGGTTCGACGTGATCGCCGACTTCCACCGGCAGTTTGGCGATCTGGCCGCCAATGGAAGGTGAAATACCCGCCCGGTTGCAGGCCTTGATGGTGCCGGCGCGGGTATTCGCAATTGTGTCCTGTACCAGTCCCCGGTCAACCGACTTGACAATCACCGCCACGGGTTTTGCGCGGCCAAGCCAGGCAATCAGGGCGGCGATGACAACGACGGCGCCGAGGCCGTATACGAGCAGTTTGAGGCGCGTGCCAGCCATAGCGTAATTCCATTATTCATTCGAATGACCACGATGGTACACGCTTGCGAAAAGGGTGTCAGAGCACATTTTTCTCTAATATTCCCCGGTGCCACATGCTTTCCGTGGTCGTCCCCTGGGTTTTTCCTCTGTTTGCCGGTTGAGCATGTTCTCGACCTGTTGTTTGAATGCGCCCGAGCCAAGCACCAGCTCCTGGTTTAAGGTATGACGGATGGCATGCAGTTGGTCCGGCGCGATGTGGGCCGAAAACAGTGCCCGGTAGGCGTGGCATCGCGTTGACTGATCTTGTCCAAGCTGCCTGTACAGGGGGTGGCTAATAATCACCGGGTCGGTTTTCCCTGCGGCGTTATGCGGATAACTCGACCATGCATAATCCGCAGGATGCGCGACCATCTGCGCCCGGAGCGGGTTGAGCTCGATATAGCGCATGCAGGTCAGTAGATACGATTCCGTGTCAATCAGGCCGGCCTTGTATCGGCCTTCCCATAGTGTGCCGGTCCGATGGCAGATCCGGTTGATTGTTCTCACATACCGCTGGGCGAGTCGCTGCATCATGAAGGAAATCCCCGATGATTGCTGCGGCGTTGCCAGCAGGTGAATATGATTGGTCATCAGAACATAGGCATGCACATGGCATTCATACCGTGCGGCGGCCTCCTGCAGTAACTCCAGGTACAGTCGCCAGTCCGCCAGTGTGAAAAAACAGGCCTGCCGGTCCAGGCCGCGTTGAATGATGTGCTGTGTATGTCCCGGCAGGGTGAAGCGTGGCTTTCTTCCCATGGCTGTTCCTTGCAGACATCGAACCGATGCCGCAATGGTAAGCGCCGGGAATTGAGTGATATATAGGAAAAGGCTGAATCTATATTAGGAAAAAATGTGCTCTGACACCATTTTGAGGGGTGAGAATGTGATGCCGACAATACCATCGACAAAACGCGCGGGTGAACGGCTGGCGGAGCGGCTGCGGCGCGTGGTCAACGTGAGGCAGGAGGAGGTCGCCGCGCTGTCATGGGCGTTCCTGTATTTCTTCTCCCTGCTGTGCAGCTACTACATCGTGCGCCCGATGCGTGACGAGATGGGCATCGCCGGCGGGGTGGATAATCTGCAATGGTTGTTCACCGGGACCTTTCTCGCGATGCTTGCCGTGGTGCCGCTGTTCGGCTGGGTGTCCTCGCGCTTCGAACGACGGCACTTCCTGCCGGCCGTCTACGGGTTCTTCATCGTCAACCTGCTGCTGTTCTTCGTGCTGTTCAGGTCCGGTATCACCCTTGCCTGGGTGGCGCGGGCGTTTTTCATCTGGACCAGTGTTTTCAACCTGTTCGTGGTATCGGTCTTCTGGAGTTTCATGGCGGACATCTTCAGCAACCTGCAGGCGCGGCGGCTGTTCGGCTTCATTGCGGCGGGCGGGACAGCGGGTGCCATCTGCGGGCCATTGCTGACCACGCTGCTGGTGCTGCCGCTGGGTCCGGCAAACCTGCTGCCGGTGTCCGCAGGACTGCTCGGGATCGCGGTGTTTTGCATTCACCGCCTGGGAAAATGGCATGCTGCGTCAGCGGAGGGCAATCAGGCAACGCCGGCAAAGACCCCTGTCATCGGCGGGCAGGTGCTGGCCGGCGTGCAACTCGTGCTGCGTTCCCCCTACCTGCTGGGCATCTGCCTGCTGATGCTGCTGTTCACCACGCTGGCCACCTTCCTGTATTTCCAGCAGGCGCAGATCGTGCGCGACAGCTTCGCCGATCCGGCGCAGCGTACCGCCGTCTTCGCCGCCATGGATCTCGCCGTGAACGTCCTCACGCTGGGCTTACAGGTACTGCTGACCGGGCGGCTGGTGCAGTGGCTGGGACTTGGCTGGACACTGGCGCTGCTCCCGTTGTTGCTGGCGGCAGGTTTTCTGGCGCTGGGGCTGTCGCCGGTACTGGCGGTGCTGGTGCTCGTGCAGGTGCTGCGCCGCGCCGGCAACTACGCCATCACGCGCCCCGCGCGCGAGATGCTCTACGTCGTGCTCGGACGCGAGGAAAAATACAAGGCCAAGAACTTCATCGACACCGTGGTGTACCGCGGCGGCGATGCGGTCAGCGCCTGGGTGTATGCCGGCCTGCGAGCGCTGGGGCTCAGCCTGTCCACGATCGCCTTTGTCGCCGTCCCGCTGGCCCTGCTCTGGGCCGGCGTCGCCTACCGACTCGGCCAGGCACAGACACAGCGTTCCGGCCAGGCACTTACTTAAGCTGCGATGCCATCGATGCAGGGTGGGTTAGCGTTTTTTGCGTAACCCACCGGGCGTTGCGTAGCAACACAACGTCTTTTTTATTGTGTGCCTTGCGGCACATCCGGTGGATCCCGGCACATACGTCGTGCCGGATCCACATTTCTAAGTCACCGTGATGCGCACCCGTAGCCAATTTCATTTCCACGATTTCGGCTCAGGTAAGCACCATTAGACGCCGGAGCCTTTTCTGACTATAGTTTGCCTGTGATCCTGAGACCTCTATCAAGACGTGATTTTCTCGCTGCCGCGGGTGTGGCGGCACTTGGCCTGGTGGCGCGTCCTGCCTGGCTGCGCGCCGCCACCCTGCCGGCCATCACCAAAGCCATCCCGGCCAGCGGCGAGCGCCTGCCGGTGATCGGCATGGGGACGTCGCGGACCTTCGATGTGGCGCCGGATAGCGAACAGCTCGCGCAGCTGCTGCCGGTGCTGCAGGCGTTCTTCGAACACGGTGGCGGCGTGATCGACACCTCGCCCATGTACGGTCATGCCGAGGCGGTGCTGGGGAAACTGCTGCGGGCGGCGCCCTATGACAGGAAGCGCCTGTTCGCCGCCACCAAGGTGTGGACCTGGGGCAGGGACGCGGGTGTGCAGCAGATGCAGGAATCCATGCGCCTGACGGGCATCGAGCGTTTTGATCTCATCCAGATCCACAACCTGCGCGACTGGCAGGTGCACCTCGAAACCCTGCGGGAATGGAAGCAGCAGGGGAAGGTGCGCTACATCGGCATTACCACCTCGCACGGCCGTGATCACGAGGAACTGGCGCTGGCACTGGAGACCTCGCCCTTCGATTTCGTGCAGCTCAGTTACAACCTCGCGAACCGCGAGGTGGAGCGGCGCCTGCTGCCGCTTGCGCAGGAGCGCGGTATCGCCGTGCTCGCCAACCGGCCGTTCCAGCGCGGCGCGCTGTTCCAGTCCGTGCGCGGCAAGACCCTGCCGGACTGGGCCGCCGAATTCGATTGCACCAGCTGGGCGCAGTTTTTTCTCAAGTTCGTCGTCTCGCACCCGGCCGTGACCTGCGCGATACCCGCCTCCAGCAAGGTGACCCACCTGGTCGACAACATGGCTGCCGGTACCGGCCGGCTGCCGGATGCAGCGATGCGCAAACGCATGGTCGCTCTCATCGAGCAGACCTGATCCCCGCGCAGCGCTGTCAGTACCCACGGAAGCGGTAACGATGATCGCGTCTTCGGCGTTCACCCCTTCGGGGCCGCCGGCCTGAACCGGAGAGGCGATGAAAATGCGTTATGGTCAATGACCTGAATGCAAAATATGGTTTTGCCCACTCTGTGAGGGACAAGTGCGCCCCCCGTCATGGCGCCTGCTCATTATATCGGAGATCCAGATCCCACAGCCGAATACCAACCCGCACAGAAATCCCGCGGCATGGACCACAGGCACGCCGGGCCAGGCGGTGTGGGTCAGGAGAGCCTGACCGCTGTTGATCTCCACGAGAATCTTCACAGCCGCACCCACGCCCGTCAGCAGAATCAGGGGATGACGCAGTTCACGCCATTGCTGCAGGAGACCCACGATCAAAAGGCTGTTCAGAATACCGGACAGTCCACAGTAATAGCGCAGCGCGGGATCACACCACCACAGCCAGGCATCGACACCGACGGTGCCGATCAACAAGGCCAGTGGCAGACACCACTTCAGCCGCGCCTCGAACAAGGCACCGAGCAGCAACAGCGCGGCGATATCCCAGCCGGCATGCGCCGGATCACTGTGTACCCAATGTCCGGTGACCAGTCGCCACCACTCACCCTGGGCAATCGCCACCCGGTCGAATACCCAGGCCCCGGGCGCTGCGCCGAGAACCAGATAAGCGAGCACGGCACCCGCACCCAGCAGGAGGGAGCGCCATGGCAGCGTGATGCCGCCATGGCGCCCTTCTGCCTGAATGGCTGAGCCCATTAACGGGCCGCTTGCCGACCGACGGCGACTTATCGTGAGCCACACCAGGGGCAGCAACAGCAACAGGGTCCAGGCATCCAGTGCACCGCCGCCACTGTGGCTGGCACGGCTCGATGAGTACATGGGCTGCTGGCTGTCGACCCGACGTGACACGGCCGGACGCCGGGCGCGCTGCTGCCGGGCAGCGTCCTCTATAGCCAGCCGCGCCTGATTGCTGCGCTTGATGCCATGCGCATCGAAGACCTCATCACGCACCACCACCATCGCGGTGTAATCGGTCACCAGGCCATACTCGACACCCAGATCGACGATGACCTGTTTCAGGTCGGCATTTTCACCGAAGTCGTTGATCTCCTGCAGTGCATCTTCGACAGTGGCATAGGCCCACAGGCGTTCGATTTCCGGGTTATCCGTCGCCACCGCCGGGAAGGCAAACCGGGTCTGGTAGGTCTTGTGTTCACCCGAGATGCGCCCGGTGAGCCGGACATCCGCCATACCGTCACCCCAGTAATGACCGAAGACAACGAGTTGCTGACCTCGATACAGGCTGCCGATTTGTCCGGGGGTGATATCGGCCGTCTTGACGCCATCAATCCTTATCTTCACACCGTGCAATGCTTCATGCGTCACTTTGGAGGTTGCCGCCAGTAACTGACCCACGATGTCGTCACTGTTGGAAATATTCACGGCAAAACCACCCGAGGCCCTGGTGAGTGCATCCAGCAACGGACGGTTGGCACTGTTGCCCATCACAAAGGTGAACAGGCGGACGTCCTTCTTCCTGAGGAGTTCGATGAACTGACGTTGCCGGGTCTCGCCCACATTGGCCACACCATCCGTGACCAGCACCAGCGCGCTGGTCCGGTCGCCATCCAGTGATTTGAGTCCCTGTTCGATGCCGGCATACAGGTTGGTGCCGCTACCGGGAGAAATATTCAACAGCGCCTGACTGTAATGCGCCACCGTTTCGGGCGTTGCACTGACAAATCCCGAGGTCAGTTCACGGGAACCATTATTGAAGAGCACGATGCGAAAACGGTCTTCGCTACGCAACTTCTGCAGTGCACGCTGCACGCCGTCAACCAGGGTCGCGAACTTGCCCTGCATGGAACCGGAGACATCCACCACGAACACCCAGTCCCTGCCTTCCTGAATGGGCTTGAGGTCATCGCCGGGCGTGACGACCATCATGAACGTACCGCGATTATTTCCTGCGGGTTTGTGCGCGATCAGGTCCACGCTGCCCGGGAGACCGGCCTGCTGCCGCCAGTAGACCACCAGGTCTTTATCCAGGTTGAACACAGCGGCGTTCACACCGGCCTGATTTCGGGTAGCTGTCTGCAGCCCCCCCGGCATCTCGTTTGAAGACATATCACCTGCCGCAGACACGCGATTACCGAGATGCACCGACCATTCGCCATCGGCCAGTGGCTGGATGGCAGCCTGCGGCTGATCAGGCAGGCGTACGGCTTCTACCGGCCAGGCCGATTTGAGTCGCAAGTCAAAACTGAATTGCCCGGTTACCTCCTCGTTGGCCGTCCAGAAGGCGAGCTTCGCATCGTCGACACCCCCTTCTTCCAGTGGATAGACATAACGCCCGATCCCGGTATCCACCTCTGCAGGCTGGATGTACACCAGACGCACCCGGGTATCCTGTCTGGCGCGCACCGGGCTGATCCGGGTCTCGAAGGTCTTGTAGCTGTCTTTCTCGGTGATGCCGGCATCACGCCCGGCCGCCTTCTCCTCCTCGTAGAGCTGGCGCGCTTTCTCCCGTTCAAGCACCTCGCCGGTAATCGGCTGGCCATCGATCCACACGGTCAGTTCAACCACCGAGCCATGAGCAGGCACCGGAAATGAATACCGGGCCTCCAGATCCCGGTCATGGGGATTGACGAAGACCTGCTCGACAGTGGTGATGGCGTAACCGTCCTCGATCAGCACGTCTACATGATGCTCGCGGATTTCCAGGGCAGGCAGACTGCCGTCACTGGGCGTTAACAGGCCTGCGGCCGGTGTGAATCCTGCAAACAGGGACGTCATCACCAGGATGAGTCCCTGCCAAAGGCTTTTCTTTCTCGCTTGTCTGTTCATGGTTAGCTCCCTATAAATGAACATCGTTCAATTAATGAGTGTGAGAGGTCCGGGAAGTTGATAAATCGCTGAGCGGACCTTTAATGAACACCGTTCAATATATCCGCCAGGAAAACCCACTCGCGTTGATTTAAGTGGGTTACTTGCGTATTGAACAGTGTTCAATTAAACTCTAGCATAAGACTGAACGGTGTTCAATATCATTCTCGCCCTGCCCTGTTGGCAGAAGATCAGAGGTCCAGACGATGGCAAGACGCAGCGATCACAGCCGTGAAGAACTCCGGGAGATGGCCCTTGCGGCTGCCGAACACATTGTGGTGGAACAGGGCTATGAAGGCCTGAGTGCACGCAAAGTGGCGAGCGCAATCGGCTACACGGTCGGAACCCTGTACCTGGTCTTCGAAAACCTTGATGACCTCATCCTGCATATCAATGCACGTACCCTCGACCGCCTGCATGCCCGCATGAGCGAATCACGGTCACAGTGTCATGATGCCAGTGATTGCCTGTTGCAGCTGGGTCAGGTCTATATTCGCTTCGCCGATGACGATCCACACCGGTTTGCAATGGTATTTGCACATCGCTCCTCCGAAGATCGGGGTATACCTGCGTGGTATCAGGAAAAGATCGCGCGCATGTTTGCGCTGGTCGAGGAAGAACTTGAACCCCTGGCCAAACAGCATACACGCGATGAGATAACACAGGCATCACGCGCACTGTGGGGTGGTGTGCATGGCATCTGCATCCTGGCGCTTACCGACAACCTGGGAGTCGCAGGCGTTGATTCCGTACAGGACCTGACGCAATCACTGATCAGCAATTACCTCAAGGGCTTCACCGGCAGCAGTGATGCCTGACAGGAAACCGCGAACAGCTGGCACAACTCACCGCAACAAGAACAACACAGGTCACTATTCATGGATAAACTGTTCAAACTAACGGGCTTCATCCCGTTCATCCTGATTATTTTTCTGAACGCCTTTGTCGATCTGGGACACAAGATCCTGATCCAGAATACGGTCTTCAAGATCTATGACGGACAGACCCAGATCATCCTGACGGCCATCGTGAATGGTCTGATATTGCTGCCGTTCGTACTGCTCTTCTCCCCCGCCGGCTTTCTCTCCGACAAATACCGGAAACCCCTGATCATGAAAGTCAGTGCGGCTATTGCCGTCGGTCTGACGCTGCTGATCACCCTTTCCTACTACCTTGGCTGGTTCCAGTTTTCCTTCGCCATGACCTTTCTGCTGGCGGTGCAAAGCGCCTTCTACTCGCCGGCAAAGTACGGCTACATCAAGGAACTCACCGGCAAGGAGCAACTGGCCACCGCCAATGCCGTCGTACAGGCGGTCACCATTGTGGCCATCCTGTTTGGCATCTTCGCCTTCTCGGTGTTTTTTGAACACCGCCTTGCCGGGGTGAGCTATGAAAACGAGTCACAATTACTGCAGGCGGTTGCACCGCTTGGCTGGATTCTGGTGATTTGTTCATCACTGGAATGGATGTTTGCCATGCAACTGCCGGCCCGTGAGGCAGCAGCGGCAGAGCAGACATTTTGACGTAAAACAGTACAGCAAGGGCCTCTACCTGCGGGACAACCTGCACAAGATCCTGGCAAACAGAACCATCTGGCTTTCGATTGTCGGTTTGTCCGCATTCTGGGGAATCTCCCAGGTCGTACTGGCCGCTTTCCCGGCGTTCGCCAAGGAGACCCTGGGTGAGAACAACACCGTTGTGATTCAGGGGATACTGGCCTGTTCCGGGTTCGGCATCATCATGGGCTCCTTGCTGGCCGGACAGTCCTCGAAACATCACATCGAAACGGGTCTCATCCCGCTGGGCGCACTGGGTATCGTTGCCGCGCTCCTGTTCCTGCCGCAGCTGGGCTCACGCACCCTGCTGGTTATCGATTTCCTGTTACTGGGCATCTGTGGCGGGATGTTCATCGTACCACTCAACGCATTGATTCAGTTCCATGCCCGGGATGACCAGCTGGGCACCGTGCTGGCGGGCAACAACTGGGTACAGAACGTGGTCATGCTGGGATTCCTGGGCCTGACTGTCTTCTTCGCCGTCTACGGCATCAGCAGTATCGGCCTGTTTCATATACTGACCATCACGGCCCTGGCAGGCGCCCTCTATACCGTCTATCAACTGCCACAGTCGCTGGTGCGTTATGTGATTGCACGCGTATTTTCCAGCACGTATCACATCAAGGTGCTGGGATTCAAAAACCTGCCCGGCACCGGTGGCGTGCTGATGCTGGGCAACCACATCAGCTGGCTCGACTGGGCGATGATTCAGATCGCCTGCCCCGGCCGGTACGCTTTGTGATGGACAG
>CAVQCA010000010.1:0-14747 GCA_963710815.1 uncultured Gammaproteobacteria bacterium | reverse complement strand
CGGATGTGCTCGACGTGCGCGATGAAGACACCATCATGGCAACCCTGCCCCTGTTTCATGCCTTCGGACTCACCGTCACGGGACTCATGCCCCTGGTCGAGGGGATCCCGGTTATTTTCCATCCGGACCCGACGGACGTCCTGAACATTGCGAAGGCCATCGCCAGGCATCAGGCCACGGTGTATTGCAGTACTTCAACCTTTCTTCGATTGTTTATCCGAAACCGGCATATCCACCCGTTGATGCTGGAGACATTGCGGATTGTCGTATCCGGCGCCGAAAGACTGAACCCCGAGGTGCGGGATGCCTTCAAGCTCAAGTTCAACAAGGAAATCTACGAAGGCTACGGCACCACGGAAACCACACCGGTCGCCAGCGTCAACATCCCGGACCGGATCGACCCGGGGAACTGGAACGTCCAGCAAGGCAACAAGCCCGGCACCGTCGGGATGCCTCTGCCGGGTGGCAGTTTCCGTATCGTTGACCCGGTCACGCTCGGATCATTACCTGTCGGTGAAGATGGCCTTATCCTGTTTGGCGGCTCACAGGTGATGCTGGGCTACCTCAATGATCCGGAGAAGACCGCCGAGGTCATTGTAGAGCTGGACGGAAAACGCTGGTACAAGACCGGTGACAAGGGCCATCTCGACCAGGACGGCTTCCTCACCATTGTCGATCGTTACTCGCGCTTTGCGAAAATCGGTGGTGAGATGATCAGCCTCGGCGCTATCGAAGGCGCCATTGGTAAAGTGCTGCCGGAGAATGTTGAGGTACTCACCACCGCGTTACCGGATGGGAAAAAGGGAGAAAAAGTGATTCTCCTGTTTGCCGGTGACATCGACAATGATGAAATGAAGGGACTTATCGAGCAATCGGGGCTCAATCCGCTAATGAGGCCTGCAGAATTAATCAACGTAGAAGCGATTCCGAAACTCGGAAGCGGCAAGAATGATTTCAGCCGGGCAAAGCAGCTGGCAATGGAGGCGTGCGCCTCATGAGGACGTTGGCGAGGTCCTGACACAGACCTGCAGCAACCCGTACCCTGGCCGACCGGGCAACATCCACCCTGTATACCCTCGAATCTGCATCCTGATTTCCCTTTGCGGGTTACGGTGAGAATCCAGGTAGTTGAACGCACCAGACAGCGGTTGCAATACGCATTAGCGTTTGCTAATATACAAACACCATAATTATTCAGCAGCATCGGCATGGACAACCGTGCCTTACCAGTATGACCAGAGTTTCTCTACCAGTGTTTCAGCGTCCGCAACGCTACCGCGGCGACAGCAAGATCTGCAGGAATACTCCTTTCCCACCCTCCATCAGGCAAGGCACACTCGCCCCGCCATGGTTGCAAGGTTTGATCGCGATGCTGCTCATGACGGCTGCAATACAGGCCCTTGCAGCGAATCCGCCCGATCTGCTCGCCGACCTGCAGCTTGACGAGACCCGTCCCTTTGCGCAACAGACGGTCATGCTGAGACTGCGCGTCAGCCACAGTCCTGCGGTAACCGAACTGAAGGTCGATCCTGTCCAGGCGACGAACTTCACGCTCAGGCTCATGGCAAGTCCGCCCCGCACGACCCGTATGTCCGGACCACAGCAGCTGACCAGCGACTTCGTCTATGCATTAACGCCGCTGGCCAGCGGAGCACTGCGCATTCCGTCCATGACAGTCCGGGCCAGGCTGAACAGCGCGACACCAGCCAATGCACAGACCTCCCCCCGTGAGATAAGCATCAGCAGCGAGCCGCTGAACCTCGATGTGCGGGCATTGCCGGATGACGCCCAGGCGCTGCTGCCGCTGTATGCGCTGGATGTAACGCTTCAGTACGACAAGCGCCGGCGTCCGCAGGTCGGCGTTCCTGTTGAGGTCAGCATCGTGCAGAGCGCGGCCGGTGGAGCGGGCGAGCGACTGAGCAACGCAACGTCGCTGATAAAAAGTGACGATTTCAGGGTCTACCCGGGCAAGAGCGAGACCTCCAACCGGCTGATGCGCAATGGCCAGTTGCTGCTGGGGCAGCGGATTGACACCCTGACCCTGGTACCGCTCCATGATGGTCGGCTGCAACTCCCGGCCATTTCGCTGCCCTGGTGGGATATCGGTCGCGGTCGCACGGCACAGGCCAGCTTGCCCGTAGAGTCGCTGGAGATCTGGCCCGAAGCCGGCGCTGTTCCCGCACCGACGGCAGTCCCTCCACAGCCGGACATGACAGTCGCCGCCCGGGCTGGCATGGCACTGCCATGGCAGGTGGTCATCGGGATGATATTCGCGTTTGCAGCAGGCTGGTGGCTGCGCGGCCGTTCTCTCAGGGGCGAGACGGCGGGAGCAGTAAACCGAACGGTGAGTTCGGCCTGTTGGACAACTGCGAAAATGGGCACTGAAAGCCGGGCGGCACGGCATCGCCTACTGCATGGCAGTGCCAGGCCGGTTGCGCCGGAGACAACGCACGATAGCCACCCTGAGCGGGGCGGCGTTACATCGACAGGCACAGACCCTTGGCCGGATCGCCGAACGACTCCCGAACCCGTGGATGATCGCGCATGAAACCGATCATCTCGGAAAAGCCATCGAAGCCGCCCCGGATGCTGACGCCCTGAGGCAATGCCTGCTGGGCTGGAAACAGGATTCTGGACTGCCCATTCACGCAACCCTGGCCGAACTTGGCAAGACGCTCGTGCGGGCTTATCCGCAGGTTGATGGCGAACGGATCAACCACCTGCTCGCGGAACTTGATGCCTCACTCTATGGCGGCGCGCAGGCACTGGAGCTCGAAGCATGGAAGCAGTCCTTCAGAACCGAGCTCGAGCGGATCGGTCGGCGCAAGCCATTCCACGCTGTCCCGTACGGTATACGGGACTGCCGGTACTCAACCCGGTGTAACACGAGGTGTGCCGTTTGCCGCGGCATCGATCCGGATATACCTGTCGCAATTCCTGCTGCTTCCGGGGACCCTGGCCACGACGCGCGATGCAACCCGGGAATATTTTTCAGGTCCCCTGGTCTCTGTCATAACTCCCCGATGAGTTCCTCGAACGAGGCCCTGTCCGTGTAGTGAATGGCCTGCCAGCCGGCGGCCTGCGCGCGCTCCACATTGCTCCTCAGATCATCCACAAACAGAATCTCGTCCGGCGCCAGCGCCAGCCGTGCGGCGATATCATAAAAAAGCGTGGGATCGCGTTTGCCTTTGCCCAGGTCGTAGCTGTTGAACACATGATCGAAATACTGAAAGAAATGATCCCGCTCGTTCAGCCAGTCCAGCCAGTGCATCTGGTCGCTGAGAATACCGGTGACATATCCCTGCGCGCGCCATTGCCGGACCCGCTCGATGATCCAGGGCCGCAGTACGAATGAGTCCAGGACCCGTTTAGTCAGTTCCGCGTCACTGCCCCGGAGACCGGCGCCCTCGCGCATGGCTGCCCAGAACGTCTCCTCCGTACCCCAGCCCAGCACAAACCCCGACTCATACACCTCCCGCCTGGCGACGCCAAGCATGGTGTCCGGGTCTAGCCCCTGTTCCCGGGCCATGGCCACAAGTTCGTTGCGGAAACCCTCTTCCGCAATCACCCCGCCGTAATCAAGCAACACGGCCTTGATAGACTGATTCGACATGACCTCGACCCTACACCAAAACCGCAAAGAATCTCCGGAATCCGATCCTGCGGTTTCCATCAGACGCCAATACCATTATGCTTCCACGCAATTTCAAGACTCCACAGTCGCTGCCAGACATCAATGAAAATACAGGTTAGCCAGGCGATCGTAAGTTTCCTGGAGAAACTGGGTGTGCGATGTATTTTCGGCATTCCCGGTTCGCATATTCTGCCGGTTTATGACGGTCTCTACGACTCCCCCATCCGGACGGTGCTGGCCAAAAACGAGCAGGCCGCCGCCTTCATGGCCGGCGGGCATGCACGCATAACGGGCGGGGTCGGCGCCTGCATCACCACCGCCGGCCCCGGCGCCACCAACCTGGTGACCGGCATTGCCAGCGCCTACACGGACAACCTGCCGGTGATCGCCATCACCGGTGAAGCCCCCACCCACATTTTCGGCAAAGGCGGGCTGCAGGAAAGCTCCGGTGAAGGCGGCAGCGTGGACCAGGTGCTGCTGTTTGCCGGTATCACCCGTTATCACAAACTGATCGAGCGCACCGATTACCTGGCCAGCGTGCTCAACCAGGCCGCCAGGCACCTGCTCTCCGGCACACCGGGACCGGTGGTGTTGAGCATTCCCTTTAACGTGCAGAAAGAACTGGTGGATGACGCCATCCTCGAACAGGTCGCCTTCACCCGCCTCGACAGTGATCCGGTAATACCTGCGCAGTACATCGACCAAAGCCTGGCGCTGATCCGCGAGGCCAGGCGTCCACTCATCATTGCCGGTTATGGTTGCCTTCTTGCCGACGCCCGGACGCCGCTGCGCAATATCTGTGAACGGCTCAATATTCCCGTGACCACCAGCCTGAAGGCCAAGGGCGCCGTGGACGAGCGCTCGGCACTGTCGCTGGGCAGCCTGGGCGTCACCTCCGGCGGCTACGCACTGCGCTACCTCGAGCAGGAAGCCGACCTCGCCCTGATACTGGGCGCCGGATTCAATGAGCGCACCAGCTATGTCTGGGATGAACAGCTGCTGGCCGGCAAGAAGCTCATCCAGGTCGACAACAATGCACAACAGCTGCAAAAGGTGTTTCGCGCAGACCTGGCGATACAGGCCGACCTGGGAGCTTATCTGCGGGCCCTGGATGCCGCCAGTCAGCAACAGGACCTCCCCGCCAAAGCGCCGGTGGATGTGGCTGCGTTCATAACAGCCGCGCAACGGGACATCGATAACGCCGGCGCAAGAATTTTCAACCGGCAGTTCGACCATGTGCAAGCCTTCTATCGCTGGCTGGAACACCAGTTCCCGGATGGCCTCGTCATGTTTGACGACAACATCGTGTTCGCACAGAACTTTTATCGCGTGTCCGGCAAGGACCGGTTTTATCCCAATACCGGCATCTCATCCCTGGGTCATGCCATACCGGCGGCGATCGGCGCCGCCCGCATGACCGACAAGCCCCTGTTTGCCATGATCGGCGACGGTGGTTTTCATATGTGCGGCATGGAGCTCATGACCGCGGTCAATTACAGCCTGCCGTTGAATGTCGTGCTGTTCAACAACGACACCATGGGGTTGATCAGGAAAAACCAGCATCAGCACTACAACGACCGCTTCATCGACTGTGATTTCACGAACCCGGATTATGCAAAACTGGCGCAATCCTTCGGCATCCGTCATGCCCGCATTGAAAAGGAGCAGGATCTCCCGGACCTGGCGGAAACCATGGATTTCCGCAACGGCATAAATCTCATCGAGATCATCATCGACCAGGACGCCTACCCGAATTATTCCTCGCGGCGATAGCCCGGATATTCTCACCAGCCGGCAGCGCGTAGCGATGCAACTGAAATGTCGATGTAACACTAGATTTGCGCGTCAGGCGGATACGCCCAGATATGTGTCCAGCGCTTGTTCTATCCCGATTCTGGCGTGTTCTCGCACGCCGGGGCTTGATGTTCTCTCAAGGGGGCAGCCTACCGCCTACCCCTTTCGCCCCATGATCCAGCGGCGTCCGGACACACGAGCCCTGCGCCAGCATCTCGGGATCCCGGTGAGATATCCGGGCTCTGACGCATGACGGATATCAAGACCGCGTCGCTGCAGGACTGTATCACACGCTACCGGGACGCCATTCCGGAATTGGCAAAACTTGCCGCGCCATCGGAATCGGACTCGCCGCAGTCACTCATTGACCGCTATGAACAGTGTTACCCGTTGCTGGAAAAAGCCTTGTGGTCCGGCACGGCGGATTTTGAACCGCTGCTGGACTGCTACCAGTCACTTTTCCGCGAACAGGACGCACTGGTCCGACAACAAGCGGCATCCGGTGGAGCTGCAGACGAACGTTATCACTTTATCCTCAGCATCCCGGTCGCCGACCGTCCCTCTCACTTGCGCACCTGCCTGGAAAGCATCTACCAGGTGTGCGAACGCTTCGGTTACGGCGGAAAGACCGCGGGCGTTTATACCCGCATCAAGATCATCGTTGCCGAGGACAGTCGCGAAGAACATAACATACGCCAGCACATCGAGCTGGCCGAGGCCTACCGTCGCAAGGGTTTGCAGGTGTTTCACTTTGGACAGGATGAACAGTATGAACTGCTGCAATCCATCCCGACGGAGGATCGACAGGCACTCGGCAACCTCCTGACCACCCAGCCCAAAGACCGGTTTTACCTGAAAGGCCAGGCCGCCAATCGCAATCTCAGTGTCCTGAAGTGCCTGCAGCTCACCGAAGACAGAAACCGGACCCTGTATTACTTCGTTGACAGCGACGAGTCCTTTTGCGTGAACCGGCAAACCGGCGCCGGTGAACAGTCCGTTTATGCGCTGAATTATTTCCACGACATCGACAGGATCTTTCGCACCACCGACACCTTGTTGCTCACCGGCAAACTGGTGGGCGACCCGCCGGTATCGCCGGCCGTGATGGCTGCGAATTTTCTCGATGACGTCACGGCATTTTTTGCCCGCCTTGCAAAACTGCGCAGCGCTGATGGCTGCCGCTTTCATGACTCCATGCAGGCCTCATCGGCTGACACATCCTCCGGCGCCGTCTATCACGACATGGCCAGCCTGTTCGGATTTAAAAGCACACACACCACCTTTCCCTACCGCTGTCCGCTGCAAGGAAAACATGATCATGCCGCGTGCCTGCGCGCGTTCTCCGGCAGACTCGCCGACTTCTTCTTCGGCGAACACCTGACGCGCAAGACCTTTTTTTCCTATGGCGGCGGTTTCAGCGAATTGACACCCGCGCGCACTGTTTATCCCGGCAATTACATCGTCAATTACGAGGGCCTGAAATACGTCATCCCCTTTGGCCACCTGCGCCTGCGCATGTCAGGCCCCACCGCCGGCCGATTGATCGCGGCGGAAATCCACGACCGCTTCGTGTCCGCCAACCTGCCCCACCTGCACCGGCGAACGAATGAAAAGGGCTTGAGCGATGCATTCCGTCCCGGCGTCAAAGTGACAGAAAGCGACGAACAGGCGACCATCGATCTGTCCAATGAGTTCGAGCGCCAGTTCTTCGGTGATCTCATGTTGTTTACCACGGAAGAACTGCTCATCGGGGCCGACGTCCTCAAGACCTTCGAACAGGATAGCGTGGTACGGGTCATGGAAAAGAAGGAAGACGAGTTGCTTGCGCTGTACAGCCAGAAGCACGAAGCCATACTGGAAAAGGCCGGCAACCTCAGTGACCTCGTGTTCAATGCCCGTCACTGGTGGCTCGATGACCCCGAACTGGCAGGCGCCCTGCGACAGGTCAGGGCGTTCCTGGACAACATTCATCGCAACTTCAGCGAGCAGTCAGCCGCCTGGCTGGCCATCCAGTCGGCTGAACATCGTGCCGGGCGCAAACGACAAATTCTGAACGCATTGATGAATTACCGGACCGAGCGTGATGCCTGGGACCGGTTGTTCTTAGATGCACTCACAGGTACCAGTAAACCCCAACGTTGCATAAATCCCCTCTCCCACCGGAGGGTGTCGCAAAAGATATTCGTGCTACCGTAGGGTGCGCCGTGCGCACCATTCCAAACAAAGAATTACGCCTCCCGAACGGTGCGCACGGCGCACCCTACATTGCTTTTACAACACCCTCCACCGGAGAGGGGCTGTTTCTTGAGTTCACCGGGAGTGAACTCCAGAATCACCGGCAGACAGCACGCTACCCGTGATATACAGGCACATTTCTGCGTTCATGCTGAAATCTTATGCAACAGTAAGGTAAACCCCACTTCTAGGCGATGGATGAGTATGCTGCAAAAGCTGTCAAGCAAAACTTTGCTGCGACAGCTAAAGCTTTCCCCCTTTACTTTCTTATATGCTTTTTAGGTGCTCCGGATAAGGTCAGGAGAGGGGATAGATAACAGGCCTGATCGTGGCGCTTACTTAAGCGGCCCCCCGTCGATGTAGGTGGTGAGGCACGCCGTGTGTGCCGTTCCACCGGCTTTAGCCGGTGGGTATTCACGCCGCGCCCGTCACGGCCATGTCGCGTGCCTGCGCGCGTTCCCGGCAGACTGCCGACTTCTTCTTCGCGACATCTGACGCGCAAGACCTTTTTTTCCTATGGCGGCGGTTTCAGCGAACTGACGCCTGCACGCACTGTTTATCCCGGCAACACCATCGTCAATTACGAGGGTTTGAAATACGTCATCCCCTTCGGCCACCTGCGCCTGCGCATGTCAGGCCCCACCGCCGGCCGATTGATCGCGGCGGAAATCCACGACCGCTTCGCGTCCGCCAACCTGCCCCACCTGCACCGGCGAACGAATGAAAAGGGCTTGAGCGATGCATTCCGTCCCGGAGTCAACGTGACAGAAAGCGACGAACAGGCAACCATCGATCTATCCAATGAGTTTGAACGCCAGTTCTTCGGTGATCTCATGTTGTTTACCACGGAAGAACTGCTCATCGATGCCGACGTCCTCAAGACCTTCGAACAGGACAGCGTGGTACGGGTCATGGAAAGGAAAGAACACGAGCTGCTTGCGCTGTACAGCCAGAAGCACGAAGCCATACTGGAAAAGGCCGGCAACCTCAGCGACCTCGTGTTCAATGCCCGTCACTGGTGGCTCGATGACCCCGAACTGGCAGACGCCCTGCGACAGATCAGGGCGTTCCTGGACAACATTCATCGCAACTTCAGCGAGCAGTCAGCCGCCTGGCTGGCAATCCAGTCGGCTGAACATCGTGCCGGGCGCAAACAACAAATTCTGAACGCATTAATGAATTACCGGACCGAGCGTGATGCCTGGGACCGGTTGTTCTAAAACGGTACCCGGTCACAGGGCATGACCACTGAATCTGCCGCATTCGCAATAATCGATGAACGGCAGTCCCGGTATGTCTCCCGGGCCCGGCTCAGGACATTTTCCGGAACCTTGATGTGAGAGTAATCGGCTCTGGTTTTCTCGATTTTCCCACTATAGATGAATCTGGAAGAGTCGCCCTTCCCTTCCTTGCCCGTCTGGCTGAACAACTTGATAGCGCCCGGTCAAAGGGGAATCCAGTTCCAGCCAGTCTGTGAGCTTGCCCAGCAACCTGTCCGGCTCTTCTTGAAACAGCTCTGCATCGTAGTAGTAATACGGCTGATCAGTCGTCCGGCAGAAGTCGGCAAGCACCCTGATTCGCTCGACATAGTAGTTGGCCGCTTCCAGCGGTGATGCATAAAGCGCTTCCGTCCCTTTTTTCTGAAACAGGTCGACAATGCTTCTGACGGTTTTTTCCGGCTCCATCAGGGCAACCAGCAGCTTTAACCCGGCGGGATCGAACAACCCGGTATTCAGCCGGTAGTCATTGTGCAGCAGCTTGTCGAAAAGGTAACGGCTGTTTTTCTTCGGCGTTTCGAATTGCAGGAACACGTCCAGCTGCTTATCCAGGGCCGAGGCATCATCGTAACTGATGTGCATTTCGAAATAGCCATTGATACCGGGATGCGAACCGAGAATGTGCCCCGCCAGGCTGGTAAAGGCACGCATATGGCTCAGCAGGAAAATTCTCGAATAGTGGTCAGGCATACTGTTGAGCATATCTAATGAGTGCCTGCGTTTTGAGAGGAATATTCCCAGGCTGCCTGTTACAAAAAGTCGATATATCGTGGAGATAGCCCCGGCTATGCTGTACTCCAGGCAGGTTGCGCGAACAATGGGCACAGCGCCTGCCCTGCTATCGCTATTCGTATATAATGATTCACTAACAAACCAGCGACACTGAAACCGATATGCGCGACCCGACTGCACACTCCGATTCCGAGACCGGCCGTATCGAGGTCAAGAACACGACCTGCTACATGTGTGCCTGCCGTTGCGGTATCCGCGTCACCCTGCGCGACGGCGAGATCCGCTACATCGAGGGCAATCCCGAGCACCCGCTGAACAAGGGCGTGATCTGCGCCAAGGGCGCCTCCGGGATCATGAAGCAGTATTCACCGGGGCGCCTGACCAAACCGCTGCTGCGCAAACGCAAGGCGCTGCGCGGGGAAGGCAAGTTCGAGGAAATCAGCTGGGAGCAGGCCTTTGACATCCTCGGCAAGCGCCTGGAGAAAATCCGCGCCGAAGACCCGAAGAAATTCGCCCTGTTCACGGGCCGCGACCAGATGCAGGCGCTGACCGGCCTGTTCGCCAAGCAGTTCGGTACGCCGAACTACGCGGCCCACGGCGGCTTCTGTTCCGTCAACATGGCGGCCGGCATGATCTACACCATCGGCGGATCCTTCTGGGAATTCGGTGGCCCGGACCTGGAACGCTCCAAGCTGTTCGTCATGATCGGTACGGCGGAAGACCACCACTCCAACCCGATGAAAATCGCGCTGTCGAAATTCAAGCGCGACGGCGGGCGCTTTATCTCCATTAACCCGGTACGCACCGGCTATTCCGCCATTGCCGACGAGTGGGTGCCGATCAAGCCCGGCACCGACGGCGCCCTGCTGCTGGCGCTGATCCATGAAATCATCCAGCAGGGCCTGTATGACAGGGACTTCCTGGTGCGCTATTCCAACGCCGCCGAACTCGTCAACATGGACGAGGCAAGCACCGAGCACGGCATGTTTGTGCGTTTTGAAGTGCCGCCCGAGGAAGGCTGCTTCGAGCCGCAGAACAAACTGTGGTGGGACCGGGAGCTGGACAAGCCGATCTCGACCCACACCGAGGGTGCGGATCCTTACCTGCTCGGCAGCTTCACCCTGCCGGATGGCACCCGTGTCAAACCGGCCTTTCAGCTGCTGAAGGAACGCGTCAAGAAATACACCCCGGAATGGGCCGCCGGCGTCACCGGCATCGAGGCCGAAACCATCCGCCGGCTTGCCTATGAAATGGGGGTCACCGCCCGCGACCAGAAGATCGAGTTGCCGATCCAGTGGACGGACGCCTGGGACAAGGACCATGACACAATCACCGGCAACCCGGTGTCGTTTCATGCCATGCGCGGCCTGGCTGCACATTCCAACGGTTTCCAGACCATCCGCGCACTGGCCATCCTGATGAGCATCCTGGGCACCATCGATCGCCCTGGCGGCTTCCGCCACAAGGCCCCGTTCCCGCGCCCCATCCCGCCCTGCGCCAAGCCACCGAAGGGACCGGAGGACGTGCAGCCCGACACCCCGCTGAACGGCATGCCGCTGGGCTGGCCGGCCGAGCCCGACGACCTGTTTGTCGACGACGCGGGCGAAGCCGTGCGCATCGACAAGGCCTTTTCCTGGGAATACCCGCTGGCGGTGCACGGCCTGATGCACAACGTCATTACCAACGCCTGGCGCGGCGACCCCTATCGCATCGACACGCTGCTGCTGTTCATGGCCAACATGGCCTGGAACTCCTCGATGAACACCGCCCGGGTGCGCGAGATGCTTGCCGACAAGGACGAGAACGGCGAGTACAGGATCCCGTTCCTGGTGGTGTGCGACGCCTACCACTCCGAGACCGTCGCCTTCGCCGACCTGGTGCTGCCGGATACCACCTACCTGGAGCGGCATGACGTCATGTCCATGCTCGACCGGCCTATTTCCGAGTTCGAGGGCCCGGTGGATTCCGTGCGCATCCCGATACTGCCGCCCAAGGGCGAAAGCAAACCGTTCCAGGAGGTGCTCATCGAACTGGGCAGCCGCCTGGGGCTGCCCGCCTTCGTCACCAGGGAAGGCAAGCGCAAGTACCGCGACTATCCGGACTTCATCGTCAACTACGAGACGGAACCCGGCTCGGGTATCGGCTTCCTGGCAGGCTGGCGCGGCGAGGCCGGCGAGAAATTCATGCGCGGCGCGCCCAATCCCCGCCAGTGGGAGATGTACGCGAAGAACAACTGTTTCTACCACCACGAACTGCCGCGTTCCTACCAGTACATGCGCAACTGGAACAAGGGTTACCTGCAGTGGTCACGCCACTATGGCCTGACGCGCTACGCGGAACCTATCAATATTCATATCTACTCCGAGGTCATGCAGAAATTCCGGCTGGCGGCCCAGGGCCGCTGGGACGGCAAACAGCCGCCGGATCGGCTGCGCAAGCGCATCGAGACCCACTTCGACCCGCTGCCGTTCTATCACGACACCCTGGAAGCACAGCTGGTCGACACCCGGGAATTCCCGCTCAACGCGATAACCCAGCGCCCGATGGCGATGTACCATTCATGGGACTCCCAGAACGCCTGGCTGCGCCAGATCCACACGCACAACTACCTGTTCGTCAGCCCGCGGCTGGGGCACGCCAACGGCTTCGATGACGGCGACTGGGTGTGGGTGGAGTCACCGCACGGCAAGGTGCGCTGCATGTGCCGCTTCAGCGAGGCCGTCGAGCCGGGTACCGTGTGGACCTGGAATGCCATCGGCAAGGCATCCGGGGCGTGGGGCCTGTCACCCGACGCCAACGAATCCAGCAAGGGATTCCTGCTCAACCACGTCATCGCAGAGGAACTGCCGCCCTGCAAGGACGGCGAGCACCTGTCGAACTCCGACCCGGTCACCGGCCAGGCGGCCTGGTATGACGTGCGGGTCAAGGTCTACAAGGCGGACAAGCAGGAACCCGAACAGAGCTGGCCGCAGTTCAAACCCCTGCCGCTGGCGCCGGGCATGGAAAAACACCGTGGCCGCTGGCAGGGCTACGTCGCCGGCATGTTCCGGAGGAAGGGCGCATGACCCAGCTCGCACTCGTCATCGATCTGAATGTCTGCGTCGGCTGCCACGCCTGCGTGACCAGTTGCAAGGAATGGAATACGTCCGGCTGGGCCGGCCCCATGACGGACCAGCGACCCTACGACCGGGATCCCACCGGCACGTTTTTCAACCGCGTGCAAACCTTCGAGGTTGGCCAGTACCCCAATACGGAAACCGTGCACTTCCCCAAGAGCTGCCTGCACTGCGAGGAACCGCCCTGCGTGCCGGTATGTCCGACCGGCGCCAGCTACAAACGCCCGGAAGACGGCATCGTGCTGGTGGACTACGACAAGTGCATCGGCTGCAAGTACTGCTCCTGGGCCTGTCCCTACGGCGCCAGGGAGATTGACGAGAAACAGCGGGTAATGAAGAAGTGCACGTTGTGCATCGACCGCATCTACGACCAGAGCCTGCCCGAGGCCGAGCGCAAGCCTGCCTGTGTGCTGGCCTGCCCGACCAATGCCCGCCTGTTTGGCGATGTCCATGACCCGGACTCGAACGTCTCGATCCTGATCCGTGAGGAAGGCGGCTACCCGCTGATGCCGGAATGGGGAACCAAACCGGCCAACCACTATCTGCCGCGGCGCAAGACCCGACTGCGCATTCACGAAGATGAACTGCTGCGCGCCGACAACCCGCTCAAGAAGGAAGGCCAGTTACCGGCGCCGCCGAGTGACAGCCAGACCCTCGACGACATCACCAGCTGGTAGACCGCCATGCATGCTGCACTTTCCGTCATCCTGCTCACCACCCTGATCGGCGTCGGCCAGGGCCTGTTCCTCGCCCTCTATACCGGCCAGGTTTACTCGCTCGCCAACCTGCTGGAACACCAGGACAGCCAGACGTTCTACGCACTCGGCAGCGCCCTGTCACTGGCATTTCTCGGCGCCGGCCTGGTTGCCTCGTTTTTCCACCTGGGGCATCCGGAACGCGCCTGGCGCTCCATCGCGCGCTGGCGCACCTCGTGGCTTTCCCGGGAGGTCATCGCGCTGCCGGCGGCCATGCTGCTGGTGTTCCTCTACGGCCTCGTGCATTACCTCGAGTGGACCACCCCGCTGTTTACCGTGGCCGGCGCCCTGCCGGTCGATCTGACACTCATCATCGGCGCACTCGCGACGCTGGCCACCTTCGCGCTGTTCATTTGCACGGGCATGATCTATGCCGGCATCCGCTTCCTGCAGGAGTGGCACAGTGCGCTGACCGTGATCAACTTCACCCTGCTGGGCGGCGCCTCGGGTTTCATGCTGGCGGCGGCATTCTCCGCCTTCATTGGCGTGCAACTGGTCGGTTTCTACGGAACCTGGGCCGTGATCCTGACGCTCTCCGCCATGCTGACGCGTGGCGCCTCACTGCTGCGCAATCACCGCCTGCGGCCAAAATCCACATTGCAGAGCGCGATCGGAATACGCCACACCACCATCCGCCAGATCGCGCAGGGCGCCATGGGCGGCTCCTTCAATACCCGGGAATTCTTCCATCACCAGTCCCGGCACATGCTCGGCATGGCCCGGCTGGTGTTTCTGGTGCTGGTATTTCCCGCCCCGGTGCTGTTGCTTGGCGCCGCCTGGGGCCTGTCGTCAGAGTTACTGCCAATCCTTGCGTTCCTCACCCAGTACCTCGGTCTGCTGATCGAACGCTGGTACTTCTTCGTTGATGCACGCCACCCGCAGAACCTCTACTATCAGTCCATCGCCTGACCCCGCCACTGGCTGACACCATGACACAAGTCCTGCTTTATGACACCACGCTGCGTGACGGTACGCAGCGCGAAGATATTTCACTGTCGGTAGACGACAAGCTGACCATTGCAAAACGTCTCGCGGATTTCGGGTTTCGCTATATCGAAGGCGGCTGGCCCGGCTCCAATCCCAAGGATGCCGAGTTCTTCGCGCGTGCGGCCAGTCTGGACCTGGGCGCAGCCAGGCTCGCGGCGTTCGGGCGCACCCGGCAGAAAAATCTGCAATGCGAGCAGGACACCAACCTGCAGGCGTT
>CAVQCA010000009.1:0-11524 GCA_963710815.1 uncultured Gammaproteobacteria bacterium | reverse complement strand
ACTGCATTTTTTTAGGAGATAAAGGGGTGTTGATAGCGTCATTTTATTGCCTATACTAACGAGTACGTTAGCCGGCTGCGTTGGCCGGGCAACGGTACATGAGCGTTTATTTCAGAGGAGGATGGAATGAGGAAATTGACGAAGCTTGTTGCCGCCACGGTCGTTGCCGGCGCCGCTACCCTGGGTGTCAGCACTGCCAATGCGTGGTGGGGTGGTAATGATTATTGGGGTGGTCCCTGGGGTGGTGGTCCCTGGTATGGCGGCTATCCCGGCTATGGTTGGGGCGGCTATCCCGGTTATGGCTGGGGCGGCTATCCCGGTTACGGCTGGGGCGGCTATCCCGGTTACGGCTATGGCGGCTATCCCGGCTATGGCTGGGGCGGCTATCCCGGCTATGGCTGGGGCGGTTACGGTTATCCCTATGCCGCGCCGGTGGCACCAGCAGTGGCGCCTGCGGCACCTGCCACTACCAGTACCGCCAAGTAAATTCGTTGCAACACGGGGGTCCCCGCGGTTCACGAACCGCGAGAACCCCGAAAAGAGCGCGCCCTCCGGACGCGCTTTTTTTTGCCTGCGATGCACAGGGAGGTGCAAGTGCCGCGGGAGGCAGGATGCCGTGAGCGGCAGCGCGGGAGCAATGCGTTGGCCTAATTGTCGTCCCTAATAGGGTTTCGCCGCCGGATAGTCGCGAAACGGCCCTGCCCCGCTAACTGGCGGCGCCTGCAGGGAAGGAGGATGCGGCAGGTCGTTCGCGGCGGGCATCTTGTCAGCCCGGTACGCCGCCAGGCCTCTGGATAGCCGGTCGGCCTCGCCCGGCTGGGTCCATACGGCAAGGGAAACGAGTGCTTCCTGAATCTTGGCCGCCTGCTTGAAATCACCGGTGGCGGCATAAGCAAGCGCCAGGGCTTCACGGTACGGGGGAACGGCTTGCTGGTCGGTGAGCTGCCGCGCCAGCCGAAGCGCCTGCGGCGGATCTCCTATCCCCTTCTCCTTGCTGGTGGCGAGCAGGCTGATCAGGCGCAGAGTGAACAACGGTTGTTCCGGGGACTGCTGCATGGCCTCCTCGAGCGCGGCCTTGATCTGCCCCGTGGAGGCGCCGGTTTTATCGAGGGTATCGAGATAAAACAGGCGGGCCGGAACATTGCGCGGATCGTCCGCAAGCGCGGCGGCGTAATGGCGCTCCGCTGCGGTGAAATCACCCTGGCGCCAGTAATGGTTCGCCAGGAAGAAATGGGCACCCCCGTGTTCCGGATCGAGATCGAGCACCCGCCGGTAATTCGCCACGGCCTTGCCGGAATCGCCTGCCTCGTCATAGAGCACGCCCAGCAGAAACACGCCCAGGGTGTTGTCAGGCTGGATGGCCAGCGCCTGCTGGAGCGCCTGACGGGCCTCGTCTTTCCGGCCCGTCAGGTACAGGACGCGGGCGTAGCTGACGCGGGCGAAGGCATTGTTCGGCTCCGCTTTCAGCCCCTTCGCAAAGGCGGTGGCAGCCGCCTCGTAGTCGTGGTCGTCCTGGATGACCTTCATGGCGCGAATGAAGTCACGGACGGCGCTGTTTCTCATGGCCTTCAGTTTTTCGACCAGTGGATCCTTCACGGCGGGCAGGCGGTCACCGCGTTGCGCCAGATGTTCCCTGGCTTCCGCATCGCGTTTCACTGCGTGCAGTGCCTGTGCGAGGGGATAATGAATTCTCGTGGCCTCGGGATCGAGATTAAGGGCCTTGCTGAAGTCATCGATTGCGCTGGCATAGTCGCGCCGCAGCAGTGCGATCTGTCCCAGACCGAACAGTGCGGGCGCCTCCAGCCCCGGCGTATCGACCACTTGCTGGTACGCCGCCCGGGCCTTGTCCATGTCGTCGAGGTCGAACCAGACATCGGCCATGCGTAATGTCAGGGGGGGATAATCGGGTTTCAATGACCGCGCATGCTCGTAGCGCGACAGGGCGAGTTTGGTCTGACCGGTCTGGTCCGCGAGCCAGGCGTCATAATAGGCCCAGCTGAAGTTCCCGGGTTCGAGGCGCATGGCATTCTGGAAACACAGCTCCGCCGACTGGCGCAGAAAACTCTCCTGGTACAATCCGCCCATCTCGCCGTAGGCGTTGGCCAGTTGCGCGGTGGATACCCCGGGCTTCGACAGGAGAACGCTGACGGCATGGCGTACTTCGTCCAGTCCGGAACGGATGTCGGCCGGCTGTCCGTCGAGATTGGGTACGGGTACGGGCAGGAGCTTGCCGGCCCAGGCTTCGGAGAGGGTGGAGACATTGTCATCGGCATGCACCACGGCCCCGGGCATCAGCAGCGCCAGCAGCACCAGCACGAGGCGGAACCCGTTCAAGCCCACGGAGGGCATCATTGTGCGGCCGGCTGGATGATTGTCAGCATGGTGTCGACCCGTGTGACCGGAACGTGCTGCACCTGACCATTCGGCCAGGTCACCTGCAGGCTGTCCACCTTGCTGCCCTCCCCCAGCCCGAAGGTCACGGGAAGCTCGACCTGGGACAGGTAGCTGCGCGTCGGCATCACGAAACGCCGTTGCGTTACCCCGCCCGAGGTCAATGTCAACATGGCGCCGATGGCGCTGCGATTCACCGTGCGCCCTTCCAGCTTGACACGCAGCCAGTGATGTCCGAGTTTCTGGTCATTGCGAAACAGCACGGCACGCCGGCCGTTCTGCAGCACGGCGATGTCCAGATCGCCATCGCCGTCGATATCCGCGTAGGCCGCACCACGCCCCACCAGTGGCATGGCCAGGTCGCCGGTGTTTTTTGCCAGGATAAACCGGTTGCGGCAGGCGTCACCGCAATTCCAGAACAGCTGCGGCCGCTGGGCATAGGTCTGGCTGGGCTGCACGACATTGATGTCACCCTCGAGATGTCCGTTGGCCTGAAAGAGGTCGAGACGGCCGTCGAGGTCGTAGTCGAAGAAAAACAGGCCGAAGGTCAGCGCCAGGCGCGAGGCCGGGCCGAAGCCCTCGAGGATGGCCTCGTCGGCAAACGGCGCATGGCCGTCCTCGGTGACGAACAGGGAACTCATCTCATTGGCGAAATTGCCCATGCCGACACCCAGGTCCTTGTTGTTGCGGTAATAGGCCGCATCGATACCCATGGCGCCGGTGGCCTTGCCGTTACGATCGTAGGCGATGCCTTCCAGCGCGCCGATCTCTTCGAAATGGCCGTTGCCGAGATTGTGATAGAGGAAGTTCCTGACGGTGTCATTGGAGACAAACAGGTCGATCCAGCCATCGTGGTCGTAATCCACCGGAGCGACGGCCAGGGCCTTGCCTTCCGGCATGCCGCTCGACGGATCGGTGACGGTAATGCCGGCCGCCGTCGACACGTCGGTGAACCGGCCGTTGCCATCGTTACGGTACAGGCGGTTGTTGGCGCCGGTGAAGTGATTGGGTGCGCCGAAGGCGCGCCCCAGACCGGTCAGCTGGAAATCGATTTCCAGATCGATCTTGCGTGACCAGAGTACGTAGTTGCCCACAAAGAGATCCAGGTCCCCGTCGTTGTCGTAGTCGATGAAGGCCGCGGCCGTGCTCCAGTCGGTATCAAGGCCGGCGACGCCGGCCTTCCCGGTGACATCGACAAACCGGCCATGATCGTTCCTGAGCAGGATGTTCTTGCCCAGGGTCGTGATGTACAGGTCGGTCCAGCCATCGTTGTCGTAATCACCGACCGCCGCGCCCATTCCGAAGCAGGTGATTTTCAGGCCCGCCTCCGCCGTCACGTCGCTGAAGTGGTCATGCCCGTCATTGCGGTATAGCGCCAGCGTGGGCGCGGGTTTCCGCTCTTCGCCCGGCCACCACCTGGAATTCACCAGCAGCAGATCCTGGTCACCGTCGTTGTCGTAGTCGATGAAGGCCACACCGCTGCCGATCGTCTCCGGCATGAGCTTCTCGCCGGTGCTGCCGTTGACATGGACGAAATTGATGCCCGCTTCACGGGTGATATCGGTAAACGTGACCGGTGGCGGTGTATGTTGCGGCGGCCCGGTATCGATGACCGGTCCCGTGACAACGGCCTCCTTGACCACCGCCGGCCCGGTGCTTTGCCTGGTGAAGTACCAGATGCCCGTACCCGCCAGGGCGAGCGCTACGATGACAACAAGCGAACGGTAGAAGGCCTTGCGTATGAGCGCCTCACGCTGTTCGAGGTTCAACGACTGTTTGTCTTTATCCATGGTCTGATGTGTTTTGCTGATGAAATTTCGTGACTGCGGCTGTTTTACGGTATCGCTCCGCGAGCGGTTCAAGTCATAGATGGCGATCGCATCGGCGGCATGATTGGCGGCCGGGTTGGTCGTGCGCTGCCTGGTGACCGCCTGCTCGATGGCGTGGTCATCCGGCCGGTATTTCTCGTGCAGGCGGCGCTGCTGCTCCGCCTTTTCGGTGTCGCCGAGCTCAGTATAGACCTGCGCAAGATTATAATGGGCGCTCAGATTCTCGGGGTCGATTGCCAGCGTCTTCAGGAACCAGTCGCGGGATTGTTCCAGCAGGTCATGACGGGGCGCCCGCTGCGACTCTCCCCGTTCCTGCCGCGCACGTTCGAACAGCGTACGCCCCAGCATGTTAAGGACGCGGATGTCATAGGAAAAGTCGAATCCCCGCTCGCGGGCCGACTGGAAGCGGGTTTTGACAATATTGTGGAGTGAATCGATGGCATCGTCCAGGTGGCCATTTTCCCGGTCAATGAGCGCGCTGAACCAGGTGATGGTCCAGGGTGGCGCCGAGGGTTCCTCACTGCTGGCGCGGCGCAGGGCACGGCCGGCCTCTTCCAGCTGGCCTTCGTTGAAATAGACACGGGCCAGATTGAGCGGGCCGTTGGCATCCTGCAGCGACTCGACCTGCTTGAAGGCCTGTTCTGCCTGGCGCAGCTCGCCCTTGGTGCCACCGCCGCCCTCCAGCAACAGGCCGATGCCATAGTCGTTCCAGCGCCTGGCGGGTTTCACCGCGACAGGGTGCGCGGCGATATCGTCCGTCTCCCCCGCCACCGGCAGGACGATGGTGTCCGTGGCCATGGTGGTTATGGGCAGGTCGTTGCGTGTAAAGGCGTCACCCTGCATATAGCGCATGTAGGTGGTATCGAACTTGCGGTAATTAAGACTGGCCTCGATCCGGACGGCCCCCGGACATCCGCCGGCACCTGCAGGAGATAGTGCACGACCGACGCCGCACCCGGTGGGATCTGGTGGTTGTAGAGCGGGACGAAGATGTCCTGGGCGTTGCGCCGGTCAATGCGGTTACCGTTCTTGTCGAGGACATAGGCGTTGACAAAATAGGACCAGGGGTCGACCTCTCCGGTGTCATTGCGGCTGCCGCTGTGGCCGATGACGCGACCGTTGGCCGTCACGGTCACATCCACCCACAGCTCATTGGAGTCCGACGTGCCCTGGGTGAGTAGGTGGCCGACACCGGTGGTGCGACAGCACCACTTCGACCAGGTAGCGCTTGCCGGGCACCAGTTCCGGCAGCTCGGACGCAGGGGAGCGCGCAGCGGCCTTCGACGGTCCGCCTTCCCTGATGCCGAAGATATCGATGCGGGTGACATCCTGCAGCCGTTTCTGCTCCGCTTCCATGACATGCTCCGGCAGATCGAGCAGGTGGATGATGCCGGTATTGGCGCCGGGGAACCGGTGCTGATGAACACTGCGGGTGCCGCTGTCGTCGAAATCACGCGCAGCGGGATCCTCGGAGGCCGGCAGCTGCATGTGGCATTTGCTGCAGCGGTCTATCGCATGTTCCGGATAATAGAAGCTGTCGACGCGGTGTCCCGAGACGCCGCTGAAGAGAAAGCTGTCGTAGTGGTCCTGGCCGCGCAGCCAGCGGTAGTCATTGAGCCCTTCGGAATATGCACCTTGTGGCACAGCGAACAGAACTCGGCGCTGCGGTGAAACGGCTGCAGCAGGGTCTTCTTGTGAAATTCCGGCTTGGCCCTGATCAGCTGATGGTTGATGGCCTTGAGCAGCGTGGATTTGCTGTAGGCGAACGGATAGGACGGCGGATCGACGATGGTGTAGTCGCCGTTGCCGCGCACGCTGTTCAGTTTGGTGATGGCATGACAGGTCGCGCAGGTGATGCCGGCCTACGCCGTCGGGTCGTTGTCCATGTCGTAGGCCGGATCATCGAAGCGCCCGCTGAACAGGGGCACCGGGTCGTGGCAGGCCGCGCAGAAGCGCGACGCCTGCATGTTGCCGTCGCGCTTGTACACCACCTCGCGGGTTTCCTTGACGCTGAACTTGTAGGGCGGGTTGGTGAAGGAGCTGAAGTGGTGCATGCTGGTTTCGTGGCTGGCGGCGATATCGGCGTGGCATTCCTTGCACTCCCCGTCCGTCATCAGATGCTCGGGCGGTATTGTCTCACCGCCCTCGAGGACCGCCAGGGACGGAGGGAATTTCGTCATGAGCTCCGGCTCCCCCAGATCCGGATCCCCACGTGCACCAGGATCATGACGGCGGCAAAACCGGCCGCGACGAATGACCAGCGCACGGCGCCCCGCCAGCGTATGGGCGGACCGGCGAGCCGGTGCAGGACGAACAGCCAGGCAACGGCGAACGGGCTGATGACGTGGATCCAGTAGCTGATGCGCCGGACAAGGGGATCGTTGATCTCCAGAAAACTGAACCGCGTCAGCAGCAGCCCCGTCAGCAACACCAGCATGAGCCCGGTGAACAGCGCGATACCGGCGCGGATGGCATAACGGTTGGGTCGCGACCAGGCCCGGCGCATGTGCCCGATCGCGAAGATGATCACCGGCACCGTCAACAACAGGCCCAGCACCAGGTGGACGAGGAACATCAGCAGGTAGAAATAATCCTGATAGATCTCGTTGCTGGTCTGCTCGAGGATGGTGATGGCGCTCAAATACACCGAATTCACCACCAGCAGCGAGAACAGCAGGAAGACGACGCCGAGCAGTCGCCCGAGACGCGCGTTTATCACCGGTTTGTCGGTTTTCGTACCCGAATCTGCTGATGTCATCGAATCCGCCATATACAATTTCAGCTTCTGTCCGCCGCTCGCCCGGCCGATGAGCACGCTGATAATCTGATCACCGGCTGGCGAATCCGACTGGATTCGCTGGATCGCCGGGAGAAATCGGCTCCGGCGTGTCCTGCCGGCAGGGTTGAAGTATCGCCACATTTTCGCTCCCGTGGGTATGACGTCTGTCAACTGAGCCGGATTCTTTGCCCTGTCGGTAGCCGGATTATCGCCGGGTACGGTATTGCCGGCAATACTGTATATAATTACAGTACCGGTGCGTCCTGATCCGCAGGCGCGCGATTGACAATCCCTGACCACGGAAACCGTTCTCATGCCGTTCCCCAGCAACGTCTCCAGCGTGGAATCCACAGACTGCAGCGACTATTGCCCGGTGGTCTGGCCGCGGGCCATCGTGCTGGTGGACATGAATGCCTTCTTCGCCTCCATCGAACAGCGCGACCGTCCCGAATGGCGCGGCCGACCCGTGGCGATCACCAATGGCCACCAGGGCACCTGCATCATCACCTGTTCCTACGAGGCGCGGGCCTATGGTATCAAAACCGGCATGCGTCTGAGAGAGGCGCGTCGGCTGTGCCCGGAGCTGATCCAGTGCCCGGCGCATCCGGAACGCTACGCCGCCACCTCGGCGGCCATCATGGCGGTGCTGCAGGATGTTACACCGGATATCGAGGTGTTCTCGGTGGACGAGGCCTTCCTCGACGTGACGCATTGCCAGCGCCTGCTCGGGACCCCTCTGCGCATGGCGCGGCTCGCCAAGCGCAAGGTGTTCGAGGTCTCGGGCGTGTTGTGCTCGGTGGGCGTCAGCGGCGACAAGACCACGGCCAAGTTCGCCGCCAAGCTGGACAAGCCGGATGGTCTGACCGTCATTCCGCCCTGGGAGGCGGCCGCGCGCCTGCGGGATGTACCGGTCACGGAGCTGTGCGGCATTGCCGGGGGCATCGGCGGATTTCTGGCGGAACACGGGGTGCGGACCTGCGGGGACATGAAGCGGCTGCCCATCAGCGTGCTGGCGCGCCGCTTCGGCAATCCGGGCCGGCGCATCTGGTACATGTGTCAGGGCGCGGATCCCGAGCAGTCTGCAGCGCGAGGTGCCGGCGCCCAAATCCCTCGGCCATGGCAAGGTGGTGCCGCCGGACACCCGCGATCCGGAGGTATTGCTGACCTACCTGCTGCACATGAGCGAGAAGGTCGGCGCGCGCCTGCGGCGCCACCGGCTGCAGGCGACGACCTTTTTCATCGGCCTGCGCACGGCCGGAGGCTGGGTGGGCGGCAAGCAGCGCTGCGCCCTGCCCACCGATGACGGCCGGCGGATCATGGCGCTGTGCCGGGTCGTGCTGCGGGAGATCTGGGCCGGCCAGGGCGTGCACCAGGTGCAGGTGACGGCGCTCGACCCGGTCGAGACCGGCAGCCAGCGGGAGCTGTTCGACGCGCTGGACGAGACGCGCGGCGAGGTCAATGCCGTGATGGACGAGGTCAACCGCCGCTACGGCGAGTTCACCCTCGCTCCGGCACGACTGCTGCAGCGCTCGAGCATGCCCAACGTGATCGCCCCGGCCTGGAAGCCCCACGGGCACCGGCAGACGATCTAGCCTGATGTGCGGCGGCGTTTATTACTCCGTGAACGACAGGGACGTGCGGGTGTATTTTCCGAACCCCGGCGCCATGCTGCCGGTGCGGACCCGCCGCGGCGGCACCGAACTGCTGGCGTGGGGACGCCGCCACGATCAGGCCGGTGAACTGCCCCGGGGCGGCTGGGCGCGACTGGATAGCATCTACAGCGGGCGCTGGGACCGGTGGTTCCCCGTGCCGGTCAAGCTGCAGCTCAAGAGTTTCATGGAGAAGGACTTCGAGGGGCACAGCCACTGGTATGACCTGACCCGGGGGCAATGGATCCAGGGCCTGGTCGCGCGCTGCCGGTATGAACGCCGCGTCTATGTCGTCACGGTCGAGCCGGAACTGCCCGATGCCGTGCACGAGCGATGGCCAAGGATCATGAGCGGGTAACCCGGATATCCGGCATTTGCGGGGAATCGGCCGGTGGCGCCACTTCCGGTTCTGCGCGCACGTCATGGCGTGGGCAGGGCAACTCTGAAGGGATGGCTGAACCTGCCGAAACAATACCTAGAATCCGCCTACAAACCGGGAGATACCACCATGATGACTTGCGATTATCACATAGTACTTGATGACACGGAGGCCCATGCACTCGAGGAAGCGATGCAGCACCTGATCGAGGAATGCAACACGCACCGGCGCCGGAACGGGGTCGCATCACCCTGGGACACCCAGAAACTGGCTGCCCTGACGATTCTCGACAAGCTGCACGGGGATGTGCGCTGCAACAACTGGTACGAATCATTCGAAGACTGACCGATGTAAACACCACACGACCCCGATCCGTCGCCGCCTTCCGACAAGTGAGCGGCGGCGGCATTCATGTCACCGAGCGACGGCCCTTAACGGGCCGTCGTTTTTTTGCCTGCAGGGATGTAGGTACATCGCACGGTTTTTCCCATGAATTTGTGACGCGCGTTTATCTCCGGCGTGGCGCCAGTCACAGAACTCTTGTCGCAACCGGTTCACTATAGAACCATCGAAACAGCAGGTAGTGACGGAGAGACGGATATGAGCATGAACAAGGTGATTATTGCGCTGATGGCGATTTACTTTCTGGGTGATCCCGGTCTGCAGTACCTCTCGTGGCTGGGCGATATGAAGCTCTATATTGTCGCCGCGGCCATCGCGCTGGTCAGCATGCCCTGGGTCGCTTCTCAACTCGATGGCTGAACCCCGCACCGTGACGGCCCCGACAACTGTCATCTGTGCGTAACCCCCACGGCGGCCTTTCGGACCCGGGCCGCCGTATTTTAATTCCCCGGGTCCCATTACTTCCCCGGGTGGTATGAAGTGTCAGTGGTTTATTCTTGACCGCCCTCCCCGGCTTTACACACCCCATTGAGTTGTATCGGTCAGGGGTTTTCCGGGAAGGGCATCAACCGTCGGCGGGTTCAGCAGTTTCCCTTCTTGGCCTGGCCGGGCGGACAGAATCGGGAAGCGGGATATTCCCTCTCGGGATGATAGTAATAATGAGGCGTTTCCTGATGCGATGAGGAGTGATGTGAATCATTATCGGTGGTGACCGCGGTACCTACCGCCCCGCCCAGTGCGCCGCCGATAATTGCACCATTACGACCGCCTACCTCATTGCCGATCGCCGCACCGGCAGCACCGCCGACACCGCCGCCGATTGCCGCGTCGAGGGTGGAATTGTCGGCAACGGCATCAACCGCCACCAGCGCAGCGGCCAAAACAAGATATTTAATGTTCATAGGCATCATGAAATCCTGATCAGATGGACAAGCACCCCTAATAATCGACACTTGTCCTCAGAGATATAGTGACCCTGATCACAATCTGAACACACCAATTGATGAGTGATCCAGAAAACAGCAGGTTTCCCGCTTGCCTGGATCGCGCCGCACGCCGGCATGCCTATGCAACGTATCAGGTCGAAGAATCGTTATGTGCTTCGGCGACTGCGGCAGATTCGGGTGACCGGGAAGGTTTCGTGATGTTTATGGGTGGACCGACAGCATCGAGGAAAGCACCCCCGATCCAGACAGCCCGTAACTGTACGGGCGCCTCAGCAATCGAGTCTGACCCTAATGGCGCTTACTTAAGCGGTTCCCCCTCGATGTAGGGTGGATGAGGCACGCCGTGTGTGCCGTAATCCACCGGATGTGCCGTAAGGCACACAATAAAAAAGATGTTGTGTTGCTGCGCAACTCCCGGTGGGTTACGCAAAAAGCGCTAACCCACCCTACATTACGGCTTAAGTAAGTGCCATTCGAGTCTGACCCTATTGATCTCTCTGATAAGTAAATGGCGCGTGCGGATTAACGCAGGTAACGCAATTCAGACATACTGACCACACTGGCGAATGTGGTTTGTAAGCCAGTTGATATATGTTTGTTGCACTTTGGCCCGTTGACTCCGGTACGTTCTTTCCAACCAACTGTACGCGCCGAGTCTTCGGGCCAATTTTCAGTGCAGCTGCCTCTCACGTTCTGCCTCCAACCGCGGGAGTGTCCGGATATTTTCGCACAGTTGTTTAGTGGTGGTCTGATCAATCGAGTCTGACCCTATCGGTTTCGCTTGACTGTATAACGCCTGATCAGTACTACTTAACAACCCGGGCAGAGAGGTTCAAACAAACGGGACCAGTTCTTTCCCCCGCTTGACTATTGTGGCTGCAGGAGGTTCGACCATGGGACAGATATGGGCTGCGGCATCGCTTGTGACATTCCTTCTGGTGAGCCAGACGACTGCGGCTGACCAGGCCCAGGAGGCGAAAACCGCCAAGAGCAAGGCGGAGGTGCTGGAGGAGAAGGCCGCGCCCGAGGGCAGCAAGGTGCTACCGACTCCCGCCCAGCTCATCACCAGGCCCCAGGCGCAGGCGGTCGATCCGACCGGCAAAGAGTCCATTGACGATGCGATTACTTGCCTCGCCCGCAGCATCTAC
>CAVQCA010000008.1:0-24414 GCA_963710815.1 uncultured Gammaproteobacteria bacterium | reverse complement strand
GGACTTGTCAAAGAAGGCTCGGCTTCCGGCTGTACAGCCGCAGGATCGTGAACCAGCCCTTCTTCGGGTCGGTCTGGATCCAGTTGCCGCGGGCGACGCCTTGCGGTTGTTCCGGCCCGAAATAGACCATGGTCGAGCCGTCTTTTTCAGCTTCGGCGGCGGGCGAGGGATAGCTCTGGCTGCCGGCACGCGGAAATTTCTGCGGCGTCAGCAGCATGGACCGGGTCTGGTTGTCGTAGAGCGTGAACGACCAGAACGCCGCTGCCGGGATGCCCTTGGGCAGGGTCACCTTGTAGGTCCTTGCGCCGTCGAACGCCTTGCCTTCGCTGTCGAGGAAGCCCATCAGGTATTGCGAGCCCACACCGGGGATACGCATGACCATCGCGGGCGAGTCGAGCGTATAGGCGTAGTAGAACGCGGCGCGGCTGTCGAGGGTGCGGGCACCGGTCGGCGGGAAGGGCTTGAACATGCCGTCCTCGAACAGCGGCGGCGGGGTCTCGAACAGCGCGCCGCCTTCGAACAGCATATTGCCCCAGTGCGAACCCTCGTAATAGGCCCAGTCCGGATGCTTATCGGCGAACTGCCATTGCAGCGCGCGGCCGGTCGCCTGTCCCACGGCGGCGGCATCGCTCAGGATCTTCTTCATCCGGTCGTCGGGGTTGAACTCCTTGCCATGCACGATACCGATGGCAGCAAGTTGGCCGGCAAGTTCCACGTCATAGCTGGTGGCGGGCTCGTTCTGGACGTTCTCGTTGATCATCTCGAAGAAGCCGTAATCGCTGGGCGGAATGGTGTTGAACGACATCCCGCTGGCATCGATGAACTTCATCTCGGGTATCTTCGGCTCGCCCGCCAGCTTGACCTTTCCTTCCAGTGCCTCGGCGATGGGCGTTCCATAGCTGCCGGCCGCATAGGGATAGATCTTCAGGTTCTGCTTGATGTTGTCGACCGCGGGCTTCGGGTCCTTGCCGTCCTTGATGAAGGCCCGCAGGGCATAGAGGATCGTATTGGTCCTGGCATGGGCCACGAAATAGCCGCCTGCGGGCAACGGACCGTCATAGCCCGGTCCGGCGATGAGGTACTTGCCGCCCAGACCGCGATCCGGCCCCGGCTTGCCCATGTCGATCACCCAGGAAAACCACATGTCGTTGATCGCGCCGAGCCCGTCGGAGGGCTGCTCGATCACCACCGGCCCCTTCGACAGGTCGATCCAGCCAAGGTAATAGACGGTGTCGGCGTTTGCGGTCAGGAACAGCGAATTCGCATCCATCAGCTGCTCGAAGATGACGATGTCGCCACTACCTGCGCCGATGCTCTCCATGCCCTTCTTGATCGCCAGCGCCGAGGCGCCACGGAAACTGTTGTTATAGACGTTCAGCGCGCGGGTGAAGTCCAGCGTATCGTATACCTTACTGGCAGTCTCGTCGCTGGGCACACCATCCTTGAACTCGAGCGTTCCGGCGCTGGTTTCCATCTTGTCGGGCGCGCCAAGGGTCTTGAGCGTTTCGTCCGATACCTGCGCATAAGCGGCGCTGCCACCGGCGAGGGCCGCGATCGAGGCGGCTCCCATGAGTTTCATCAATAGATTCATCGTTTGCTCCTTTGCTACGACCCGGTACCCGGGCCTGAAGTTGTTCGTTCTTTTGAACAACCGATTGCTTGTCTGCCTGCAGTTGTTCATTGCGCGCAAGCTGTTTAGCGACCAGTCACTGGTTGTCGTAGACCGTGATGGACCAGAACGCCGCCGCCGGGATGCCCTTGGGCAGGGTCACCTTGTAGGTCCTGGCGCCGTAGAACGCCTTGCCGTCGCTGTCGAGGAAGCTCATCAGGTATTGCGAGCCCACACCGGGAATGCGCATGACCATCGCGGGCGAGTCGAGCGTATAGGCGTAGTAGAACGCTGCGCGGCTGTCGAGTGTGCGGGCACCGGTCGGCGGGAAGGGCTTGAACATGCCGTCCTCGAACAGCGGCGGCGGGGTCTCGAACAGCGCGCCGCCTTCGAACAGCATATTGCCCCAGTGCGAACCCTCGTAATAGGCCCAGTCCGGATGCTGATCGGCGAACTGCCATTGCAGCGCGCGGCCGGTCGCCTGTCCCACGGCGGCGGCATCGCTCAGGATCTTCTTCATCCGGTCGTCGGGCTTGAACTCCTTGCCATGCACGATACCGATGGCAGCGAGTTGGCCGGCAAGTTCCACGTCATAGCTGGTGGCGGGCTCGTTCTGGACGTTCTCGTTGATCATCTCGAAGAAGCCGTAATCGCTGGGCGGAATGGTGTTGAACGACATCCCGCTGGCATCGATGAACTTCATCTCGGGGATCTTCGGCTCGCCTGCCAGCTTGACCTTTCCTTCCAGTGCCTCGGCGATGGGCGTTCCGAAGCTTCCGGCCGCATAGGGATAGATCTTCAGGTTCTGCTTGATGTTGTCGACCGCGGGCTTCGGATCGTTGCCATCCTTGATGAAGGCTCGCAGGGCATAGAGGATCGTATTGGTCCTGGCATGGGCCACGAAATAGCCGCCCTGGGGCAACGGACCGTCATAGCCCGGGCCGACGATCAGGTACTTGCCGCCCAGACCGCGATCCGGCCCCGGCTTGCCCATGTCGATCACCCAGGAAAACCACATGTCGTTGATCGCGCCGAGGCCGTCGGAGGGCTGCTCGATTACCACTGGCCCCTTCGACAGGTCGATCCAGCCAAGGTAATAGACGGTGTCGGCGTTTGCGGTCAGGAAGAGAGAATTCGCATCCATCAGCTGCTCGAAGATGACGATGTCGCCACTACCGGCACCGACGCTCTCCATGCCCTTCTTGATCGCCAGCGCCGAGGCGCCACGAAAACTGTTGTTATAGACGTTCAGCGCGCGGGTGAAGTCCAGCGTATCGTATACCTTACTGGCGGTCGCGTCGGTGGGCACACCGTCCTTGAACTCGAGCGTTCCGGCGCTGGTTTCCATCTTGTCGGGCGCGCCAAGGGACTTGAGTACTTCGTCCGACACCTCCGCATAAGCGGCGCTGGCGCCGGTGAGGGCCACGATCGAGGCGGCTCTCGTGAGTTTCATCAACATATTCATCGTTTGCTCCTTTGATACGACCCGGTACCCGGGCTTGAAGTTGTTCGTTCTTTTGAACCACCGATTGCTTGTCTACCTGCAGTTGTTCGTTTCGAGCAACCTGTTCAGCGACCAGTGACTACCGCACCTCGCTCTCTCTGACCGCTCAGTCAGAGTTGCACTTCGGAGTTGAATCTAAGCTTCTATTCTTCTTATACAGCCACATATATTTTATTCGGGTCTATCCGGATTTCCCAACGGTATTTGGCTGATCCAATGACTTGATTTCAAACAAAAGCGCGGGTCTCATTCCCTCTGTTGATTGGCGTCGACGAGAAGGAGGAGAGACCCGTGAGCAACCTGAAGTTGCTATGCAAAATCCTACACCTGAAAGGCATGAAGATCACCCGTTTTGACTTCAAGCACCGCGACAAAGAGCTGCACCTGGCGGTCAAGCCGTACAAGAACGGCTGCCGCTGCCCGCACTGTGGGCGGCGGGGGCGAATTGTGTGGCAAGCCGCCGCGCCGCGTCGCTGGGAGGATCTCACCCTCATGGGCCTGAAGGTGCTGTTCTGGTACACCCCCAAGGAGATCCTCTGCCCCACTCACGGACGGGTGCAGGAGGCCATCCCTTGGGCGGATGCCTATTCGCGCATCAGCTACCGCCTGGAGTGGCGCCTCTGTGCCCTGTGCCAGATCATGACCCAGAAGGCCGCCGCCGAGATCCTGGGTATGGCGCCCTCGACACTCTCGGACCTGCTGCACCGGATCATCCACCGGGTAAGAGACGGCCATAAAATCCGCGGTGTGACCACCCTGGGCGTCGACGAGATCTCCTTCTGCAAGGGCCGCAAGTTCGCCACCCTCGTCTATGATCTGGACCGCGCCCGGGTCCTGTGGGTCGGAAAGGGCAAGGGCCGAGAGAGCATTGACCGGTTCTTCAATGAGTGCCTGAGCGAGGGGCAGAAAGCACGCATTCTGTGGGCCAGTTGCGATATGAGCCGCGCCTACACCGAGGCGATCAAGCATCACTGCCCCAACGCCACGCTGGTCATCGACCGATTCCACGTCGTCAAGGCCCTGAACGAGGCCGTGGATGAGGTGCGCAAGGAGCAGTGGCGTGCCCTCGATACCGAAGGCCGCAAGGCGATCAAGGGGCTGCGCTGGTTGCTTGGTATGCACTCCAGAAATCGCACCAAGGGCCATACCCGCTTTCTCAACAGCCTGCGCAACGCCAACCGCCGTATCCACCGCGCCTGGGTGCTCAAGGACGAGTTTGAGCACTTCTGGAATTACTCCTACCGGGGCGCGGCGGAGAAGTTCCTCAGACGCTGGATCACCGCCGCACTGCGCAGCCGTATCCCTTCGCTGCGCCAATTCGTCACAACCCTGCGCAATCACTTCGATAACATCCTGGCCTTCGTCGACAGAAACCTCACCAACGCCGTCGGCGAAGGCCTCAACCGTATTGTCAAAATCGTCAAGAATCGAGCGTCCGGTTATCGCAACCTCGAGAGCTTCGCCGACATGATCTACCTGACCATCGGCGACCTCGATATCCCTGCGCAGATTCCCAGCCATTTGCGTACACTGTAAAAGTAGCCATAAACTCTATGAAACAGCTATCTCAGTGCAATTCATTGGTTGGGAGATCCGGATATAGCCATTTATTCTTATCCTTTAACGTATCCCTTGCTAGCCGCCCGCTGACACCGACCCGATCGATCCACGATCCCTCTCTCAGTCTTTATCATCCGGTGGCGGCGAACCAGACTCCGACTGGCTGGATGCCGAGTCTGCCGGTTTTGCATCACGCCTTTTCGGAAACATGACATTTCGCAAGCGCCATCTGGAAAAGTGACTTGCGATACTGCTGTAAAGCATGGCCATGAGCGTCCCGCCGAGCAGGGAGAGCACCAGGTAGTGGGCATTCCAGATATAGACATAGGCCAGTTCCACCTGGCCCGCCTTGAGGATATCGAAGGCCCGCTGGAAATTCTCCACCAGGCTGTCGCTCGCCGGCGGCAGCCGGTAAAGGCCGGTGCGTGGCTTTTCGATCCAGAACCACGTGATCCAGCCGGCTATGAATACAAGTAGTGTACTACGCAGCATTCCTTATGTGGACCTGATGAATTGATGTGTCGGGATGCATATGTTCAGTATAAAGAAGACGAGCATAATAGACGAATTAGAAGAAAATTCGATTGAGGGTCAACATAGAAGCAGTGGAGGGTGGCATTATCCTCACAGAGGATGATTGGATATATAAAGCGCCGACCGAAGGTTACAAAAATTCTCTCCTGATAGAAGGAAACGGCAGCGATCCGGATTGGACGTTGAGCATAAGGGATAGAAAGATGACGTTATTATCGCCCAAACGCGGTGGGCTTTAGAGGTCCCCATAAGGGAAAACCCGTGACGGTCACAAAACGACTTATGGATGTGTATCTGCGTCGCAGCTATGCGCGACAGATGCACTTCGAGCTGGGCACACCGCTGGCGCTCCCGGATGTCACCGGGCAACAACCGAGAGTGCTGTACCTCCATATTCCCTTCTGCGAGTCCCTGTGTCCCTTCTGTTCATTTCATAAAGTCCTGTTGAATCTGCCCAAAGCGGCAACCTACTTCAGGGCATTGCGCCAGGAATTACGCATTATTGCCGACAAGGGATATCAGCCGGGCATCGTTTACGTTGGCGGCGGCACACCGACAATATTGCCGGATGAACTTGCCCTGACCCTGGAACTGGTGCGTTCATTGTTCCCTGTCCGGCAGATTTCTGTCGAGACCAACCCCAATCACCTGCGCGAGGACGTCCTGACGGTACTGAAAGCCGCTGCTGTCGACCGCCTGTCGGTAGGTATACAGACCTTTGACGATGGCCTGCTCAGGGACATGGGCCGCTATGACTCGTACGGCAGCGGCGATCAGAACCGGGAGCGCCTCCAGTTAGCCCAGGGCTGGTTCCGTACGCTCAACGCCGACATGATTTTCAATCTTCCCGGACAACGTGAAGCGTCTTTGTTGCGGGATCTGGACATCCTTGTTCATGAGGTCCAGGTGAATCAGGCCTCCATCTATCCGCTGATGACGTCCAGGCGTACCAGCAAGGCCATGCGAAAGTCCATGGGGCCGTATTCGCTGCACAACGAGAAGCCCTTCTACGACCTGATCCGCCGTGAGATGGTGCGGGACTACCAGTTATCTTCCGTTTGGTGTTATTCCAGAAACGCGGGTCTTGCCGACGAATACATCATTGCCGATACCAGTTATATCGGTGCCGGAAGTGGCGCATTCAGCTACCTGAACGGCGTCATGTACGCCAATACCTTTGCCATCAACCGCTACGGGCGCATGATTCATAAAACGGGTACAGCCATTACCAGCCACCTTGTGCTGCGGGACTTTCAACAGGCCCGCTATGATCTGGTGATGACGCTTTTCGGTCTTTGCCTGCAGAAGAATGAATTCCGGCAGAGATATGGCGGACGTTTTTTCAAACTCCTGTGGAAGGAGTTGCTTACGCTCAGGCTAGCAGGAACCATTGTTAATGATGCCGGTGAGATTCGACTGACCCGACGAGGTGAGTATCACTGGGTTATCTTAATGCGTGAATTCTTTACCGGTGTGAATAACTTCAGGGATCAGATGCGCGATCATGTTATGGCTGAGCGGGCTATGCCGGAGGAGTCGGCACAGCCACTGGATATGTTGCACACGCGGCAAGCTGGGTGAACCGTGCAGCGCACGCTTTACTGCCTCCTGCAAAAGGGAACCTGGAAATACGTCATTTATTACAAGCTGAATAATATATTTTAAATAGCAAGGAAACTATGGAAGCGCGATGCTCGGTATTAATGCTGGCGCGGATGGAGATGTCGGCGTGTATATGAGCGATGTATTGATAAATCCCACAGGTTCGACGAATTTTGAGTATGACCCGTCGAAGGAAATCTGCATATCTTCCAAAATAGATTAATCCTACTAACCTTCTATCATCAGAGCAGATGAATGCTCCATAAGATGAGTGAAGTTAATGGCAATATTGCAGAGCTATACCAGGGAGTGGTTTTCTGTCCTTTTTCTATCGGTGAACAGGGTATGCTGCCTAGCGACGTCACCCCCCACTCGACAGCTGAAAATCAGCACTCTCCGCCACCTCGACACCTCCCGTGGTAACGACATTCACGATGTCGGATGTGACCCGTTCGACAGAGAAGTGGTCGGCAAGAATCGTCTGTGGCCGGTCTGCCAGGTTCCTGAGCGTCAGCTCCCAGTGCGGCCGGTATTCATTTATCGCCTGCTGCACCACACCGTCCTGGAAAAACACGCGTGCCCTTCCGGGCGGAACAATGATAACGCTCAAGACCCCAATCCCTTGGCGGGAGACGGCCATCCGTAATCGAACCCAACATGTTCACAGGTACGAGTGAGGGGATTGCGGGCATGGGTGTCATGCCTAGTACACATTCTTTCGAAGGCAACAGCAATACTCGTACCGGAATCCTTATCAATGCCCTGGCCATCCTGGGGGCAACCGACTGAGCCAATATCTGACTACCGCCCTCCACTATCAGCCTCTCAGTTTTCCCCAATGGGGCGGGTGCGGGATCGCGAGATCAGCATTATATGTCTGTGGTTATCTGCCTGTCGGTGTTCTTGCAGGCATATTGGACTGGTTGACATATTAACGTTTTAATATATACTGATAGTCAGATATTTAACCCACTGGAGGTAACTGCTATGGACAACATGCCCACAGCGCTCGACTGTCAATCGATTCTGGAAATGATGCAGGAAGTACCGGAAACCGCGGCTGTCATCATAGACATGATTGCCGAGCTCGAGGAAACCGATCAAAACTGCCTCAAAAAGGTCAGGGAACTGCAGGCCCGGAATACTGCGGCTACATTAAACTGATCCAGAGTCAGAAATATATGGCCGGATATGGTTTTCGAACTGTATCCGGCTTCATTTAATGCTCTCCTGTTGTACAAGGGGACAATATACAGCGTGTTATCGGCACCCTATCCTGAAATCCTACCGGGCGCGGGTGAATACAAGACCGTCCGGAAATAAGCCCTACGCCAACTGCTTGCAGCAAGAGGGCAAGCAGCGCACGCCCGGACCAACAAAAATCCTTGGCCACCGTGTCGAGGTTTCAAGCGATCACGACCGTCAAATGAATCGGTTGCTTGCCCGCCTGGCAATGTTCACCGACGACGAGCCCTTCCCGAAGACGGAAGCAGACTGCAGGTGGCTGATCGCCACGTGAGGCCGCATGCTCGCGCCATGGCAGCTCGATTATGCTGTAAAGGCAGCACATCCTTGACCGATAAATCCTTTTGAGTGGGGTGTACGGTGGCGGCAACGCCCGTGCGGGCTTCTCCTTCCCAGATATGCATCATCTCACTCTTTTTTATTTAAAGGAGCGGTGCCATGAAAGATGATGCTATAGCCTCAATTGAACCAAACGCTTTGACTGAAGAAGAAATCCCGAAGCGAAACAGGGCACCTCAGGGAAGAGAGCTGGATGCGGAACCAAATCCACATGAATACTTCAAGCACATTGAGCGCCTTGAGGTGAGATTCATCATTGAGAATTTTAACAAGCCATTTATGCCTGTCGACCTCTGTGAAAAAATAAATAAGGATGGACTATGGGAAAAACACGAGGGCGAATATGTCAAGTCAGGTGACGTAAAGGCGACGATTGCTTTTGAAGAAGGAACCGCCCCCGCTGATGGAAACACGGAAGAGTTGACCGATATCTTAATTGACCATATGTGGAATTTTGTCCGTGAAGTGAAAAGATATGGTTGAACCGCCATGGGTATTCTGGAGACACGTTTGTTTGAGTCGGTTCATCGTGCCAGGCTCCCTGGCATAGACCCAGGGCAGTTCCGCGACCATTCAATTGACCAGCTTTAGATCCGTAATCAGTACGTTCCTGGCCTTTGAGGAAATTTTCTGTACTTCCGCTTTGGGTCGACTCACCCGGTTTAACGAAATCCTATATATAAGCTTATCGTGTAGAAACAGGGATCGGCCGGTAACAGGACATTCCCTCCTCTTCCACTTTGCTGCTTTCACACGGCCGGTCATTCGCCGGTGGATGCACGAAATCCGTGAAGCGGGCATGGCGGGTGCAGATCGCACCCCAGACAAGGCGAAACAGCACCAGGCCCAGCACCGTATAACCGGCCAGTACGTGCAGACCCGGTCAGTCGTCCTCGACAAGGTAGGCGGTCACGAAGGCAGCCGCCAGTGTCCAGTGAAACACGCGGACAAGTGGGCCTCAGACGCGAACCCGTGATGTGTTTATGGAGCATAAGTCGTATCCATGTGCCAGTTGTAGACAAGCCTGGCGGGACAATCTGAATTCACGCTGAACACAAACTCACGTCCCGGACATTTCACCAGAAAGCCTGAAGCGACTAGCTCGGGCCTATACACCGTAAACCTCATAAGCCGGTATCGGTGCCGGCACCCTGGTCTGTGGCCGATCCGGACATGCGGCGTGGACAGCCGTTCAACAGGTTATGCTGGATCGGCGCCCCGCTGTCGATATCGAAGTAAAGTGTAGATTCACTGCCGGCGGCATCGCGTAGCGTCACGATGTAAGCGGTGATACCGCAGCGTCCAAGCAGTCTGGTTTCCAGTATTTGCGCGGCATACCGCCTGTACAGGGTGTCGTGGATCTGCTCCTGTATCCGGAAGCGTGATGCTTGCGTGCGCTCGATCGCCTTGATCCGGTTACTGAAATAACTGCTAAAAGAGACCGCCAGCGAGATGGACAGGACGGCGAGCAGGACGACTAGTGACAGTGTTATCAGACGTTGCATCGGCAAAACCCCGGCATGAGAGGTAGCGAATACTGGCAGCCGCGCATGAACTGAACCTGAACGTCATCGCTCGCCTGCCCGTCCCGATTAAGGGAAGCTCACCCATCAACCCGGATCGCAGCTACCCGTGCACAGGCAATCGAATCCCTGTCACGCGGCGTCTATTCGGCGGTTCTCGATATGATGCCAGGCACTTCAGATTCGCTTCGGTTTCAGTTCAGGAACGGTTCATTGCGACCGTTCTGTTCGAATTGCTGCAGTGGCTCGGAAGGCTGCGTTGATCAGCAAACACCGTATCCGTGCGAGGTTTTCTTTTACAGCACCACCTGACTCGTTATCCCTGACCGCTTACGTGAACGTCAGTGATGTAGTCGGACAATCCTATGGCCAGGTACTTGTAACTTTGATCAAGAACGATAACGTATACATTTCCTTCTTGATCAATCATAAAGGGATTTTTTGATATTTTGACCTGACTACCTTCCTCAAGGAGGAAAAACTTGTTCTTCTTGTTGATACCGACCGTATTTTGACGTACTGCTATAACTTGTCCAGCCATTGAAATAACCTGATTCATCACGAGCTGTTCACGCATATCCATGCCGTACATTTCCCTTTTCAGGTCATCAGCTAATGCAGCAGTGGTCTTGCGAGTAAAAAAATACGCAATCCTTCGAATGAGAACGGGTGTATTTCTGAAAATATTTGTGAGTTTAGTATGGAGATGCATTACGGGCCTCGCAGCGGTAACTAGATGACCCGGAGTACGCAGGAGGTACCGATCACGAAACTTGGGGCCCTGGCCAGTTTTCACCAGTTACTGTCCGGATCCTGATGAGATTCTCACCGGGATTCGGGTGAATTTCCTGAAAAAAAGTCCTTCAGTCGCTGAAAAATGCTCCTCGGCTCCTCAGCTTCCTGCGGAGCGGACTTCAACGGCGCGGCCGGTGGCTCGGGCTGCGTGCTGACTGACACCGTTTTAATGCTGTCTTTCAACGCCAGCAGGCGCGCATCGCCGGGCCGGACACGCAGAGCGCGGGTAATATACCGGTTTGCCTTGATATTATCCTGACGCTGAATAGCATACCTGGTCAGCGTGACATAGCGTTCCACAATTTTTCCTAATCCGCCGAGAGCCTCAGCATTACCTGGCTCCAGTGACAGCACTTGCTGATAATACCTGTAAGCACTGCGCCGCGCCGGGATCAGCAGGCGGTCTTCACGCAGGGCTTCTTTCGCCAGTACCAGCAACTGCGGGATTCTCTCATTGGCTGAAACCGTTGATTTCACCGCTTGCCCGCTCGAAGTCGACTGACGTGAATCTCCGGCAGCGGGCGGAACAGTACCTGCTACAGGCCGTGAAGCATCCGTCGCCGCCGTGTCGACGTCAGGACTTGCTGACTCCGCTGAATGCGAGGGTACAACGACCTGAGTCCGGTCGTCTGAATTCAATCTGTCCGGCAGCGATGCAGCGCGGCCATCCAGCGCCACGGAAGCGACAGACTGTGCGCTGTCCTGGGTGCCCGCTTCATCATCGTGCCCACCCGGCTGCGCTGCGCTATCTGGCCCGCTGTCATCTTGTCCAGCTGCGGCTGATGGTGATACCTCGACAGGCACCGCAGATTCCAGCGCGAGCAGTTGCGACGCCAGGCTGGATATATCGACGCCGTTTTTCCCATACGTCGCGACCCCGGCAACCTGCCTGTCCACCCCTCTGGTAGGTTCCACGACGGGAACATCCCGCCTCCGCAACTTCGGCTGGGCGCCTTGCGAACCGGTTGCCTCGCGATTCTCGCCAGCATGAGTCGCGGACGGTCCAGTTTGCAATGGCCGCGAACTCACAACAAACAAACCACTTTGTTCAACGGAGTGGCGCTCGACATAGGAGGTCACACTGCCGACGGTTACGGTAACGGCGGCAACCACACCGAACAATAGCGCTGGTTTTTCCTGCAGCCTGAGCAGAGTGGGCAACACCCTCGCTGTGAGCATACTGCCTCTGTGCTGGGCAGCCTTATTGACAGCACGCCGGGGCTGCGCCGCATTCGGCCTGACGTATTCCCTCAGCTGCGGGCGTGGTGCCGCTGCCCCGATGTGTTGCCGCCGGTACTGGTTCGCTGCGTGTGATCGATGCAGCTGCGCTCTTTTCGGTCACCGGCGGCACAGATGGCGTTAGCGCATCTCCGGTACACTGCAGCGCTCGCACCTCCAGGTCAGACAGCGAAATGGAATCATCCAGCCCTGCTTTTCCTTCCGCCTCGCCGTGGCTGATCTGTCCACTACACACGGGGGATAGATGTTCCTCGTCAAGCTCGCAGGCAATGCCCACAACATCCTCCTTGTCGAGGATATGTTGGCCTTGCAGAAACCCGTACAATAGCAGTCGCGTGCACATCTTGTTGATGTGTCGCGGCACACCGCCGGTGTATTGAAAAATAGCCAGAATAGCCGCCCCCGTCAGTTCGGGATCGCCGGTCCAGCCGGCCCGGCACAGACGGTGTCGCACATAGTTTTTTGTCTCCGCAAGCCCCATCGGTCCGAGTCGGCAGGTCCCAATCACGCGTTGCTGCAGTTGCTCCATGTCGGGCTCGCGCATGAGACTGCGCAGATTTTCCTGACCGACGAGAAATATCTGCAACAGTGGGCGCGCACCCTTCTGCAGATCCGCGAGCAGGCGCAATTCCTCGAGTGCGCTGCGCGAAAGCCCCTGGGCTTCATCGATCACCAGCAGCACTCGCCGGCCGCGATGCATCTCTGTGGAGAAATACTGCGCTATACGCCTGAGAAGTGTCGCCTTGTCGAGGCCTTCGGCCTGAATATCATAAACGTAAGCAACCGAACGCAGGAGATCGGTCGTTTCAAGATTGGCGGGCACAATTGTTGCCGTTACAACATTGCTCGCTTCGAGTTCCTTAAGGAAGCTTTCAATCAATGTTGTCTTTCCGGCCCCCGGGCGTCCCGTCAGTATGATGAAACCTTCTCCCAGCTTAAAGGCGTATTGCAGGTAAGCGTGTGCCTCCGCGTAACCTGGATGGCTGAAACAAAATCTCGGATCAGGCGTAAGCCTAAAGGGGGTTGCCGTCAGGTGGTAAAAGGTCTCGTACATAATGCATTTCGTACATGGTGTACCGGTCCCTCGGCTTTCTTGATCTATTATTGTTGATCGCTAAGCATCCATTTATTTCAATATATCACAGTAATCGTTGCCGCCCAGGAAATGAAGAACGCATGTCAGACAGCCACCCAGCGGCAGTGCACAGCGTCTTGCTGTTCGAAACCAATAGTCAACTACCTGATTTCATGCGGAATACAACCCGGCATCATAGAAACTCTACGCGCAAGAACTTATTTGAGTCTGCCCAACCAACGAAATGCATAAGGCGTCTTGACGGGTTTCCAGACCGCGCAAGAGCGACAATCATTGGCGCTTCACCAGCCTGCGACGCTACCATCATGGCCGCCAGCGACCATTGCATTAAAACCCAAAGTACGTGGGAAGATTTTAGCGTCGAGCAGGCTGGGGCCACACTTATCTCCTGTCGAGACGAGACTCTATATCCACTCATATTCCTTACTGATCTGGAGCCGGCACCACTGGATAGAACGGCTCAGCTCAATATGTGTCTGGCGAGGATGCCTTATGATCCGAAGGCAAGCCTGACCGACCAGTGGACTCTCACTGCCAATCCCGGGGTTCTGGCGCACGACACACTTCTGGCCCTGGTATCGAAATACGGACACACGTCAGCGCAAATCTTTTTCCGTTATTTGACCCAGATTGACATAACTCCCTTTAACGGGACAACATCACAAATCCACATGCGGGAAGACATGGCGATCTTCGAGTTCGAACTGACGCGAAGCGAGTGTGATGCGGTGGCCAGGCTGCTGTTGTAGTTTTCCGCTGTATCTTTCTGAATATAGTCCAAGCGTAGCAATCAATAGGAAAGGCATAGTGTTATTGATATGCTTGCAATCGAAAATGTAAGAATCAACAGTCCTTTGATAGATTGTCTTGCGAACGTGCTTACAAGGGGTAATCATGAGATCTCTTATTCTAGTTTTGCTGTTGCCAGTTTTAACAATGGGCTGCTCGACTGCTGCTGACCATCGTCGGGCTGTTCAGGATGATACGGGCGACCGAGTAACGGTTGGTACGGTTCAAAAAGAAATACGTGTAGGAATGTCGAGCGCTGAAGTAGCAGAGGTGTTGGGTTCTCCGAATATCGTTTCAACTGATGATGAACGACGCGAGGTCTGGATTTACGACAAAGTGGCGACCGACTATGTGCAATCCAGCAGCAGTGGCGGGATTTCGGCTCTTATACTCGGAATAGGCAGTGCGGTTGGAGGCCTTGGTAGCGGAGGTTACAACAGCAGTTCAGGCGCGTCTTCAACTTCCCAACGCACTCTTACCATCATCATAAAATATGACCACGATGGAAAAGTACGCGATTTTGCCTATCACACCTCTAAATTCTAGCTTTTCTGAGTACAGTTATGGGTGAGAATGTATTTGGGTGGGGCCGTATGGTCTCACTACTCGTCTGTCTGTCGATCATATCCGGTTGCGCAAGCATTCCGAAGGATGCCTTTAAATTATCTCCGACATCGCTGGAAGACCGGGAGATGCAAAGTCGCAAATATACGACGCTTGATAATAAGCTATTGCTTTCTGCTGGTGCCAGCGTGCTGCAGGATATGGGTTATACCATCGACGAAGCCAATACGAGTCTGGGCGTTCTGACTGCATCAAAGCAAGCAGATGCCAAGAATGCAGGGCAGATAGCCGGAGCAATTGTATTAGCGCTATTTACGGGCACCGTAACTCCAACTGACAGTGAACAGAAGATACGAATTTGTCTGGTAATTCAGGAATCATTGGACGACAAGACGTCTTCGGTTGCAAGAATTACAATTCAGAGAGTTATCTGGAATACGCAAGGACAAATCTCCCGCGTGGAGAGCATCAATGCGCCAGAACTCTATCAGGCGTTTTTCGATAAACTTTCCAAGGCAACATTCCTGGAGGCCAACCAGATATGAGAATAATTAAATATAGATGGGCTTTGATTGGGGCCGTCTTGCTGTTGGGAGGTTGCGCCTCACAGAATTCCCATGTTTTCTCCGGAGGCAGTGCCGTTGAATTGCGCAGTTTTCAGACACGTGCATTTGATACCACTGACAAACATAAAATGATGCGCACCATAATCGCTGTGCTGCAGGATTTGGGCTTCATCATCGACAAGACCGATGAGGATCTAGGGCTGGTGACGGGTACCAAGCTAAGCGGCTATCAGATTCGTATGACTGTTATCGTTCAGCCTCGTGGAAAGACCCAGTTATCCGTAAGGGCTAGCGCAATTTACAACAACCGTCCCATCGAAGATCCTCTTCCCTACCAGGATTTTTTCACTGCACTGGAAAAAGGTATTTTCCTGACAGCACAGAAAGTCGACTAACCGCGGTGTATTCATTGCATGTTGTACTCTCGTAACGTGCTACGTAACCGGGTGTTCTTTCGTAGCGCAAGTTGCCCAGCCGAGTGAGTCCCTGGACGTTTTCCAGGCCTTTCCTCCTACGGTGCCGGTCTCGGTGGGTGTCGGGCGATCTCCTGACCCTCATGCTTCACCAAATTCATGGTCGGCTATAGGAATTGAGTGTTATGACACCGCCCACCTATCCCGGCACGTCGTTCGAAACTGGACATATTCTTATCCACAGATTCTGTGGATAAATGCGTGGATAAAATTGTGTATTCTCGTCAATAGATGATGAATATTAGCAATTTATAATGAGTTGATCATTATTTGGCCAATCACCTCAATCATCACGAAATTCAAAAAGTTATCTTTATCACCTTAATTGGGAATTTTAGCCCAAACGTCATGGGCAAAGTTTGACTTATACATGCATTAATATTGTGCATATCCTTCTGATGCCCGTGGGAAATGGACACAATCCCGACCCGGCACGATCGCTTCGCATGTCAACTCAGGGACGTCTCACGGCAATTAGCCGGTCCGCACATAAGTGCCGGCTATATTTCCGGATTCAACCTGAAACAAGAGATTCCTTACTCCCAACTTTTCCGTGCCGGATCACCTGGGCATACACAGGGTAAGCAGAGCACGAATATGGGTGATGGATTAGGTTAATTCATAAACTCTTGTAGTATGTCCCGGCATGTGCGGACGCTTCACACTACACACGCCGGAGTCCCTGTTGAGAGAGGCATTCGGCATTAAGATCTCGGCACCGCTTGGGCTGAAACCCCGCTACAACATCGCTCCCTCGCAACAGATCCCGATCGTCCGCGACACCCGATCCGGTCGTGAAATGGTCATGGCAAGGTGGGGCCTGATCCCGCATTGGTCAAAAGAGGCGAAAACCAGGTATTCCACCATCAATGCCCGGATCGAGACGGTGGCCGAGAAGCCCACCTATCGAACGCCCTTCAAGCACCGGCGCTGCCTCATTCCGGCGGACGGCTTCTATGAGTGGAAGGTCGTCGACGGCCGGAAGGTGCCCCATCACATCCGGATGCGTGACTGCGGCGTATTTGCCCTCGCCGGTCTGTGGGATCGCTGGGAAGGTGACGGTGAAAGTCTGGAGAGCTGCAGTATCATCGTCATGCCCGCCAACGACGTTATGAAGTCATTGCATAAGCGCATGCCAGCCAGCATCGACCCAACGCACTATGACCTGTGGCTGGACCCGCGAATGGCGGACAAGAATGAGATCATGGGTTGCCTGAATTCTGCACCTTCATCCCAGCTGGTGACCTATCCGATCAGTCCGTGGGTCAATTCCCCGAAACACGATGATGAGCGCTGCATGGAGCCCGCGGGTGATGCGTAGAAAGGTCCGTGATGCAACTGCGTGCTCAACCGATGGACGCAACACATGCATTAAATCGTTCAGTTGTCCTGCAACCGCGTTGAGTTTCGCCTGCGAGGGCGCCAAAATGGTGCGGATGACACTAGTGTTCTATTCCGGTTTGCCACCTGGCATCAGTCTCATCGTTTTCCGTAAAGAGTTCCGGCTGGACCAGAAACCCTCTTTTGATCAGTCAGCGCATTCCGTCCAGCTGGTGCTGTCAGGGAACACGCCGCAACAATAGCCCGCTCGCCCTGATCTTGTGTGCCCCTTGCTCGCCCCTACTCGGGTGCCCAGCCCCGCCACCTGCGACGCGAGGGAAGTGCGTTCGCATTCATCCAGATCTACACAACGCGAAAGGGCGTTCTGCATAACAATTCAAATGTGACGTGGTTTCAAATTCCGGGAAGTGCCCATTACAGAACCCGTATACCCGCCGATCAATGGGGTAAGCAACGAATCAAGCAGGAGGCAACCATGAACAAGATCATGACAGGGCTGATGGCAATCTACTTCCTGGGTGATCCCCAGCTGCACTATCTGGCATGGCTGGGCGACATGAAGCTCTATATCGTCGCCGCTGCCATCGCGCTGGTCTCCATGCCCTGGATAACCTCGCAGCTTGACGGCTGACGGCCCCGACACCGTCTCTCTACACGGCGACCTCCGGGTCGCCGTTTTCATTGCGGTGCCAAGAGAATCTCTGCGATTATTTCTGACAAAGCTGATGGCGTGGCCGGGTTCCCGATCTGTCACTGGATCCCATGATTTTGGCATCCTGGTTCTTGTCAATTACATCCGACTGTTAGGAGGCACGATGCCGCGCTAGCCCATAGCCGTAGTAGCGGGTTTCTAATACGGCAATTCTCGCATTCAGTTGTCGGCCATAAAAAGGCGGAAACTGTATCCCTGAAATGGTAAGAAATGGTTGCGGATATCACCATCTTCGGTTCACTAAAGGTGACCGACAATGCCGCCTATGAAAAGGGTACCATTTTGTCGACCGGCATCCCCTACGTCGTGGTTAACGGCATTATCGTGGTCAAGGATTCCGAGATACTCAAGGGCGCAATCCCGGCCAACCGATTCGGTATGAACCAGTGAAAAGTCTTTGCGAGCCGCTCAGCATTGCGAAGTGGGAAAAAACATACGTGGCGTGCCTGGCTCGCAGGCCTGATCTGCACATGCATTGGCATCGGAATGGGAACGCATGTGATGCCATCTGCTGGCCTCGTAGAAGGAGACCAGCACATAGAACACAGAGTTATCTTGAGCAATGCACTAAGGACTCAGAATCGCGAATACAATCAATCCGGCAACTACGCCAATACCAGCCCCGATAGCGGTCCCCTTGGCGAACCTCCGGGGGTTGTCACTGCATGGAGTGATGGCCGTCTATCGCCACTCGAATCTGGATGTCTGTCTTCCATTCGTTCCGGTCATCCAGGCAGAAACGCTGAACTTCTGCAGGGTGTGCCCCCCACGGCCGGCGTTGGCAGTTCGGTGCAGTTTCGGTCAGGTCGATCACCCCGAAGACGCAACTCGATGTACCCCTTCAATTTTTCTGTGGAAAATCGGCTACTTCAGCTTTCTGATGCAAATCCGATGTGATCGTGTTCGTCATAATCCCTTGCTCCCAGGTTCGAGTTCTGGCGGACAGGCCGCCATGCAATTTTGCAATAGCGCAGCAAATAATCGCCTTTGCATGGCGCCACTTCACAGCCAGTGCGTGGGCCTGCCTGGGGCGGTAGCCTTTCAGCCCCCCAATGATTGCGGCGCAGCTCCTGGCGGAGGGTCGACTTGTCACGTTCCAGCAGCGCGGCACTCTGTGCTGGCTATAATCGGCTTTATTCAGGGTGTAAATTTGGTATCGTTCCTCAATGGACAAATTGCGTATAGCTCATCGGTGCTCCTCTTGCCTGGCGGTGAGAAAAACCACGATACTACCGCAGCATGCCCCGTGACCGACCAGACAGAGTTGCGCGTGCAAAATCAATTCACGGTATTCAATTGCAGGGAACATCATGTGTTTCCCTACCCATGAATCACCAAGACAGATAGTCTGAATCATCAAACCTACAATCTCAGTGAGATCTGAATATGTTTACCACAGCAAAAAGCATTGTATGGTTGTTCATCGTCTCCCTGGTACTTGTCGTCGCCAACGCGCGGGCTGATGCCCTGGAGGATATCCTGAAAAGGGGCACCCTACGGGTAGGCGTCTCTCTGTTCACACCCTGGACAATCCAGAACAAAAAAGGTGGGCTCTCCGGTTTTGAGATTGATGTGGCGAACAAGCTTGCCGAGGATATGGGGGTAAAACCGGAATACAAGATCTATGTCTGGGATGACATCATCCCCGCTGTCATGAACGGGGAGATTGATATTATTGCAGGGGGGATGGCCATTACCCCGAAACGGGCACTCAAGATCGATTTCTCCCAGCCCTACGCTGATTCGGGCTTATCGCTGGTGACCAATACCGGGAAGACCCGTGACATCAAACGACTGGAAGAACTGAATCAGAAAACGATAACCATAGCGGTGATTTCGAAGACAGCAGCCAACGAGCTGGCACCGCGCCTGTTCAACAAGAGCACCATCAAAGTATTTGATACCACAAAAGAGGCGCAGCAGGCTGTTCTGAACGGCGAAGTCCACGCCTGGCTGGCCTCCATGCCGCAACCGGAATTTCTGGCGCTGGAACACCCGGAGAAGGTGGATCTGCCACTGGCAAAACCACTGATGCCCTACAAGGCCGGATTTGGCATAAAAAAGGGGGAGCAGGAGTGGCTGAATTTCCTCAACTCCTGGGTGACCGCCCGGCAGGCGGATATGTGGCTGTCCGCTACCCACAAACACTGGTTCCAGTCCTTGCAGTGGCGCAAGGAGTCAAAGCAGTGATCCTGGCAATGGGTCCCGCGACCGAGGCCGGTATCGGCAGCCGGTGGTTTATCGGGCTGTCAGTGATGTTGTTTTCGCTCGTCGTTTTGGCTGAGAATGCCGCCCGGCTCGAAATTTTGCCGGGCTATGATGACGACCGGCTGACAGATGAGGTCTACAGCAGTGCCAGTGGATGGCGTAAACCCCCGGAGTATGAGAGTGAATGGCGACCGGAAAAACGCAAGCAGCAGAGCCGAATCCGGTTTGGATACGACTCGGTCTACGATGAGATGAGAGCAAGGGGTAACAGTGACTGGCCGGATAATGGTTTGGGTGTTGTAGATCACCCGCAGAATACACAGTTGAAAATAACTTTCTAGGAGCCTGTCGGACTTGGGTGATCGTTGCGATCAGGGCAGAAAAACGAGCGCAGGGCTTTCCGATATCGAGGCGCATAGTGGTGCTATGCAACGAGATAGGGGGGCCGCACAGCGAGGGGGCGATGAACCGCCAACTTTCCCGCCGGCGCACGACTGCATGGAGAAGGTGATACCGGGTACCGGACGAGAGGCTGGCCTGGGCCATGTAAAGAGGCACCTCAGGCGGCGCTTGGAACAGTTACCGGGTAGAACAACCCCAAGTCTGGCAGGACCCCCGAATTATTACTCATAATTGAATAGCACCAAGTTAAACCTGATCACACCCCTATGGCCACGGAATCACACGGAAAAACACGGAATACAGGCGCTTCTTTCCGTGTCTTCCGTGTGATTCCGTGGCTATTTATCGGGCTTGGGCCTTAATCAGGAACCATTCACTCATAATTCTTCGTTAACAACGCCAGGTGAGAACAAGATGCGCGTATCTGAGAGGACATTACACAGTCTACTTTTCATTGTCCTGCTCGCGCCTGCTTTTAGCATCGTCCTCGCGGAAGGCGCGAACAGTGAAATGCCTGTTGCATGCCGGACCGAATGCAAATCACCCTATGGCGAGATGCTGGGTAAATCCCCGCGGGGAATTGCGTCCTATTCCAACTGCCAGTCCGGTTGCGTGATCTTTGAACCCAACAAGTGGAACGGCACCTACACCGGAATCAAATGGCAATGCGTCGAGTATGCTCGTCGCTGGTTGCTGGTTAACACCGGTGCAGTCTACGGCGATGTCGACATCGCGGCGGACATCTGGAACAAGGTCGACCACCTGACCGACGTGAAAACAAAAAAGCAAATTCCGCTTGAAGCCCGTTTGAATGGTTCAACACAGCCTCCTGAAGTGGGCGATTTGCTCATTTATGCAAAAGCGTTCAACGGTACCGGCCATGTTGCCGTGGTCACCGGCATGGATATCAAAAATGGCCTGGTCGAGGTGAGCGAACAGAACTTCAGCAACGAATCCTGGCCCGATCATTATGCAAGAAAGATCATGCTCATCAAAAAAGGCGGAGGTTACTGGTTACTGGACGGGTATTTACTGGGATGGAAGCACGCGAAATTCAGATAAGGGGCTACAACTGGCTGAAGTGCCGATCTTCTTCCGGGCTTAATACCGATTCGACGATCGTGGGCCGTCGCTCCAGGTGAGTGGGCGCTGCAGCGGTGGTTTCTTCAACGACCGGAGCAATCACCATACCCAACTCGCCATTAACGGACAGCACCTGGATACGCCGCCAACTGAAGGGGCACGATCCGCTGAAGAGTATCTGCCCGGGAGGCGCTGCTGGCGCAAGCATCAGCAACTCGGCGGGTGGACGATAATCCTGCAGAAACAACCCCGCCATTTCACTTCCCAGCCGATCCACCCAGGCCAGACCGGTAAGCAAGGCCTGCTGCGAATCGACTGCGTCGAAACTGATCAGCACCGGCCCGTCATGCCTGTCCGATGTCGCGAGACAGCAGCCATCGATGTGCGGCATATTCTCGACGAGCCTCGCTCCTTCCCCAAGCAGTGCGCCCAGGTTGTCTATCACCAGGCGTCGCATGTCAGCCGGGCCGATTTCCGTGACGGCGTGAATTTGCAATGTCATGTCTGAGTAACCTCCAGGTGGTTATGTGTGGAATGCGTTTCCCAAAGCCGGTGAATCTCTCCTGCCAGACGCGCCAGGTCAGCACTGAATTCCGGCCCGGGAGCCGACAAATGCCCCAACTCATGAAGACGGATGCCAAGAAACCGTTCGGCGCCCGAGGCCAGTCGTTCCTGACATCGGCGCGCGTACTTCGCGTCGCAATTCCCGCCGAACAGCACTCCGAATCGATGTGAAGTTGTCGCGGCAAGCTGTTTGATGCCGATATACGCCAGCCTGACACCCTCGAGATTCGCTGTCGCGAAGACCAGCACGAGAGGCTGTCCGGCATTCGTTGCACTGCGTCCCGGCGGGATGGACTCGACATGCCATTCTGTGCGACCGGCAACGGCAGGCGATTGTATATTCAGCTGCCGGGTCAGGGCATCCATGAGGTACTGCGGTTGCAGGGCATCGGCGGGATGCCCTGCCGCGACTGCCAGATGGACCGGCAGCGAATGGGTGAGCCGTGGCTCGCCGGTATCGCTGACTGCCGGGCGCTCATCGATAAAGTAATGCTGGATTCCGGCCAGGCGCTCGGTATGCAACTGCGCTGGCCGCCAGGCTGGATTGTGCATGACTCCCCCCTCCGTCAAACGTTTAACAGCGAGTTGTATCCCCCCATGTCGTTTGGCGCCGCCTCCGGATTGGCCGGATCCTGTTGCCAGACACCGTCGATGATCAGCCGATATTCATATCCTCCGGGGCTCACCCGCAGGGTCTTCTGCAATGCGCCATCGAGAATTTCGGTTTCCACGTTCTTGTCAGGAATCCAGTTGTTGAACTCTCCGGCGATCTGCACCCGGTTACTCTCCGTGATGTTGAAACGGAACACCACTTCTTTCAGTTTGGTGGTTTCAGCGGCCATACTGGCGGCAGGGAGTGATCGGCACGCGTTCCATGGCGTGCGCCGTGTTACTGCACGCGCGCTGCAGTACGGTACCAAGCAGTTCCTCCGCCAGTTGCCGGAAATCTCCGGTTACCGGTGCACGTGGCGCATAATCGATCAGCGGCACCCCGTGACAGGCCGCCTCACGCACGATTCCCCAGTTGCGGATTGGGCAGCGCACAGACCGACCGGCAGTTGAGACTCCAGCATCTCGAGCATGTTGCGAGCGATGCGAGTCCGGGTATCGAACATATTGGCAAGCAGGGTAACTGATGGCTGAATGTCATACTGGCCTGCCAGCAAGTGGATGGTCTCCCGCAGCCGCTGATGCCATCCAGTGAATAGAGGCTGGGCTCCACCGTATCAGGACCCGGTCGGCGGCCCGCAATGCATTCACCGACAACGACCCAGCGCCGGCGGGCAATCGAGGACAACACAGTCATAACGTCCCTCAAGCATTGCCAGATGCCGTGCCAACTGACGATCACGGTCCGGTTGCCCGGCAAGCAGATGCTCGGCCGCAGCCAATGAGATATTTCCCGGGATGAGATCTACACCCCGGCTGACACCGGACTGGATGACCTCGTCCAGCCGGTGATCTCCTTTCAGGAGTTCGTATAGACCCGCCAGTTCGGCACCTGCCACCCCGAGCCCAGGGAAGCGTGCCCCTGGGGATCCATATCGATGAGCAATACCCGGGCACCCTGCTGCCCCAGTACGGCGACAGATTGATGGCCGTGGTGGTTTTTCCACAGCCTCCCTTCTGGTTGACGATTGCGATGATGTGCATGCCTGCCTCCTCTATCGTGGCTTGTTGCTAACCACGTTATATTGGGTAACCGAACACCGACGGCCTCCACCGGTATCGGTTAACCCTGATTGTCACCAACCGCTATCCCTGGTTTGTGCGATTGATCTTTTCGAATTCGCAGGGGGGGGACCCGTGAGCTCCTGTTGGCGCGGGACTTCGCGGTGACTTAACAACAGCCGGGCCTCGCGCTCGAGGTCAGCCACCTGAAGTATCCATTCCTGGCCTGTCAGTGCGTCAAAGGCGGCGCCACTGCGCAACACGAGCACCACATCGCCGGTGGCCACCAGCGAGAGTTCCTGCAGCGGGGTGTCGGTATTCGGAAGAAATCGGCTTAATGATTGCAGGCATTGCCGGATACGCTGTACGGAAACCCCGGCGTCTATCAGCCGGCTTGCGGTTTTCAATGAAATGAGGTCAATAAAACTGTAGCGTGCATGTCCGCCACGTTTGCTTCGTCGGGGAGCGGAGACCGGTCTTGCGCCAGTATCCCAGCTGCCGAGCGCTCAAACCTGTGATTTTGCAGACCTGGCGTGTGGAACCCCTGATCCAATCGAAAAAACCTCAGTGGGTTATTAGATTGCAGAGATTATTCCAGACCAGTCGAATTTGTCAATAAATGCGACAATAATTCCAGATCTTGTCGCTATTCAATGAGCAATGGACAGCGTAGCCTGCCACCCTCAATACGATCCCAGACCCGCCATATTGGCTAAATGCGAGAGAACAAACGCGCAGGACCACATGGCAACCTGCGCCACGCCAGGGTCGGAAGTGTCGACGGAATCCATCTCTTTCTGTAACCGCATGTATTTCCAGCACTTAAATATGCCAAAACCGGTATTATTGTAATTGGCTGAATATTATCAATTAATTTCCATGCTATCGTTAAAGTTTACGGTGTTTTTCCCGATTGTCTTGTTTGGCAATTCGTACCGCCACTGATCTAAATCCACATGCAGATAACGAACTTATCAATCAAACGGCAAGTGTAA
>CAVQCA010000007.1:0-9461 GCA_963710815.1 uncultured Gammaproteobacteria bacterium | reverse complement strand
GCGGGGACAAGGTCCGGTAGGAGCAGCGACAGAAATGGCGCCGCGACGAAGGCCACGCCCAGACACAGCATGCCGGATAGCACCGCCAGTACCCCGAGTTCGCTAGTCATAACCCAAATATTTCGCCATCTCCGCTACTCCGATCCGCTCAAAAGCCCGTGCAGCAGCTTAGCCGCCACTCCAAGCAACACCACTCCGTACAGGCGTTTCACCACGCCGGACCGCGCCTTTTTGGCCATGAACCAGGCACCGAACTGGGAACCCAGGATCACCATTACCACGGTCACGCCCGCAAGCCAGGGGTCGATGCAGCCCTCGGCCATGTGGCCTAGGAAACCCGAGAAGGAGGAAAAGGTGACGATGAAGGCCGTGGTGGCGGCAGCCTCCTTGGTTGGATAGCCCATCTCCATTAGCATGGGCGCGATGATAAAGCCACCCCCAAGCCCCAGCAGACCGCCCATGAAGCCGGCGAATCCACCGACCACCGCGCCGATGCCCATCCGGCGGCGTGCCGGCATCAGGGTTTTGGGTTCATCCTGGTCGGCGCTCAGCAGACTGCGCACGCCCGCCACCGCGACAGCGGCTGCGAACAGCAACAGCAGCGTCTGCAGTGGTACGAACTTGACGCTCCAGGCGCCCACCGGCGCCAGTAGCAACGCGGCCAGCGCGGCCGGCAATCCCCCGCGAAAGTCCACCAGCCCCTCGCGCGCGTAGCGTATGAAGGCGAGCAGCGTGTTCAGTCCGTTTAACAGAAGGCCCACCGGGATGGCGACCGCCTTCACCGGGAAACCCAGCCACTTGAGTACCGGCACATAGAGCATGCCGCCACCGAGGCCGAGCATGGCAAACACGGAGGAGATTACAAAGATCAAACCCGCCGCGACGGCATAGGTGGAGGGCGCCAGTTCCATCCCGTTCACGCCGCAACAGAATCCTGTGTTCGGTCGTCGCGTCTGTCCTCAGCAGGGAATATCTCGAGACGCATCAGCCGCGATACCCAGAGCAAGGTATGCAGACCTGCTGTCCATCCTTTAGCCGCACCTTGTTCTCCGCTACGGCCTCGCCACACCCTGCACAGATAACCAGAGTGAAGGTAGGCTTAGGTGTGTCCGGTAACGGATAGTCGAACACCTGTGAGACCTGGAACAGCTCATCCGTGCGGCGGCCGAGGAGCTTTTCCACCAGGGGCTTGCTGATGTCGATCGCGATCTCGGTTGGCGACGTGCCCTGGCGGCGCTGCTCGACAAACGGGGATCTGAACGAGGCCTGCATGACCGCAGGCCGCACGGTGACGCGCACCGCCTTGCCCGTGCCGCGATCACCAGGGTAAGCGCCCACTTGCCGTACTGAGTGCGTTCGATGAGTCCCTTGCCGAAGGTGCAGCCGGTCGCCATCTGCACCCCGTCCGCGAAGCAGCCGGCGGCATGTCCGCTCGCCGTCTCAACAAACGCCAGTTTCGCCATGTTGAGTTCGCGCTCCGCGCCCAGCGCCTCGAGGGCCGCCACCCCGGCGCGGAAACCGAGCGGCATGCCACCGCACAGGTGCCCGTGAATGAAAAAGGCCGACTCGAAGACGGTATCCCACTGCTCGCCGAACTGCTTGCCGCGGGCACCGAGTTCCCGCATCGCCACGATCTGTTCATGTTTCATTGCGTTACCCCTTTTAATTGCAGGTTAGCGGATGACGACATTGGTCGTCTCATCCAGTGTTCAATGACCGGCAGGCTAGCGCACCTCGGGCGGACAACACTCTTCATGCGGCATCACCCCTTCGCATCGCTGGTACCCGCGGCGGGTCCGGCTCGCGATGCCCACGGCCGCGAGCATCAACGCGACTTCGATCGGCACTCCCGCCACAGTGGCGAGCGCCGCGCCAATTCGAAACCAAACAGCACGATGGCGGTGGCTATCGCCAGCTCGAAGAAATTGCTGGCCCCGTCAGCGCCGACGGCCCGGCCACATAGTGCGGTGAACGCAGCCAGTGATTGAGCAGGTAGGCCAGCCTCGAGTTGAAAAAAACTGAATCAGAATCGGTACCGCTCGCTCATATGAAATCTTCCAATATCCTGTATAACCCTGGGCCGGCCGCGCTTTGTTTACCTGCTGACCGCGATGCGTCCATGCCCGGCCGGGCTCATTCAGTTCCCGGTGTAGTACGCCCGATTTCATTAAGCTTGTTTTGCAGCTTCAAGCCTTCGAGCTTATCGAAAGGCAAACTGGCAAAGAGCTTTATGCGGTTATCGAGTATCGAAAAAGCCTGACGGAATGCCATCATACGTTGCTTCTCGTCGCCTTTAACAGCAACTGGATCGGGAACGCCCCAATGCGCTGTCATTGGTTGTCCGGGCCAGATGGGGCACACCTCTGCGGCAGCTTTGTCGCAAACGGTAAACACAAAATCCATCTGGGGCGCATCCGGCGTCGCAAATTCATTCCAGTCCTTGCTACGCAGATGCTCTGTTGGAAATTTCAGGCGTTTCAACAAATCGAGCGCCATTGGATTTACGTGCCCGCTGGGATGACTGCCTGCGCTGAAGCCCTGGAATCGGCCTTGTCCCCAGTGGTTAACCAGTGACTCTCCGAAAATGCTGCGTGCTGAATTGCCGGTGCATAAAAACAGTACTTTGAAAACTGTTTCTGACATTGCATCCGCCCCTCGTCAGGTCGCGCTTATCCCCAACCAGCATACATTCTGGTTTTCCATCAATCAGGAGCCGCACTCCCCACTGTGCGGATCGGGTAATTTACTGGTTGCACCGCTATTTTGATTTCTCAAAATCCTCTAGTTGGACTGTTCTCATACCAATCCTTTGAGGCGTTCACGACTTTTACCACCAACAGCATGACGGGCACCTCGATCAAGACACCGACAACCGTCGCCAATGCAGCTCCGGACTCGAAGCCGAACAGGCTGATGGCGGTTGCAACCGCAAGTTCGAAGAAATTTGACGCACCGATCAGTGCAGACGGACCGGCGACGCTGTGCTTCTCACCCGCCACCCGGTTCAGCCCGTAGGCCAGCGATGCGTTAAACAACACCTGAATAAGGATCGGCACGGCCAGCAGCGCGATAATCAACGGTTGCCTCAGTATGGCCGCTCCCTGAAACGCGAACAGCAACACCAGCGTTGCCAGCAGCGCAGCGATCGACCACGGGCCGACCTTCTCCATGGCCGCATCAAAAGCCGCCTGTCCCCCGGACATCAATCTGCGTCGCCAAAGCTGCGCGAGGATGACGGGAATCAGGAGATACAATACGACCGAGGTGAAGAGCGTGTCCCAGGGTACGGTGATCGACGAGATGCCGAGCAAAAGGCCTACGAGGGGGGCGAATGCGAACACCATGATGGTGTCATTCAGAGCCACCTGCGACAGCGTGAACAGCGGATCGCCGTTGGAAAGGCGACTCCAGACGAAGACCATCGCGGTACAGGGAGCCGCCGCAAGCAGTATCAGGCCGGCAACGTAGCTGTCCAGCTGGTCGGCCGGGAGCAGTGGCGCAAACAGGGTGCGAATGAAGAGCCAGGCCAGAAACGCCATCGAGAACGGCTTGACCAGCCAGTTCACGAACAGTGTGATGCCGATCCCCCTGACGTGCTGGCGCACCTCGTGCAGGGCACCGAAGTCCACCTTGACCAGCATCGGGATGATCATCACCCATATCAGCAGACCGACAGGCAGGTTGACCTGCGCCAGTTCCATTCGGCCGATGGCCTGAAACACTCCAGGCAGGAATTGGCCCAGGACAATGCCGGTTATGATGCATAGAAACACCCAGACGGTCAGGTAACGTTCGAACACGCTCATCGGCGCGCCGACCGCCTGCTTGGCGGTGATTTCACATTGGGCACTCATGCCTGTGCTCCTTCTCTGTCGCTGTGGCTTCAGTGGCTGTAGATCTCGGTGAGCGCACCCTGAAGTTCGGCGTCGCTCAGTTGTTCCAGCGGCAGCTGCAGCAGTTGAAGCATGCGGTAACCGATGGCCTGACGCGTCAGTTCGAAGGCCTGACGCCTGTTTTCGTCGCCACCCGGTGCATTCGACGGGTCCGGGTAGCCCCAATGCACCTTTACGGGGCTGCCGGGCCAGTAGGGACAGGTCTCGGCGGCGGCATTGTCACAGACTGTGATCACGATGCGCATCTGCGGCGCCTCGGGGCCGGTGAACTCGTCCCAGCTCTTGCTGCGACAGGTCGAGGTATCGACACCGGCCTGGTTTAATACCTCGATGGCAAAGGGATTCACGCGGCCGCTGGGTGCACTGCCTGCACTGTAGGCGTGGACATCCTTGTCGAGCCGTTGCGCCCAGTAGTTGAGCATGCCTTCGCTCAATACGCTGCGCGCCGAGTTATGGGTACAGAGGATCAATACGTTGGTCGCCATGATGGATTCTTTTTGACAGTTCCGATGACTTAGGTTTGCACTCATATCCGCGGTATCGGTACAACACGCACGAAACCCGCGGATCAAAGTACCGCTACAGAGTCGGTGCTCTGTCCCCGATCCTGCGCTCTATTACGTGTGAGTTACCTGCCGTTCAATCCCTCAGCAGCAGGAGGACTTGACCGGAATACCAATGGGCTTGCCCTGAACCGGAGCGCAGCAGGCACTACCCTCAGTGGTATGCTGTTGCTCGTTGAACACCGCAATGTTACCGAGGCTGTGGAAATGCTCCCAGGGGATGCCCTGCGGGTCGACGATCCAGTGCTTCTCACTCCTGGCATAGCAGCAAGTCGTTTCACCTTCGTCAATCAGCGCCAATTCGGTGTTCTCGGCGGCCTGCTTGAGTGTGTCGAGTTCTTCTGCGGTATCGGTCTGGAAACCCAGGTGATCCAGTCCCACCTTATTGCCCCGTGTGGAGATCGCGAAATTCACGCGCGGATCATCGAGCATCCATTTGGCGTAATCCGCCTCGATACGTGTCGGCTGAGTCGCGAACAACTGCGAGTAGAACGCGATGCTGGTTTGCAGATCATCGACGTGCAGATGGACATGAAAACGCTTCATCATTAACTCCTTCAGCAGTTGCAGCTGGACGCTGCTTCATCCAGGCAAACTTCACCCTGGCAACAGTTATCCGTGAGGTAAGCCAATACGTCGTTCATGCAGACGTACTCGGCCCGGTAGATCAGGTTGCGACCGCTGCGCTCCTGTGTAATCAGGCCCGCATGCACCAGCTCCTTCAGGTGGAAGGAAAGCGTCGCTGCCGGGACATCCAGTTCCGCGGCGATGACTCCGGGGGTCAAGCCCTCCCGGCCGGCAACGACCATGGCACGAAAGGCCTTGAGACGATGCGGCTGGGCCAGCGCCGCTAGCGCTTTAATGACGTCTTTCTCTTCCATTGTTCAAATATATTGGAAACATAAAATATTGTAGCGACAATTTGCCCAACTGACAAGCCGCATGAGAGGAAGTGACTGAGGCCATGGAATAGGCACATCCTGCCTACAGGACCCCTCCGGGCCTTTTTTTTGTTTCCGAGCCCCCTCGGAAATCGATTTGCACGTTTTGCCCGACCCTTTCGCCCGCTTTGCCCGCCGATTGCCCACCCCCTAACCGAGACGCACCACAAGGCCAGTCACATGGATGATGTTCGTCACATGCGTTGGGCACACCCGCACCTCTACGGGCGCTACCTCGATGAGATCACCCGCGATGTGATCGACCAGGTTACGGCGGCCCGCTTGGGGGATGGTGTTACCAATGCGACGGTGAACCGGCTGCTGCAAGTCCTGCGGGCTATCCTTAACCGCGCTGCACGGGATTGGGAGTGGTTGGTTAAAGCACCTGCCGTGCGTTTGCTACGGGAACCAAAGCGTCGGGTCCGGTGGCTGACGCATGACGAAGCCGCCAGACTCTTGGGCGAACTGCCACCCCATCTGGGGGAGATGGCACGCTTCTCCCTGGCGACCGGGTTGCGCGAGGCTAATGTGACCGGGCTGTCATGGGCTCAGGTGGACCTGGAGCGAAGGGTGGCCTGGATACATGCTGATCAGTCAAAAACCCAGAAGCCGCTTCCGGTACCGCTGAATGCCGACGCCGTGCTGGTGCTCCGCCGTCAGGTGGGTCAGCATCCGACGTGTGTGTTCACCTTCCAGGGTCACCCGGTCGGCAAGGCCAACAACCATGCCTGGAGAAAGGCACTGGTGCGGGCTGGGATAACGGACTTCCGCTGGCATGATCTGCGGCATACCTGGGCGTCGTGGCATATTCAGCAGGGAACACCGCTGCATGTGTTGCAGGAGCTGGGCGGCTGGAGCGATATCCGGATGGTGCAACGCTACGCGTACCTGTCGGCCGATCATCTGGCGGTGTACGCGGATCGTCTGTCACAACTCCGGGTAATTTGCACAAATCCAGCACAGTCGGGGGGAAGATGGAAACAAAAAAAGGATAGAAGAAAATCTTCTAACCGTCTGATGTAACTTGCGAATTATGGCGCGCCCGGAGAGATTCGAACTCCCGACCGCCTGGTTCGTAGTGTTATCCCCCAACCTCTCCAACTATCTAATTCACTTAACGATCATGGCGATTGACTCACCACCCCGCAGCATGAAAAATGTTGTCAATCAACTCTTCCTCACCGGATGACCGAAGTTAGAGGCACCTTGGGCGGTGCTTGACTGAGGTCCACGAGCGAGGAAGCCACTCTTCTATCGTGTTTCTTAGAGACGGCGAGAATTTGTGTCATGTCTTCCACTGTATTTTTTCACGCTAACAAATCAAGACTTTCTTTGTCCAATACTTTTTACCTAATTGGCGTTAAGTGCGTTGTTCTGCGGTTGTCTGATAACTCTTATTGGACAGCTAGGACCATCGTTTCGCCAAGTCGCCAGGCAAACGATAAAATCGTATTCTCACGATATTGCCCTGTGTCTCTTGCAGGTCATTCCAGTTTACAATAATGGTGAAATTAAGAATTCGCCATACTACGGTGAATCATCGGGAGATCGTGTCGATGGCCACTCAACGCAACCATATCCGCGAGCTGATCGAAAAACTCGAAGCACTGCCGCCGGAGCGGATCGCGGAAGTCGAGGATTTTGTCGATTTTCTAAACAGCCGCAGCACGGACCGGCGGCTGACCCAGGCCGCGAGCCAGACCGCTGAGCCGAGCTTCGCCCAGGTTTGGGACAACCCGGACGACGCCGTCTATGACCAACTCTGAATTTGGCGATATCATCCTGGTGCCATTCCCGTTCACCGATCAGTCCACCAGTAAGAAGCGTCCTGCTGTAGTCATCAGCTCAAATCCCTACAATACCGAGCGACCCGATCTCATCATCATGGCGGTGACCAGCCAACTCAAACCGTCCCGAACAATCGGTGAAGTTATTCTTCAGGACTGGCGTTCCGCCGGCCTGCTTAAACCTTCGGCTATCAAGCCTGTCATCACCACCATCGAGAAGCGTCTGGTCATCAAAACCATGGGGCGGCTGAAGGCCGACGACAGCACAGCATTAATGGAGAGCTTGAAAACGATTTTAGGATATCAGTGACCTTATACCGCTACCCGCATAGCGTGTGGCTGGCGAATTTTTAATTGTCGCCTGAAAACGATAACTTAGACAGTCTTGTTCCTGAAAGCATCCTTCCCTACCCTGCTCTACCATGAAGGATCTGCTGATACTTGTGCCTAGCAAAATGCTAATTATCGCCTAAACACCTACACTTAGGCTGTGTATGGCGAAATAGTAATTTTGACCTGAAAACAATAGCCTGTACGGACTTGCCCTTAATGGATGGTTGCCCTAGCCTGCTACGCCATAAAGGAACTGCTGTTACTCCTTGCCTATCTGCTGACCACAATCGCCAAGCTCTTGGGTCTTGGTGGCGCAAATGCCGTCGTTGCTGACAGCCTGTTGATGAAATAGCAGCTCCGTATCATGGAGCCATCCGGCGGGTGCACCTAACCAGCAGCCTGCAGCAGAATCAACGTATACTTATCTGGCATGCGGGCAGTAAGACATGCTCGTCGGAAATATTGAGCCGCATCTGTTCCCTGAATTTGTTCACGCCACTGAAAAATTCCCGCATCATAATGACCCACAGGTAGTAGCCACGCTCGGTCAGGCAAAGCGCCGGGGCAGACTTGCACACCGCCCGAATCATCCGGAGAGCCGCGAGCTCTGCCCTGAGGTCACGACAGAATCGATCGTCAAAGCGTTTCTCGGCAGCCTCCAGGTCCAGCGATCCGCCGAAAAGTTGCATGAGCAGGTAGTAGCGCATCTGTTCGCGACGGCTCAGACCGGATCGGCGCACAATGCCCGACATGCCAGATTCGATCAAACTTAGATAGTGATTGATGGAAAACGTGCTGGCATAGAGAGCGCCTGCAAGATAGCTGAATGCGCCGCTGCCAAGACCCAGATATTCCTCATGTTCGGTAATGTACTCATCGACCATCGACGGCGCGCGCGAAAAACACCATGTCGAGGATCGTGTGTATCCAGCTGCCAGCATATGTCCGGCGATCATCTCGTAAAACGGTCGCTCGCGATCGTAGCTGACGACGCCGATTTCCTTGTTCATGGCCTTGCGTGTGGTATCGGCTGACATCAGCGGATAAAAAGAGACCTGATCTGCGCCTATTTCCTCGGTGAGGATCTGCAGGTCCGTGCCCAGCGATGCCTCGGTCTGATGTGGAAGGTTAAAGATCATATCGACGTTCAGGGTATCGAAATGACCATGGGCTGTTTTCAGCCGTCGACGAATCTGCTCGCTGCTGCCGTATTTGTCATACCGCTGGATCTCCTTCAGCAGCCGGTCATCAAAACTTTGCACACCTACCGAGAGCCGGTTGACGCCGCTGTCCCGCAAATAAAGCACTCTTTCGTTTTCAAGATCGTCCGGATTCGTTTCCACTGAAATACGCGTTACCGGATGCTGCCCGCGTACCAGATGGATCGTGGCAATCAGTTCCTCTGGCAGCACGGTAGGAGTACCGCCGCCGATATACAGCTCCGAGAAACGGAATCCTGAGCGGCCGACCAGCTCAATCTCCCGGCGCAACGCCTGAAAATAGCGCATCGCCCTGTCTTCACGAAACTCCACCCGATGAAACGAACAGAACGGACACAGTACCACGCAAAACGGAATATGCAGGTACAAAAGATACTGCCGGTCACGCAATGGTACCGGCAGCTGCGCCGCGCCAACGTCGTCATCAAATCGTGCGTAGCGGCGACTGCTGCGACGAAAATACCAGCTCAGAAGATTAGCGATTTTCACCGTGCTAATAATTCCATAGGGGGAAAGGATAGGAAATTCTATCGTATTATCCAGGCCCGATGCACTGCGACTTGTCTCTGAATCCTCGCATCGGCATTGACAAGTTAAGTTCTCAGTTTGAGCAGATTTGAGCGACCTTCGCGTATCACGCTGCAGCACTATTGCAAGACACATAAGCGCGCAATCGGAAACCCCGATAATTCTTCGCTGAAGCAAATTGAATAATAGGGAATCA
>CAVQCA010000006.1:0-5422 GCA_963710815.1 uncultured Gammaproteobacteria bacterium | reverse complement strand
GAAACAAACTCACCGCAAAGGCGCAAAGAACGCAAAGTGTTTGATTGTTCTTATTAAAAAGAATTTCTCTGCGTCCTTTGCGTCTTTGCGGTGAAAGCGGTGTTATGGGGACCTAGAGTAAACAGAACAGTACCAGCTTCCCGGAGGGCAATGTGAAGGACAACCAGCAGGAGAGCATGACATTTCGCGAGGGCGTCAACCGCATGGTCGACCATGCCACGGTGGCGGCCAACGGGCCGGTCACCTACGAGGCCGACGAGATCCTGCGCCGCCGCGGCATAGGGATCCTGCCGGACGTCTACATCAACGCCGGCGGTGTCACCGTCTCCTACTTCGAGTGGACGCGCAATCTCTCCCACATGCGTTTCGGACGAGTGCGAAATTCTGTTTTCCGGCACGTTATCGCAACCCGCCAGACCCGCGAGCCAGACGCCGCTCTGGATGAATCTCTGGCTACTGCGCCGGCGGAACAACGCCCGCCGAGGTCAGGTAATCACGCAGATGTCGGATGTCCTGCTTGCTGCACACGCCGCTGTGGTGGGGGCGGTGCAGGGTGCCGATGACACCGTTCAACTCGATCTTCATGCGCGCGCCGTGGCCAGGTTCGACAACCGCGCCGAGGTGGTGCAGGAGGGACTCGATATCGCGCCAGTGGATATTGCCACTCAGGGGTTCCTGAAGGATGGCGTGGAGGAGACGTTCGTGGCTGTGACTCATTCCGGGGTACGGTCCTGGTCAATGAATGCCATTATCCTCCACCCTGTGTAACGGGAGGGCAAATTATTTCCCACGGCGGGAACTCGCGAAACCTCCGCCCTGCCGGAAAATCCGGGACACGGGGAACGATATCCGGGTTTTTTTATTGCCTGATCAGGCAGTCACAATGCGATATTACCACTATAATTGACAGACTATGGGTGAAATCAGGCCATCTCTGATCATCGGCACCATCCTGTTGCTGGCCGGGATTCACTGCGGCGCGAACGCCGCGGGTGCCACCCTGCCGTTCAGCCACGCCGACAATTCCCTAACACTGGCGAAAGAACCGGCAGCCGGTCTCTTCCTCGTGGCCCGGCGCGGGCTGGATGATCCTCATTTTCGCCGGTGTGTTATATACCTGTTGCAACATGGATCACCGGGTTCCCTGGGACTGATTGTAAACCGCCCGAGTGTACTGAAGCTGACCGATACCATCTCGAACATCAAGGATGCGAATGCCCCTCCCCGACGGATGTTCTTTGGCGGACCGGTGGAGATCAGTACGGTGTGGATGCTGATTCGCGACACAAAGGAAAGTCGGCTGGTGCGGCATATTGCCGATGATGTCTACTTCAGCGGCGACCGCACGATACTGGATCGCCTGCTGAACGAAAAGAAACCGGACAATGCCCTGCACTTCTACCTGGGACATGCCGGCTGGCTGCCTGGCCAACTGGCGCTGGAGATCAAACAGGAGGACTGGTACGTCATCCACACCGATCCGGCGGTCATCTTCAGCGCCGATCCTGGATCGATCTGGAAGCGGCTGATCGAAAAGCTCGACCCGAGCGGCATCTATGCCGGTGACGACAAGACCATGGATACCCCGACCGCCGCTTTTTCGCGCATACCACAGGTCATTGATCTGAAGAGTCAACCCGGGTTCTTCCGGCGAGGCTGATACCACACGCCAGTCACCCGATGGGACGTTACCGCCCGCCCGCACCGAAATCCTCCCCCTACATCACCCGGGACGGACATCGCGCCCTGCAGCAGGAATTGAAGGATCTGTGGTTACGCCGTGCCGATGTGACCCGGGCGCTCACGGCCGCGGCGGCGGAAGGGGATCGCTCGGAGAACGCGGAATACATCTATCGCAAAAAGGAACTGCGCGAGATCGACCGGCGCCTGCGCTACCTGCAGAAACGCCTGCCGGAACTGAAGGTAGTGGCCAGTCCGCCGACCCGGCCGGAGCTGATTTATTTCGGCGCCTGGGTCAGCCTGCAGGATGACGACGACCGGGAACAGGTCTACCGCATCGTCGGCGCGGACGAATTCGACACCCGCCGTGGCTGGATCAGCATGGACTCCCCGCTGGCCCGGGCACTGATGAAAAAGACCGTCGATGACGAAGTCCTGGTCGAGACGCCCGGTGGTGCAAGGCGCTACCTTGTCGTCGGAGTCAACTATGACACTTTCTGATGCGGGCGCCAGGCAAAAACGGGGAATTAACGAACGTGGCTCCACTCACGCCGGGCTTGGCGATATAATGCCCTCTTCAATTAACGACATATCGGTAACCTCCATGACAAAGACTGAATGCTTCAACGGTGCACGCCGCCTGCGCGCACTTGGGATGGCTGGCCTCCTCGTCGTCGTGCTCGGCGGCGGCATGAGCACCGCCCTGGCCGAGACCAAGGGCGACACCAAACTCGATGACAGCGCGAAAGAAGTCGGCAACAATTTCGGCGAGTTGCTCGAGGGCATGGGGCAGGAACTGAAGAAAGTCATCGGTTCGGACGATGGGGCGGATAGCAAAAAGGTGGAAAAGGACAAAAAGGAAGAAGCGGACGATAAATCCGACAAAACCCCGGGAAACAAATAAGCAGCGTCACCGGCAGGGCAGGGTTCGGGTAACCCGACGGTCCTGCAGAGGCTGAGCTCCCTCCGCCGACCCGGAGCAACGCATGAACGTCATGCCATTTCGCACCAATCGTCCATTGCAGGGCATGCTGATCTGGCTGGTGCTCTTATGGGTGGCCACCGCAATCGAGCCCTTCGATCGTCGAGATTGGCTGCTGGAGAATCTGCTGGTCTTCCTCTACGGCTTCCTGTTGTTGATTACCTACCGGCGCTTCGCCTTCTCCAATCTCTCCTACGGGTTGTTCACCGTGTTCCTCAGCCTGCACCTGGTCGGTGCCCATTACACCTACGCCGAAACGCCGCCTGGCTACTGGCTCCAGGAACTGTTTGACCTGCAACGCAATCACTATGACCGCATCGTGCACTTCTCCTTCGGACTGCTGATTGCCTACCCGTTTCGCGAATTGCTGCTGCGCGCGGCGGGCGTGCGCAAATCATGGTCATACCTGCTCGCCGTGACGCTGGTGCTGGCGTTCAGCGGCATCTATGAAATCATCGAGGCCATCGTCGCCGAAATCGTCAGTCCCGAACTCGGCTCCGCCTATCTCGGCACCCAGGGTGATGAATGGGACTCCCAGAAGGACGCCTTCGAGGCTTTTGTCGGCGCCGTCGCCGCCATGACCATCACCTGGCTGGCGCTGCGCTCGCCGCGGTCACCGGACAGAGGTGGCAGCGGTTAATCACTCGCTCTGACAGCGTTCGCCGCCAGGATCTGGCGGCCCCCCCTCGCGGGTGCTATCGTCAAGCAAACACGCACCGGATCAAGACCGGCAATACAGAATAGATCGCCATGCCAGAACCGATCACTCTCCGCCATGAACGGTCGTATTCACCGTCACGACGGGCGACTCTGCCCCTGGCATGAACAAATTCAGCATCAACGAGCAGCCGCCGACCAGCGGCGCCGGATACGGCGTTATCGCGAGGATCATCGCCCGGCTGGCACAGCGCTACCGGGATACTCCGCCGCCGCTGGATACAGACGAGCTGAGCCGGCGGCTGGCGGCGTTGCAGCTGACCGAAGCAACGCTGCGCGATATCGCCGCCCTGGACGAGCCGGCGCCGCGCCCCCTGCAGGTGGCCGTGGTGGGGCCGACCCAGGTCGGCAAGAGCAGCGTCGTCAACCTGCTGCTCGGCCAGAGCGTGGCCGAGGTCAGCCCGCTGGCCGGCTTCACCATCCATCCACAGGGTTTCGCGCTGCCGTCGCGGGAGGCGAATCCGGCCTGGATCATGCCCTTTTTCCCCGGCTGGGAACGTCTCGACAACGCGGCCCTCAGCCGAGACCGGCTCGATTGCTACGCCTTGCACCACCTCACCGGCGACGCCCCGGGGCTGCCTTCCGGCACCGTGGTCTGGGACACGCCCGACTTCGATTCCTTCAAGGCCCATACCTACCAGCGCGGCGTGCTTGAAGTCGCCGCGCTGGCCGACGTCATCGTGCTGGTGGTAAGCAAGGAAAAGTATGCGGATCTCTCGGTATGGAAAACCCTGCAGCTGCTGGAGCCCCTGCGGCGAGCTCTGCTGGTATGCCTGAACAAGACCGGGGACAACACCCGGGACGTGCTGGTACAGGCCTTGCGGACACGCCTCGCAGAACTGACGCCCATGGCGGAGAACATCGAGGTCATTGCCATGCCTTACTGGCCGGAGATCGATGCACCCGTGAGCGCCCCGCCACGGGAGGCGGCCGATCTGCGCGCAGCGCTCGGGCGGGCGCTGGCGGGCGCCGACCGCAGCCTGCGCGCCGCCGGGGTGCGCAGGTTGCTGCAGCAGCACTGGGTCACCTGGATGGAGCCGGTACGCGTCGAGCTCGAAGCCGCCGCGAGCTGGGGGCAGTCCATCGAGGCGGCCATCAAACAGGCACTGGCAGCCTACCGGGACGAATTTCTGGACCATCCGAAACGCTTCGACACCTTCCGCCTGGCCATACTGGAACTCCTGCAGCTGCTGGAATTCCCCGGTCTGGCGCGATCACTGACGCGCCTGCGCCAGGCGCTCACCTGGCCGGCACGCCAGCTCTTCGATTCCAGACGCATGAAATCCCTCACCGGGCGCCTGCGCGGCAAGGCGGTGCATGACCTGCCTGGCGAGGAGCTGGTCCTGCGCGACCTGCTGGAGCAGCTGCTCACCGCGCTCTCGCGTGACGCCCTGCGCCGCGGCACGCCGCAGACCCGGGAGCGGCCTTCTGGCAGGCGCTCGGCCAGCGCCTCGTCGAGCGCCAGGCGGAGCTTACCGAACAGTTCGCCGCGGCCATCCACCGCCACCACCTCGACTTCCAGCCGGAGATCGAGGCCGCGGCTCACGACCTGTACGCGAACCTTCAGCAGAAACCCGCCCTGCTCAACACCCTGCGGGCGGCGCGTGTCACCACCGACGCCGCGGGTGTCGCCCTCGCCCTCAAGACCGGGGGCGTGGGACTCAACGACCTGCTATTCGCACCGGCGATGGTGTCGCTGACCTCCATGCTGACCGAGGGTGCATTGGGATCCTACATGACGCATGTCGCCGGGCGATTGAAGCAGCGACAGTACGCGGCCGTGGAGAAGCAGGTATTCACCGGTACGGTCAAAGCGGCATTGCTGGGTCTGACCGAAACCCTCGATGCCCCCGGCCTGTTCGGGATCACGCGAACGGAGTACGAGGCAGCGAAACAGGCGCTGACGGCGTGGCGGCATGACTGACCGGCTCACACGACTGCGTGGCCAGGTCGGCACCTGGATCAGCCGCGCGCAGGCCATGGCCTGGCTCGACGCGGTGGAGCTCCAGGCGTTGCAGCGCCTGGAACACCACACCCCGGCCG
>CAVQCA010000005.1:0-44928 GCA_963710815.1 uncultured Gammaproteobacteria bacterium | reverse complement strand
TCGGATGACCGCTCTCGTCGATGATCCGGCGCGCTTCACGCAACTTGCCGAGCGCCTCACGGATAAAGCTCTGTCCGCCGAATCCCGGATTGACCGACATCAGCAGGATCATGTCGACCTTGTCGATGACGTATTTCAGGTAATCCAGCGGCGTGGCAGGGTTGAATACCAGCCCGGACTTGCAACCATGATCACGGACCAACTGCAGCGAGCGGTCGATGTGTTCGCTGGCTTCCGGATGAAAGGTGATATAGGTTGCGCCGGCCTTGGCGAAATCGGGAATGATACGGTCAACCGGCTTGACCATCAGGTGAACGTCGATGTCTGCGGTTACACCATGCTTGCGCAACGCCTCGCAGATCAGCGGACCGATGGTCAGATTGGGGACGTAGTGATTGTCCATGACATCGAAGTGAACAATATCAGCGCCTGCGTTTAATACGTTGTCAACCTCTTCCCCGAGTCGGGCAAAATCCGCCGACAGGATGGAGGGCGCGATCAGGTAATCAGCCATCTAGTTGTCCTCATTCATTATTTCAATTGGTTTCGCGTGCAAGACTAAAGTCGCACTTTACCCTAACAGGACACGATTTTCAGCTATATTGCACCGCCGCACCCACACACCTTCCCGGTGATCATTGTCTGGCAAGCGCCCCGCGTAAAACTCGGACACATCAAGTCAAGACGTTGATTCTAATGTTCTATATGCGTTCTATCCAGGCCGGTTTCCACTCCCGTATCAGACCGCCGCTCGCGCGGACTCGAAACGACAGCAGAACATCGGGACATCCTGCAAGGAAACCATCGGCCCTGTTTCGCTCGTCTACGTCATACAGGCGCCGGCATATCGGCATTGGGGCGCCCTGTCTTTTTGATCTTGCCATTGATGCGAACTGGTTCTATAACTAGCCTTGAAAGTCCATAAAAGGCAGAATTACAAATCATCACTGCTGACCAGGCCCACGGGCGTGACAACGAGGGGGATCATCCTATGGCGAATGAATTTCAACCACGCATCGGCGACTGGTATCAGGACATCAGCGGTGAGAATTTTGAAATCGTCGCCATTGACGATGATGAAGCCACCCTGGAGATCCAGTATTTCGACGGCGCCGTCGAGGAAATCGATTCCGACTCCTGGTTTGAAATGGAGATCGAACCGATCGAACCACCCGAGGACTGGTCAGGCTCACTGGATATCGAGCGTGAAGACTACGGCGTGGATCTGGAACTGAATTCCCGCAAGGATCACACCAACCCGCTGGACGATATCGACTAGCACGCCACTCCGGGTCCCGCCTATCGGCACCCGACCCATCGGTCGCCATCCCGGCGACGCGGATCCGCAGACATCCGCACCCCCGGGAGCCGGCTCCTCAACCCCGATACCCATCGGCCGCTACCCTGTCTGAACGCGGCAGGAATTTCCGCTACGACAGGAGACAGATCATGAGCATCATCTATGACATGGCAAACGCCGTAATCCAGCCATTGCCCGCCGAGAGATACATCGTCGATGAGCGCATTGCAATCACTCCTGAACTTGGCGTGCGGGAGGTTCCATACTGCGGTCCGGACAATGAACTGCGGGCAGTCTCAATCCACCTGATCCACGCGCTGCTGGATCTAAACTGAAGGCCGTTTACCGCAAGCCGGAGCCGGCCAAGGGGGCCGAACCTGAATGTCATGCCCCCTGAGGACTGTCCCCGACCAGACCGTCAAGTCCGCGCCGGCCGCACTTTTCCCCGGCCAGTGCGCAGGCCTGGCGCAATACCGTAGCGGCATTCCGCCGCGCAAGATACCCGTCGATCACACCCGCGTTGAACGTGTCACCGGCACCCAGGGTATCGACGACCCGTAGAGGACCACCAACTGCCTGGTGAGTGAAACACCCCTGCCTGTCGAGACAGACGGCGCCGTCCTCACCCAGGGTACAGAACAGGTCGGCGGCGGGAAATTGCCGGTGTATGGACCGCAACAGCGCGGCGGGATCCGCATATCCCCGGCTCACGGCATACGCCCGGGAAAACAGCAGCACGCCGGCGAAGCCAAACAGATCTTCGATTGCGCGGCGCGGTTTCTCGATTTCGAGCGAACGCGGAATATCCGGATACCGCTCGCGCGACCACTGCATCATGGCCTGCAACTCCTCGACATTACGTCCCTCGAAATGCAGCCAGTCAAACGGCCTCAAATCGAGTGAGCTGAAATCGGCAAACGAATACTCGGGCAGGTCGCGGAAATGAACGATGGTGCGTGACCCGGTCCTGGCGTTCAGGATGATGGATGAGACGGGAACGCTCCCGGAGACGACCAGCCGGGCGGCGCGGGTGTCCACTCCGCGGGTTTCCATATCATCACGGATAAACCTCCCCTCGACGGAGTCCACCAGCATCCCCGCCCAGTTGCAGGCGTGCCCGAGCTGACTGAGGACAACCAGGGTATTGGCGGCGTTGCCGCCACGTCGGACCGCTCTGTCGGAACAGCGGATCTCATCGTTCTCCCGCGGATAGTCCTCAACGGTAAGCACGATATCCAGCGTTGCGTTGCCGATACCTAGTATTCTGCCCATGATGGCAGACTACGGGGCGGTACGGCGTTGTCAACACATCGCGTGCCGGCCGGCAAGTGCACAGGGGAAAAATTGCGGGCTAGTCGGTGCGAACAACACGAAAACCGAGGTTGTCGAGACGCGTATCCTGATCATACCGGGCACGCTTGGCGCTGCGCACGCTGTCCAGGGGGCTGGTATAGGAACCGCCGCGAACTACCCGTTCGGTGCAACCGGGCGTCTGCCAGGCGCTGCCGTCGGCGGGGGCGCCCGTATAGTTCGGGTGGTAACAATCCTCGGTCCACTCCTGCACATTACCGGCGGTATCAAGGATGCCAAACCTGTTGGCGCGAAAGCTGCCGACGGGCGCGGTACTCGAGCCATCCCACTTGCTGCCGCAATCAAAGCAGTTCGCCGGATTCGCTTTCATCAAGCCTTCCCACCAGTACATGGTCGTCGTACCGGATCGCGCGGCAAACTCCCATTCGGATTCCGACGGCAGGCGATACCGGTGACCGGTCTGCTCCGTGAGCCACTGCGCATATGCCCTTGCGTCCTTCCAGGATACATTGATGACCGGGCGGTCACCCCGACCCCAGCCCTCATCTTTCGGGAGGTGACGTCCCGTAGCCCGTGCGAAGCGGTCATAATCGGCAAAGCTGACCTCGTATTTGCCGATCGCGAAGGCGGACAGGTGGACGAGGTGCTCGGGCCGTTCATCGAAGTTCAGCGAATTTCCGCCGCTGCCCATCGTGTAACCGGCGGCAGGCAGTTCCACCATCACCGGCCCGGTGTCCCCGCCAGACAGCCCGTCGCGGAAAGACCTGACGGGTGCAACCTCGGGGGCGGCCGGCTTGTCGGATGCGGCAACTCTCGCGGCAGCTGTCGCCTGCCGCGACGGCGGGATGGGAGTGACCCGCGTGTCCGGTTCCGGCCGGGTAACTTCAGGCACGGGCGTTTTCCTGACAACGGCCGACTGCCTGGCCCGGATATCCGTTGCCGTCACCGCCGGGACAGCGGGAGCAACCACCGCCCTTTCAGGCACTGGCGCTTGTGGATTCTCCATCCCGCGCATATACCAGAAGGCCAGCGCCGCGAGGGACGCCATTCCAAACCCGATCCTCGCGGCCTTCCCCAGCCGGCCGCGAACGGACTTGTCTCCCGCCACACCGGAAGGACCGGATACGGAGGACGCCGCCCCGGTATTCACCAGGATTTCGTCCGTTTCGCGCTTCACCCCGGGCTGTTGCGCTGTAGCCGACCGGGCGCTGTTGATGTCCACCGGCATCCATGACTCAGTCGCACCATTCTCACCAGTCCCGCGGCGAAGCTCTTCAAGCCGTGCGATTGCCTGGTCACGCTGCGCCTCGGCTTCGGTGCGCAGACGTACGGCTATGCCGATATTCCTGCGGGTTTCCTTGAGCTCGGCGACCAGCCGCACGGGGTCATCTGCCAGTCCCTGCTGCTCTGCATTCACCAACCCGCGGGCCACTTCCACTTCGGCACGCAGGGTGTTCGCCTGTTCACGAAGCGATTGCTGCTCGGTCAAGGCATCGTCACGTTCCTGCATGAGTTGTTTCAGCTGCGTTTCGATCTGGCCGATTGCCGCATCCGTGTCAGCTTTCTGCTGCCTCGCCAGTTCAAGATCCGCTGCGTTACTCTCCCGCTCACGCCGCACGGCCGTTGCCGTTTCTTCGTGTGCCCTGCGCAGTTCTTCCTGCAACTGCGCGAGTTGCTGCTCCGTCTGTTGCTGCAAGGCAATAATCTGGCCGAGGCGGATGCGTTCCTCTTCCAGCTCTGCATCCCGTGCCTGTACAACAGTGCCGTCCCGGGCAACAAGCGCCTCCTCATGTTGAGAGGCTACGGAAATCAGCTGCTCCTTGAGTTCTCTCTGTCGCGCCGCCATCTGGGCGCGTTCCTCGGCGCGGGCGCGGCGCTCGGCATTCAATTCATTTCTGATGTTCTCAACACTTTCCCGCTCATCATGGCGCGCCGCCTGTAGTGTTTCCTCGGAATGTTCCAGCTTCTTCCGCAGGCGCTCGATGTGAGCCTGAAGCTCCTTTTCAGTGTCATTCTTTCTGCTCAGATCCTCGTAGACCTTCTTTAGAGTTTCCTGATTCTCGTGATCCCGCGCTCTGATACGCTCATCCGCCTGCTGTAATCCATTACCAAGCTCTTCCAGCTGCTTCTGCAGTGCTTCGATATCCACAAGCAGACCGGCATTGCTCTCCTTCTGGTTCGTGAGCTCCGCACTCAGCGACTCGAACCGCGACACATGCTCACTGACCAGCGACTCCGCCTCATCCGATCTCCGGCGCTCATTCTCAAGCTGCTCCCTGAGTGTCTGTATCTCGCCATCCGCGGCGCTCTTCAATGAGACGGCCGTGGCATTCAGCTCGTCGAGTTCCCGCTGCCGCGACTCAATGTCCTGCAGAGACTCATCGAGCCGCGTCTGCAGGGTATCGCGTTCGGCAGTCAGCGACTCCAGAGCCTCGGTTTTATTACCGTGTCCCTGCTGCAGTTCCGCCAGATGACGCCCTTGCTGTTCCAGTTGTTCCTGGTGTGCCTCGATGAGGGATTGCAATTCCTGCTGCAACTGCAGCTTCTCCCGGCCGGCGTCTTCGCTCGACTGCTCGAGTCGGGCCTGCAGATCTGCCGCCTGCTGCCTGCCCGCTTCAACCTCTTCCTGCAAGGCACCGCGTTCGACATTCCATTCCTCCTGCAGGCGCACGATCGTCTCATCCGCAGCCTGCTTGCCGGAGGTGAGCTGCTCCGCCAGATCGTGGTGCTCCTTGTACTGTATCTGAAGCCTGTCGTTCTCTTCTCGCAAGGCCTCGTTATCGAGTTGCAGAGAGTCGCTCCGCTGCTCCAATGCCTGTTTCTCCGCGAACGCGGCATCGAGCTGCTCCCGCAGCTGTTCAATCTGGCACTGGTTTCCAGACCTGTCTTCATCCTGACGCGCCAGAAGTTCTTCGATTTGCTGCTGGTACTGGCGGGACTTTTCCTCCTCGCCCGCAAGCCGGCTGGTCAATTCGCTGCTATGCTGCCGGGCCCCGGAGAGTTCACCCCGCAGATGTTCAAGCTCTGCATGCCGTTCCGCCAGTTCGGCCTTCGCGCCATCGATCAGTGCCTGTTTTTCTTCGCGCAATGATGCGCCCTCGGTCTCCAGCCCCGTTAACTGCTGTCGTGCGCCGGCCAGCTCCATGCGCAACGTCTCGCTGGTGTGAAGCTCCTCCTGCAACCTGGCTTCTGCGCTGCCATCTTGCTGTGTTACCTGTGTTAGTTCCGCCTGCAGGATCCCGGTACGTTCCCGGGCCTCCACCAGCTCGGCACGCAGGTTCTCCTCCACTCGGGAGTGCTCTTCGCGGAACGTTGCGTGGTCCTCCTCAAGGCGCGCAATACGCTCGTTTGCCGCTGCAAATTCCGTCCGCAGCGCATCGAACTCCCGCGATGAGCCGGCAAGCTCATCCTGGAGGCGGGCGACTTCCGCCTGGCGTTCCGCTTCCACTGCCTCCACCCGTCCGTGCAGTTGCCGGTTTTCCTCTGCACTGTCTGCGCCTTCCGCACGCAGACTATGCGCCAGCGCCGTCGATTGTTCCCGTTCCTGTTCAAGACGACCCAGCTGATCATCGCGGTCTTTCTGCAAGGCAGCAAACTCTTCCTGCAGCAGCTGTTTTGCGCTCGCCACGCTTTCCAGCTGAGATTGCAGCGTCGAGACCCGATGATTCGATTCATCGATGGCCTCCTGCAGTCGGTCAAGCTCCCCCTGTTGTTCAACCAGCCTGCCCTCGGCCTCCATTCGTAACTGCTCTGCCTGCCGCAGTCCGTCAAGCTCGCTGCGCAGCGCCTCGAGCTCAGCCAGCTCTTCCGCCGCCAGCGGATTGGCCCGCCCCCCGGAGTTTACTGCGCTGGAATCGCGCACATCCGTACTCGGGCTCTGGTTGAAGGCGATGATTTCAGCGCTCTGCGGCTCCCCACTCCCGGCACTCCGGGACTCCTCCGGGGCGGACGTATGCGAGTGCATGCCCGCCCTGCACGCCTGTCCGTCAAGCCCGCCATCAAGCACATAGGCCTCGAAACCTTTATGACTCATAATAAATGCGGCAGTGACGCTGCGATGCCCCGTATCGCAGCAGATCACATATTTCGCGTTAAAGACCAGATCCGGAATCTGATCCCGCAATTCGGCCAGCGGAATATTGACGCTGTCCTCGAATGCATTGTCTTCGTACTCTTCCTCGGATCTGACATCTACCCAGACCGCGCCCTCCTCCACCATTTCGACCGCCTGTTCATAACTGATGCTCTTAACCAGGGGTTTCTGCATCAGCTCGACAAATTCCTTTTTTGCCAGGCGCATGAGCAAGCCATCGGTCAGCATGGTAATGCTCGCGTTACGGGTGCTCTCCGAAAGCAGCGACTCCTCACCGAAGAAGTCCCCGGCGGACAATTCGCCTACCAGCACATCCTTCCCATCGGGTGTATCCCTGCGTGTTACCGCACACCGGCCTTTGTGGATGGAGTAGAAAAAATCGCCTTCCTCACCCTGGCGGATAACAATATCGCCCGCACAAAGCGGATACGGCTGCATGCTGATGATCAAGCGCTGGATAATCGACGGAGGTATTCTGGAAAAGGATTCTGACTGGAGAATACGGGTCATCCAGTCCTCGTTATCGTCGGCCTCGATCTCCATTACATCGGGGACGGAGGTCTGTTCCCAGTTCAGATAGGCATCCAGCATCAACGCATCGACACGGGCAATAACAACCTTGGTCACGGCACGTGCGGATAAGGGGCGAGGCTGCTGGTTTGCGACAGGATAGCGGCTGACATCGGTACCGGCCTCGATCCAGTCCGTGACCTTCCTGTGTCCGTCGATCAGGTCGATTTTCCCGTTCAGAAGATAGACAGACTGATTATCGTGGTCGCCCTCCCGGAACAGGTAGTTACCGGAGCGAACTTCCTCTATGACGATTTTCCTGGCGATTTCCTTAAAGCTCTTGTCCGAGAGCGCATTCAGAGGCACCAGTTGCTGCAGGTTTTTTTTAACGGCTTGCTTCGTCGCTGCATTCATATCCTGTATCCGCTGCGCCCGCTGGCGATTGTATAGCCATGCAAAGATATCCATTCGCGGTCCTTCGCCGCTCACTGCATATCGGCTGTAATGGCATGGAATTTAGAATGACCGGCGCAGAGCATGACTCCGGAATGCGCGTGGCTGCATACACATTCTCACTATCGCTTGAACTCTCATGGGTGTACGGGGAAAGACCGGTGAAAAGCGGGTGTATCATCCAAACCGCCGGGGACATCATGACCATGGGCTTTCCACCCATATTTCCAAGCTATATCATGCGGTTAAATAACATCACCCGAGATCTCAAATGACCCTTCCAGGATATCCCAGTGCACAGGCCGCCGAGACGGCTTTCTACGCGGCGTTCGAGAATGCCGACTATAAGGGCATGATGGAGGTGTGGTCTCCGGACGATGACATCGAATGCATACATCCACTCGGGGAACGACTCATGGGCGCGGAGGCGGTAGGCAACAGCTGGCTCAGGATGTTCTCGGGCGGTGGGCGAATGAGGTTCAGGCCAGACCATATCAAGCGTTTCCAGTCGGACGAGCTGGTCATCCACGTGGTCTATGAACATATCTCCATTGCAGGCAGGCAACAACCTCCGGTCATCGCCACCAATATCTACCGGTTCGATGGCCAGGGCTGGCGCATGATCCTTCACCATGCATCACCGGCAACCGGAATCGGCAAGGCATCCGGAAGGGAAATCCCCCCCAAGGCATCACCCGTCGTACACTGATGCAAGCGTGGAGACCCTGTGTTTTCAGTATCAGAATGGCTTGCGCGGGTAAAACCTGCCCCGGGAACCGGCGAAAATCCAGCTGCATGGATCGCGCCTGTTGCATCGTTCGCCGCATCACCATGAAGTGGGAAAATGGCCTGTACGCCGGATATTCCGGGAAACTGGCCACGTCACGACAACCATAAAAGCGCGGAAACACTGCTATACAAGGCATTTTCTTCATTTAAAAATTCTTTAACATTTTATTTATTGTGCTATCTTACGCGTGCTGGATTAACAACCATCCCCAGAGGAGCAAAATCGAATGGCCGTCAAGAAGAGAGCAACTGCAAAGAAGAAAGTAGCAACGAAGGCGGCGCCTGCAAAGCGGGTCGCCGTGATCAAGGAAGCAATGACCAAGTCAGCAATGATGGGGACTATCGCCGATGACACCGGGCTGAGCAAGAAACAGGTCATCGCCGTGTTTGATTGTCTCGGCACCATCATCAATGGCCACCTCAAGAAGGGCGGGGCCGGCGCTTGCACCATTCCCGGACTGATGAAGATCAAGACGATTCACAAGCCCGCGTCCAGGGCCCGCAAGGGTACCAACCCGTTCACCGGCGAAGAGATGATGTTCAAGGCAAAACCGGCGCGCAATGTGGTCAAGGTACTGCCCCTGAAGAATCTGAAGGAAATGGCCTGAGTTTATTTGTTCGTGGGGCCACGCCCGTGGCCCCATTTCACTTTCCCTGATCCATCACCGGCCCATCGTCGACGGGTGGGTCGACATCCCCGGCATCCTGCTCATCGATAACCCTGAGTTTCATACGTATGAAGTCCCTGTGCGGCACATACAACAGGTCCGCGAGCCTTCTCACCAGGTGTTCTTCGTATTTATCCACGTGTCCGTCGGCACAGGTCACCTGCCATAACATACCGATGATCTGTACCTTCTCTTCAGGGCTGCAAGACTGGTTGATCAGGCGCGTAAAGGGATAGAGCGATGTTGCGTACCGCGATTCATGCTCTGCGGAAGTCATGATTTCACGCGTCGAAGCGGGCGGCAGGGAAAAATGCCTCTCAATCAGTCGTCTGACGGTTTGACGCTCTTCCTCGGAAATCCTGCTGTCGGCACGCGCCACTTCCATGAGCAGGGTTGCCGTAGCCAGCCCCAATTCCAGACCGTCAACCTCCCGTGCCCCTTCCCCGGCACCGAGGTGAGTCCTCAACAACTGGCGCAATTTTGCAATCATCCCGTCACCTGCTCCGCCCGGTTACCCCGTTTTCGACTCAATCGACCCGTGCAAGTTCACGTATAATGCTCCGCGACCCTGGGTCCGATTGCCACAACCCACTGACGACCCGAACCGAAATCAATCCATGAAAGACAGTCAGCAGATCACCAGGAACAAGATCATCACCATGATGTATTCCCTGACCAGCAGCCAGGGTGTGGTTATCCGCGATGCCGCCAGGCCCCCGATCAGATACCTGCAAGGCTCTGGACTGCTGTTCCCGAGGCTCGAGCAGGCGCTCGAGAATCACCGGGTGGGCGATATCGTGTCGATCAAGCTGCTTCCCGACGATGCCTTCGGAAAGCGCAGGATGGAATTGCTTTGCCAGGTACCGCTGCATGAATTTCCGCCAGGTGAGCATATCGAGGTTGGAGGCAGCGTGGTAGGCAAGGGCGAAAACGGGGAAGAGACCCGCTTCATGGTCACCGATATCAAGGATGGAGTCGCTTATCTTGACGGCAATCACCCGCTGGCAGGTCAGACCCTGGTGTTCGAGATCGAGGTACAGGCTATCCGCGATGCCACGGCCGGGGAAATCTCGCAGGGAAGGATCATAGACTGACGGGCTCCCGCAACCACTACTTGTTGTAGTGGAAAGTTCGCCCCTGGTAAGACAACTGGAGACCATCGGGAAGGATTTTTTCGAGTATGACACCGTTCTGCAGCCGGTCTCCTTCATGGTATTTCCGCATGTCAGCCAGGATAAACCGGTTCTGCGGGTTCGTATCGTAGACGTGCACATCTATGCGCGGCATCGTAAAACCGCTGCGAAAATCAACAGGCAGTTCGTCCCACTCGGGTATCCTGGCGGTGGCGGGGGGGGAATGCGCAGGTGCCATACCGTGGCTCGGTGGTGATGTGGCGGCAGCCGCGGATATTGACGGCGGTATGGCGGGCGAGGACACCTGCCGCCCTGCCATCGCAACCCTGCCTTGCTCCCGGGGTTGCGATGCGGTCCTGGCAACCGTGGGCGGTGCGCCTTGCGCATCAACCGGGCCGGCGCCGGCAGTCGGGGCCGGCGGTCGCAAGTGTGGTGTATTCGGCAAGGCGGAACCGCGTTCGTCCGGTGCGGTACGGCCCACGACGGTCTCCTTGCCGGCGCCGGGATTGTAGCGTATCGCAAACAACGTGACCGCGACCGCGTTAAAGAGGAACAGGACGGCAAGAATCCACAGCCAGCGAGAGGATTTACGCGTCGCGGGCTCGTGCCTGTGCATGGTTTCCAGGTCAGGCACGTTGCCGGCGATACGCTCCTGGTCGGCTTTCTTCAATGCATCGAGTATATAGGACATCGCTTGCCTGCTCAGGAGGGATTACCTGTCAGTTTGGGAATACCGGGACTGCCCGACCGCGAGTTTAACTGGATGATGGTATTCTTTCCGACCACGCCATCGACGGCAAGTCCGTTGCTGCGCTGAAAATCCATTACCTGCTGACGCAGACTGGCATCGAAATACATTGGGTCCGCGGCGGACGTATCCACGCCCTGGGCGCGCCCGAGCTGTTGACGCAGCCAACCGACATCCGGACCCGAGCTCCCCGCATTCATGTACATCGTCCCGCCGGGCGGCGCCCGCAGGAGCAGAATATAGTCACCATGCCAGTAATGATCGACTTGCTCTATCGGCACATTGTAAGACCTGTCCCCGATGACCAGCTCGGCCAGGGCATCATCCAGACGACGGAGCACTACGGGTACCTGCTCGCCGTTATCGGTGGCGAGCTTGAGTATGACCGGACGGTCGTAGAAGCGCAGGTCCGCCCAGGTTCCGGTGTCGAAGGAACAGCGCATGCCGTTGCTGTATACAAATTTGCAAAAATCGGGTTTTACCTCGTCTGGCAGGACGATCGACCACAGGGCCAGCAGCGACGTCCAGGCGCCCCGGTAGGAGGCCCTGTCCGCGGCGGCAAGCAACTCATCCGCAGAGGACTCGTGTTGCAGCCCGGATGACCGTGACGCTGGCTCGCCAGTCCCGGGCGGAATGACGCTGACGTCGGGTGGACCCTTGATGTCCCCCGGCGCCCCGGATAGGCCCGGGCGGACGGCCGGCGAAGCGGCGCTAGTCGGTAGCGATCCTCCCTGCCGCCAAACAGCGCCGTCCGGATGTCCAGCCACTGCACGGGGTGCAGGAAATAGACCGCCGCAGCCAGCAAGCCTCCCGCGAGACTGACGAGCGCCGGAACCATCCAGCGCCGGTCAGCGGGCAGCTCCGCTTCCTCCGCCATTACCTCCCGTGCCGCCTTCTTCGCTGTATCCCGGTCGACCTGCGATTTACCCTCCACATAGGCGCCCAGCAGCGCGCGGTCACACAACACGTTGATGAGACGCGGGATGCCGCCGGACAAACGTCGTATCAGATCAACGGCTCGCTTGTTGAAAACGATGTGGCTTATTCCGCAGATCTGCAGCCGATGCTGTATATAGCTGCCGATATCCTCCTGCGCGATAGGCTCCAGGTGATAGCGTGCGGTGACGCGCTGCGAGAGCTGGCGCATCTCCTCACGCGCCAGCAATTCCCGCAATTCCGGCTGACCAATCAGGATGATCTGCAGCAGCTTACGTGTCGGCGTCTCGAGATTGGTCAGTAACCTGACCTGTTCCAGCGCCTCCAGACTCAGGTTTTGTGCCTCGTCGATGATCAGTACGGTATGCCGGCCGCGCGCATGAGCCTCCAGCAGGTGGCGATTAAGAACGTCGGTCAGAATCTTGATACTGTGAGTCTCCGGCGGGTAGGTAACTCCGAGTTCATCGCACACCGTGGCGATCAGCTCCACAGCCGTGACCTTGGGATTGAGTACGAGCGCGACATCCACATTTCCGGGTACCTGCTCCAGCAGGCAGCGGCAAATGGTCGTCTTTCCGGTACCCACCTCACCGGTAAGCTGTACGAACCCGCCGCCCTCGCCGAGTCCATAAAGCAGGTGCGCCAGTGCCTCCCGATGGCGATCACTCATATAGAGAAAGCGCGGATCCGGGGTGATAGAAAACGGCCGTTCGGTGAGATTGAAGTGTTTCAGGTACATGGATCTATTGCCGCGGGACTCCGGCCGCTCGTTCCGTTAATACCCCTTTCATGCCTGTGTGCGGGTATACCAGGACCATGGACCGGGACTCTCATGAATCGCCAGCAAAAAATCCGCGAATTTCATTACGGGCAGTACGGCACGGCGCAAGCCTGGTCCGGGCGGGTGATCGACGCTGTCGGGATCATGGCTCCGGGCACGAAACTATCCGGTTGAGGGGGTTCCCTTGTAACCGAACACCGGGGTCATGCGCGCCTCGAACAGGTCCTCGATCCGGGCAAGCTGCTCGTCATCGAAATAATCCCGGTAGCCTCCTACCTTTGCCCGACGCACCTTGTATGAATCCGGATTCGACCTGTTGCCCGGCACCAGCCGGGCACCGCTCGAGCGAAAGACGTTTTTCTCCTCGAGCTTTTTCATGTTTTCGTAGGATGCGTAATCCACGGCATCCTGAATCTCGGCCTCCGTGCCCGGGGTTCCCATGAAGTCGAATATCTGACTGAGCGCCGCGGCAGGATCCTTGCGCATGTCCTCGTAACGTATGACGAGACTGGCCCTGACCCGGGGAAGTTCCCGGGCCCAGGTATTGAAAAATTCAATGATACAGGGCAGTCCGGCATCTTCGTTCATGACGAACTCGAACAGGGAGATGTCGGCGCCGTGCGGCGGATACCAGTTGAGCGCCTTTTTGTTGCGCTTCATACGGTACTTCCACTGGAAGAACTGCGAGACCGCCACATCCCGCGGGTCGCGCACCAGCATGATGATCTTCTTGCCGTAAAAATCGGCCTTGGTACTCCAGTCGCCGGTGTAATTCCTGAGGTAGTTGCCGTGGGTAAAGAAGACACGGGGGATGGCGGCATTCATGTGATGGTAATTATCGAATCCCAGCATCTGCCTGTTCACCAGCCCGAACTTGCGCTGGTAAAAACGCGACATCATGACCCGCAGCCAGGTGCGTCCGCTCTTCCCCCAGGACATCAGCACATAATCCGTCAGCTGCAGCTTGCGATGCTCCTCACGCCCGCGCAGCCAGCGATCGATATTGATCCGCTGTTTTCTGGGCAGGAAAAACAGCGGCAGCAGGACCAATTCCCGGCTTATGGTGGGCCATACGTCATGCATAGTCTTTGACTGCGTTCATGCTGGATCTGTGTCCTGTAGCAGACCGTGCACCCGGGCGACTTCTTCACCGGGCACCGGATCCTCAAGGTGCTGTAGTGTAAACCAATTCCCGAGGCTTTTGGCTGTATGGAACGAACTCCCCGACCTCGGGCCACCACACGAGTTGATGCAGCTCAAGGTTCGCGGTCACAGGAACTGGTATTTTCACCCATCGCTTCAATTGCTTGGCTTTGATAAACTTCCCTCCTGCGGGCTGTATGAACCGAGATTGGCCGGCAACGGCAGGAAATTACCCGAATGTCTGACATGTCATATTTCAACTATGCCGCCCTGGATGCCGTCACCGTGAACCGTGATCCATTCGATTACCTGGTGGTGCCGGAGTTCCTGACGGCCGAGGGGCTGGCGGCGGCCAATCGCGACTACCCCGAGATCAGCACGGCTGGAAACAAGGACCTGGAGGCGTTGCGCTACGGACCGGGTTTCCGCGCCGTAATAGACGAACTCAACAGCCCGGACTTCACCGGACGCATTGCCGGCAAGTTCGGGGTTAATCTCAACAACGCCGTCACCACGATCACGGTGCGCAGGTTCTGCGAAGCCAGCGACGGTAATATCCATACCGACCACTGGACCAAAGTGGTCACGGTGCTGCTCTACTTTAATACCGACTGGAGCAATGAAGGCGGACAACTGCGGCTGCTGCGCTCCGCCACCGACATCGAGAATTATGCGGCTGAGGTACCGCCGATCGGCGGCACCCTGCTCGCCTTCCGGCGCACCGACCACTCCTGGCACGGTCACAAGCGGTTTGTCGGTGAACGCCGCATGCTGCAATTCAATTTCATCAAATCCAGCCGGATGGCCCGCTACACCCACGAGTTCGACCGGTTATCGACCCGGGTGATGAAGCGCATCGCCAGAATCGTGCAATAACCGGATCAAGCTCGTCTACCCGCATCCGGCCACCGCCATCAGGATCCAGAATCATGTTCAATGTGCTGCACACCGGTAGACAGGCCTTTCGATCCGTGTGGAAAAAGCTCTCGCGCCGGTTGCTGCGCGGGGCGCTGTTCTTCTCCCCCGAGGAGCGCAAGACCCGTGCCGAGCGCTGGCTGCGCGGGCGCGAGCAGATGCAGCAGCTGCGCCGGGCCGATATCGTTGTCGTCTCCTTCGGCAAGAGCGGGCGCACCTGGCTGCGGGTCATGCTCTCGCGTGTCTACCAGCTCAAGCACAAGCTGCCCCAAAGGGCGCTGATCGGCTTCGACAACCTGCACTACATGAACCGGGCCATCCCGAAGATCTTTTTCACTCACGACAACTACTTCAAGGACTACACGGGTCACACCGACTCCAAGGCGGACTTCTACGACTACAAGGTGGTGCTGCTGGCGCGCGACCCGCGCGATGTGGCCGTCTCCCAGTTCTTCCAGTGGCAGTACCGCATGAAACCCAACAAGAAGATCCTCAACAAATATCCGGGCGAGGGTGATGAGGTCTCCATGTTCGACTTCGTCATGGACCCGGATGCCGGACTGCCGAAGATCATCGACTTCATGAATCTGTGGGCCGGGGAGCGCTCGCGGATGAAGGGGTTTTTCCTGCTGCGCTACGAGGACCTGCGCGCTCGGGGGGAGGAGACGCTGCGGGCGCTGCTGGAGTTCATGGGCACGCCGGGCACGGACGCCGAGATCCGCGAGGCGATCGAATTCTCGTCCTATGAGAACATGAAAAAGATGGAGCAGAAAAAGACCTTCTGGCTCAGCGGCGGGCGGATGGTACCCAAGGACCGTAACAACCCCAACACCTACAAGGTCAGGCGCGCCAAGGTCGGCGGCTACCGGGATTATTTCGATGATGATCAGGTGGCCCGCATCGAGGCCCTGGTCAACTCAACCCTGTCGCCCTATTACGGCTACAACTCACCAGCCGCGGAGCCGGAGCGCAGCGAGACACCGCAGGAGTGCGCAGACCGGCAGCAGCTGACCTGCAGCCGCGTACGCGCCGCGACCAGCGCGTGAATGGCGCCTCCTTACCCCCTAACCTCGGTCAATTGCCACAGACTTCACGAAAGACGCAGAAATAATCCGTGAATATTCTGTGTTTTTCCGTGTGCTTCGGTTGCTACAGGAACTTCACTATCGAGGTCACACCTTAAGCAGCGCCCATCCATATAGAAATTAACTCACCGCAAAGCCGCAAAGGACGCAAAGAAATTCTTTAACGATATCAAGTAAAAACTTTGCGTTCTTTGCGGCTTTGCGGTGAAAACGGTGTTTATGGATTAAGTGCCATTCCATCCGGGCCAGGTGGTTTGCTTACGCGGCGAGCGGCGGGGTGCGCTTGAGCACTTCGAGGGCGTCGTGGCGCAGGTGGTTTTTGGCCATCTCCTCACGCAGCAGGTCTTCGCCGAAAACCCCGTTGTCGAGGCATTCCCGCACCAGACCGAAGAAGAACTGCTCCTGCTTGGGATCGGGATGTGACTTGTAATGCCCCGTAAAGCGGTAGTCACCGAACAATGCGCGGCGGGAACGGCGAATCCAGTGTCTCGGCGGGAACAGCCGGAAGGTGTCGGCCGGACGGAAATCCACCGGCAGCCCGGTCTTCCAGGGCTGGGTGCGGCGCTTGGTGTTGTGCAGCATCTTGGTGTTTTCCGTCAGATGGTCGAAGTCGTTCCACTCGTTCTCGAACAGGCCGATGGTGTCCGGATCCTCGTATTTGAGACAGACCCATTTCATATAATCGCGCTTGAACTCGAACATCTCGTTGAACTGCTGCTCGACCTTCCAGTGCGTCAGTTTGGCATTGTCGAGCAGCATGACGCTGGTCGCGAGGCAGCCATGCTTACCCTTGTTGCCGGACTTGGGCCGGCACAGGATGGCATGGCCCTGCATGTCCCTCGAGAGCAGATCCCAGACATCGGCCGACAGCGAATACATCGGGATCGATGACGACGGAGCGCCCCTCGTAGCCCATCAGTTCCGGCGGCATGAAGCGCGTCGGGGTGAAGGACTGCAGATCGTCGCTGACCCAGGGACGCTTGTCGCCGTCGCGCAGATACAGCTCGCCTTCGCGGGCGCGCATGAACGGGATATCCTTGTAGTTCATGATCCTGACATCGAACCGGTCGTTATGGGAGGAATTACGCCGCAAGGCGTATTGTGCAACCAGCGCACCGAGCCACTGCTTGTGATTGGCCTGAATGAAAACACAATATTGCATAGTCGCAACACCTCTTGCTGCCTGCCGCCCATGGCCGTCGCCGGGGCGGAAACTCGTTCATTGGAGGTCCGGAATTCTACCATGAGAACACCGCTCCGCCGTATTGATACAGGTCAAGTCCGGGGACAGCACCACCGGGCGGAAGCCCACGTGTTAGGATTTGCCGTCGAGTACCTGCACCGGGTACGGTAACGTTGCCGTGCCAATAACAGGGTGATCCATATTATCAACAGCGACTTACCGGCTCCACTGACATGGCACGACTGATACTGGGAAATTCGTTCAACAAAGCGGTGAAACGACTGCCATTGCTGCAGCATTTCCTGTGGGTTGTAGAGGCGGCGGCATTCGGAACCTTCCTCGGCATCAGCCGGCGGCTGATGCCGGAGCGCGCTTCCGCCCTGGGGCGCCGACTATTCCGCGGCATCGGACCTCGCCTGGACAAGACGCGGATCTTCCGGCGCAATCTTAGTCTTGCTTTCCCGGAAAAATCTGCGGTTGAGATCGAGGCGTTGATCAGGGAAATCTGGGGCAACCTCGGGGCGGTGCTGGCCGAATACCCGCATCTGCCGGACTATGCCGTGGCGGGCCAACCCGAACGACTCGAAATCGTCATCAACAATGAGAGCCCGGTGTTTCAGCATACCGGCAAGGCGGCGGTCTTCGTAAGCGCTCACCTGGCGAACTGGGAAATCCCGTTGGCCTCCGCGATACGACTGGGACTCTCTGTCAGCGTGCTCTATACGCCCCTGCAGAATCCCTGGCTGGATCGCATGTTATACAAGGCCCGCGCGCGAATGGGCATCAATATGTTGCCGCGGGATAGCGGTATCCGCACGCTGGTGCGCGAACTCGGCAACGGCAGATCCATCGGGCTGCTGGTCGATCAACGGGTCGACTCGGGGGAACCGGTGCCGTTCTTCGGACTGGAGATGAACACCTCGACCACCCCGGCACGGCTGGCGCTGCGCTACCACTGCGATCTCATACCGATCCGGGTCCAGCGACTCGGCGGCGCCCGCTTCCGCGTGAGCTTCGAGAAACCGATCAGCCCGTCCGAGGGAATCACTGACGAACACCGGAAAGTTCTCGATATGACCCGTCAACTCAATGGATTATTCGAGACCTGGATCAGGGAGCAACCCCAGGACTGGCTGTGTTCGAGGCGGCGCTGGTCCAAGGATGCGAAACGCCCCTGATTTCCCCCGGCGGGTGTCCGGAGGGGCATGCTGCATATTGTGTCGGCCACCTGTCCATAAATGCTAAAATCCCCCTATGCTGAATACAATGCACAAATCACTGCGCGCCCTGAAGGGCAAGCCCAAGCCACGCTGCATCGCGGAAATCGAGGGCTTCGGCTACAGCAGGGACGCCGGCAAGGAGAGGATTACGGAATTCCCTCCGAGCTTCTTCGTGGTAGGCGCGCCACGCTGCGGCACCACGGCGTTCAGCAAGGCCACTGGCGGACAACCCCCGCATCAGCTTTTCCAAACCCAAGGAGCCGCATTTCTTTCTTGAACCCCGCCCCGGAGTGAGCAAGGGCGACCTGCGCCAGCAGTACCTCTCCCGCTACCACCACGATCTGAACGCCGATCACCAGGCCATCGGCGATGGTTCGGTGTCCTACCTCTACGAGCCGGAGGCGATCCGGCGGGTCCTGGACTTCGATCCGCGCGCGAAATTCATCGTGCTGGTGAGAAATCCGGTGGAGATGATGCGCTCCTATCACAGTCGCATGCTCTTCCAGCTCGACGAGGATGAAGAGGACTTCGCCAGGGCATGGGACCTGCAGGCCAGACGGGCGGCCGGGCAGCGGATACCGAAACGCTGCCGCGATGCACGGCTGCTGCAGTACAGCAGCCTCGGCAAGCTGGGCATGCATATCGAGCGCCTGTTCGAGGTCGCCGGCCGCGAGCGCTGTCATGTCATCGTGTTCGATGATTTCGTCCAGGATCCGCGCGCCGTGTACCTGCGCACCCTGGAATTCCTCGGTGTCGACGACGACGGACAGGTCCGGTTCAAGCGCAAGCGTGAAACCAGCGGTTTCAAGTCCCGGTGGCTACAGCAGTTCGTGATGAACCCGCCCGCCTGGGCCTTCCACCTGGTGGCAATCAGCGATGCGAGGATGCTGAAGCGTCTCAAGGGCCTGCGTAAACGCATCAAGACCCTGAACTCACGTGACAACGAACAGCGCCAGATCCTGACAGACGGGATGCGCGCGAAGCTGCGCGACTATTTCGCGGAGGATGTCGCGAAATTATCCGGGCTCCTGTCGCGTGACTTCAGCCACTGGCGCTGAGGATTCCCTGTTGCATGCCCCCCTGTCGACTTCGGAACCGACCACAGCCGTTGCATTGCACTTGCCGTACGGTTGGGGCAGAATCGCGGCGTCTCTGGCGCCGGTACCATCCGCTACCAGCATGCCCATTCTGCCTCTGCAATTTCACCGGACAACACCATGATCAGCGTACGCGACGGCGTGAAGAAATGGACCATCCTGGCGCCGACGGCGGTGTTGCCGCGGCCGTGGCGCGTCGCATTGCGCGAAAGGCTGCTGTCCCGTCTGGAACTCGCTATCGCCAACCGCTCCGGACTGATCATCATCGGGCACCCCAAGAGCGGCAATACCTGGCTCAAGGTCATGATCGCCCGACTCTACCAGGTTCGCTACGGTCTCAACCCTTCGGAGCTCATCGGCTCCGATGAACTGGCGCTGCGCAATCCGGCCATCCCGCGCCTCGCCGCCACCAACGGTTATTACAGCTATGAGGGAAGCGTCGGCAGAGTGCTGGCGGCGGGCGCACCGGATGCGCCCCTGCGGCACAAGCCGGTCATGCTTCTCGCGCGCAACCCGATCGATATCGCGGTGTCCTGGTTTTTCCAGTTCACTAAGCGCCAGTCCGCCCACAAGCAGGAATTGATCAACCACTTCATCGAGCATCCGATCGACCGGCGCACGGTAGGGATGTGGGATTTCGTGCGGCACAGCGATATCGGCCTGCCCTTCCTGATTGACTATCTGAACACCTGGGAGCGCAATCTGAAGGAGCTCGATCACTCCCTGCTGGTGCGCTACGAGGATCTGCGCGCCGAACCCGCCGACGCCCTGAAAAAGATCACCGCACTGATGGATGAATCATTCAGTGATGATGAAATAAGTGAAGCCGTCAGCTTCGGAGCCTTCGACAACCTGCGCAAGCTGGAGAGCAGCGGCTTTTTCCGCCGTGGCGGTATGAGGTTGCGCAATGCCGGCGATCCCGACACCTTCAAGGTGCGGCGCGGCAAGGTTGGAGGCTATCCCGATTACTTCTCCCCCGAGCAGGTTGCCGAACTCGAGGAACTGATGGTATCGCAGCTATCGCCGACGTTCGGCTACCGGCCCGTGGAACACCTCGTTGCCGACGACGACGCGTCCGTCTAAAAAACAGGTATCGACCCCGACGACGGGGCAGCCTGATGGTCCATCCCGCCGCCATGGAGCCCGAATCTGTACAAACCGACACCCCCGCGGCAACCGGCACAACGGAGCCCCGCGTCTGGGTGGTGCTGGGCGACAAACCGGGTGACAACGCCCAGGTCAGGGCGATCGAGCAGGCACTCCCCTGGGCATGCGTACACAAGCACATCCAGGTGCGCGATCCGTTCATTCTGGGCAAACCGAAGGTCGGCCCGACGCTCTATCATATCGACCGCGAACGCTCCGACCCACTGGAGCCTCCGTGGCCTGACCTGATCCTGACCAGCGGCCGCCGACCGGCCAATGTCGCCTTGTGGATCCGTGAACAGTCCGGAGGGCACACCCGCATCGTGTTGGTGGGCAAACCCTCGACCATGCCGGATGATTATGACCTGGTCATCTACAGCGCCGAGAACCAGTTCCCGCCGCTGCCCAACCTGCAGGCCATTTCGCTACCCTTGATGCGGGTTGACGAAGCGGAGATCGCAACCGCCGCCGTCGAGTGGGAGCCACGCCTCAGGGAACTGCCCCGACCGTTGATCGCCTTCCTGATCGGCGGACCTACCGGTCCCTTTGTATTCAACCCCCCGACGACCCGCCGCCTGCTGGATTGCATCCAGCGCGTCATCGATGAAACCGGTGGGACCCCCTATATCACCACCAGCCGGCGTACCCCGCCGGAAGTCACAGCAGCCTTGCGCACGGGTCTGCCGAAGGGTGGCCAGCTTTATGCCTGGTCGGCAGACGCCGCCGAGAACCCCTACCGGGGCCTGCTGGGGCTGGCCGACGGTTTCGTCGTCACCGGCGACAGCATATCCATGATGGTGGAGGTCATACGCCTGAGAAAACCGCTGGCCATCTTCCCGCTGGCGTTGAGTTCACTCGGGGCCCTAGACCAGTTCAGGCGCGCGTTCACACGCTGGTTGTTCAAACCGGGAAGCAGCGGCCTGACCGGCAGGATACGCCAGGCACTGGCAGGGATGCTCTATCACCTGCATATCGTCACCCAGACGCGTGACTTCGTGGCCTTTCATGACATGCTGGTCGACAAGGGACTGGCCGCCTATGCGAACGATACGCTGTTGGGACCATCCTGCGCTCAGGTACCCGATGATCTCGGCCTCGCCGTGCAGCGCATAATGGCGCTCATGGCCTCGGGCCGACCCACACCGTAGCATCGGTGAGGAAGAGGGGAGTCTTCCGGCTCAGTAATCCCGCATGGCGTGCTGTTGCTCAACCACCGGCGAATGCAGTACCAGATCCATGCCCCGCCAGCCACTGGCGTCGATATGGCTGCGCTTGCCGTGGATATCTTCCAGCACGATATGACGGCGTTTTCCGGAGATATACAGGATAGCCCGGACCTGTATCAGCTGGCCCGAAATATTGCTGTACCAGTAACCCGGTATAGCCCTTTGCTGCAGGAACATGCCGCACCTCCTCCGCCCGGGGAAAGACTCCCGATGGCGTGATGTTATTTTTATTCCGCCCGCCCGCAACCGCGGACGGCGGTACTTATGCACTTCTATTTTATATAGTGGAACGTCCGCCGGCAATCAACAATCCGGTGAAATCACCCGCACTTCGAATCGCCGCAATTCAGACAGGTGAGGCAGCCGTCCATCTGGATCACCGCCCGGGTCTGGCACTTGCCGCACAGCTGGGATCCCTTGGGGAAATCGCCCGTATCCACGGGCTCGGCGGTCTCGATCGCGGATTCATACTGGGCGCGCTTCTCCGTCAAGAGTTTTTTCTGGTGCTCATCCAGGGTATCGTCTTTCAGCAGGCCGATCATGCGCATGTGGCATTCGATGGCGTCGCCGATCTCGGCCACCAGTGACGGCATGTACTTGCCGCCTTTCTTGAAATACCCTCCGCGCGGATCGAATACCGATCGCAGTTCCTCCACCAGGAAGGTGACATCTCCCCCCTTGCGGAATACCGCCGAGACAATGCGCGTCAGGGCCACGATCCACTGAAAATGATCCATGTTCTTGGAATTGATGAAAATCTCGAAGGGTCGCCGCAACTCGTGTTCCGTGCCGGCATTGAGAATTATGTCATTGATGGTGACATAGAGGGCGTGCTCGGAGAGCGGCGTCTTGACCTTGTAGGTCGAGCCGACCAGCATCTCCGGACGTTTCAGCTTCTCGTGCAGCTGGACAACCTTGTCCTGCGATGGCACGGCGGGTTTCGGCTCATTGGCAGCCGGCTTTTTCACAGCCTCCTGCGGTTCGTCCTTCCTGACGTTGTAATTGACGATCTGTTTCTCGATTTTGGTAACCATGAGCGACTCCGCGTACAGGACTGTGTCCGGTTTGATCAGAATTTCCCGTAATACCCTTCCTTCAGGGCATCGTAGAGGTTGGCGGCCGTATGGATCTCGCCGTCATATTCCACCTCGTCATTGCCTTTCAGACTCACCACCGTGCCGTCTTCAAGCGTGAACTCATAGGTGGTCTTTTCCAGGTCCTTCTCCTTGACAAGCACACCCTGAAAGGCCTCCGGGTTGAAGCGGAACGTCGTACAGCCCTTGAGGCCCTTCTGGTAGGCATACATGTAGATATCCTTGAACTCCTCGAAGGGATAGTCCGTCGGCACATTGGCCGTCTTGGAGATCGAGGAGTCCACCCACTTCTGCGCCGCCGCCTGGATATCGACGTGCTGCTTCGGCGAAACGTTGTCGGCGGCGATAAAATAATCCGGCAGTGCGTCGACCTCTCCCTCCATGCTGGCGCTGGCTTGCAAATTGACCAGTTCCCGATAGGCCAGCAGCTCGAACGAGAACACATCCACCTTTTCCTTGCTCTTCTTGCCTTCGCGGATCACGTTGCGGAAATAATGGTGCGCGAAGCTGGGCTCGATACCATTGCTGGCATTGTTGGCCAGTGACAGCGATATGGTGCCGGTTGGCGCGATGGAGCTGTGATGGGTGAACCGGGCGCCGTTTTCCGCCAGTTCCGTCACCAGTTCGGGCGCCACTTCGGCCAGTCGCTGCATGTAACGGCTGTACCTCGCGTGCAGCACCCTGCCCTTGACCTTGTCGCCGGGCAGGTAGCCGTCGCGGCGCATCTCGGGCCGCTTGCGCAACATCTCACCGGTGACCTCGAAGTCCTCGTCCATGATCGGCGCCTGGCCCTTCTCCCTGGCCAGGTCGAGCGCCACCTGCCAGCCGGTCAGGGCCAGTTCGCGGCTGACGCGCTCGGTGAACTGCACCGAGTCCTCTGCGCCGTATTTCATGCACAGCATCGTCACCGTGGAGCCGAGACCCAGAAAGCCCATGCCGTGGCGGCGCTTGCGCGTAATCTCCCTGCGCTGTTCCTCCAGCGGCAGCCCGTTGATCTCGACAACGTTGTCCAGCATGCGGGTGAACACGGCCACCACCTTGCGGAATTCCTGCCAGTCGAATTCCGCCTTGTCTGTAAACGGATCGCGCACGAACTTGGTCAGATTGATCGAGCCCAGCAGGCAGGCGCCATAGGGTGGCAGCGGCTGCTCTCCGCAGGGATTGGTGGCGCGGATGTTTTCGCAGAACCAGTTGTTGTTCATCTCGTTGACCTTGTCGATCAGGATGAACCCCGGTTCGGCAAAGTCATAGGTCGAGCTCATGATCATGTTCCACAGACGCCGCGCCGGTACGGTCTTATAGACCTTGCAGGCCACCAGGCCGGCGTCGTTGGCGATGTAATCACCCTTGATGGGCCATTCCCGCCAGATCACCCGCCGTGAGTCATTCAGATCGATACCCCCGTCCAGTTCCTGGCGGTTCAAGGGGAATGCCAGCCGCCAGTCGCCGTCGTTACTGACGGCGCCCATGAACTCCTGGCTGATCAGCAATGACAGGTTGAACTGGCGCAGGCGGCCGTCCTCGCGCTTGGCGCGGACGAAGTCCATCACATCCGGGTGCCCGACATCGAAGGTCGCCATCTGCGCGCCGCGCCGCCCGCCGGCGGACGACACGGTGAAACACATCTTGTCGTAGATATCCATGAAGGAGAGCGGGCCGGAGGTATAGGCACCGGCGCCGGACACATAAGCTCCCCGGGGACGCAGGGTGGAGAACTCGTAGCCGATGCCGCAGCCGGCCTTCAGCGTCAGGCCGGCCTCGTGCACCTTTTCCAGAATATCGTTCATGGAATCGGCGATGGTGCCGGAAACGGTGCAGTTGATGGTAGAGGTGGCCGGCTTGTGTTCCCGGGCGCCGGCATTGGAGATGATCCGCCCGGCCGGGATCGCGCCATGCCGCAGGGCCCAGAGAAACTCCCGGTACCAGGTCTCGCGCAGCTCCGGCGTGATCTCGACCTCGGCGAGCGCACGGGCCACGCGCTGGTAGGTATCATCGATGGTGAGATCGACCGGCGTGCCGTCCTTCGCCTGCAGGCGGTATTTCTTCTCCCAGATATCCTGCGAAGCCGGCTGCATGGGAATCTGCGCGGCGCTGGCGGGTACCGCCTTGAGGTGTGCTGTGGTGGTCATGCGTCTGGTCTCCTCCCCACTAAGTATAAATTCTTGTTGGTCAAACATGACTGGCTGGGCGCCGCATGGGCCGAATCGCGTCTTCCCTGCTTCCGGTAGGAACACAAGATATTGTGTTCAGGTGCGAAGATTATGCGTGCGAAATGAGGCTGTCAAGCCCGATCTCAAACAAAGTTATTTCCTATATTAAACAATACGTTATTATTTTTTTCGCAATGTCAATACGTAGCTTCCACAGTCCATGTGGAATTACAGTTAAACACTATATATTGTGTTTCTAATATTATACTTTGGCGGCCACGCACCGGCACGCGAATGCAGCCCCGGTTACGGCGCCAGCGTTTCCCCGCCCCCGGGCTGCGGGTGTCCGGAGTGATCATGAGTGGTTGATTCCACTGACCCATGCGGGTGCTGCATGATGGTCATGCATGGGCGGCGCCAGAAACAGAGTATAGAGGCCGAATGACATGACCGCGACCCCGGCAAGAGTCCGCAGTATACGTCCCTGCAATACGCGCGTCAGCGTGGCCATCGCAAACCCCATGCTCACCATCAGAGGCAGGGTACCCAGACCGAATACCAGCATCACCAGCCCACCATGCAGCACGCTGCCGCCGGCCAACGCCAGCGCCAGCACTGCGTACACCATACCGCAGGGCAGCCAGCCCCACACCAGCCCCAGCAAAAACGCCTGGCCGCTGCCGTGCACCGGGATGAAACGCCGTCCCAGCGGCTCGATATGTTTCCAGAGGTGCGCGCCGGCCTGCTCCAGCACCAGCAAGGCGCGCCACCATCCGGCGAGGTAGAAACCGAACAGGATCATGAATACGCCGCCGACCACCCTGCCAACCGGGAAAGACCCGAAGATTTTCAGCGCGCCGACCTGCTGCCCCAGCAAACCGAGCAACAGCCCGGCAAGGCCATAGCTGAGGATGCGCCCGACGTTATAGGCGAGCAGGGCGGAGAGAAAGCGCCAGCGTGACAGGCGTATGCCGGGAGCAAGCCCGCTGCTCAGCGCTCCCACGATACCGCCGCACATGCCCACGCAGTGCACCCCGCCGAGCAGGCCCACCAGAAACGCCGCCGACAATGTCAGTTCCATGTTCACGCAGAGGGTACCAGCGATAATTCGTCGTAGAGGATGCAGGGGTTCAGCCGCAGTGGACATCCAGGTTAAGAAACGGTGTTTACAAAAAAACCAATGGCCACGGAATCCACGGAATAACACTGAAATATTAATCAATCAAAAAAACTTTCCGTGTTCTTCCGTGGATTCCGCGGCCATTTCCCGGGATGAAGTGCCTGTGGCAGGTGTCATTCGCTTGAGCTCCGCAGTTACCCCTGGCCTCGCGCGAGCCCGGCGCCGCTGGCCTGCTGTGCTCAGTCATCCTCATCCGTATAGCTTGGTGACAGTACCACCGGCGCGGTCAGCGGGATGTACAGCCTGCCCGATAGCCGCCAGTCATCCGCCTCCAGCTGGACATACCACTTTCCGCGCTTGAGCTCATGAATGGCGCCGGAATAATGCCCTTCACTGACCCGAGTCAGCATCACATGCTGGTCAAAGCCCTGCTGCGTGGGGTGCAGAAACGAAAGCCTCGGCTGGCGCGGCAGTACATAGTCATGCGACTGCAGGGTGAGCAAGACGCGATTCCCGGCCTTATCGAAATCGAGGCGGGCCGTGAGTTGGTGCGTCAGGGCCGCCTGATCGCGGGCCAGGTCGCGGTTGATGGCCTTGCCCCGCTCATAGTAGTCGTCGACGACCAGCCCGTCATTGGTGGTAATGGCCAAATAGAGCAAAACCATGCCGACGACCACCGCCGTCGCCGGCACGGCGAGCATCACCCATACCCAAGCGTGCCGGTACCAGGGTTTTTGCTGTCGAGGTTTGTCTGGCTGCATACGGGTCAGGGTCCCAGGAAACGGGCATTTTCCCGGACCGAGAGCTTCGGATCATCGGTCGCGGTCAGATGGAATACCACCTTGCTGCTGCGTTCATGCAGTTCGTCCTCCTCCACCCGCAGGCGCACCGGTAATTCCAGCACCTCGCCAGCATCAACCCAGATGCGGCGGGTATCGGTGTGCAGCTCGAGGTCGTGTATCCCGTCGACGCGGAGACGGTAGGCGTGTCCCTTGTTATCCATGTTCAGGATCTTCAGGACATAGACGTTCTCGATCTCCCCGTCGTTGGTCTCCCGGTAGAGGCGATTGCGGTCCCGGATGACATCCAGACCGAGCGTGGTGCGCTGACTGAGGGAATAGGCGAAAACGGACATGATAGTCAATAGCAGCAGCGCGTAGATGATCACACGGGGGCGCAGGATGTGACTCCTTGACCCGTGCATGGCATTTTCCGTGGTGTAGGCGATCAGTCCGCGGGGATAACCCATCCTGTCCATCACGTCGTCGCAGGCATCGATGCAGGCCGAACAGGCGATGCATTCGTATTGCAGTCCGTTGCGGATATCGATACCGGTCGGGCAGACCTGGACGCACAGGGTGCAATCGATACAGTCGCCCAGGCCCAGCGCCTTGTAGTCGGCGCTGCGCTTGCGCGACCCGCGCGGTTCGCCGCGCCCGGGAAGGTAGGACACGATCAGCGTGTCATTGTCGAACATGGCGCTCTGGAAACGCGCGTAGGGGCACATGTACTTGCATACCTGCTCGCGCATGAATCCGGCATTGCCGTAGGTGGCGAAGCCGTAGAAGAGGACCCAGAAGGTCTCCCAGGGGCCGAGGTTGAAAGCCAGCAGGCGCGCCCCCAGGTCGAGGATGGGTGTGAAATAACCGACGAAGGTGAAACCGGTCCAGCCCGAGAACAGGAGCCACAGGATCTGCTTGGTCGCCTTGATGCGGAGCTTGCGCGCATTCATGGGCATCGCATCCAGCTTCTGCTGTCTCATGCGATCGCCCTCTACCTTGCGCTCGATCCACAGGAACGCTTCGGTCCAGACCGTCTGGGGACAGGCATAACCGCACCAGACACGCCCCGCCAGCGCGGTCACGAAGAACAGGGTCAACCCGGCGATGATCAGCAGGAACGCCAGATAGATGAAGTCCTGGGGCCACAGGGTGAGCGCGAAGATATGGAATTTGCGCGCCGGAAGATCCAGCAGAATCGCCTGGGACCCGTCCCAGCGCAGCCACGGGGTGAGGTAGTAGATGCCGAGCAGTCCGAGGACACCGAGCGTGCGCAACCGGGCATAGAGCCCATGCACCTCGCGCGGGTAGATCTTCTCGCGCTTGGCATAAAGTGACTGTTCAACCTGCTTGTCGCTGTGATCCGCGGCAGCAGGCCCTTTCGAATCAGGGGCTGTCATGGTACCGCCCTTAGGGCTCCCGGTTGCCCGGGTTTTGTCGCATGCAATTGGTGATTGCGAAATAGAGTGTGCCGAGTCCGGAAACTGCGGTAATCAGCCAGAAGATAAAGAATCCGATGGTATAGATACCCAGCGGACTGATGTCGAGATCAATGTCGAAGGGAAGCAGATCACGTGGATCAAAGGCGGAAAAGAAGGCCCCGGTGGCTACAACGGCGACCATGAATGACGGCCAGAGCACCGCAATGCACTTATGAAACCCTGATATTTTCTTTTCCGACATGAATCATCGTCCTGGATCCGGCACACATGCCGGCGCGGCAACCGCCGGCATGTCCGGATTACGTGCATAGAAGCAGATCGGGCTGCTACTTCTCGTTCTGCTCCCCGGTTGACAGGCTGTAGACATAGGCGGCCAGCAGGTGCACCTTGTCCTCGCCGAGGGTGTCCTTCTGGGCTGGCATCTTGCCGTTGCGGCCCTTGGCGATGGTCTCCGTGATCGCCTTTTCCGACCCTCCGTACAGCCAGATGTTGTCGGTGAGATTGGGCGCGCCTATCGCCTGGTTTCCCTTGCCGTCGGCGCCATGGCAGGCCACGCAGAAGGTCTGGAATTTCACCTTGCCACGCGCCGCGGCGGCCTGGTCCACATTACGGCCGCTCAGACTCATGACGTACTGTACCACATCGGCAACGCCCTGTTTCCCGCCGAGGGCGTCCTGCCAGGCCGGCATCACACCGTTGCGACCGTAGAGGATGGTCTGCTCGATCTGCTCGGGGGAGCCTCCATAGAGCCAGTCATTATCGCGCAGATTGGGAAATCCGCGCGCGCCGCGGGCATCCGAACCATGACAGGCGGCGCAATAGGTGACGAACAGCCGCTCGCCCATCTTGCGGGCCTCGGGATCGGCCGCCACGGCGGGGATGGACATCTCCCGGTAGCGGGTAAAGAGCGGTCCATAGGTCGCATCCGCAACGTCCATTTCGCGCTCATACTGGCCGTGCGAGGTCCACCCCAGCAACCCGGGGAAGCTTCCCAGCCCCGGAAACAGCGCCAGGTAGATGAGACCGAACACCATGGTGATATAGAACAGCTTCAGCCACCAGCCAGGCAGGGGGTTGTTGAGCTCCTCGAGATCCTCGTCCCAGACATGTCCCATGCTCTCGGCCTTTTCGCCCTGCTTGGCAGATGTCCCGGAGAGCCGGCGCACCAGGAGAAAACAACCGATGATCCCGCCGATGGTCGGGATGATGATGTACCAGTTCCAGAAGCTGCTGGTGAAATCAGCCATGGGGTTTCTCCTTGGAATGCTTTGGTGTTGACACGGGTTGGTCCTCGGTAAACGGGAGATTTGCCGCCTCTTTGAAGGCATGGGCGCGCTTGCCGCTCCAGGCCCACAGGACAATGCCTACGAACACGATCATGACGACGACGGTCAGGATCGAATCAATCAGCGTGAAGTCCATGTCATTCTCTCCGGTTCTTGATGTCCGTACCCAGGCCCTGCAGATAAGCGATCAGTGCGTCCAGTTCCGTCTTCCCTTCCAGCTCCTTGGGCGCGTTGGCGATCTGCTCGTCGGTATAGGGCGAACCGAGCATGCGCATGACTTCCATCTTCTTCTTGATGTCGGCGGCATCGGCCGGTGTCTTGGCGAGCCACGGATAGCCGGGCATGATCGATTCGGGCACGACGTCGCGCGGATTCATCAGGTGCACGCGATGCCATTCGTCGCTGTAGCGGCCACCGACGCGGGCAAGATCCGGGCCGGTGCGCTTGGAACCCCACTGGAACGGGTGGTCGTAGACGAATTCACCGGCAACCGAGTAGTGCCCGTAGCGCTCGGTCTCGGCCCGGAACGGGCGGATCATCTGCGAATGGCAGAGATAGCAGCCCTCGCGCACATAGACATCCCGCCCGGTCAGCCGCAGTGCCGAATACGGCTCGAGGCCTTTCACCGGCTTCGTCGTGCTTTGCTGGAAAAACAGCGGCACGATCTGCACCAGACCGCCAACGGAAATCACGGCCACGATCAGCACGATCATCAAACCGATGTTTGTTTCAATCTTGTCATGTACCGACGCCATAACTAGTCTCCTCAGTGGGCCGCGGCCGGCGCCGGGATAATTCCGACAGCGGGTTTGGCGCCTGCGATGGTCTTCCACAGGTTAACAGCCATGATCAGGGTGCCGAACAGGAAGAATCCCCCGCCCAGGAAGCGCACGATGTAATAGGGATGCATGGCCTGCACGGATTCCACGAAGCTGTAGGTCAGCGTGCCGTCGGGGTTGGTCGCGCGCCACATCAGGCCCTGCATGATGCCCGCCACCCACATGGAGCTGATGTACAGCACGATACCGATGGTGGACGTCCAGAAATGCACCTCCACCATCTTCAGACTGTAGAGCTCGCGGTCGAACAGGCGCGGGATCAGGTAGTACATGCTGCCCATGGTAATGAGTGCCACCCAGCCAAGGGCGCCGGAGTGCACGTGTCCGATGGTCCAGTCGGTGTAATGCGACAGGGCGTTCACCGTCTTGATGGACATCATCGGCCCCTCGAACGTGGACATGCCGTAGAAGGAAACCGAGACGATCAGCAGACGCAGCACCGGGTCGGTGCGCAGCTTTTCCCAGGCCCCGGAGAGGGTCATGATGCCGTTGATCATGCCGCCCCAGGAGGGTGCGAGGAGGATCAGCGACATCACCATGCCGAGCGACTGGGCCCAGTCAGGCAGCGCGGTGTAATGCAGATGATGCGGGCCCGCCCAGATGTAGGTGAAGATCAGCGCCCAGAAGTGCACGACTGACAGTCGATAGGAGTATACGGGGCGTCCGGCCTGCTTGGGGATGAAGTAGTACATCATGCCGAGGAAGCCGGCGGTGAGGAAGAAACCCACCGCGTTGTGTCCATACCACCACTGCACCATGGCGTCCTGTACGCCGGCATAGGCGGAGTAGGACTTCCACAGCGTCACCGGCACCTCGGCGCTGTTGACCACATGCAGCACCGCGATGGTGATGATATAGGCGCCGTAGAACCAGTTGGCGACATAGATATGCTTCACCTTGCGCTTGGCGATGGTGCCGAAAAAAACGACCGCGTAGACCACCCAGACGATGGTGATCAGAATATCGATCGGCCACTCCAGTTCCGCGTATTCCTTGCTGGTGGTGATACCCAGCGGCAGGGTGATGGCCGCGGCCACAATGATGAGCTGCCAGCCCCAGAAGGTGAAAGCCGCCAGCTTGTCGCTGATCAGGCGCACATGGCAGGTGCGCTGCACGACGTAATAGGAGGTGGCAAACAGGGCCGAACCGCCAAAGGCAAAAATCACCGCATTGGTGTGCAACGGCCGCAGTCGACTGAACGTCAACCAGGGGATATCGAAGTTCAATACCGGCCAGGCCAGCTGGGCGGCGATCAGCACGCCTACCAGCATGCCGACAATACCCCAGACAATGGTCATGATGGCGAATTGCCTGACGACCGTGTAGTTGTAGGTTTGCTGATCGGTCATGCCGACCTCCCTCTCGTTTTGGCGGATGTGTTAAGTGGAATAATAAGAAAAATCAGCGGGTAAACTGCGGCTCCAGACCCATGCCCCAGAGGATGGCGGTCACAGCGAGCAGGGCGACGAATGCCACCAGCCCAAAGGCGAGCACGGCGCTGGAGAACAGGAAGCCGCGCTCTTCCGATATGCCCATCATGACCGGAACGCCGCTGTAGAGCAGGTAGACGCTGTAGGCCAGCGCCGGGAGACCAAGCACCATGTTAAGCCAGAGTATGGGATAGAGCTCCATGATGCCGATGAGAAACAGGGGTGTCGCGGTATAGGCCGCCAGCACCACGCACTGCGAGAGCATGGTCTTGGCGCCATAGGTACCGGACATCCAGTGGATCATCCAGCCGATGGTGTAGACCCCGATCAGCATGGCCAGGTAGTAAAGCACTGCGATCAGACCCGCACTCTCCAGGGTGAGCTTGACCGGATCGCCGACGCCGATCTGCCAGCCGAATTGGGTCGTCCCGATGAAACCGGAGATGGCCGGGATGGACGCGAGTATCAGGACATGCACGGCGTAGCACTTGCCGATGGTGCACTCATCATCGCGAATCGCTTCCCATTCGCGTTTTGGATTCACGAACAAGCCCCACACATGCTTTAAAATCATGGGTTTCCTCCCTATACTGAATTTTGATCGCCCGGCAGTGTCCTGCCGCTTATATTTGTTTCAATGGGGTCAGACTCGATTGATCACGGGGTGCACCGCGACACACGGGAGAGGCGCAGTCGATCACTCGAGTCTGACCGCAAGGACGACGGGGAATTATTCTGCAATCCCGCGGAACCCGATTTGATCTATATCAATTTGACCTGAATTAATGATGCCCTGAGCAAGCCAGTCTGAAAATTCCCTGTCGATGCACTCACCCCGCTCGCTTCACCGCGCGCCGGCGCTGCAGGGAACCGGCCACCCGAACCGAACGGACTTCTTGTGGTCTCCTTTCGTCATGCTTGCGTTATGCTATAGACCTGTTTTCGAGCGGCGGCCGTGGCCGCACGCAACACCCCAATTAGCGAAATCGATCGTGGCATCTCCTCACCCCGCCCCACTCCAGCCATCGTCGCCTGACGTGGCCACTACCGCACGCTGCTGCTTCCATTGCGGACTGCCGGTACCGCCCGGGCTGGATCTGCGCGTGGAGATCCAGGGTCACGAGGAGCCGATGTGCTGCTACGGCTGCCAGGCGGTGGCACGCGCGATCGTCGCGGCGGGTCACGACGATTTCTACCGTTATCGCACCAGCAACGCGCCCACGGGCCACGAACTGATCCCTGACTTCATCGAACAGACGCGCGTTTACGATCACCCGGATGTCCAGAAGAGTTTCGTGCGGGTCGAGGATGGCAACCTTCGCGAGGCCGCGCTGATCATGGAAGGCATTACCTGCGCGGCCTGTATCTGGCTCAACGAGCGTCATATCGCCCAGCTGCCCGGCGTGGTGGAGGTGCAGATCAACTACGCCACCCATCGCGCCCGGATCCGGTGGGACGACACGCGCATCAGGCTCAGCGATATCCTCCAGGCGATCAGCGCCATCGGTTACAACGCCCACCCCTACGATCCACTGCGCCAGCAGGAGGCGTTCGAGCGTGAACGGCGCACCCACCTGCGCCGCCTCGGGGTCGCCGGCGTGCTGGGAATGCAGGTGATGATGTTCTCCGTCACGCTCTATGTCGGCGCGTGGTCGGGCATGGAAACGGACTTTCGCACCTTTTTCCGCTGGATCGGGCTGATCCTTACGCTCCCGGTGCTGCTTTATTCGGCCGTCCCGTTCTTTCGTGGCGCATGGCGCGACCTGCGCAATGCCAGCGTCGGCATGGACGTCCCCGTGGCGCTGGGCATCCTGGTCGCCTTCGCGGGCAGCGTGCAGGCCACCTGGAGTGGCAGCGGTGAGGTGTATTACGATTCAGTGGTAATGTTCGTTTTTTTCCTGCTCGTCAGCCGCTATTTCGAGCTGATGGCACGCAAGCGCGGCGCCGAAATGGCGGAACGCCTCGATCACGCCCTGCCGGCGATGGCGACACGCGTGGTGACAAGCGATGATGGGGAGCGGAGCGAGGTGATTCCGGTCGCCCGGCTCGAGCCCGGCGACCGGGTGCTGGTGAAGCCGGGTGAAGGCATACCGGCCGATGGCCGGCTCGAAGAAGCGGGCGGCGCCTCGGTGAACGAGGCTTTCCTGACCGGAGAGAGCACCCCGATACGCAAGGCGGCCGGGGACGAACTCATCGGCGGAAGCATCAATATCGAAAACCCGCTGCATCTCATTGTCACCCGGGTCGGCACGGAAACCGTGCTGGCGCAGATCATGCGCCTGATGGAACGGGCGCAAAACGAGAAGCCCGCCATTACCCGGCTGGCCGACCGCATGGCCGGCTGGTTCGTCGGCACCGTGCTCCTGATGGCCTGCCTGGTCGGCCTCTACTGGTGGCTGACGGCGCCGGACTCCTGGGTGCCGATCGTGGTGTCAGTACTGGTCGTCACCTGCCCCTGCGCCCTCTCGCTCGCCACCCCCACCGCCATCAGCGCCGCCACCGGCGCCATGCTCTCCTGCGGCCTGTTGTCCGCCCGCGGCAACCGCCTGGAGACCCTGGCCCGCTGCACCCACGTGGTATTCGACAAGACCGGCACCCTGACCCGCGGCGAGCCGGTGGTCAGCGCGATACATAGCCTGTCAGAACTCGACCGGGAGACCGTGCTGGGTATCTCCGCCGCCCTGGAGAGCCAGTCGGAACATCCACTCGGCAAGGCGATCGTCAAGGCTGCCGCCGGGAAACATCCGGCGGTCCGGGACCTGACCAATCACCCCGGCGCCGGGATCAGCGGCAGCATCGACGGCAAGACCTGGTTCATCGGCAGCTCCGATTTCGTCTCCCGGCAGTGCGCCCAACCGGTCGGCGCCGCAAGGGAAAAAGGGTCGTAACCCATTTTCTCGAGAGGAAATGGGTTACGACCCCTTTTTCCGCCCTGGATGAACCAACCGGTATCACGATCCTGCTGGCCGATGCCGACAGGATTCACGCAGAGATCGTCCTGCACGATGAAACCCGGCCCGATGCGCGGGCAATGATCACGGCGCTGCGACAGGCGGGAAAACAGCTCATACTATTGAGCGGCGACAATCTGCCCCCGGTCAGGCAGGTTGCCGAAGAGGTAGGCATTGAAACGATCTACTCCGACATGAAACCGCAGGACAAACTGGACCGCATCCAGGCGCTGCAGCGCCAGGGAGCAATTGTCACCATGGTCGGTGACGGCATCAACGACGCACCGGTGCTGGCCGCGGCGGATGTCTCCATCGCCATGCACGGCGCGGCACAGATCAGCCAGGCCAGCGCCGACATGATCCTGCTGTCCGACCGGCTGCTGGCGCTTGCCGATGGCATGCGTATCGCCCGCCGGGCCATGCGCATTGTCCACCAGAATCTTGCCTGGGCCCTGGTCTACAACCTCATTGCCCTGCCCGCGGCGGCGTTCGGGTATGTCGCCCCCTGGATGGCCGCCGTCGGCATGTCCTCGAGTTCCCTGCTGGTGGTGGTGAATGCCCTGCGTCTGACCCGCGTTACACGCCGGCACCGTGAGCCCCGTCCCGGGGCAGCGGCAACCGCCTGACACTGGAGCCCGCACAATGGAAATCGTTTACCTGCTCATCCCCCTGTCGCTGGTCCTGGTCGGCGGTATCGTCTGGGCCTTTTTCTGGGCCGTGCGCTCCGGCCAGTTTGACGATCTGGAAGGCCCGGCCTACCAGATACTCATGGATGATGATGATCCCCCGGGCAGACGCGCCGCCCGCGAGAAGAGGGAGGCCGCCGAGAAGAAGGAGGAGGAAGGAGGAGGAGGAAGTAAAAAGTGAGAAGTAATAAGGTGAGAAGTGAGAGGTGAAGAGTGAGAGGGAAACCCGTCAGTCACCCGTTCGATATTTTACTCCTAACTCTTCGCTTTTTACTTTTTACTTTTTACTTCATCAGCAGTGCCGGGATCTTCCGCCTCACGACCGGCAGGGCCAATCACCCGGTGCGCGGCACTTCTCCAGCCGCTGGCAGAGTGACTGGCATACACGTGACATCAACCCCACTACCCCCAGCAGCAGCGCGATCAGCAACACAACCACGGCGATCGTTATCCAACTCTCGATGAGCACCTGGCACCTCCTGTGATCCGGCTAAAAGTATGAAAGTATATTACTATTTTATTATTTTCAAAACAACAATTATAATCAGTCTGTTATCAACAGGATGGCGTTACAAACCACGGGGATAAATGCAGGCTAACCCTGCCGCAGGGATTCGCAATAGCCGCTAAAACCCGACGGCACCTCGGCCGGGCAGTCGCCGCACAATTCGTTGGCCGGCACTGCCAGGTCCATGCGCTTCGGGTAAGGCAACACCATGGCGTCCATGAGGTTGACGAACTCCTCCAGCGGGCGATTGCCACCCAGGCGCGGATTGCGATCCTTTTCCTGGCGTATGGTGGACACGCGACGGCCCTCGTAGTCGTGTCCAGGATAGACCAGCGTGTCATCCGGCAGGGTGAACAGCCGCGTGTGGATGGAGCGGTACAGATCCGCGGCGCTGCCGCCCTGGAAATCGGTGCGTCCGCAACCGTCGATCAGCAGGGCATCGCCGGTGAACACCCGTGAGGTATCACCCTGTTGTTGCAGGTAGCAGTAATGCGAGGCGGTATGTCCGGGCGTGAACAGCGGCAGCAGGGTGACGGCGCCGACCTGAAACGGCACGCCGTCCTCGACCCACACGTCCCGGCACAGCAGCCGGTCATGCGCCGGCCCGGCGATGCGCGAGCCGCTCATCTCCTTGAGCCGGTAGGCGGCCGTGAGGTGGTCGGCATGCACATGGGTCTCCAGCGTGTAGGCCAGTGTCAGCCCCAACTCCTGCACGAGTTCGAGATCCCGTTCGGCCGTTTCGATCACCGGGTCGACAAGCAGCGCCTGCCCGCTTGCCGGGTCGCCAAACAGGTAGGTGTAGGTACTGGACTGCGGTTCGAACAATTGTCGAAAGATCATGGCGATACCTCGCGATTGCACTCCGGGGCGAGGCATCCCGCCAGACGGTCACCGCGCCCTGCGGGATTTCAGCCGGCCCGCGGAATTCACGGGGATCAGGCAAACCGGATCACCCTGCCGTGTAGAGGCGCCCGTGACGATATAACCACTTCTCGATTTCGACCGCAACAAACACGAAATGAGAAATTGTTTTCATTAAAGAATTTCTCTGCGTCCTTTGCGTCTTTGCGGTGAATTGATTTCTTTGTGGATGAACACCAGGACACCCCAAATAGGGTTTGCCTCGGCCGCCGCGGTCGCGTATGGTGCGCGCAGCCGATCAGGCAGTGCGTCAAGACAAACTCCCTGACGATAATCAATTACCCACCCTGCAGCACAAGCACCAGTCTCCCTGCTGCCCAAGGTTAAATCACCCCTCCATCCGCCTGAGACTGGCGCCCGCTGCGGCGACAGGCCGATGTTGTTTCCGGAGTTTTTATGCGTTTTACCGATCTCGGCCTGGCCGACGAACTCGTGCGCGCCGTCACCGAACACGGCTATACCGAACCCACGCCCATCCAGAGGCAGGCGATTCCCGCCGTGCTGGCGGGCGGCGACCTCCTTGCCGGGGCGCAGACCGGCACCGGCAAGACCGCCGGTTTCGTGCTGCCCATCCTGCAGCGGCTCTCCGGGAAGACCGGGGACGGCCCGTCCCCGGGCCGCCCGCCCGTCCAGGCATTGATTCTCACCCCGACCCGCGAGCTCGCGGCCCAGGTGGAGGAAAGCGTGCGGGTGTACGGCAAGCACACCCGGCTCACCTCCATGGCGATGTTCGGCGGCGTCGGTATCAATCCGCAAATCGCGAAACTCAAGGGTCGTGTCGACATCCTGGTGGCCACGCCGGGGCGGCTGCTGGACCACGTGCAGCAGCGCACCGTGGACCTGTCGCGCGTCCGGATCCTGGTGCTGGACGAGGCCGACCGCATGCTGGACATGGGCTTCATCCGCGACATCAAAAAGATCCTTGCCCTGCTGCCGAAGCAGCGGCAGAACCTGCTGTTCTCGGCAACCTTCTCCAGCGAGATCAAGGCGCTGGCGGATGGACTGCTGAACAAGCCGGCGCTGATCGAGGTGGCACGACGCAACGCCACCGCCGACAACATCGCCCAGAAGGTGTATGGCGTCGACCGTGACAACAAGCGCCAGCTGCTGGCCCATCTTATCAAGACGCGGCAGTGGCACCAGGTGCTGGTCTTCACCCGCACCAAACACGGCGCCAACCGCCTGGCGGAACAGCTCTGCAAGGATGACATTCCCGCCCTGGCCATACACGGCAACAAGACCCAGTCGGCACGCACCCGCGCCCTGGCGGAGTTCAAGAAGGGTGACCTGCAGGTGCTGGTGGCCACCGATATCGCCGCACGCGGCATCGACATCAGCGAGCTGCCTCACGTCGTCAACTTCGAGCTGCCCAACATGCCCGCGGACTATATCCACCGCATCGGCCGCACCGGCCGCGCCGGACTCAACGGCGAGGCGAGCTCCCTGGTCTGCGTGGACGAGCACGACTATCTGGCGAACATCGAGCGGCTGATCAAGCACAAGTTGCCCAGGGAGATCGTGCCCGGTTTCGAGCCCGACCCTAACGCCAGGGCACAGCCCATTCAGCTGCGCACTCCGGAGCATCAGCGCGGGCGCAGGCAACAACCCGGCCAGCGAAATTCCCGGCAGGACAGGGACGGCGCCCGGAGCGCATCACCGCCGGTACCGGCACGCCACCACAGGCAGGGCAAACCGGCCCTCGGCAAGACCGGGACGAAGGCCGACCAAACCGCCGGGCGTCCCGCCACGCTGCACCGCACCGGGGGTCGGCACCGCTGATCGCGCGCCCGTCGTCCTGTCCGTTCAGGTCGTCAGCCGACGATAGATGTCCGAAACCTTGAGCGGCAGCTTGCGCACCTCGTCGATCACCGCGTAGTTCGCCGCACCGTACATGTGCGGCAGGTAGTCCCGGGCCTCGGTGTCGATGGTGATGCAGAAGGCATGGATGCCGTTGCGCCTGGCCTCGATCAGCGCCTGGCGGGTATCCTCGATGCCATAGGCGCCGCGGTAGCTATCGTAGTCGTCCGGCTTGCCGTCGGAGAGCGTGACCAGCAGCTTGGTGCGCGCCTCCACCTCGTTCAGCAGCCGGGTCAGGTGGCGGATGGTGACGCCCATGCGGGTGTAGTCCTCGCGGGATGATGCCGCTGATGCGCGCCCGCACCTCCTCGTTGTAGGGATCGTCGAAGCCCTTGATCCGGTAGACCTCGCAGCGCTTGCGCGTCATCCCGGAAAAGCCGTAGATCGCGTAGCGGTCGCCGAGCGTCTCCAGCGACTCGCACAGCAGCACCAGCGCCTCGCGTTCGGCCTCGTTGATCCAGCCCTTGGTCGAGCCGCTCATGTCCACCATGAACATCACCGCGATGTTGCGCTCCAGCTTGTGCATCTTGGTGAACAGCCGGTCGGACATCTCCCTGCCGATGCGGGTGTCCGCCCAGGCCTCGACCAGCGCGTCGATGTCGATGTTCTCCCCGTAGGGCTGTTTCTTCAGCAGCTTGTCCTCGCCGCGCAGCGCCTCGAAGGTGCGCCGCAGCGCGGCGACCAGACCGCGGTACTTCACCAGCGTGTCCGCCGACGAAACCGTCATGGCGCGGAGTGACCTCCAGCTCGCGCAGCACCGCCCAGTTCTTGCGGTAGTGCTGGCGCTCGTAGTCCCACTCGTTGTAGAGAAAGGCGCCCTCCTCGTGGTAGGTGCCTTTCCAGACGTCCTCGACGCTGCGCTCGCCGGCATCGCCCGCGAAATAGGCGCCGTCTCCCGCCGCGTAGAGATAGTCCTCGGGGATATTGCCGAGGTCCTGCAGGATGGATGCCATGACACCCTTGACGTTGTCGGGCGGCGGCAGCGGCCGACCGTCCAGTTCGATCTCGAAGGTGAAGCCATCGGGCATCTCCTCCGCCGGCACCTTGCGCAGCTCGAACGGCAGGCGCGTCTCGCCGCCTTCATCCTCCTCTGCTGCCTTGTCTTCTGTGTCGGCCGGCAGTTCGAGCTCCTTCTGCATGCGCAGCAGGCCGACCCGGAAGGCCTGCGCTTCCGCCTCGATGCGTGCGCGGCGCACCTGATCCACCGCGTCCGGTTGCAACACGCCCTGGTAGAGCGCCGGGGGCGGCAGCGGAGCGGCGATGACGCCGGGAAGTAACGCCAGACTGTCCCGCACCGTGGCATCCGGGCGCTTCCAGCGATTCGGCCGCGGACCGCCAGGCCTCGTCCATCGGCCGATCGGTGGGCGCGCGCAACAGCCGCAGCTGCCGGTGCACGCCCGGCAGCGCGGTGCGTATGCGCGCATCCAGGCGCAGGGTTTCCAGGGCGTGGAAACGGGCCAGCGCCTGCTCGTAATCCGGGTAGCGCGCCAGTACCTCGGCCGGCGACACCCGCCAGGTGCCGTACCAGGTCTGCGCCCACTGGTGCACCACCATCGCCTTGTAGAGCTGGAAATTCTCCTCGCGGCTCTCGAACCGGCTTACCGCGGACGGCAGGTGCAGGGTTTCGGTATCCGTCCACGCCTGTTCACCAGGCTCGATCTTGAGGCGCCGGCCGTTCAGACCGTGGACGAACGCCTCCAGCACGCCGGCGACTTCCTCGAAGGCGAGTCCGGTGACGCGCGACTGGTACTCACGCGCGAACGCCTCCACGTCCCTGAATGCAGTGACCGCCGGATGCAGACCGCGGGTATCGTAAATGTCCATGCAATGCAGCAGCCAGGCCTCCACCCCGGCATCATCCATCAGGCGCAGCGCGCGGACACACATGGGCGACGAAATTGAACGCCATGCCGTGACTGCTGCGCCCGACGACGCCGACCCAGTGCAGCACGAAGTCCTGCCGCGCGCGCGGAAACTCCGCCAGTTCCCGCGACGGCTCTTCGGCCGCGCCGAGCGAGACCATGTGCGCATCGAGCCGCTCCTCGAGCTGCCGGGCCGTCAGCGGCATACCGCCGGTCTGCAGAAATTCCGTCTCGTCGTACCAGCGCGCGGCCACGCCCGCCGGCAGCACGCGCCCGTCGCCTGCCACCACGCCCAGGCGCAGGGGTTCTATACTGCGGCCGGGCAGCACTTCACGCAGCAGTTGTCCCAGTCCCTCGGCCTTCCAGGTGATGGCGCCGCCGTCGGTGGAGAGCCAGACCCCAAGACAGCCTTTCGTGATCAGCCGCGGCAGGTAGCGCACCAGCTTCGGCAGATCCACCTCGCGGTCCCAGAGCTGGCGCTTCGGGCCGTGGCCAAGCGGCGGCACGGGCAACACGATCAGGTCGAAACGCTGCTGCCGCCGCAGCAGGTCCTCGACATAGTCCATGACGTTCTCGTGCACGTACTCGGCATTGTGCTCCCCGGCGGTGGCGCACGCCAGGGCGAGCATCTCCTCGCCGGCATCGACGTGCACCACTGTGGCGCCGGCGCTCAGCGCCTGCGCCGTGACGTAGCCGTTGCCGCCGAAGAGATTGAGCACGCGCAGATCCTCGATGTCGTAACAGCCCTCGAGTCGCCGACGCACCCAGGCGGCGCAGGGGATGTCACGCCCCTGCAGACCGACGCGGCCGTGTGCGCCCAGACGGCACGGCACCGCCTGGTCGCCGATGCGCACCGTCCACTCCCGCGGCAGATCCTCGCGGGCCGGGTCCCAGTGGCCCGACTGGCCGGGATCGCCGACCCAGGTCCAGTCGGCGGCCCAGCGGGATTCGCGCGGTTTGCCCTGCGCCAGGCGGTCCGGCCGATCGACTGTGTACGCACCCCAGCGCTCCAGCTTGCGTCCGGCGCCGAAGTCGAGCAGCGCATACTCACCGGCCGGCGTGACCGTAAACTCATCGCGGGTGTCGGCTTCGGAGACAGTGGGCAACTGGACCATGAATCAACTATAGCGAATCAATGGGGTCAGACTCGATTGATTCGTCAGTATTACGTCGAATCAATCGAGTCAGACCCGAATGGCACTTACTTAAGGGATAAGCAATTGATGTAATGGATAAAGAAGGCTGGTCCGGGTGATAAGACTGCAAGTCGCCAGACCAACACCCATCACCTGAGGGACCAGCCTGTATGCATCCTAATCAACGCGCCTGTCTGCATCAACAACAACGTGTTTGTCGCCATGCTGCCAACAGTGATTCCTACGCCTTTTTCAATCTGCTTACCGGCCCGGAACTGCTGGAGCCAGTGGAGACGCTGCTGCCCGAACATCGGGAACGGCTGTTTCCACCGACAGAGACGTTGTCGATGTTTCTGGCGCAGGCGATGAGTGCGGATCGCTCCTGCCAGAAGGCGGTGGATGAGGCGGCGATCAAGCGACTGAACGGTGCTCTGGCGCTGTGCAGTACGCATACGGGTGCTTACTGCCGGGCACGGCAGCGCTTGCCGGTGGAGATGGTTTCCACGTTGGCGCGTCATACAGGACACGTGATGGCCGAGCGCACCCCGCAAACCTGGCACTGGCGGGGTCGAGCGGTGCGGCTGGTCGATGGGGCGACGGTTGCGCTGCCCGATACGCCGGAGAACCAGGCGCTCTACCCGCAACCGAGTAGCCAACAGCCCGGCTTGGGTTCTCCCCTGTGCCGTGTGGTGGGTATCCTCTGTCTGGCCAGTGGTGCGCTGCTCGATGCGGCCATGGGGCCTTGCCGGGGCAAAGGCAGTGATGAGCAGTCGCTGCTCAGATCGATGTTCGATACGTTAGCCGGCGGGGACATCCTGTTGGGCGATGCGTTCTATGCCACCTATTTTCTACTGTGTGCGCTGCAGGAACGGGGCGTGGATGGGGTCTTTGAACAACAGGGTTCACGGCGACGCAGCACGGATTTTCGCCGCGGGAAGCGGTTGGGTCCGCGGGATCACCTGATTGAACTGCGCAAGCCGAAGATCAAGCCCGCCTGGATGAGCCAGGCAGACTACCACCAGGCCCCCGATGTCCTGAAGGTGCGGGAACTGTATGCCGGCGGCAAGATTTTGATGACCACGCTGCTGTGTCCGAAGCAGACGAGCAAAGCGGCCCTGAAGGGGCTGTATCGGGACCGCTGGCATGTCGAGCTGGATCTGCGCAACATCAAGACCACCTTGGGTATGGAGCGGTTGAGTTGCCGCACACCGGTGATGGTGCAGAAGGAGATCTGGGTCTATCTGTTGGCCTACAACCTGATCCGACTGCTGATGGCCCAGTCGGCCTTATTGGCCGAGATGTTACCGCGTCAGCTGAGCTTCAAACATACCTTGCAAATCTGGATTGCCTGGCGGCAGAGCGGGACCGGGAGCTACGACGATAAACTTGCCGGACTCTTCATCCTGATTGCACAGCAGCAAGTCGGGAATCGTCCGGGACGCCTTGAGCCAAGAGCCGTCAAACGAAGACCAAAACCCTTCCCGCTACTCACCAAACCGCGTCCTATCGCCAGGGAGGAAATTCAGCTATATGGACACCCGAAGAAGCTTAAGTAAGTGCCATTCGGGTCAGACTCGATTGATACGTCAATATTACGTCTAATCAAAGGAGTCTGCCCCGAATGGCGCTTACTTAAGCGGTTCCACCCTTGATGTAGGGTGGATGAGGCATGCCGGTGTGCCGTAATCCACCGGATGTGCCGGCAGGCACACAATAAAAAAGGCTTCGTTAGCAGAATCTATGGGTGAAGTTCGGTTCAGGTAGCGAGCCAAGCGCATGATACAAGGCGATTTCCATCGCATGATAGGTCCGAAAACCGAAGGCTTTTCTGGTAGTGAGTTTTGCTTTGTTGTTGAAGCCCTCCACCACGGCGCTGGACAGCTGTCCTTTGGCGCGAAACCAGTTCAGCAACAGGGGCCGGTGACGCCTGAGCATCCTGGCTACCTTCTTCATGGGTTCGATCTTCGAGCGCATGGTCTTGGTGCACCAGGTGTCCAGAAACCGTCCCGCCCAGTAGGGCGCGGTGTACGACCAGAGCAGCTGAAACTCCTCCTTGAGAAGATAGCTTCGGATCGATTTCAAATTGTACTGCACCAGATCCGCCAATCGGGTCTCCTGCTTTTCGGTCAGGTGCTCCGGGCGCTTGAGCAACAGCCAGCGCGTTTTGCTCAGTATGGGCTCGTAGCCTTTCTCCTTCAGTTCCTTCGTCTCCTGCGCACGGACCTCGTCAATCGCCTTGCTCAGATGCGCCATGATGTGAAACCGATCCAGAATGTGCACGGCCTGGCCGGCTTTCTTGGCAATCACCTTCAGGTACGGCTTCCACATGTCCGAGCAGATATAATCCAGCGTTTGACTCCGTTCCTTGCCGAACCAGCGAAAGAACTGCAACAAGGTCTTGACCGTGCGTTTCTCTCCAATCCATAACAGGCGCTTGCAGTGGCTGTCAATCTGGTACACCAGCGTCAGGTATTTGTGGCCTTTCCAGGCCGCTATCTCGTCGACACCAATCGCCTTGACACCGGAGAGATCCTGATGCGCACGTCCCCATTCCACGGCCCGCTCCACCGCCCGGAAAACCTGTTCCCAGCTCGTGTGGAACACCTGGGCCACTTCTTTCCAGCTCAGCCGCTTCGCCCAGCCGGACAAAAACCACGCATAGGCTTCGGTCAGCTGCCGCTTGCCCGACGCCCAGGGCATCTGCTCCACCCGTACACCACACTCCGGGCAGTCCACGCGCCGCGGGGCATAACGAAAATAGACCCGGATGCCCCACAGGGGCACGAACTCAAGGCGCCGTTCCGGAAGCCGATCGTATCCCGGCGCTTCGCCGCCGCAGATCGAACAGCGTGCCCGGGCGTTGGTTCGTGGGCGAAGCTCGGCCTCAATGGCAGGCTCGCCGCCCGGTCCTTCTATCCAGCGCACCGCCGAATACACAAACGATTTGAATTTCTGGATCCGATTCAGGATAGACTTTACGGCATCTCGTTCCTTTTTCTCTACAGATGGTTGCTTCGCAACTTCCATCTTCTCAGAGCCGGGGACGGGGTGCGCTATCCTGGCTGCTTCACCCCTTGAATTGGTTGGCCGAGATCTATTTTCAGGCCATAGTTACCCACTAATTCTGCTG
>CAVQCA010000004.1:0-5026 GCA_963710815.1 uncultured Gammaproteobacteria bacterium | reverse complement strand
TAGAGCAAGAACAGGGTACCGAGCCCGACCAATAGCGACCAATAGGGTCAGACTCGATTGATACGTCAATATCGCGTCTAATCAACGGAGTTAGACCCGAATGGCACTTACTTAAGCCGTAATGCAGGGTGGATTAGCGCTTTTTGCGTAACCCACCGGGCGTTGCGCAGCAACACAACATCTTTTTTATTGTGTGCCTGCCGGCACGTCCGGTGGATTACGGCACACACGGCGTGCCTGATCCACCCTGCATCGAGGGGGAACCGCTTACTGATGTCCACACCGTGATAAATAGCCACGGAATCCACGGAGAACACAGAAATCATCCGGGACTATTCCGTGTTTTTCCGTGTGCTTCCGTGGCCATTTTTTTTTTCATAATGACGATATCCCTTAGCGCCATTCGGATCTGACACCATTGATTTCCTGTTTCTTCCCTGTTTCCCCTGTTTCCCCTTTTCCCCTACCGGTCCAGGAATAATAAGGGACAGACCACGGTTTCCCAGTTGTTTGGCTGACTGAACTTCCTGTTGCGACTGCGCCAGTAATACCCGGATGCCGGTCCGAACGGTGTGTTGCCGGAATGTGCAGCGGCCATCATCACCAACCATTACAGTTCCGAATCTGCTTATTGTGCAGGCATCACCGATATCAACCGATGTCTATCGTCATTCCCTCACGCGATAGCACGCAGTTCGGAAACTTCTGTTGACAGGGTTTTTCCTGTGTCCTTAGAAAATTATCATCGTGGTCAGGGTCGTGATGTGTCATAACCAGCCGCTTCACGTTCGCTCTTCTGGCAACTTCAATCGCCTGGTCATAACTGCTGTGCCCCCAGCCCTTTTTGGATTCGAGTTCTTCAGCGGTGTACTGTGCATCGTGAATCAGCAGATCGACACCCCGCGCCAGTTCCACGATGTTTTCGTCGATCGTATCACCGTGCTCGATGTCTGTTGAAACCATTATGGCGATTCCCTGGCGTTCATACCGGTAACTGTAGGCCCCCCCGGATGGTTGTGCCTCACGGCTGTGACCTTGACGGGAATGTTATCCGGCGGCGTAAAGACGGCCGTGTTTCTCTCGATTGGCAGAAAATTGAAAGTTGCCCCATCTCGTCCATCGAGACCGGAAAGTATCGGTCTTGCATCTGCACATCAAAAATGTCCTTGAGATCCTCAAGCTTCCTGTCTTCACCCGGCGCCAGGATATTGATCACCTTGCTCTTGTCGTAGGCGGGCGCGAAAAACGGGAAGCCCTGAATATGGTCCCAATGGAAATGCGTGAATGCGATGAAGATATCCTTCTGTCCCGTATTCATTGCAAGGAAATCGTTGCCGAGCTTTCGGATGCCGGTACCGGCATCCAGTATACCGATGCGCCCCGTTTCCTTCGTCATGATCTGGATGCAGGTCGTGTTGCCGCCGAACTCCTCGTATTCCTTTCCGGATACCGATATCGACCCTCGTGTCCCGTAGAACTTGACCTGTAACATGAGCGTCCTCGCTTTACTGGCGCGTTAAAAGTTCAGAGCCATTTGAACCCTGCACCGACAATCGACGGTTCGTGATGGCGCCGCTGCCGACGGCGACTGGCTGCGCCTTGCCACCGGGATTCTCTCCTATCCTTCCGATTTTTTCATCCCGCGGAATAAATCGGGGACAAATCACGATTTCCCGATAACAGGGACCAGAGAACATTTTCAATGTATATTCAGGAATAATCCGCATAATAATAATCCGGAACCCAATGAATCAAATGCACTATGTCGATTACAGAACAAGTCATCCGTGAAAAACTCGCCAGGGTTCATCGCCTCGCCGCTCGACTGGATTGGTCCGATCCGCTGGAAACGCATATCGCAGCGCGGATTCCGAATGAAAATGCCATACTCATCACGCCAGGTCATGGATACTTTGACGAGATGACATCGGAGGCGCTGGTTAAAGTGGGGTTCGATGGCGGCCTGTTTGATTCATCGCAACGTGTCACTCGCCAGGCTGTGGGTGTTCACCTGCCTGTCTACATTGCATGTCCCTGGGTTGAGTGTTCAATTCATTCTCATAATGAGAACATCACAGCGGTATCCAGTTTGCAATGCGGCTTGCTGAAGCTGAATCAGCACGCCCTGCGGTTCGTTGATGAGGTGGTTTATCTGGATTACGGTGGTCTGGCGACTCGCAGTGAGGGTGAACGGATCAGCGCCGTACTGGGAGGGCGATCTGTTGCAATGCTGAGAAATCATGGCTCGGTGGTTTTTGGAAGCAGTATCGAGGAGGCGGTTTACCGGCAATATCATCTGGAATGGGTGTGCCGGATTCAGTTGAAAACGCTTTCTGCGGGCTCACCTTATTCTGAATTGACGGATGAGCAGGCGCTAAACACGAAAACACAGTTCGACAGTTACATTAACGAGAACCTGCACCTGGGATTCTTCGACGCACTTTGTCGAACACACGGTATAGGGCAATAGGGGACAACAACGATTTGTCAGCCATTTGTCTGACTGACACCAATTGGGGCAACAAAGCAGTGGAATCGTGCGTCCCCTATTTCCGGGAATAGCGTTCAAACATCACGAACCACGATCATCGCGATTTGTCATGAACAGTACACCGGAAGAGGGCGTCATCAATTTCACGCTGGACTACACCCAGCGACCTGTCGACCCTTCCATCGACACCAGCGCGCTGTCCGCCACCCGGCAAAGACTCTGGCAACTCGGACTGATCGGCCAGTGCCCCGACCGCTATGGCGGTGTAGGCTACGGCAACGTCAGCCAGCGGCTGAAAGCAGGGGAGAACCGTTTCCTGGTCAGCGGCTCGCAGACCGGCGCCATCGAATGGCTGGGGCCCGATCACTATGCACTGGTCACCGGTTTCGATATGGCCGCCAACCGGATAAGTGCCGAGGGCCCGCTGCCGCCGTCCTCGGAATCGCTGACCCACGCCATCCTGTACGCACTCGATCCAGGCATTCAGGCCGTGCTGCACATACATTCACCGGATATCTGGAACAGCGCGGCAGCACATGGGCTGCCCACGACACGACCTGACGTCGGATACGGCACACCGGCCATGGCACGCGAAGCCGAACGCCTGTTCCTCGAAACCGATGCACGCACGCGCGGGCTGTTCGTGATGGGCGGGCACCTGGACGGAGTGGTTGCGTTTGGCAATTCCGTGCAGAGTGCCGGTAACATCCTGCTTGATTGTTACCGGATATGCGTTATAGATGCAGGTGGTAGATAAGGAATAATAGAGGGGGAGACCGCGAATTCTCAGTCAATTCGCGGCCAACGAAAGAATCTGAGCCCTTTTGAGCTCAGGTTATTCAGGCAGCCTGGTTTTGGGACTTTGTGCCTTCGTGTCCGGCTCTTGCAGTACCACGATCACTCGAGGATGCTGGTTATAGGGTGCGCCCCAGTAGGGACTGTAACGATGGTACCGGTAATACAACCAGTCATCATGATCGTCATCGAATATCTTGTTGGCCCACCAGGAAGGATCCATCAGATCCTGGATATCATCCCCTGCCTGGGCGGTCTGGGTCGGTACTGCTCCCCAAAAGAACGCCGCGGCAGCCAGTATAACCACGGTTCTCTTTAGCATTTTGATATCTCACGACGTCAAGTAACGAACGTGAAGTATATTACCATATACTTATCATATGAATCAAGAATCAATGGGGTCAGACTCGAATGGCGCTAAGGGATATCGTCATTATAAAAAAATAAATAGCCACGGAAGCACACGGAAAAACACGGAAAGAAAATGTGAGAAGTAAGGAGTAAGAAGTAAAAAGTGAGAAGTTAGAGGTTAGATGTGAATGGCGCTTACTTAAGCGGTTCCCCCTCGATGTAGGGTGGATGAGGCACGCCGTGTGTGCCGTAATCCATCGGATGTGCCGTGAGGCACACAATCAAAAAGATGTTGTGTTGCTGCGCAACGCCCGGTGGGTTACGCAAAAAGCGCTAACCCACCCTACATTACGGCTTAAGTAAGCGCCACTCGGGTCAGACTCGATTGATATCTACCATGTCTCGGGATGCCAGTTCTGATCACTGCCATTCTCGAACTCGCCCACACGCAGGGTCGTCTCGTTGACATAGAAGTAGGGCGGGACCGGAAGATTGAGCGGCGCCGGTGATCCTTCGAACACGCGCCCGGCCAGATCGTAGCGGGACCCGTGACACGGACAAAAGAAGCCGCCCTCCCAGTGAGGTCCCAGGTCTGGCGGTGCAATCGCGGGACGGTAGGTCGGGACGCAGCCGAGATGCGTGCAAATGGCCACACACACGAAGTACTGTGGCTTCAGTGAACGATAGCCGTTCCTGCAGGACGGGATCTGCTGTGGTTGTTTGGAATGCGGATCCTTCAGCCGTGGCTCCAGTTTCGGGAGTTCCTGCAGCTGCTCGCTGGTGCGATTGAGGATCCACAACGGGCGGGACGCCATTTCACCGTAATCAGAGAGCCAGGTTCGATCTTGCTGATATCGACGTCCACCGGCGCACCGGCCGCCCTGGCCGCGGCGGACGGTTCCATCGATTCGATGAAAGGTACGGCAGCGGTTCCGAGAAAGGCCCCGCCGATTACCGTGGTTGTGGCCACCAGGAATCGGCGCCTCCTGTGGTCGATATTTTCCTTGAGCTGTTTCGCCATGTGCTGCTCCAACGGGATAATCCTGAACAGTCGCGGAACCGGGTGCCAGGCCAACACGACTCTGACAGGGTTACGCACGCAATGTGCCGGTTTCTGTCGAACGTCGCAGCAATAAAACGGCCGTTCAGGCAGCGCTTCTTCATGATTAAAACCCGGGTTGGCAGCGGGTGCCTGAAATGCAGAGAATGGCGCCCACTCAATGGCTGATTTCACCATCCAGGGCCCGAGGGTAGAGCGAGACGCTAAACGAGCAGTACTGCGTCCTTGGAAGCATGCCGACCGGCTCCACATGCTGCGTCTCATGACTTCACTCGGTTAGACGCAAACAAGACCATTGAGTTCGATCGGATCAAGGATCAATGGGTGTG
>CAVQCA010000003.1:0-29207 GCA_963710815.1 uncultured Gammaproteobacteria bacterium | reverse complement strand
TATCCTATGTCAGTTCGATGCGATCTCTGGCGCCGTTCTGCAAGGCAACCATGAGCGTCAGGTATTCACGCAGGTGGCGAGTGATGAGAAAGTTGTCACGCACGAAAACGCGGGCCTTTCTGCCCATCTCATCGATCTTCTCAGGCTGATGCAGCAGGTAGCGGATACGAAGTGCCGCACCTTCGGGGGTATTCACCAGGAATCCGGTGTGATGGTTGATTACCTGCAGGCGGATCCCGCCAACGTCGCCACCGATAACGGGTTTGCCTTTCCACATGGCCTCGGTGACGGTCAGGCCAAAGCCTTCGCGGATGGACTTCTGCAGCACGATCTCCGCGATGCGCTGCAAGTGCATTGATTTCCCGATGCGCATCGGGGGGCAGCAGCAACACGTGAATATCGGTATCACCGCGTGCGGATGCCTGTACCTCACTCAGAACCGCTTCTCCTTCGGGATCATCGGCGGCCCCGCCGCCGGCGAGTACCAGCTGCAATGCGGGCACGAACTGTTTAGCCAACTGGTACGCCTGAATTACGCCGACAGGATCCTTGAACCGGTCGAAGCGGGAGATTTGAGCGACTACAGGCCGCTCCGGGTCGATCCGGTATTTCTCGGCTGTATCCTGGATTACATTCGAGTCGAGTTCTACATTCTTGTCGCTGAGGGGGTCGATACTCGGTGGTATCAGGTATTGCGGATGTGGCAGTTCCTGGGCAAAGGCCGCCAGTGAAAAGATGCTGGCATCGTAGGGAGCCACAAACTCAAATAAATACTTCCACACCGGTCGATAGGGGTGACTGGCGTCGATATGGCAGCGCCAGACCCATTTTCCCCTCCGGTCGGGGCAATGACGCAGCAATGCTGCGGGTTGCGGATCGTGGATGAATACGAAATCCGCGTCTTCGAGTGCAGGTCGCAGGATTTCCGCATTACGGGCGTTGGTCTCCTCGTAGACCCTGAGCAGGCTTTCGCCCAGGGGGATACGGTTACCCTGCAGGGTGTTGTGCATGCCCTTGGTACACTCGAAGAACTCGCTATCTCCGGTAATGACTTCCCAGCTGGTGTCAATGCCCAGTTCCTGCATCAGTGGCACCAGTTTGGTCAGGATCTCTGCAACCCCACCGCCCACGCGCGTCGAATTGACGTGAACAACCCGTGCATCAGCTAACGGACGCGCCAGTTGTCGCAATTGCGCAATAACATCGCTGCCGGCGACCTCTGTATAGTCATCCAGCATGCTCATGAGCGCGGTGCCTGAAAATAGGCGGTAAACAGCAGCGCAAGCTCCTCACGCAGCTCACTCAGACTGCTGAAATAGGGGTCGATGCACGCGAGTTGTTCCTGCAATGAGACGAATTCATTGCCGAAGCCGGTCAGCCAGTCGCTGAAATCGTCACGACTGTCACTGGTGCGACGGCGTGCATCGATAAAGTGGTAAAAGATGCTGCTCGTAGTGAGATTCGACATGGCACTCGCCAGTTCTGCTGGCTTTCCGAGTTGCCTTCCCGTGTCGAAAACAACGATTTGTGAACAAATGAACTCAAACTGACCGGTGGCGCGCGCCCAGATCAGATGCTCCATTTCATCCAGGCGTGTATCAATCAGTTCGATAATTTCCCGGCGCAGTGCTTCGAGATCGGGAAAACTGGTGGGTGCTAATGCCGCAAGACGTTCCGCCAGCACCGCATCGTGTATCCCGTGCCTGATCCAGGCCGCGAAGTCATTGTTGTATTCGCGTTCCTCGAAGCGTGGTAGCAGTAGCCCGCCCCAAAAATGGTGATAGATGCTCGCAGCGTCTATTGCGGCCAATTGACTGCGGAATTCCTGCAGCATACGTGCTTTTTTTCCGGTAGCCAGTGCCACCAGTGCGCAGTCTTTTATGGAAAACAATATTGTATCTCCATCGGCATTTTCTTTGCGTAGCGCTCCCGGAGTCAGGTCTGTCGCATCGCGAGTTTCCTCGGTGGCTGTGTCTAGAGCTGCCGCCTTCCAGCCGTGTACGGGTATCAAGGCTCTCTATCCGTGTGTGCATGGTATCCAGTACTTGCCCGGTTCCGGCGATTATCCAGTCCTGCTACGCTGCGAATAACCTTCCGGCATTCCAATTATCTCCACCCATCCATCCTCGAAGCTATATGTCACTTTATTGCCGGACAATCACTGGTCTTTAACGACGTCAATTGCGAGATCCGGAACAGACAATTGGCCGACAGTGATATCCGGCGTCGATAAACTCTGCGCTCATTTGCTTCTGCACGGATTTCAATATAACCATCGATTTATATTAGCGCAAAAATCAACATATCCGACATTGAAAAAAATCAATGATATTTGCACGGTCTCGCATAAACTCTATAAAGACTGCATGGTCATGTTATTCACGGCGAATGGCTTCAATTAGTCATTCATGTGTCCGATGAAGGTCAGTCAGCCTTGCGCTGGATTATCTGTCTTTACCCTGGAAGAATCGCCGTGAGGGCGAATCGTTCGTCTATCGCGGTTGTCCGGAATGAACACTGTGCAAGACGACTATGCCGTGCACCTGTCATACTTCATTCCTCGACTGCGGAGCACATTTACCATATATAGGTAAGCGGAAAAAACCCTGATGCCAGCTGCTCATGCTGATCCAATTCTCGCTAATTGTCACAGCCTTGCTTGTCATTGCCTACATCGTCGGCAGTGAGATGTGTCTGCCAAGTGCTCGCTACGCCTTGCGCACGGGAAACCTGCAGTTATGGAAATCTGCCTGTTTCCTCGTCGCACTGGGAGAATGGGCCATGATCGTCATCGTCCTGAGCTTCCTGCTGCTCGCCGAGCACATCTGGCATCTGTTTACCGGTGCGTCGCACGTCAGACTTGCCGGCCTGTTGATGGCCGGGATACTTGCCGGCGTGGCGGTCTGGGAACTTGTCTGGCGCACGCAGAAAAATTACTCCAGGGTGATGAGCAGTGCCCTTGATCTGGTGCTGCCGGCGAATGGCGTGCAGCGCGAGATCTACGCCAGCCGGCGTCGTCTGCTCGAATCCGGATCTCCTGACGAGCAGGAACACGTGCTGCAGCATCTTTTCCATGAATCCCGCTCGTCGGGACAATGATATGACAACTGAAGCCAACGCCAATCCATGGGGTTCTTTCCCGATAATTCGTACTACCTGATATTCTTGACCTTTTTCGGGGGCGACGTCAGTCTGTCATCTGGTCAGGGGTTTACCTCATTATTACGAACGGTTGGCGACTTGAAAGAGAGTCTGAATCGATTTTTCGTGAAGCACAGCCGTTTTCATCCACGGTTGAGCAACGATCGCGTACATGCGACGGTCCTTTCGACGCTGTGGGCTTATCACTCTCTCTGCGGTTTGATGACCCAGCACAGCGCGAATGCCCAGTGGGGAGACTACGGTGAACAGATGCTCAATAAAGCAAAGGAAAGCGGCGGGGTACTCGGAAGCGTGGCGCAACTCGGGTCAGCGATAACTGACATGGAGAAAAATGTCAACGGCTTACAACAAAACCTCGATACCCTGAAGAAGGTGCAAGCTGCACTGGGGGGAAAGTAATAACGATGATTGTAAAGAGAATCGAGGTCTACGTGAGTCGGCTTGGCCGAGGTGGAAGGTTTTGTGGGCAAGAGGGTCATTCTGTCTGGTCACTATATCCGCTTATTCAATCCACAAGCGGTACGTTTTCCTCAAGCGGAGTGCTGCTGCCAGGAGATTATTAAAGAAGTGCATTACGCTGTCACGGTGAGAGTGCCTGTAGTTAGGCACCAGGGGCATATTGGTGCCGCGGGTGTCATCTGATTTTTGCCGTGTCACGAACTGCGCTCCCCTGGGAGTTCGATGCGTAGCATGGTTTGCGGTGCTGATGTTGGCGAGTCTGCCCGCCGTGGCCTCAGCCCCATCATCATGCCCGGGAATCCACGTGAAGATTCTGAACATAAGAAACAGCACTGGAACGGTAGATTGCGCACTTTTCGATTCGCCAGTCGGTTTCCCCACGGAATTTCTGCGCTCGGCAACGAATGTTATGATAATAAAGATTCGCAAGACGCAGGCGCGCTGCGACTTTGAGGACATCCCGCCGGGAACGTATGCAATGGCCGTCATTCATGATGAGAATATGAACGGGAAGCTCGATACCGACTGGCTAGGCATCCCCACGGAAGGCTACGGTTTTTCAAACCAGGCAGAAGGCGCGTCCGGCGTACCTTCGTTTTCTGCCGCCAGCTTTCGGTACGACGGGAGGAACGTGGATCTGACGATGAGCTTGCATTACTGAGCGCCTGCTGCCCGGGGTTAACGGTTGAGTCGAGGTGGTTTGGTAGAGCTCATGAGCTGTATATGTTCAATCTGAAGCCAGCAATGGGCAGAACATCGGTACCAGTGAAAAACATGAGAGCGAGACATGTTGTGCTGTTGCTCTGGATGACCGGGGCCGTGGCACAGCCAATTGCAGGCATTCAACAACCCGAATCCCCGGTATCATTCATTGAGATACCCCTGCGGCTGTCTCTCGAGCCCTTGATTACTGCAGCTGACAGGATGCTCCCGTACCAGGCAGGCAACTGGAGCACATGGAAGGACTGGCACGGCATCGCGTCACAATACCGGGCCTGGCGCGGGCCGCTCAGCGTTACCGCCTCGGGCGATGTGCTCTGGGTTCAGGCACATATCCGTTACTGGATCAGGGCACAAAAAACGCTGCTTGGGGCGGTCACCCTGAAAGGCAGCTGCGGCATCGATGAAGCACCGCGACAGGCGGTCATTGGCATGCTGGTCCGGCTGGAATGGGGACCGGACTGGACCCTGAGACCGGGGTTTCGCCTCCTGCCCACCCGGTTTCTCGATCGCTGCGAAATGACCCTCGCGAATATCGATGTCACGTCCCTCGTCGAGACCGAGTTCCGCAAGCAAATGCAAGACAGCCTACGTGCGGCACTCAAGACCCTTGCGCCGGGCCTGAATGCCATCCAGCATGAGGCACAGCGATCCTGGTCCGTGTTGCAGGAACCGGTAGAGCTCGGACAGGACAACTGGTTATTGCTGAGACCGGCGAGTGTCGCATTATCGCGCATCGCCGGCCGGGGAAAATACCTCGATGCCCAGCTTGCGCTGACATTGCAGCCGGTGCTGGTGAGCGGATCCGAACCCGCCGTCAAGCCGGTGCCGCTGCCACCGCTCGGACAGTATTACCCCCGGTCCACCGGGCTCAGCCTGCACCTGGGTGTAAACCTGGATTTCCCTGTACTCAACCAGCGGTTGTCCGACACCCTTGCCGGCAAATCCCTGGTCATCAAAGGCCACAAGGCCGGCATCAAGAAGCTCGACCTGGCTGGCAGCGGACAGGAGATCAGCGTCCGGATGGAACTCGCTGGCGAGCTGGCCGGCTCGGCGGAACTGCGGGCGAAGGTGGCCTATGATGCGCAACATCGGAGGCTTGAATTACAGGACCTGACATTTGACTATGAGCCAATAGATTCCACCCTGGGTGTATTGGCGGAGGCGTTCCATGAACCCATCCGTCAGGCCCTGGAAGAGGCGGCCAACCAGGCGCTGGCAGCGCAACTCGAGCGGCTCGGCGAGCGCCTGGGGACGGTGCTGAAGAAGATCATGCCGCCGGGTGTGGCGCTTGACATGTCCGCCTTGCAGTTAAGCAGCGTGCAAATGGCTATCGAACACCAGGGCATCAGGCTGGAGGGAACCGCGGCCGGGAGTATCCGGCTGGTGTTGCGCTGACCGCTGCGGACAGATTCAGCGGGCACCTGAAGCGAAAGTGCGTTACGCCTGTTCTGTGCCCGGCGCGAGACTCGCTTTCGGTGACCGGCCCTTTGGGTTTTTCGTTCTTATTTCCGAATGTCCCCCTGCGTTGGATACAGATCAGACCGCCAACCCCATGGCCTGATGGATATGCTGCACCGATGCGGGTTGCAGGCCAGTGCGTTGGGCAAGCTGTTGCAGGTAGTTGCGCTCCGCGTCCGTATCGACCTCGATGGCGAGCAATGACGCGGCATAGACCTGCGCCGCTACCTCTGGGCTGCGGATCTCGGCGACGAAGGCATCGAGATCGAGGGGACGATACATCCGCCCCGCGACCCAGCGCGCCCTTGACGGAGCCACCGCCGCCGCCGAGCAGACCGCCAAGGATCGCACCCATCCCCCCCGCCTGGGCGGGATTCCGGGCAGCTCCGGCGAGACCTTTCTGCATGGCATCCAGAACACCACCGAGAAGGCCGCCCGCCGCGGCCCCCGGTACACCGGCACCGCCGGGCCCCGCCTTTTCCAGGGTCTGGAGAACGTTGCCCATCCGGTTCTGGCCGGAAGGGGCGGCCGCATTTTGCAGGTATGCGCCGATCAGGTCGCTGAAGTTTGCCATTGGTCTCTTCCTCACCGGGTTGCGGTTACGGAGCCGCTATCCGCCCTCGCGTATCGCGTACAGATGCTATCCTGCACCACAAGCCCCAAGATATAAAATCGGGTTGAACACGGTAAGTTATGCATTAGGTGCGTTAGGGTCAATAACCCCAGGGACCGCTGATGGGGTTTGAGCGAGAAGTGAGGGCCCGTAACGCCGGGTCTAACCGGGTCGACGCCAAGCCGAAAAGTTTCGCTAATCCACGCACAAGATATTTTCAGTAACCCTGACGAATCGCGGTACTTTATAATTGGGCCCTCCCAACAACGAATGCGTGGTGACTCGAACATGAAACAGTTATTGAATGGCATTGCAGGTTTGATTTTTCTGATGAGCTTTTCAGCCAGCGCGCTCGCCGGCTGGGATCCGAATGAGGCGAAGGAAGCGCAGGAAGCGATTGCGGCCTTCAAGGCGACCGACCCTGAGTTGCAAACCTTTTTCGACAAGGCCCAGGGTTACGCGGTTTTCCCGTCGGTGGGAAAGGCCAGCATGGGCATCGGTGGCGCCTATGGCAAGGGCATCGTCTACGAGCAGGGAAAAGAGATCGGGAGTACCACACTGAAACAACTCTCCGTGGGTTTCGCGTTTGGCGGAGAAAGTTATCGCGAAATTATTTTCTTTCAGGATGAAAAGACCCTCGATAATTTCAAGAAAGGAAACTATGAACTGGGGGCCCAGGCGTCCGCGGTTGCGCTAAAGAAAGGGGCGGCAAAAAATGCGGATTTTGACAAAGGGGTTGCTGTATTTACCCAAACAAAGGGCGGCCTCATGTTCGATGTAAGTGTAGGTGGTCAAAAATTTACCTTCGAGCCCAAATAAGGGTAGCCGTGAGTTGGTGATTTCCTCCGGGTAGGCAATGACGCTATCCAGCCGGTTGAAAAGTCAGCGAGTAACCTATTGATTTGTAAAGAGCCAATTCTCGGTGCTTCCGGACTTCAAATATTTGACGCTGGGGAGGGCGAGAGAAGAAGAGCCCGGAGATAGCGGAATAGGGCCTTGAGGGGATTCCGGGCGGGGAGGGGGAGTCCACAGGCTTCCGCAGGAACCCCCGCGAACACGCAGGACCCCGCAATGAAAAAGGCCAACCGAGAGTGGTTGACCTGTATGAATTGGTGGTGGATGGTTGACCAGACCGACATGGGCTGGCGAGCCTACAGTTTCCGGAATTCCCTCATCAGTCCACAGCCGTATTTCTCCGCCCGACGCACCCGGCACTTCGGACTGACGTGTATGTCTCGAAGGCGATTTGCCTGTATAGACCATATGCACGCCTGTCACTGCGCAGGCACAACGATGCGGCGCGGCGAACACAGACCGAGAAGCCGTCTCAGAGCGTACTTGCCTCGCGGCTCGTTTGTGGCGCTATGAACCGACGGTTTTCGCAATCATGTCAATGACGGAAAGCGTCGGCGGAATCAATGCGGCTGCGAGAATCAATATGCCGTACAGGAAAGCGCGAAATGTTTCGTTCATCGCAAGCCTCTTGGTGATGTTGAGCAGATGGAGCTTTTTCAACATAGACGTACAAACGCGACATAATGTGGATCACTATGTCGCATTTGCATAACCGGACGTTTCTCTGGCCATGCGTCTTGCCCGGTCATATCACAAGCGGCTCTGGCGAGCAGTTCTCATGCCTCGGCACGTATCGCGGGAGCGCGAAAAAGGGCGCTGCACTGGGATGTCTCCATCCCGGGCCATTTTCAATCGCTGATGGACTCGGATGCGACTGAACCGCTCAGGCATTCCCCACTGCTACACAGCCACCCTGGCCATACGGTGGATGTTGTCGGAATGCTTGCATTGCGGCCACCAGGCGACCCGGTGGTCATGCGTGTAGAGGAATTGTTCGATCACACGGAACACCTTCCCGTTGAACGTCTGAAACACAATGCCGCAACCGCCCCTGTTCCTGTGAACAACGACAGCGGGCATGTGGACCTCCTCCCGTTGGGTTCCGGCCATAAGGCCAAATTCAACCTCTATGCTAGAGCCAACAGGCAGAAACATAATGCCTGTCTCGATGAACAGGCCCTCCAGGCCGATGTTTCTGCACCGGCCCAGGACCATGGGATGGCATTTGCACATCACCTTCACCTCGAACGTAACAGGCTTGCGTAAACTCCAGCGTTGTTCCATCGTGCGACCTCCAGTGCAGTGCCCCGTCTGCTTCGGTTGAAATTCGCGGATCATCGGGCTGCCTGCACCGACTGCCCCTGCCGGGTGTATATGCGCCAGCCCCCAACGATCATGTCCCGTTGATTTTCCAGCAAGGACGATGCCAGCTATAACCATCTCCGGGTGAACGCATCCTGGCGTTGATAAAGGCAACGGCCACCAGTACCCGCGATCCAGTAAGAGTGATTTCCCGGGTTCATGTTCACGGCACGCGAGTTCGACCATTCATACCGTATATGCCGAAATTGCCCGGATATAGCACCGCATCGTGTGCTCCCGGTGCGCCTGCTTCGGTAGCTCAGGTATGCCCGGCCACCATCACGACTTGCCACCAAACCACCATTTCTCCTGAACAGGCGGTTTTTACACCGAACCTCCTGGCTTGCCTTCTGCGGTAACGGTTATCCACGATCGGACATGTGGAAATGGAAACATCGCATATATCAGCCCACCGTCTGCATCCAGCAACATCGAAAACGACAGCATTTCAATATCTTGGGAAAAACGCACATAAAAGCGTCTGAAATCGACGACGGATTTTCGATCAATCACCCCGTCGCGATGCCCCGTCGAATACCTGCGCTATTATCGGCGCTGTGATGAGGGACTGCTCCTGGCGCAGAAGTACGGGTCTTCAGCTGGGACATGAAATCAGCGGGTCGAACCGGAGCTGACTGGCAGCTCGCCCAGAGTCCGGCCCGGGAACGACTACTTACTGTGCCTTCGACGCACCCGGCACTTCGCGCTAGCGCTCAGCACGGAGATCGATGACTCGGAACCCGGGTACCGATTTCTCCCCTCAGTGGAGAACACTCATCGGGTGCCATTTGCCAGCGCGGATTTTACGCCGGACTCGCTTCTTATATGCCGTGGAGTTTCGTGGCCGAGAATCTGTAATGACGCGTTTCCGCTGCTATACAGCGCCACCGGACGTGCTGCCACCAAGGCTGACTCGGTCATCGACAGCACCGCCAGTTCGTGCTCGACCATGCGGATGTGTTGTTCGGCGAGCACCGTGAAGGAGGACAGAATCGTGCTTGCCTATTCCTTGAAACATGGTGATGGGGTTGGAATCTGAAACGCCGTCGCCCCTGTGACCCGACGCAGCCGCCGCGATGTCCCGCGCCTGCTCCAGTTCAACCAGCAGCTCGGGCAGCGGCGGGTGTTGTCGTCGCGTTCGATCATCACCGGTACCGAGGGGAACAGCTGCACGGCGGTACGCTAAAGTACCCAGACCGCGTCGCAGACAGGGTGGTTATGGGTGTCTACGCAGTAACTGCCAAGGTCGGCATGCCCGGCCAGGTGAAACTGGCGAACGCGTTGCGGTGTTAACGCATGCAGATCATCGATTGGGGCGAAATCGTGGTTGCGGCCCGATACATAGATATTATTGATGTCGACCAGCAGGTCGCAGTCGGCTTCCTAAGCCGCTGCGCATACGAACTCGCGCTCGGTCATCGGCGTGTCGACCTGCACATGACTGGTTACGTTTTCGATGATCAGACGGCGCCCGATCACGTCCTGTGCCTGCCGAATACGACTGGCCGCATGGCGAATTGCTTCTCCACCGCCTGCGGGTCCGTTACGAAATCGCCGTAATGTTCCGGACGCAGGCCGAGGCCAAAACCATGCAGAGCTGTCATGACGATGTACTCCCAAGTGGATAACAGTTTGACCTGGGGCGGGGGCACGGAAATCCGCACCCCAACTGCGCCTCATATTGCCACATGGAGCTCGCCAGGCAAAAATGCGGCAAGTTGCGGAAAGAGTCTGTTAACATCATCAGCCCCCTCGTACGACCCGGGTTGCTGTGCAAGGCGGCGCGGCAGGGTGTCAGTTGCGCTGACACCACGAGAGTCCGGACAGTGGACATGGCGAAGGAGGAGATATTTATGCCGAGGGCTCAACTGGCCAGGATCGTCACTGCTTCAACCGATAGCCGGTCTTGAACATCCAGCCGACCACGGCCAGACAGAGTGACAGAAACACCAGGATCATGGCCAGGCTCAGGCCCACGCTCACGTCGGCGACCTCGAAAAAGCTCCAGCGAAACCCGCTGATCAGGTACACCACCGGGTTGAACAGGGTGAGGGTCTGCCAGGCCTTTGGCAGCATGTCGACCGAATAGAAGGTGCCGCCCAGGAACACCAGCGGCGTTACCACCAGCAGCGGGATGAGCTGCAGCTTTTCGAAATCGGTGGCCCACAGGCCGATGATGAAGCCGAACAGGCTGAAGGAAAAACAGGTCAGTACCAGAAAGGCCAGCATCCACACCGGATGGGCGATCTTGATGGTCACGAAGAAACTGGCCGTCACCAGGATGATCACCCCGATGATGAACGACTTGGTCGCCGCCGCCCCCACATAACCAATCAGGATCTCCACGAGCGAAATCGGCGCCGACAGGATTTCATAAATCGCGCCGGTGAACTTGGGAAAGAATATCCCGAATGAGGCATTGGCGATGCTCTGGGTCAGGATCGCCAGCATCATCAGGCCGGGCACGATAAAGGCGCCGTATTCCACCCCCTCCACCGACGGGATGCGCCCGCCGATGGCCGAGCCAAACACCACGAAATACAGCACCGTGGTCAGTACCGGCGAGGCGAAACTCTGCGCCACTGTCTCGAAGGCGCGGCGCATTTCCGCCTGATAGATGACCCGGATCGCATAGAGATTCATGTCGGGCGCCTCACCAGGTTGACAAAAATTTCCTCCAGCGAGGTCTGGGTGGTCTGCACGTCCCGGATCACCAGACCGGCCGCCTGAATCGCCTGCAACAGCTCGTGAATGCCGGTGTGGTTGTGCGGATCGTAGGTGTAGACCAATTTATCTCCCGCCTCCGACAGTTCCAGCGACCAGCGTGCCAACGCCTCGGGTAGCGCCGTGATCGGCGACTCCAGCTCGACCATCAACTGGCGCTTGCCCAGCTTGTGCATCAGGGCCTGCTTGTCATCCACCAGCAAGAGTTCACCGTGGTTGATCACCCCCACCCGGTCGGCAATGGCCTCGGCCTCTTCGATATAGTGGGTGGTGAGAATGATGGTCACCCCCGAATCGCGCAACCGCCGCACCAGCGCCCACATATCCTTGCGCAGCTCCACATCCACCCCGGCGGTCGGCTCGTCCAGGAACAGCACCACCGGTTCATGGGCCAGCGCCTTGCCGATCAGCACCCGCCGCTTCATGCCGCCCGACAGGGTCATCAGCATGTTGTGCTTCTTGTCCCACAGCGACAGGTCCTTGAGCAGCTGCTCCAGGTAGGCCGCGTCCGGCTGCTTGCCGAACAGGCCGCGACTGAAACACAGCGTGTGCCACACCTTCTCGAAGGCGCCGAGGGTGAGCTCCTGCGGCACCAGGCCGATGCGGCGGCGCGTCTCGCGGTACTGCGCCACGTTGTCGAAACCCGCCACCGTCACCGACCCGGCACTGGCATTCACAATGCCGCAGATGATCGAGATCAGCGTGGTCTTGCCCGCCCCATTGGGACCGAGCAGCGCCAGGATCTCGCCCGGCTGGATGTCCAGGTTCACATGCTTCAGCGCCTGAAAGCCGCCGGCGTAGGTCTTGGACAAATTCGCGACGGAAACGATGGGTTGCATGTGAGTGTTCATTTGCGATGTATTAATGTTCAACTAATGTTATATAAAACAGTTAATTAAATATATTTTCTAAAGCAGAACCCTGGGAGCCTGTCGGATTCAGCTGATCCTGGCGAGCATGGTGGGAGAGCGAGCACAGAGGTTCACTCTTCACCAGCTGCGCACCGAGAATACTACTGTAGGGCGCACGGAGACCTACCAGACGGCTGAACAGCCACTTGCCGCCGGGCAGCGCCGCCAGTGTTGTCATACGCCCGGGCCGATGGACTGCGCCATTCACGACTCCTTGTTCAAGGATTGCCTCAGCGTAGAACGATTGTGCCGGAGAAGCCAAATGTAGCAGAGGAGATTGCCGGGTAGTGGCCGCGAAGTGCCGGGTGCTGAGCACCTGGTGTTAGGATCGGAGTGCTGAGGACTTTGACCTCAGGCCGTCGTGACTGGCAGGTGGTTGCTCAAAGCCATACGTTTATGCGTAAAAGCTGGTTGCTAGGAACCCATCTCGGAAGTTCAGGGATTTTGACTAAATGTCCTGTTCGTTTCCAGACATTAAATCGGAGATGTCGATGCGTAGCGATTGATCAAGGCAGCTAGTCCGTTGCGAGTCATTCGAAAGATACACGTAACTTGCTTAGGTTGACCATACAAGGACAGTTAGTGGGGAGTACTGGGTGCCGAGCACAATGTGCCCGGTACTCGTCAGGCCGGTCAGTTATCGCGCGGCCTGAACTCCAGTACCGTGGCGTTGATGCAGTAACGCGGCTTGCCGTCGGGACCATCGTCAAACACGTGGCCGAGGTGAATGCCGCTACTCTTTGACAGCACCTCGGTACGTTTCATACCAAAGCTGTTGTCCGGCCGCTCGATCGTGGCACCCTCGACCGGCCGGGTGAAGGACAGCCAGCCGCTGCCGGAGTTGAAGCGATCGCTTGTGTCGAACAGCGGTGCGCCGCTCAACTTGTCGATGAAAACGCCATCCGGGGTGTTCTTGAACTCGTCATACTGGCGACAGAAACGGCTGTCCGTACCCTGTGCGAAGGCCACCTTGTACGCCTCGCTGTCACCGAGCTTGAAGTAGCCAAGCGCCTTGTAGAACTCCTGCGCCGTCATGTAACCCTGGTGGCCGAAGAATTCCTTGCCACTGTCGAGGAAATAAATGGTGGGTGTCGCCCAGGTCGGTGTTTTCAGGCTTAAATCGTCCAGTTGCGTGGCCATACGGAACGTCATCGGGATGCTGCCGCGGTATTGGCTGCTGACATCCTGTTTAAACTTTTCGCAGAATGGGCAATGTTCGGCCTCCAGAACGACAATCTGCTTGCCCTTGAGCAGCGCGCTGTTGTCAGTCGGGGTCTTCGCGACCTTTTCAAAAGTCACGCCCGTGGCATGGTTCGGGCAGTAGCCTTTCGGGTTTTTCGTCAGGTAGTCCTGGTGGTATACCTCGGCCGGATAAAACTTCTCCAGTGGTTTGATCCCGGTGACGATCGTGCCATAGCCCGCTTTCGTCAAGAGCTTCTGGAAACGGTCACGCGCCTGCAGCGCGGCCTGGTGCTGTTCTTCGTCAGAATACAGGATGATGGAGCGGTACTGGGTGCCGACATCATTGCCCTGGCGGTACTTCTGTGTCGGGTCGTGATGCTCGAAGAAATGATGTAGCACGTCCTCGGTACTGAGAACCTCGGTGTTGTAACGTACCTCGACCACTTCGGCGAAATTATCGGGATCGAAGCGGTGTTTGAATTTGGTGATCTCCTTGTACGTCGGCTCGATGTTGCGGCCATCCGCGTAGCCGGAAACCGCATCGATCACGCCCGGCAGGGCCTGGTAGCCCTTTTCGGCGCCCCAGAAACAACCGGAACCCAGCACCAGCGTCTTGACATGCTCGCTGGCCGACGGGGTGTGCGGGTCGGCCACTGCGCCAAGTGTCGGCTGCGGCACGGTCAGCACGCTGATGAGCAGAGCGATGATCCGGTAACCGGTCGTTCTGATAGTAAATTGAGTGAATTGTACATAGCTATAAGGCATATCGGCAAAGTTACCCCATGACGCTTAACAGAACCCGGTACGGTAACAACGAAGGAAGATCCCGGCTGTTACCGTCCGCTCCAACGACCTGTATCCCGCTCCCTGGCGCAGGAGGGGTCGTCGCCATTTCAGCCACAATAATGAGGGAGACAACGCCGGTTTCTTCCAATAATTTCATGACACTTCCGCACAGGCAAAGCACAACAGTGACCATCCTTTATCTGCTGAAGACTGGAAAGAAGTCATGAGCAAGGTTGATCTCCTGGAGCCCTCTGGCCTCATGCCGATGTTGATGCCGACCATCATGCTCAATCGAGATGCACTCCAACTGACAGAGGAACAGGTGAATTCATTCCGCGCATGGCGCAAGAAGAATTACACACACATGGTTAATGTCATGAATGCAATCATCGAGAAGATGGTTAAATTTCGTATTGAATCGTTATCGCCCGACGTATCGAATGAACTTCTACTTGCATCCCAGTCCGAAATACAAGACTTGCAGCGCCAGTTGCTGAAGATAAAACTGTCCTGCAGGGAACTCATCATGGCAACTTTCACGGATGAACAATGGGAGAACTTTGCATTCGTTGTTGCTGATAATCCAAAGCTTGCCAGCCTTATATCACAGGCCGGCACCTTGAACATTGCACATAATCACTAGGGTCTTCTGATTTATAACACAGCGTCGAGTAAATACGCATTATGAGAGAATCATGTCATTCAGGGAAATACATTCCGAGCATCAAGGAGCAATCATGAGAACATCGCGACTGTCTGTGGCTATATTTCTAATCGCTGCATTATCAAACCCACTACATGCCTATGCAGGATCGGCTGATGGAAATGGGGATCAAGGCGCAAAAACCGAGCCTGTTTCCAAGTCTGACCCTGATTGTGACCACACTAACGAACTGCCTTCAGATCGCCTTTTTGTCTGACGTCGCAACCTCGATTCTGGACGACAGCAGAAATACTCTCTTCGGTCCAGCAAAGGCGGACATATTGCCGAGACCGGCGAACTTTCTGCCCTGAAAAGGTGGTCCAATCGCGCAAATATCTTCTTTCTGAAAAACTGGACATGGCCGGCACTCAAGGCAGAATTACCTCGACTATACGTAGCTTCCCTGATTGCATTTGTTATGGGCCGTAAGTAAATATTTCGTCTTATAGCCAACAGAGATAAAGAGAAGAAACATTGATCCCGGTTATGGTGCCGCAAGTACTGGTGACGCGGGTGACGGGTAGTTGCAGTTAGTTAATCAATGTCGATTTATAGTCGTCCAGGAGCCTGTTTCGTAACATCAATTCACAAGCAAAGGAGATCAACTCAATGAATGCGATAAAAGCCATGATTGGCGCAACGATCATGACTGCGATACTGGTCGTTTCAACGAATGTAATCGCCGTGGATAATGTCATGGTCAGGATTACCAGGGATCTCCCGTTCCTTGATGTCATGCACGACGGAAAGATGGTAACCATCATACGTAATCAGGACGAGAAGCACACAGTCAATCCCTCTTATGCCAGGACATCCCGCAAGTGCCCGCCCTTCTGCATCCAGCCAGCCAGGCTGGCACCGGGCGTCGAAACGATTGGCGAAGTGGAAATGCTGGATTATCTGGCCCGCATGAGTGCCGGCGATAGTTCCATTCTGATAGTCGATTCGCGCACCCCGGACTGGGTAAAGAAAGGCACGATACCCGGTTCGGTGAACATTCCCTGGACCTCACTGAGCCTGGCCGAGAATGCGGATCCGGATTCGATCCGCAAGATCATGGAAGACCAGTTCGGCGTAAAATACCAGGATGAGCTCTCGGATTACACCAATGCCAAGACATTGGTGATGTTCTGCAACGGCATTTGGTGCAGTCAATCCCCGAACAATATCATGAACCTGTTGAAATTCGGTTACCCTCCCCACAAGCTCAAATGGTACCGCGGCGGCATGCAGGACTGGGAAATCCTGGGATTGACCACGGTACCGGGCAAATAGCAGCAACCAGAAACAGCAAAACAAGGGGGGAGAACCGAATCGCGCTTACCTGGATGCACGCCCCGGGTGCTGAGTTACTGTCCGCGCGAGAACGAATTCACGACTGTCCGCTTGTGCATCAAAAACATAATCCGCCAGCCAGCGGATATCGCAGACCAAAATCGGACATTTCAAGCCGTTTGCATTGAGCCGATAATGTCGCCCTGACCAGGGCTGGTCCGCCCGCCATCATGAGTCGAAATAAAGCAAGAGGCCAAAGGCACCTCGTGACGAACTTCGGATGGCCAACTCGATTACCCCGGTTCAAAGGCAGCAGGCACCGGCGACGGTCCCGCGAATGGACAAACGGACGGGATAACTGCAAGGGCGCACGAAACACGAGAACGGTCCGCAGGGGTTGTCCAGGCGGGCGAGATGCAACGGTGGCCAGAACGGTATTCTTGGATCTTTCTTGCCGGGCTCGTCGTGGTCGGCGTGCTGGTTGTCTTCGCCTATCTTCCGGGGCTGCACGGTAGCTTCTGTTACGACGATTTCAGAAGCATCACACAGAACCGAATGCTCCGGATGACCAATATCAACCGGGAGTCGTTTCGTCTTCTGTACACCGGGCCAAGCGGCGACCGGCCCGTGTCGCTCTTCTCGTTTGCCCTGCACCATTATTTCGGCCTGACCGAGCCGTGGCACTTCCGCTCGGTGAACATTGCCATTCACGTGCTTGTCGCCGCTGCAGTGGGCCTGGTGACCAGGAGGGTGCTGATGGTAGTTGGCATGAATGCTGGCCGCGCCCTGGTCACGTGCCTTGGCGTCGTTTCGCTCTGGGCGCTACACCCTATCCAAATAACTGCCGTTACCTACGTGGTCCAGCGAATGACGTCGTTGGGCGCCCTCTTTTTCTGGCTTTCCTTCTACTTCTATCTTGTGGCGAGAACGCCTCCGGGGCCGGGAACGGTACGGCGCAGTGTTGCATACGTGGCGGGAGTACTCTCCCTGGTCCTTTTTCTATTGGGATTCCTCTCGAAGCCCCATATCGCCATCCTCCCCGCCATGGTGGTGGCGACAGAGTTGCTGCTGTTTCGAAGCCACGGACGGATGAGCCGGCGGGAGTGGACGGCACTTGTGGCCGGCCTCGTTGGCAGCTTCGCGCCTTTAATGCCTATGAAACAAGTCTTCGAAAGGCGATGGGGGGAGGCAAGGAGGACAGGTAGCTGCATATCCGGATTGGCTCGTTACAAATCTGCCTTGAGCAGGAATTCCTGGTTTTATGGGAAGCTGGATATGCCGGACGGCAGCACGGTTCTGCAGGCGATCGAAAATCGGGACTGCTCGAGCAATTCCCCGAGACGGCTTATCTGTAGGAGATCGCGTATCAAACGCGGGCTATGACTGGTCTGCAGTAAGCGAAAACATTGCTGCCGGCCAACCAACTATTGACGTCGTGATGAAGGCGTGGCTCGACAGCCCAGTGCATTGTGCAAATATCATGTCCGCCTCGTACATGGAAATCGGCGCGGCCAGTTACGCCGTCAGTGGATCGGATTACCCAATTTACTGGACTCAGGATTTTGCCAAGCCACGGATGTGAAAGTTGGCCGCCTGCGAATGTCAGGAATGCCGGAAAGTAGCGACGCTCCCATCCTGCAATCCTACATCGGCTCTCGGCAAGGGGCGTTCAATGCGCAGATACCGGTTACCTCAACGGCGGATACGCAGCTGAAATAGCGTTATCTTGCCTCCCATCCGTGGCGGGCCAATCTGCCCCACAATCAAGATTGCTTGAATATCGGTGTCAGCAGCTGCAATTTCTGTTATTTTTACCGGGGACATAATTTACTTTATTTATCATTACTATACGTATAAATACGTATGTGATTGTTCTTATATCTGGAGGTTCTTAACCGATTTATATTCGTATTTTCTCGCTGGACACCTTACATGACAAACATCCGCTGTCTTGACCGAGGTGAACGGTGAGAGGACCTGGTGGTAAGAAAATCTCCGCATGATGATTGGTCAAAAATCTGTGAGGAAGGAATCATTCCCCGTGTCGGTTCGTTTGAAGGCGAAGTGGGGTTCGCCCAGGATCACCAATGCCTTCGTTCGGCAGCGGCTCTTCCAGACACTGAATGACTTGACGGGGCGTCTGTGCACATGGCTGGTCGCGCCGGGCGGCTATGGCAAGACCTACCTGTTGCAAAGCTATGTCAAGACAGGTCGACAAACCGCGATCTGGTATACCCTCGACGAAGGTGATTCGGATATCGTTACGTTCTTCGCCGATTTCAGCGAGGCGCTGGAAACGGCGGGGCATGTGCCGTTGCTTCGGCTATCTCCTGACATTCAGGACTTCACGCGATTCAGCCGCCTTTACTTCCAGCTGCTCGCCGAGCAAATCGAGACCCCCACCCTCCTGATACTCGATGATTATCACCGTGTCGCCACCGAATCCGGTCTGCATGAGGCGATCGCAGCCACAATCGGTTACCTCCCGGCATCGATCCACCTGGTCGTACTCAGCCGGGAGGGACCACCACCCGCCTTCGCCAGAGCGCAAGCACACCTGCAGATCGGTCTCATCGGTGCTGATGAACTGACGCTCACCGGGGACGAGGCGCTCGGGATTGCCAGGCGCGCGACGGGTAAACAGATCACCGATCACGCCATCCTGGAGGCTTGCCGGCGGGTAGGCGGCTGGGCCGCGGGTTTCATGGTCCTGCTCAGCCAGTCCGATCCCTCTAGTGTCGCACCGGAATCGGTGACCACGCTGTTCCACTATTTCGAGCATGAGGTGTTAAATCTCACCCCGGATGATATACGGCCTTTTCTCTGGAAGACGGCGTTATTTCAGAACTTCAGCCCCGAAATGGCGGAATGTTTGACCGCCCGAAAGGATGCCACCACGATCCTGAGAGACATAGTCAGCGGAAATTATTTCCTGCAGGTGAGCCAGTCACCCGATCCCGTGTATCACTTTCACGACCTGTTCCGGGACTATTTGCTCGACTACGGACGGCGCAATCATGCGGAGGAATGGCGGTCCGCGGCTTTGCACGCCGCCAATATTCTTTCGGATAGTGGCGAGCCTGAGGCAGCCGCGAATCTTTATATCGAACTCGCCGACTGGGAGAGCCTCGGCCAGCTGGTAAACCGCCATGGTGGGCACCTGCTGCAGCGTGGCAGTCACCGCACCCTGGCGCGATGGCTCTCACTGCTGCCGGGTGAGTTAATGGATCAGCAACCCTGGTTGCGCTACTGGGACGGCTGCAGTCGACTGGCAACCAACCCGAAACAGGCGCGGGAGCTCTTGCGGCAGGCGTTTACCTCGTTTGTTCAGGACGGGGAACGGTCAGGCGCGCTGCTCACATGGGCCGCCGTGTGTCAGGCTTACTGGATCGCATTCGACGATATGCGCCCATTGGCCGGTTGGCTCGCCGAACTGGATACCCTCTGGCCTGGCCGTGAGCCCGCACTTCCGCAGGAGATCGAAACGCAGGTAGCCATTGGCGCTTTCCTGTGCCTGATTGTGGCAAGGCCCAACGATTCAGCGCTCGACTATTGGGAGAAGCGCCTGATGCGCCTGCTGGAAAGCAGTCACAATCCGGACCTGAACTCCATGGCCGCCACTTTGTTGATGTTCCACTTCGTCTGGACCGTAGGCGACCGGGGTCGCGCCCGGATGCTTCGGGACGTGCTGCGTGCCGCGGAGAGCTCGCAGACGATCGCTCCCATGATTCTCGTCATCACGAGCAGCTGGGGTGATTTCTCTTACGAATACGGATTTGGTGGCTCGCTGTCCCGCTGTCTGGAATCCCTGCATGCAGCCAGAAAAATCGCAGCCATGCGGGGTGTGCATCTGTACGACGCGACTCTTTATGGTGGTATGGCGTATTGCCACCTTACATCGGGGCAAATTGAGGAGGCCCGTCGGGTGCTCGACCTGATGGGCGAGGCATTAAACTGGGAGAGAACCTACGACGCGGGCTTTTATCTGTGGTTGCGCGAATGGGAGGCATGGCTCGACGGGCGTTACACCGAAGCCTCGGACCTCGGACGTCAGGAACACGCAATTGCAGACCGCTTTGGCATGATGCATCCCTGGCCGATGAGTCATCTGGCCGCAGCCCAGACCGCGAACAGCCTCGGTCGGCGATCGCAGGCGCTGAGGCACCTCGCCGAAATAGGTCGGTGGGCGCGACACACACAAAGCCGAATCGGGACCTACCTGCGCGGGCTCGCACTTGCCCAGTTTTCACTGGAAAGCGGTCGTCGTGCACGGACGCAAAGGATCCTGCGAGCCACCCTTTCCCTGGGCCAGGTCGAGGGCTACGTGGGCCCGCCGTTTTTCCGTCCGTCAGATATGACGAAACTCTGTGCAGAGGCCCTGTCTGCCGGCATCGAGAACGACTACATTACACGCGTCATTCGCAGCCGGGAGTTGCCGGCCCCGAAGACGATGGAGTTCAGGGAACGCTGGCCCTGGCGGGTGAAGGTGTGTCTGCTGGGTGAGTTCACGCTGGTGATGGATGGACGTCCCTACGTGAGCGCGAGGAAGGCACAGCAGAAGCCCTTGGAACTCCTCAAGGTACTGGTGGCGTTGGGGGGCGAGGCGGTGCCCTGGGAGCAGATGGCCGATATACTGTGGCCGAACGTCGAAGGGGACCTGGCAGCAAGCAACTTCAAGACAACGCTCAGTCGCTTGCGCAAGCTGCTCGGGCAACACGAGTTTCTCCTGGTTCGGGAAGGCGTGCTGTCACTCAATCGCAAACACTGCTGGACCGATGTCTGGCGTTTTACCGAACTGGCAAGGGAGATTGAATCGGCCGCCCTACCCAATGGCGATGCGGTGCTCGCCGCCCGGACCGAGGCGCTCGTGCAGCGACTGTGTTTTGCCTATCCTCGGCCACTCCTGTGCGGCGGCCGCGAGGACTGGATCGCCCCGATCCGCCGTCGTCTGCACAACCGCTACGCGCGCTGCATCGAAAAGCTCGCACGCCTGATGGAACGTAGTGAAGCCCATGAGCTGGCCGCGGACATCCGGGCATCAGCGCTGAGACTGAACGACACCGGGTGTTTTTAACGTACCGAATTACCAGTGAGGGTAGGTGTTGCGGCGCAAGCCGGTTGTGGCGGCTACCCTTACGTGCGGCAGTGCACGCTTGCCACGTCCGCGCCCACGCACCTTGGCAAACAACTTGTTAGGCCGTCATGCGGCACAAGCCGTAGCTCTGCCTTACGCTCGCCACATCCTTTCCCTCAAGAATGCGTTCCACCGCCATCAGGCGTATGGCTTACTGGGTCTTGCTATCATGGCTACGTCCGTCCCTTTTCATGATCAATTGGCGTTCAGCAATTGGCATTAAGTTCATTGCTTATAGACCTTATCACTGACTTGTTAGTCATCACGCAACACCAGCCACTCGCCGCAAACAAGCTCCCCATCAATATGTCCGGCACATATAGCGGACATGACTTCTTCTTCCGATTTCGATGTTGCTGCTGCATATTCCGCGACTGGTACCCACCCAAGGACTGCCGGAGTTAGAAATGCGAAATCGTGACCGCAGAACTGACACTCTTTTGCTTCCGCTATTATCGTTTCTGAACAGGATGGGCATTGCATAGTCTCGGCGCTTGACTTTACATCTGTCATTGCTTCTGTTCGTTGCTTTGCCATATTTACCCTCCTTGATAGCCAGTGCTTATAACAAGCTCCATCATGTCATTCTCGGGTCCGTATTCCCGGTTAAATGATTATCTATATTCGACCAAATGACCGTGTTGGGTTGTATGATTTCTTATACACGAAAGAAGGTCACAATTAGGTAACAGCTCTTTTTTGCGCAACGTGGATGGCGTGCTCGGGTCGTTCTTTCTCATTAAGCCATTGTTTATATATGCCGCTACCGTAGATCCTCCGGAATTGTTCGATCTCGGTAATTCTCTCTGCAACACGACGGTGTACCAGCGCATCCTAGGCAAGGTACTGCTCGACGGCGAGGATATGAACCTTGAGCAGATCGAGGCTGGGCTTGCCTGGCACTACAAGTATTACCAGAGGGAGCAGAGAGCAGCGGATAGGGTGTGGACGGGTCCAGAAGGCACACAGCCCGAATGGGTGGAGCGAACCCTTCGGTGGGCTACGGTAGACTTGTGGCAGCCGGTTCTCGAGGCGCGGGGCGGCACACCGATCCAGCGGCTGCTCTCTGAGCCACGCGTCATGTTTCTCTATCTGCTGGCCGCGGCTCAATACGGTTACACTCCGACAATTCTTTTCAACCTGGGCTCGTTCTACTTCTACGCAAAAGCCCAGGGCAATCAGGATTACCTCGAGACGCTCCAGCGCGCTGGCTACGATGGAGACAAGAAGATGCTTGGGTTCCTGGAAATGTCCTACCGCACCGGGCGCGAGAACTGGTTCTATACAGCCAATTTACTTAACGCGTATATCTACATGCTGTCCAAAGACCCATCAGACGCCGTATACACTCAACGTGCTCAAAAAGTTCTGGAGGACAATCGACCACGCTTCGCCGGTCATGAGGATCAGCTTCGCGCCTTGAATGCCTATGAAACAAGTCTTCGAAAGGCGATGGGGGGAGGCAAGGAGGACAGGTAGCTGCATATCCGGATTGGCTCGTCACAGATCTGCCTTGAGCGGGAATCTTCGGAAAGATCACCCGGCTCGACACCAAACGCGAGGAGGGCAAGCGGGTGGAAATCTACCGGCCGATCACCGCCGACCCGGATCCGGAGACGGTGGAAAGACGCGACAACAGGTAATGCTCCAGGTCTCTGATAGATTGGAGCTGGCGAGAGGAGTCGAACCCCCGACCGGCTGATTACAAATCAGCTGCTCTACCAACTGAGCTACGCCAGCATCTGAACCCTGAACTAGCCGGCTATTCTAATCAAACGCCCCGCCTGCTGCAATTCACTCGCAGGCGGCATCCCGCGCCTCGACGTCCGGATACTCACCCCGGATCGTTTTCAGAACGCCGCGCTCGTCATCCGGCTGATCAAGATCCAGCCAGTACGCGGTGCGTGTTGCATAGCGGGGCTCCACAACGGGTTCAAGCCCGTACTTGTGGAGCATCTTCAGGCGTATATCCACCCGGGAGGGACTGTCATACACGCCCAGGGAGATGGCATTACCCTTCAGGATCAGGTAATCCAGATCATTTTTCTGCTTCATCATGCGGGTAATCCGCAAAGCCTCTTCGCGCTCCATGGCCGGCAGGTAGACCCAGTAACCGTTCCCTTCCTGAACATCGCTGGTACGCACCCTCGGTTGATACCCGAGCTGGTTCAGGCGGGCTTCGACGGCTTTCATTTCCGAATCGTCCTGGAAAGGGCCAAGCACATGACAGCTCAACGATGGAGTAACCGCCGCTGGCGGTTCGGATGCTGTCAGTGTTTGAACCAGGTTGATATCCGCCGTCTCCGGCTGTGCCTCGGCATTCCCTGACGGACTTGCATCCACAGGCGGCCCGCCGCTGATGTCGCGGGCATTCTCGTCCATGGAGGAGGCATTCTTCGCCGCGCGTTCCTGAATGGTCTCCAGACGCCTGACATGGGGTGGTATACGTGCGACGAGACTCGCGCCTCCCTTGTGGGGCACGCTCTGTAGCATGTTCCAGGAAAAATAGACGAGATTCACGACAACCAGCAGATAAATTACGTGCCGCATAGCATCTCCCGGGCGATAAGGGCAATCCCCTTGAGTACCAGATGCCGGTCGTAACGTGGCGTGCAACGCAACAGTGGCAGCAGTATTTCGGCATCACCGCCGGTAATCACGGCCTCGAGATTGCGACCGCAGCCGGCGGCAGCCTCCCCGATTACCCGATCAATGAGCGCGCCGGCCATGTACATTACCCCGCTGTTGACACCCTCTGTCGTATTCCTTGAAAAGATCGACGGCAGCCCGTCCACCGCGTCCGGCAGCGGACCAATGGCGACGGTCTCCTGCGCCAGGGAACGCCGCATCATGGCCAGACCCGGCGCGATGAGACCGCCCAGATGCCTGCCGGTGGCATCCACGACATCCAGGGTAATGGCCGTGCCGCAGTCGATGACGCACACGGGATTTTCAGTATCGTGGTGTGCTGCAACGATCGCTGCCCAGCGGTCGGCGCCCAGGGCGCCCGGTTCCCGGTAGGCATTGGTCACTCCCGCCGCCTGGTTCGTCGCACGGATGTAACACGGCGCCGTGTCCCAGACCTGCCCGGCCCACTCGGATATTTCGCGCTCCATTCCTGTGCCTGCAACGTTGGCAACGGCGAAAACCCGCGGTGCAGGCAAACCTTCCCAGGCCCGGCTGGCCGAACGCGTGAAACCCTCGTCACGATAATAAAACCGCCCGACGCCTTCCAGCACGCCATTGTTCTCGGTCGCCCACTTGACCGAGGAGTTGCCGACATCAAGCACAATCACGGAGCAATTCTCAGACTGACCTCGCCGGAGGCAAAACGCCGTCGCCCCGATGCCGTGTCAACCAGCAGGGCGCCCCCCGCATCGATCCCGCAGGCCCGGCCCTGTATCACCTCGTTGGGCAGTCGCAGGCTGACCTGCCGGTCCTGGATGACATCATGCCGGCTCCATTCTTCCAGGAAGGGCTGCAGACCCGAACGCTCGAATTCCTCGAGCGCTGCAACCGTGTGGTCCAGTACGGCCGATGCGAGCCGGTTGCGCGAAATCGTTTCCCGGCCCGTCAGCCGCCGCAGGTCGGTCCAGTTCTGGTCAATCTGCACGGCCGCCGTCTCCGGCATGGCCACGTTGATGCCGATGCCGATGATCACGGAACACGGTCCCGTCGACTCGCCGATCACGTCGATCAATATTCCCGCCAGTTTGGCGCCATCGACCAGAACGTCGTTCGGCCACTTCAGTCCCGCCGTATCGATACCAAAAATCTTCAGGCTGCGCACGATGGCCACGCCTGCGGCCAGACTGAGTCCTCCGAGTTCCGCCGCAGCGGCTGACGATCGCCACAACAGGGAGAGGTACAGACTGGCGGCAAACGGCGAAACCCAGTGACGGTTGCGACGACCGCGTCCGGCGCTTTGCATCTCGGCGACACACACGCTGCCGGAAGGAGCGCCCTCCAGTGCCCTTTGACGCAACCAGGTATTGGTGGAATCGATCTCCAGAAAGGTATCGACGCTCGCCAGTCGATCGCGTGCCGCGGCTCCAAGCCCGTCCTGTATGGCCCTGGCATCGAGCAGCTCAACGGCGGCCGGCAGGCGGTAACCCCGGGCGCGCACCACGTCCAGTGGTACGCCGCATTCGCGCAGCGCCCGAATACGTTTCCATATCGCCATGCGGCTGACTCCCAGCGCCAGCCCCAGCGCCTCGCCGGAATGGAACTGACCGTCCGAGAGAATCGCCAGCATGTCACGACGCATGTGCATGCCGGAAGCTTATCACACACGTCCAAACTCATGGACTGTCCGCGATGGTAAAGAAATAAACTCACCGCAGAGACGCCAGGAACGCAGAGAAATAATCAGTGCTCATCCATAAAGAAACAAACTCACCGCAAAGGAGACGCAAAGAACGCAAAGGAATTTAATTGTTTTCGTTAATGAATTTCTCAGCGTCCTCTGCGTCTCTGCGGTGAAAACGGTATTTATGGCTGTTGTGAACCAAGCAACTCAGGCCGCCTGCCAGGCCTGGGTTATGACGGGCTGGAGTTCCTCCTGGTAGTCCATCGGCAGGCTCAGTTCGCCGAAATGCGGCTCGGCCAGCGAGGCCATGGCGAATACCAGCTGATCGACGCGTGTATTGAGCAGCACCGAGCCATCCGCCGTATGGAATTCCTCGATCTGATGGTCCTGGCCCAGATACCAGTCGGCGATCCGGACCTCGTCGCGGGTGCCGATGACGCTGACCACCAGCGCATCGCCCTGCCGCTCGAACCACAATTGTTCCGGAGCGATATCCTCACCGAATTCGATACTGTCGAGTTCCGGGGTAGCCGTGGGTTCAAGCGGATCGCTCATAGCGGATTCAACAATCGTATCCAGATCATCCCCGCGGTTGAAGTAATAGCTGTCACTGCCTGTGCCGCCATCCAGGTTATCATCGGCATCGCCACCGGCAAGACTGTCATTCCCCGAACCCCCGAGCAGGCGGTCAGTTCCTGCGCCACCATCCAGCCGATCATTACCCTCGCCTCCGTCGAGAATGTCATCACCCTTCTGGCCGTTCAGCACATCATCGCCGGATTCACCATAGAGGATGTCATTGCCCCGGGATGCATTGACCAGATCGTCACCGCTGCCGGCATATACCTGGTCCCGGCCGCGTCCCGCGTCGATGACATCGTCTGCCCCGTATCCGTAAAGGATGTCATTGCCGCGTTTTCCATAGATCCAGTCAACACCGTCGGTTCCAACCAGGATGTCACTCCCGTCGTTTCCGCTGATGACATTCGGCGCAACCTCGGCGGGTTGCACATCGATCGTGAATCGGTCCGAGACCGCGGCGCCGGAACGGTCGGTCGCCGTCAGCTCGATCTCCAGCAGTCCGACATCGGCCGCCGTCGGGGTGCCCGAAAAGCCGCGCAGCTCAGTGTTGAAAGTCAGCCAGGCGGGCAACGATTCACCTCCGGGCAAGCTTGCCGTGTAGGTCAGGCTGTCATCGGGATCCGGGTCGGTGAAGCTCCCGTCCGGCACGCTGTAGGCATAGTCACTGCCATCCCGCGCCGTCTGGTCCGGCAGTGGCGCGACCAGAATAGGCACGTCATTCGTGTTATTGACGGTGAGGCGGAAAACATCGTTCACCGCGGCGCCGCGGCCATCCGTCGCCGTCACGGCGATGTCCAGCCAGCCGACATCCCCGTTGGCCGGCGTGCCGGAAAATTCCTGTGTATAGGGATTGAAAAACAACCAGTCCGGCAATGGCGTGCCGTCGGCCTGACTGGCCGAATAGGCCAGACTGTCCACCGGGTCGGGATCGGCGAAAGCACCGCTGGTAAGCCGGTATGAAAAGGCCGCATCTTCATCGATTGCCTGATCCGGCAGCGGCATAAGCAGTTGCGGCGCCTGGTTGACGGATTGCTGGATGAGCTGTGCCGGTGTCAGTGTCGTCCCATCCGCGAAAACCAGGGTCTCTACACCATAATCATATGACCCATCCGCCGGCACACCGGCGGGACGCGTGACGATATCGATGCCCTGACCTGCGATCACCCGCCCAAGCGCATCGAGAAAGCGGATTTCAAGAATCTCCTCATCACCGGAATCGACCGACTGCGCCACGATGTGATCCGTGTCGATGCCATCGCCGAACACCAGCCGGTCGTTCGCGCCCGTCGCCGTCGTTTCGATCCGGTCGAGGCCGTCCCCGGTGTTGTAGATGTAGTCATCGGCCCCGCCGCCGCCAGCCAGCGTATCGTCACCGCCGTTGCCACGGAAGATCTCGTCCTCCGGACCACCGACGAGGAGGTCACGGCTCGCATCGCCTACGAACGACGGCGCGCCGGAGAGCAGTTCCATGGTCCGGGCCGTAATCTGCACGCCATTGTAGAAGTCGAACACCTCGATCTGCTGACCGACAAACCAGTTGCGGATGGTGAGGCTGTCGGTGGAGCCGAAATCGATGCGCAGGTCCAGTCCCTGCCGGCTGACGGTCATATTGGCAGGCTCCACACCCTGCCCCAGCACCAGGGCATCCACCGTCCCGCGGACATCCTCGATGACATCATGGCCGTCGCCGGCATTGAACACGTAGACATCATCGCCGCCGCCTCCGGTGAACAGGTCATCACCCGGCCCCAGCAGAAACACGTCGTCCGTATCCGTACCCGCAATGGAATCGTTCCCGCTGCCGCCTCCGATCGAAGTCGCATGCTCAAGAATCTGCCCGGGTGACAGTACGACACCGTTCGCGAACACATAGCGTTCAACGGCATTGTCCTGGATGTAGAGCGCGTCCGCCGGATTGTACTGGAAAATCAGGTATCCACTGGAAAGAAACACCGCGGCCGATTCCAGCTCGATACCCGGACCGAATTGCACGCTATCGGCGCCGGAGGAATCCGCGAAAATATCCACGCCATCACCCAGGCTGTAGACGTAGCGATCGTTGCCGGCCCCTCCGACGACACCGTCATTGCCGGCGCCGCCGCTGAGGATATCCTCCCCGTCAAAGCCCTGCAGCAGGTCATCGCCGCTTCCTCCGAACAGGGCGTCATCGCCGATGCCGGCATAGAGCTCGTCATCACCGGAACCGCCGATCAGGGTATCATCGCCTGCAGAGCCGACGAGTTCGTCCGTGCCGGAGCCGCCATCCAGCAGATCATTACCGGCGCCCCCCTCAAGCCGGTCATCCCCGTCATTGCCATACATCCTGTCCGTGCCGTCTCCGCCGGACAGGACATCCGCACCGATGCCGCCGTATGCCAGATCGTCACCCTCATCCCCGTAGAGTGCATCATCGCCGTTACCGCCGTGCAGCGTGTCATCGCCTCCGTGACCATAGAGCGTGTCGTTGCCATCTCCGCCGGACAGGTCATCATTGCCGTGCCACTCCAGCGGAATCTGGGACAGGCCGGCATCACCGAACAGCGTGTCATCCCCCTCGCCGCCCGTAATCCTGTCATCGCCGGCATGGCCGACGAGGTAGTCGTTTCCAGCACCCCCGTCGATGAGATCGCTGCCGTGTGTGGTGAAATCCGTGGATCCGTCATCACCGAAAATACGGTCATCACCCGCACCTCCGGCCAGCGTGTCGCTGCCCTCGTTGCCCACGAGATAATCATTACCCGCATCGCCGAAGACGACGTCGTCGCCCGCCTGCCCGTGGACAAAATCGTCCCCGCCGCCACCATAAACCGTATCGGCCGCACCGCCGGCCGGATAGTCTTCGCCGGTGACCGGCACATAGACGCGACTCCCCTGTTGCTCCGACCATGCCCAGTTAACATCGGTCGCCAGCCAGTCGGCGTCACCGAAGATTTCATCATTCCCGGCCCCGCCAATGATGAGGTCGCTGC
>CAVQCA010000002.1:0-3784 GCA_963710815.1 uncultured Gammaproteobacteria bacterium | reverse complement strand
ATCCACAGGTTGTCTCTCGAACGAAAACCTGTGGGTTTCCCTATTAGTCGAAAAAAGGATAGATCTATTCGTCCAATATTTCGAACACGAATTTTACAGTGTATTCAGCAATTGTTGCTGTAAGTTGGTAACATCCAGGATTTAGATATATAATAGCACCTATTCCGGTTTGAGACTTACCCGGCGGTGAGGGAAATTTTGTAGGGATGTGCGTGGAAGGGATTATCTCGTAGTCAGGTGGTATCTCAAGTAATTGCAGGGTCTCTTCATCGACGCGTGCAAGTTGACCGTCCTGCGGGAAATAAACGAGGCTGTCGCCATCCAACTGGCGACCGGTGACCTGCAAATCACCTTCTACACGCTGATCCACAAAAACACCGACTTTGATCAAGTGAGCTTCAACAAACCGGAGCGGTCCCTGAAGCGGGGGGCAGCACATTGGGCCCCATAGACGACCATAGCATTTGTCCCGAACTCGAAATCCAGACCGGATATTCTCCTTGGACCGGACTAAATCCATCCCCAAAATCTTCCTGGATGGGAGTGATGGGACAGGGCATCCCGGGTGCTAATGTCGGGGGCAATATTTCAGAACCAGCAACCGGGCTTTTGGATACCGAACCATCCTCTGAGGTTTGAGCCACCGGTTCCTGGACGGCTTGCGTTGACGTTGGGGTCCTCAGAGGTTCTTGTGTCCGTCCAGGCTGGGATGGAAAAGCGGTGCAGGCAGCCAGGAATAACAAGAACGAGCCTAGAAATATTATTTTCGTTTGCATGGTTGATCTCCCAGATAGCGTTTATTTTTTCGACGCTCCATTTGTAATTGGTCTGCCAATCTTCAAACTTCACTCGGGTCAGTTTATAAACAGAACATTTACTGCCAAAGCCTCTCCGATGATCAGAAGCATTATTCCATTCGAAATATGTAAATAAGGTATGCTTCGCAACAAAATCTTCCCGGTAATGGAATCAATATCGTATTGGCCTAGATGTGTATATACTGACGAACCAATGGATGAAGATGCACGTGCAACGCCATAAGCTAAGCCCATCAAGGCCCCTCTGGTCGTCCCTACACTCAATTGAAACAACATTATCGCATAGGAAGTGGCATAAGGGACAAGAGTGAAAACTGTAATGGACCCCAAGAACTGGACACATAGCTAAGTAGGATTTATGATCCAGGAAAGAGGTCCAGAATGGTAAACAGAAGGAAATTTACAGCTGAATACAAGGCGAGGATTGTGCTGGAAATGATATCCGAGCAGAAGAGTGCAGCACAGGCCAGTCGTGAATATGGGATCAAAGACTTGGTACTATCACGATGGAAACAAGAATTCATTGAACGTTCTCCCATGCTCTTTGAAGGTACCGGGCTGAACAATGATGATCAGAGAGCAACGTATTGCTGAATTAGAGCGCATGGTGGGACGTTTGGCCATGGAACTGGAAATGGCAAAAAAAGTTTCCAAATTCTTGAGCTCTCCAACGCACGAAAACGGGAGATAGTGCGCATGTTGAACCAGGAAGAAAGCTATCCGACCCAATCTGGATGCGAGTTACTTGGATTGCCACACAGCACCTATTACTATCAGCCAGTACAGATCGATGAAAGTGAGTTGGTAGCATCCATCGAAAAAATTGCCGGTGAGTTTCCGACCTATGGTACCCGGCGATTGACACATCAATTGCGACGCACTCCCTATCACATATGGGGCTCAATCGTAAACGTGTTCAGCCGTATAATGGGGCAAAAAGGGCTGCTACGGCCGCTGAGAAAGCCGAAAAACGCACAACCGATAGTGAACATACCTATCCGCGATATTCCAATCTGGTCAAGGATCTGGAAATCATGTACCCTGACCAGGTGTGGGCCAGTGATATCACCTTTGTACGTCTTCAGCAAGATTTCGTCTATCTGGCGATCATCCTGGATGTTTTCACCCGCTCGGTGCGAGGTTGGTGTCTGAGCCGATTATTGGATCAGGAATTGACACTGACAGCCTTGAGAATGGCCCTGCGGAAAGGTCAGCCTGACATCCATCACAGTGATCAGGGAGTTCAGTATGCTGCCTACGACTATACCGGTTTGCTGAAGGCACATGGTATCCAAATCAGTATGGCGGCAGTTGGAAAAGCTGAAGAAAATGGCTATGCTGAACGATTGATGCGTACGATCAAAGAAGAGGAGGTGGACTTATCAGAGTATCTAAACTTCACGAATGCTCTCAAAGAGATTGGGCATTTTATTGAGGATGTGTATATGACCAAACGCATCCATTCATCATTGGGATACCTGACACCGGTGGAATTTGAGACGACATGGTGGATATCCCATTCCGTAGAGGGATCCCCCTAAGAATGCCTTAAAGTGTCCAACTTTATGGGTCCACTACAATTATCGCCCTTTTACATTTACTTCTCGAACTTTAGTAAAAGTTCTTCAGGGGCGGTTCGATCCCTTCCTGGATCATGTAATCATGTGAGTAATTAGTAACTACTCGTTCGCCCTCTTCAGTAATATCCACCGTTTCACTACTTATTGGTGAACCACTCTCGCCATCTCTACTGCAAGATATCTCGGTGTATATATAGGTACGCCCATAATCAAGATCTTTATTGGTGGATTGTGTGTGAGGGTTTTCGTAACTACATATTGCAATCGTGTTCCTATAACTCGTTGTGTTGCATTGAAGCTTGATGCGTCCTTTAGCAGGCTGAAACATCCCATGTCACTTGAAAGATCGAAGGTTTTCCAGTAAGAATTTGGATATTTAGTTCCAGTATTATGGTTTACATTTTCGCCGTTAGACCAGGAATGTATCCAGGTGTTGCCTCGCTCTAAGTCTGTTCGACGTGTAAGCATCGTTTCCACTTGTCCGTTGGACCCCTTAAACACCCATGTTTCCCAAATCGACTTGTTTGGTAAAGGCATATTTGTCTCCGGATCAACGCCCAGGGTACCTTCATATTCAGTGATAACTGAAAGATAAATCCATCCACTTTTCCACTGATTGCTGTTTATCCAATTCTGGTTAAGCGTATTCCACGAATTCTCAACATCATCGAGTGTTGTAAGAGGGATTGGAAGGATTCTTCTGTATCTGATATTGTAGACGCAGATGTTTCCTCTGCTATCGAATTACCACCAAGAGCCTCTGAGGAGTTATCTTGAATAAAATCATGTGGATCCGTAGCTGTGGATATTATTTTCCCACTTTGAGACGCCTCCACTTTCGTATGAACTCCACCGATAGTAAGCATTGCAGTCATGATCAATAATATGGAAAATCCGATTGCAATTATATTTCGGACTTTGGACCCTAAAACTGTCCCATCAGCAGATGGCATGACAAACCTCCTTTTCTTCCTTGTATTGATTGAACAAAAAAGCTTATTTTTGTATTCTCATTACGTTTTGGCTCAAAAAGATGAGATGGTCTATTCATAACAGAGCAACCGGCAAACAACCTCTTTATAGCATAAACAATATCTTATGTCACCTGCGGATATCCACAGTATACAGTGACCTCATTTATTGCTAAACTGTAATTGCGATAATCTCGTTTCCGCTTGGGCAGAAACGGAGTTCGTCAGCGAGCAGACCTACTGTTCCGGCACGAATTATTAATCTCTTCTTCGCCTGGCGACATCAGACAGGATGTCGATTACGATTTCTTCGGCCTCAAGAGCGAAGCGATGAGTAGAGTTTTACGCCAGTTGAGAAACGCCAGGGTTACCGAGATTAACACATGAGTATTCCTTTGGGAGAAGGTAAATGGTA
>CAVQCA010000001.1:0-3487 GCA_963710815.1 uncultured Gammaproteobacteria bacterium | reverse complement strand
ATGCCTATTGCGAATGCGGATATCAACGGTTGCAATTTCCTGTATAAAGCAAGCAGCCGTTCTCTCCTTTTCAAAGAACGACTGCCTGCAAACCTGGAATCGAGTTAAGCGTCTTTAACTTGGTCAGGGAACCAGAAAATTCTGGGGGCTTAACATGCCTGTTTAGGTCCCCAGTAAGTGGGTAAAGCTAAAGCCCAATCCAGAGCCGCTTGGGTCTCCCAGCAAACCAGACTGGGATTATGGTCAAGGTAAAGGGATGTCAAGTTCGGTTCAAGTTGCTAAGCTCTGCCGTGATGGGTCCTGAAAGCTGGTTGTCGGTCAGGACTAGCGCCCTCAAATTCAGCAAGTTCGCCGATCTCAGGCGGAATAGATCCTGAAAGTTGGTTGTCGAAAAGACGGAGCATCTGCAAATTCACCAGGTTGCCTATTTCTGAGACGGGATGGTGCCTGACAGTTCGTTGTAGAAAAGGTCGAAGTCGGTCCGAGTGTACCAGTTTACCGATCTCCGGTGGAATTGATCCTGATAATTGGTTGTCCCACAGCCAAATTTCATGTAGATTGGCCAGATTGCCGATCTCCGGCGGAATTGATCCTGATAGTTGGTTTTGGCTGAGGTGTAGGGACACCGAATTCACCAGATTGCCGATCTCCGCTGGTATGGATCCTGAAAGTTGGTTGCTGGACAAGCCCAGCCAACTCAAATTCAGCAAGTTTGCCGATCTCCAACGGTATAGGACCCGAAAGTTGGTTGAGCGGACAGGTCGAGAGACTGCAAATTGACCAGGTTGCCGATCTCTGATGGAATAAGCCCCGAAAGTTGGTTGACATCCAGATCGAGAGACTGCAAATTGACCAAATTGCCGATCTCCGATGGGATAGATCCTGATTATTGGTTGTTGAAAAGACGGAGCACTTGCAAATTGACCAGGTTGCCTATTTCTGGTGGGATGATACCTGACAGTTCGTTGAATGAATTTCAAGCTTTTCCAAGTCTACAAGTTTACCGATTTCCGGCGGGATAGATGAAAAATGGTTGTGGGATAGGTCGAGAGACTCCAAATTTACCAACTCTCCGATCTCTGGCGGGATAGATAAAAATTCGGTTGCCTAGGAAAGGTTGAGAGATTGCAAACTCACCAGCTTGCCGATCTCTGGTGGAATAGATCCCGATAGGGATAAGTTCCATGAAAGGTCAAGTACCTGTAAATTAACCCGTTTGCCAATTTCCGGCGGAATGGCGCCATCTAACCCGTTCTGGTCCAGGACAAGATTGGTAACATTTCCAAAGCTGTCACAAGTGACCCCATACCAGGTGCAAATGGGACTGCTCGTGTTCCAACCGGAGTTATTGATCCAATTCTCCCCTTGAGTGCTGTTATACAGGGCCATCAGGGCGGTGCGCTCAATGTCTGTTTTAAAGATGACTGCACTGTAAAAAGCAGTACTTTAACAAGCTAAAATCAGCCGGGTGACCTGGGGACGGCCTACCACCCACTCCCATTTGGCCCAAATTCGAGCCCAAAAAGTGCCCACTTCCTCGGCAACTACCCCGTTATGCCCTTCCGAGGCAGCCGTTGCAGGGGCCTGCCCCTTGTTTTTCGCTTTCAGGTAACGTTGAATACGCCGCACGTTGGTTAGGGCGGCTGATCCGATTACCATACAGGCTACCCGGAATTGGCCTCGCACGGGTAACTTGCCTGCCGGGAAGGGGTGTTTCACACTGCGCACCGTGGCTTCCACCGCCGAACGCAGGTTGCCGGCTTCTTTCTTGCGCTCTCGGCTGCGCCGCCGGCGCTGAGCTGCCTGCGCTTGGGCTTGGGTAAAGCGCAAATGATGGCGTTCATCCCGTTTACCGGCTTGGGCCGGGCACTGGCCTTTTTCGAAAAAGGAGCAAGTCTGGCAGATGGATGGGTCGAAGTGGGCCACGAAGCCTTTCTGCTGATGGGTCGTGTGAGCCGGAACGTGCTGCCCCTGTGGGCAAGTGACCTGCAAGGGCTTGCCGCTCTCCTCATCCAGCTTGATCTCGAAGTCAGCCAGATGTAGCTTCTCGGGATCGGGTTGGCGCCCGCGGATGGCGGTCTGCACCAGTTCCACCTTTTGCTTCTGGAGCACCGGATCTGCCTGAAGCCCACCGAAACCGCCATCCGCATAGAGCGTTTCCAAGTCGGTGCGCTCTTTCAGGTTGGGCAGGGCTTCGGCTAACAGTTGACTGTCATCGGTGCAGTTGGGAGCCGTCTGCGTTTTGGTGATCAACTGAAAAGGGTTCTCGGGCACACAGGTTTCGGTGAGGTTGGCAGAGTAGCCCTGGTAACCCTGACCGCGCTTCTCTCGATAAGTGGCTTCCAGATCATCCGGTGATTGCAGGCTCTGGGCGCTGAGTTCTTGGGCTGCCTTGGTTTTCACATCCTGTTCTTCGATCTTGAAGTGTTCAGCAAAGACGCGAGCCAAGACTTGGTAGGTTGGTTCCTGGTCATAAGTAGGACGCAGTTCTTCAACCAGGCGCTGCATCAGTTCACCAATGCGCTGCAGATGGGTCGGAAATTCTTCGCTCTTGAGCCGGTAGATGTAGTGCCCGGAATGACCGTGCAGATAGGGAGCAAAGTCTTCAGCGTAGCGGGTCTGGTCGGCTTCACTTAACATGCGCTGCGTGCGCTGCAACACTTCGACCAGTAGTTGCACGCGCCCCATCTGGCGAATGTTACTCCCCAAGAGCACGCTGTCCATGCGTTGCTGGCCTGTCTTGAGTTGAAAGGCCTCGATTTGGGCATCTGTCACTTGCTCGAAGGCCTGGTCCAGCAGGTTGATCCCCGTCTCTTGCATGTGCTGGCTAAGCCGCTGGCGAAAGTTGTACAGCGTGCGCAACTCAAAGTGCGCTTCGCCCAACTGGTCCAATCCCAAGGCATGCCGGGTCTGCAAATCGAACAGATAATGCTGATACATCTCTTCATCCGTCCAGCCGTTGCCCGCTTTGAGGAATTCCAGGCTGACCAGTTCGTTGATGGGTGCATTCGGCCGGGACGGAAAATCAACATACATCTCGGCAAAAGGCTCTTCGGCCACTCGACTGTAGAATTCCCGAAAGAACGTCCCCGACCAGGAGCTTTCCAACAGCTTCCGTTGTTTTTCCGGCAGGTCGTTGACATTGCTGATCAGGTAAGGTTGGAGTTGCCGCTTGTTTTCTTTGAACATGGCTCAGCCCTCAAGGTGTGGTTTTATCCTGATTATATTAAGAAATCCGCATTTTGAGGAGGGGTCAATTTTGATGATATTCATCCGGTCGTTTTTTCAGTGCAGTCAAAGATGATTGGAATATGGATCTGGAAGCCAGGTGTGGGAGTTTGGGTGAGGTCGGATTGTCCAACAATAGATACAGGATCCACACGGCTCTTGGCTGTGATGGAGGGTTTTCCAGTCAGGGCCAGTGTAATGAGGATGAGGAAAAACTTAAAGGGTTTCATCTCATCTCACTCTAGAATCCCCAACGCCT